>DASVRD010000073.1:0-36093 GCA_036388775.1 Pyrinomonadaceae bacterium | reverse complement strand
TGCAGTTTATCGCGGCGGAAATTGGTACATTTCCTTAAACGCGAGCGGTCAATTCCGCGCGATGAATTTCGGATTAAACACGGACGTTCCGGCGCCAGCCGGTTACATTCCGCTGCAATAAATTTTTGCAGTTTGAAAACTTAAAAAGGCGGCTTATGTTTGAGTCGCCTTTTTGTTTTGTTTAGAGCAGAATTACTTTGAATGAATGTAAAGAAATATTCACCGATGTGACTAAAAGATATTGAATTTTGGATGCGAAATATGAATTTCTTAGTTGATTATTCAGAACTCAAAATTCAATAGTAATTAACGCGATGTCTCGATGTTGAAAATATCCTTGTTTTGGCAATTCTAAAATCAAAATATATGTCTCGAAAATCTTTCGCTTTTAATTTGTTTGCAAATCTCTGTTTGCTTTTTTCAACCGCTTTTTCGGTCGCGGCGCAAACGAAGCCTGCCCCGTATTTGACCGAACCCGCGATTTCGCCCGACCGACGTGAAATCGCTTTTGTTTCGGGCGGCGACATTTGGACTGTTCCGGCTGCGGGCGGCACGGCGCAGCTTCTGGTGGCGCATCCAGCAACCGAATCGCGCCCGCTTTATTCGCCGGACGGACGACGACTCGCTTTCGCTTCGACGCGGACGGGAAACGGCGACGTTTACGTTTTAAATTTTGAAACCGGCGATTTGTCGCGCATTACGTTTGACGACGCGGCGGAAACGCTCGACGCCTGGTCTGGTGACGGCGAATGGCTCTATTTTTCTTCGACCAGCCGCGAGATTTCGAGTATGAGCGACGTTTACCGCGTCCGCGCGGCGGGCGGAACGCCGATGCAAATCAGCGCCGACCGTTACACGAGCGAGTTTCAAGCCGCGCCTGCGCCGGATGGAAGCTCGATTGCGTTCACGGCGCGCGGCATCGGCAATTCGCAATGGTGGCGCAGAGGACGTAGCCACATAGACGAAAGCGAAATCTGGCTGAAAACCGGCGACCGCTACGAGCCGCTTGCCGAACGCGGCGCCAAACAAATGTGGACGATGTGGAGCGCTGACGGCAAACGCATCTTTTTCGTTTCAGACCGTACGGGAACGCAAAACATTTGGACAAAACCGCTCGGCGCGACAGGACAAGCCAAACAATTGACGAATTTCACCGACGGGCGGGTTCTCTGGGCTAATATTTCCGCAGACGGCAAACAAATTGTTTTCGAGCGCAATTTTCGCATCTGGACGATAAACGCGGACGGCGGCAAAGCGAATGAAATTCCGATAACTTTGCGCGGCGCTCCGGCAGCGCCGCTCGCCGAACGAATCAATCTTTCGACTCAAATCCGCGAACTGGCAATCGCGCCCGACGGCAAAAAAGTTGCGGTCGTAGCGCGCGGCGAAATTTTTGCGGGTTCGGCAAAAGACGGCGGCGAAGCGGCGCGCGTGACCAGGACAGTTGCGCCCGAATCTTTCGTCGCGTGGTCGCCCGATAGTCGCCGGATTGTTTATACATCTGAGCGCGATGGTAATTTAAAGATTTTTCAATACGATTTCGGAACGGAAACCGAAACGCAATTAACTAATACGGGAAACGATTTTGCGCCCGTTTTTTCGCTGGACGGAAAAAGTCTGGCGTTTCTGCGCAACGCGCGTTCATTGATGATTTACGATTTCGCGACGAAACAGGAACGCGAGGTTTCAAAAATTTTCACCGACGCGCCACCACTCGCGGGAAAACGAAGTCTGGCGTGGTCGCCGGACAATCGCTGGATTGCGTTTTTGGCGAATCAGCCCGAATCGCGTTCTTACACAAACGTTTACGTCGTTTCGGCGACGGGCGGCGCAGCACAGCCACTCAGCTTTTTGGCAAATTCAAACAGCAATTCGCTTTCCTGGAGCACCGATGGGACTTTCGTTTTATTCGACACCAGCCAGCGAACCGAAGAAGCCTCGCTGGCGCGAATTGATTTGAGATTACGAACGCCGAAATTCCGGGAAGACCAATTCCGAGACCTTTTCCGGCAGGAAAATCCGCAGCAGCGTCCGCAGCCGACTCCGGCAACATCGCCCGCGCCGCAAACCTCACCGACTCCGCAGACTACGCCCGCCGCAAGTCCGTCACCTTCGCCTTCTCCAGCGGCGGACGCCAAAACTACCGAAATTGTTTTCGACAACATTCGCCGGCGTTTGAGTTTAGTTCCGACCGGCGTTGACGTTGCGGGGCAAACAATCAGCCCCGACGGAAAAACTCTTCTCGTTTTAGCATCGAGCGAAGGGCAATTTAATCTTTACACTTTTCCGCTCGACGAATTGGCTACCGACGCTTCGGCGAAACAGCTAACTTCCACTCCGGCTTTTAAATCCGAGGCGCAGTTTTCGCCCGACGGCAAAGAAGTTTATTACCTCGAAAACGGGCGAGTGAACATTGTTTCTCTCGACCGCCGCGAAGCGCGTCCGCTTAATTTAAATTTGGATTTGAACGTTAATTTTGCCGATGAAAAAATGGAGATTTTCCGGCAGGGCTGGCGTTTTATGCGCGACAATTTTTACGATGAAAAATTTCACGGCGTTGATTGGAACGCGGTGCGGCAAACTTACGAGCCACTCGTTCAAACCGCGCGAACCGGCGACGAAGTGCGGCGTTTGATGAATTTAATGGTCGGCGAATTAAACGCTTCACACTTGGGCGTCAACGCGCCCCCAAATCCGGCGAATCAAGCGACTCCAATCGGAAAACTCGGTTTGCGTTTCGACCGCAACGAATATGAGGCAAACGGGCGCTTGAAAATTACGGAAATCATCGCTTTAAGCCCAGTAGCGGTAACAAACGAAATAAAAGTTGGAGATTATTTGTTAAGCGTAGACGGCGCGAAAATCAGCAGCGGGACGAATCTCGACGAACTGTTTGAAAACAAAGTCGGGCGGCGAGTCGAGCTTGAAGTTTCGGCTTCGCCCGACGGCGCAAACAAACGCGAAGTTATCGTTAAGCCGGTTAATACGCAAAACGAAAAACTGCTGCTTTATCGCCAATGGGTTGAAACGAATCGCGCTTACGTCGAACGAATTTCCGGTGGCAAATTCGGCTATGTTCATCTGCCGGATATGTCCGCCAATTCTTTGCAGCAGCTTTACATTGATCTGGACGCGCAGAATCAGGCGAAAGAAGCGGTTGTCATTGACATCCGCAACAATCAGGGCGGTTTTGTCAATCCGTATGTGATTGACGTTTTTGCCCGGCGCGGTTATTTGAATATGCACGAGCGCGGTTTTTGGAAAGTCCCGGCGCGCTCGGCTTTGGGACAGCGCGCGCTCGAACGTCCGACAATTTTAATCACAAATCAACATTCGCTATCCGACGCCGAAGATTTTACCGAAGGCTATCGCGCTTTAAAATTGGGCAAAGTAGTCGGCGAACCGACTGCCGGTTGGATTATTTTCACCTGGAACACAAATCTATTCGACGGAACGGTTTTCCGCTTGCCGCGACAGTTGATTACGGGCGCAGACGGCAAAGATATGGAACTCGCTCCGCGTCCCGTTGATGTTCCCGTAACTCGTCCAATCGGCGAATCTTTGAGCGGAAAAGACAGCCAGCTCGACCGCGCCGTGCAGGAATTACAGCGACAACTTGCCGGAAACGGGCAATGAAGCAAAATACGTGAAATGAGAGACAAGTTTGAGCACCAACGGAAAAACTATCAACTGTAAACTATCAACTATTCACTGTTTGTCGGAAATATTTTTTTGCAAATCAGTGAACAGTTTACAGTTGATAGTTGACAGTTTTTACCTGTTTTGGAATCGCACTAAAAATCAGATATGACGAATAATAAACCGGAAGAAACCGAATACGCCGCGTATTACGGCGGTTACGTTTCGCTCGTTCCCGAAGGCAATATTTTGACGATTTTGAGCGAACAGTTGAATGAAACGCTGTCTCTCGTTCAGGCAATTCCCGAATCGGCGGGTAATTTTCGTTACGCGCCGGACAAATGGAGCGTAAAAGAACTCTTCGGTCACATTATTGATTCCGAAAGAGTTTTCGCTTATCGCTCATTGTGCATTGCGCGCGGCGACCAGACGCCTTTGCCCGGTTTTGACGAAAAGGAATACATTCGCGGCGCTTCGTTTAATGATTGCTCGCTCGCAGAATTAATCACCGAATTTGAAACGGTGAGAAAATCAACTCTGTTTCTTTTCAAACATCTGGACGAAAACGCCTGGCAGCGAGCTGGAACGGCAAACGAAAACAGCATAACGGTTCGCGCTTTGGCTTATATTCTCGCCGGTCACGAACGACACCATTGCAATATTTTACGAGACAGATATTTGCAATCGGAGCAATTTAGCGGCGTTGCGGCATAAATTAAAAAAACGAAAAAGGATGAAGCATTTTCGCTTCATCCTTTTTCGTTAAAAGATTATTTTTTGAAAACTATTTTCTGGCAGCCGCGTCAATGATTGCCTGCGCGGCTTGTTGAACCATGGGCGAGATGATGTCTTCGCCGTCGGATTTGGCTTTGGCTTTGTATTGCTTGGTCAGAACGTCGTTGCCGGACTGAGCCAATTTGATTTCTAGCGTTATCTCATCTTTTGATTTGACGCTTTCGGATATTGTAGCCGCCGTGTAAATCGTGGTCGCTGCAACGTGACCGGCGACTGCGGCGCCTGTTCCACCCGCCATCGGGATTGTGCTGCCGAGAATACTGCCCGCGGCTTTGCCGAACATTCCGCCGAGTCCGCCGCCTTTTTTGTGCGCGACATTCGTGTAAATGATGAAATCACATTCCTTTTGTTTGGCTTCCGTCTCAATTTGCGACGGCAGTTGGGCATCGAGCTGAACGAGTTCGACGTTCGGGGCTTTTAAGTATTGGGCGAGCGTCGCGCCGATTGCCGAAGCGAGCTGCGCCGCGTTCATTCCGTCGCCGACCGCGCCGGTTTTAACCGCCGCCAGACCGATTCTGGCAACGCCCGGTTTTTTAGCGCCCAGTGTAGTCGCAACTTTTGTGTTTGTTTGAGGAAGGTTTTTGACAGGATTGCTCGCGCCGGAATTTTTCGTCGTATCGTCTTCATCCATTGCTGATTTTCCGGATTTTTTGCCTGTCGAATAAGCAGCCGCGTAAAACTCCTGCCGGTCTTTGGCTTGAGTGTACCCAGCCGGAACTTCAAACAGAGAGGCTTCCAGAACGGCTTTGGAGATTTCGACGACTTCGCTAATCATCGAAGAAGATTCTTTGCCGTCTTTGTCGAACATCGTCGTTTTTTGATAAACCGGATAACCGAGCTTTGCCGTGCCGACGTTTTTCGTCACCCAACGGTCTTTGCAGCCGCCTGATTCGATTGTCTGACCGATTTTGCTGTAATGCTGGCTGTCGCAGTCGAGCTGATAAGCAAAATCAATGTACCATCCATCGGTCTGCATTTTGCTTTTCATCGGGGTACAGGCGTCGGGCGACGATTCGGTTTCCATCGTCGTCAAAATACGGCGCGCCGTGTAGCCGAACATTTGTTTGCGCTCGCCCGTGTCTTTGCTCGTATAAGTCATCGTAATCACGCCGCCTTTTTCAACCGGAACTTGCGAATTGGGCGTTGTGGATTTGTCGGCAGCGTTTTGTGTTGTTGCGGGTTGATTTTGTCCCCACAAATCAATCAAAAAGCTGCGCGATTCGGGCATAATCTGCACGCTTTGTTTTAAATCGCACATCAAAATATCAATCATTGACATTTCGCCCACGCTGCGTTCGGTGCGCTGGCGTTTGCCTTTGATATAAGTCGTGTTTTCATACGTCTGACCTTGCGTTGTCTGCCGGGTTTTGATTTTCACGTCGGCGAATGCGTTCTGAGAAAACGCCGTGCAAGCCAGTAAAATTGCGAATTGTAAATAGAGAGTAAAACGTTTCATTGCTGCTGTTCCTTCTGCTTTTAAAAATTAATGCGAAAGCTCGGCTGTTAAAATTGCCTTCAACAGTAAACGCGCGAAGAAACCGGAAAAAGTATCAAGGTCGGGCAAAGTTTTTGAAAGCCGGGAAAACCGCAAATCAGTTTATGCGAGTCAAGAATAAAACCTAAGAATCAAATTCTTCTCCGCGTCCTTTGCGAAACCTTAGCGTTCTTTGCGGTTTAATTCTGAGAAAACTTAACCGCAAAGAACGCTAAGGTTTTTCGCAAAGGACGCGGAGAGCTTTTAATCTTGATTTGCTTAATTTTATTTTCGGTTTCTCAAAATTGCTTCGGACATCGAATTTCTTTATACTTGCAACATAGATTTCTGAAGTTTTCAGAACGCGCCTTTTCTCCAAAGTGACCGACAACGAGCCTAAAGATGTTACGCAATTGCTGATCAGATTAACTGACGGCAACACGCAGGTTTTGGATGATCTACTCCCGCTCATCTATGGCGAACTGCGCCAGCTTGCAAACCGCTATTTGCGACGCGAGCGTTCCGATCACACATTGCAGCCGACGGCTCTGGTTCACGAAGCGTATTTGAAATTGGTTGACCAAAAAAACGTCCGCTGGCAAAACCGCGCGCATTTTTTCGGCGTCGCGGCAAATATGATGCGGCGCATTCTGGTAGACCACGCGCGCAAGCACACGGCGGATAAACGCGGCGGCGATGCGGAAGTATTGCCGCTCGAAGAAGAAATTCTCGTTGTCTCTTCCGACGAGAAATCAATGGAGCTGTTAGCGCTCGACGAAGCTCTTGAAAATCTGGCGAAAATTGACGAGCAAAAATCGCGCATCGTTGAGTTGCGTTACTTCGGCGGTCTTTCGGTCGAAGAAACGGCGGAAGTTTTAGGCGTTTCCCCAATCACGGTCAAGCGCCAATGGCGAATGGCAAAAGCCTGGCTCTATGGGCAAATCTCTTCTTGAATTGAGAATGAAGAACTGAGAACTGAGAATTTCGGAATATCTTCTTAAAAAATTATAAAGATAATTCCCATAATTCTCAGTTCTCAGTTCTCAGTTCTCAATTAATTATGACTCCTCAGCGTTGGCAGCAAATTGAAGAAATATTTCAATCGGCGTTGGATATTGAAAATTCCGCCGAACGCCGGGACTTTGTGCTTCAAAGCTGCGACGGAGACGCCGAATTAAAAAGGGAAGTCGAAAAGCTGCTCGCCGATTTCGATTCCGCCGAAGGATTTATCGAATCGCCGGTCTGGACCGACAGCCGGATGTTTAACTCAGCCGCCAGAGTCGAAATGGCTTCCTCGCTCGAAAGAGAAATGCCGTCCGTCATCGGTTATCACGCAGAAGACCAGATGATCGGGCAGCGCGTCGGTGTTTTTCGTCTGACCAAAGAAATCGGGCGCGGCGGGATGGGCGCGGTTTATCTCGCCGAAAGAGACGACGGCGAATTTCGCCAGCGCGTCGCCATCAAGCTTATCAAACGCGGAATGGACACGGATTTTATTGTCCGCCGTTTCCGCCACGAGCGACAGATTCTCGCCAATCTCGATCATCCGAACATCGCGCGTCTGATTGACGGCGGCACGACCGAAGACGGTTTGCCGTTTTTCGTGATGGAATACATCGAAGGCGAACCGCTGCATCGTTATTGCGACGCGCGCAAATTAAACATTCGCCAGCGGCTGCATCTGTTCCGGCAGATTTGTTCCGCCGTTCATTACGCTCACGAAGCGCAAATTATTCACCGCGACATCAAACCGGGAAATATTCTCGTTCTTCCGTCCGGCGTGCCGAAGCTGCTCGATTTTGGAATCGCCAAAATTTTAGACCCGGATATGATTCACGAATCTGTGAATCCGACTTCGACGATGATGCGTTTGATGACGCCGGAATACGCTTCGCCCGAACAGGTTCGTGGTCTTCCGGTCACGTCAACTTCCGATGTTTACGCGCTCGGCGTTTTGCTTTACGAGCTTTTATCGGGACATCGCCCGTACAGTTTTACGGGACGCGCCGCGCACGAGATCGCGCGCGTGATTTGTGAATCGGAGATCGAATTGCCGAGCAAATCGGTGGCAAAACCGGAAAATCTGCTGGCGAGCTACGCGCAAAATCAGATCACGGCGGAGAAAGCCGCCGAATTGCGAAGCGCCGATATTTCAAAACTCGAATCGGAAATCGGCGGAAATCTCGACAACATAATTTTAAAAGCCCTCTGCAAAGAAACCGATGGGCGCTATCCAACCGCGAAAGATTTTTCCGACGACATTTCCCGCCATCTCGAAGGCGCGGCGGTGAACGCCGAACCTTGCGCGGTTTCTTACGTCGGCAACGTTGAAAAATCTTACACGACCGACGGCAATCAGACGGGCGACCGTTCGATTGCGGTTTTGCCTTTTAAATTGCTCAATGTTTTGGCGGACGAAAACACCGGCGACCGATTTTTAGGACTCGGTTTGGCGGATGCGATGATTACCCGTCTCTCGAATGTTCGGCGTTTCGTCGTGCGTCCGACGAGCAGCGTTTTGCGCTACGGCGAAGGCAATTTCGACCCGTTCGGCGCGGGGCGCGAGCTTGGCGTCGAATTTATTCTCGACGGTCACATTCAACGCGCGGGCGACCGCATTCGGATTTCGGTTCAATTGCTGAATGTCGCCGAACGAACCACGGTTTGGGCGGAGAGATTCGACGAAAAGTTTACCGACGTTTTAAGTCTCGAAGACGCGATTTCGACGCTCGTCGCAATGGCTCTGGTTTCGCGCCTGACCGATGATGAACGCGAGCAGCTTTTAAAACGCGGAACGGACAATGCCGACGCTTTCGAGGCTTATCTGCGCGGGCGTTATCACTGGAACACTTTTACCGAAGAAGGTTTTGCCAAAGCCATTGTCGCTTACAATCAAGCGATTGCGCTCGATCAGAATTACGCTCTGGCATATGCCGGAATCGCCGATTATTACAACTGGCTCGGCGTTTACGGCGTCTTGCCCGCCAACGAATGTTTCAAAGCCGCTATCGAAGCCGCCGAACGCGCCATCGCGCTTGACTCGGAACTCGCGGACGCGCACGCTTCTCTCGGTTTCGCTATCGTCGGCGGCAATTACGATTGGGAACGAGGCGAGCGCGAATGTCGCCGCGCCCTGGAATTAAACGAGCATAGCGTCGTCGGGCATCTTTGGTATTCGCTTCATCTGACGATGGAACGGCGTTTTGACGAAGGCGATTATCACGCCCGGCGCGGAGTCGCGCTCGATCCGCTCGCGCCGTTTAACGCCTACAATCTCGCGTGGGTTTTGTATTACGCGCGCCGTTTTCGCGATTCAATCGCTCAGTACGAGAAGAACATCGCGGCAAATCCGCTGTATGCGATTAACTACGCCGGTTTGAGCTGGACTCTGCGGATTGTCGGGCGTTATGACGAAGCGGTCAACGCGATTCGCCGCGCGATGGAATTGACGACCGACAGCATTTATATGCTCTCGGTTTACGGGCAGACGCTCGCCGCCGCAGGCGAACGCGAGGAAGCGCGGGCGGTTTTGCGGAAAATCGAAGAAATGTCAGCAAACCGTTTCGTTTCCTCGTATCAAACCGCGCTGATCTACAATTTCTTAGGCGATAAAAAGAAAACGCTTGAGCTGCTTGAAAAAGCCTACGAACAGCGCGAAGCTTGGCTGGTTTGGCTCGATGTTGAACCTGCCTTCGATAATTTACGAAACGAGTCGCGCTTTATTCGTTTGCTCGAACTCACGGAAAATCCATCGTTTTTGCGCGCTCGCGGAGCGGAAATCGAGAAGACCAGCACGCCTTCGACGCAGATAATGACCGGCGACGGCGAGTCGAAAATGACCGGCGAAACGCCGATTCTCCCGAAAACGAAACGAAGCGTTTTCTCGCCGCGCAATTTAGCGGTCACCGCCGTTGTTCTGGTTTGCATTTTCGCCACCGCAGCAGTCGCGATACGGTACGGCTGGAATGCGGGCTGGCGAAATTCTTCCGCCGCGCCGCAGCCCGAAGCGCAAACGAACGCAGCGCCGGTAAATTCCGAGAAAGACGCGCAAAAACGTTTGCGCTCAATCGCCATTCTGCCGTTTACGACAATCGGGGCGAGAACGGACGATGAGCAATATCTCGGCGTCGGCACGGCGGATTTGGTGACGAATAAATTGAGCGAATTGAAGGAAGTCAATCTGCGCTCGGCGACTTCGGTTCGCAAATTCTTAAAAACCAGCAAAGCTCCGCAGGAAATCGGGCGCGAATTGGCGGTTGATTACGTCGTCAGCGGCAGCGTCGAGCGAAAAGAACGGCAAGTCGAAGCTAAGCTGGAAATGATTGACGCCGCAAACGGCACGGTTGTTTGGACGGAAAATTTCGCCGCGCCGAACAACAATTTATTCGATTTACAGGACGACATCAGCGAAAAAATCGTCACTTCGCTCAGCTTGCAGCTAACGAGCGCGGAAAAACAAAATCTGACGAGACATTTTACGACCAGCAACGACGCGCAGCAACTTTATTTCGCCGGGCGCTATCATTTCGGAAAACGCACGGTCGAAGGGCTTCATCAAGCGATTTCTTTGTTTCAGCAGGCAATCGAAATTGACCCGAAATTTGCGCTCGCTTACACGGGACTCGCCGATTGCCAAGCTCTTTTAAATTGGTATCAGGAACCGCCGCCGCCGGACGCCTGGGAAAATGCGAAAGCGGCGGCGGGGCGCGCCGTCGCGCTCGATCCGAAAATCGCCGAAGCGCACGCTTCGCTCGCCTTTGTCCGCTTTCACTACGAGCGCAATTACGTCGGAGCGGAAGACGAATTTCGCCGCGCAATCAACTTAAAACCGAATTACGCGACGGCGAATCAATGGTACGCATTTCTGCTTTCGGCGCAAGGACGGCACGATGAATCGGTAAATATTATGCGCCGCGCAGAAGAGCTTGAACCGCGTTCGGCGGTGATCGCGCTCGCCGTCGCCAACGTTTTGTTTTACGCCCGCCGCTATGACGAAGCCATCGCACAATGTCGCCGCGCGCTCGAAATTGATCCCTCATCGGTTGGCGCTTACGCCGTGTTGCGCTGGAATTACGAGAAAAAAGGAATGGCGCAGGAATCGCTCGAAGTTTACGAAAAAGAACTCGCTTTTGCCGGCGACACGCCGACTTCGCGCGCAAAATTGGCGCACGTTCTGGCAGCAATCGGACGCGGGGACGAAGCCCGCCGAAATCTCGACGAATTAATCAAAAACGGTCAGATTCAACACGTCACACCTTACGAAATCGCCGTCATTTATTCGCTTCTGAATCAAACTGACAGGGGATTGGAGTGGCTCAAAAAAGCCAAAGATACTCACGTCGTCGGATTTTCTTTCGTCCGCGTTGATCCGATGCTCGATAATTTGCGCGAAGACCCGCGATTTGCAGAGTTGGTTAAATAAGCCGGTCAACTAAATTAATTCTCCATTTTCGACGCATCCAGAATGTAGACTTCGCTCAGTTGCTTTCTGAGTTGTTCGGCGAGATTGGCGTCAAGCCGTTTGAGAATATTTAAATGCTTTAACGCTTCATCGCGTTTATTTCTCGCCTGGAAGCTGACGGCGAGATTGTATTGCGCGTAACCCCAATCGGGACGAAGCTTAACCGCTTCCAAATAGCATTTGTGCGCTTCCTTTATCTTTCCCATTTTGGTCAACACAACGCCTAAATTGTTGTGCGCGTCGGCTAAGGTCGGCATCAGCGTAATGGAGCGCCGCAGGCTTTCAATCGCTTCTTGAAAACGCCCGACCGCAAACAGAATTGCGCCCCTGTCGTTGTGAATCTGAGCGCTGTTTGGTTGTAATTTGACTGCCGCGTCAAACGTTTCGAGCGCCTGCTGATAATTTTTGATGTGATAAAGCCCGATCCCCAGATTTCTGACTATCAGGAAATTTGCCGGTTCAAGTTTGGCGGCTCGTCTAAAAGCGGTAACGCTATCTTCATAATGCCCTGATTTAAACAATGCATTGCCCAAACCAAGATGAGCCTTTCCGAAATCCGGTTTAATTTCGATTAAACGATTGAATTCTCGGATCGCCTCATCGAAACGCCCGGCGTAGTTGAGCGCCGATGCCAAATTGTAGTTTATGGAAGCGGATTTCGGTTCGAGTGCCATAGCCTTTTTAAAAAGCGTCACGGCTTCGCTGTAATGCTTTTCGAGTGCTAAACGGACGCCCTTTTCATTTAATACTATGGCTTCATCCGCATCCGGCGTCGAAGAACCGCCGAAATCAGCGGGAAGCCATAAAAGCTGGTCTTCTATGTTGGTTGAATTCGACTTATTTTCCTCGTTGAGATAAACGTTCGAATTCAGCTTATTGTCATCTTGAGCGTAAACGGCTGAAACGAATGCGATGATAAACAGAATAAGCAGCATTTGCTTCATAACTAACTCCTTTTGCGGCTATAGCTAAATTATTGCCGTACTATAAAAACGTTTGCCGCCCCGGATTATTACCGTTTTGTTATGATTTTTTTTTAGTTCGTGACAAATGGTTAAATTTATCCGAAAACCGTCGTCTGTTAATCAAAACACTGCGCTCCGAATTTTTATGACAAGAAAGTTCAGAGGGCATTCAAATCAATTCAAAATTTGCCTGCAAGACCTCTGGAAAAATCCATCGCAAACGCGCTAATCTTCAAGATATGAAAATCGGTCTCGCGCTTTCGGGCGGCGCGGCGCGTGGAATGGCACACGTCGGCGTGCTGAAAGTTTTGCTCGAACACAACATTCCGATAGATTGCGTAGCGGGAACGAGCGCCGGTTCGCTCGTTGGCGGCGCTTTCGCTTCGGGCTTAACAGTCACGCAAATCGCGGAAATGGCTGCAAAAGTGCGCTGGACTCTTTTGGGGCGAATCGCTTTTTCGCGTTTCGGAATTCTCTCGACCGATAAAATGCGCGGATATATTCGGGAAAATTTGCCGGTTCAGCGTTTTGAAGAAATGCCGATTCCTTTTGCCTGCGTCGCGACCGATTTAAACACCGGTGATGCAGTCGTGATGAAGGAACGCGGCGATCTGGCAACTGCAATCTGCGCAAGCTGTGCCGTTCCCGGGCTTTATGTCCCGGTTATTAGCGAAGACAGACGCCAATTGATTGACGGCGGGGTGGTTGAAATCATTCCAACCGTTACCGCGCGAGATTTGGGCGCAGATTTTGTCATCGCCGTTGATGTTGTTTCACAAGGCGCAAATTTTTTGGACAAACCTCAAACCATTGTCGGCGTTTTTTTCCAGTCGGCAATGTTGATGCTCCGAACTGTTTCGCGTTATCAGTTAAACACCGCCGACATCGTGATTCGCCCCGAAGTAAAACATCTGCGCTGGGATGAAGTGGGGCGGTCGCGAGAGTTTATCGAAGCCGGAGAAAAAGCCGCTTTGGAAGCAATTGACGAAATCAAAACATTAATTCAAATTGCTAAATAATGCGCTACGACCAGAATTTTCTCGAAAATCTAAAACAGCAAACCGACATTGTGCGGCTCGTCGGCGACTACGTGCAGCTTAAGAAAAAGGGCAATAATTACTGGGCGAATTGCCCGTTTCACGGCGAAAAGACGGCTTCGTTTTCGGTTAATCCGAAAGGCTTTTTCTATTGTTTCGGCTGCGGCGTCAAGGGAAGCGCATTCAACTTCGTAATGCAGATGGAAAACGTCGCGTTTGGCGAAGCCGTGAAAATCATCGCCGACAAACAAGGCGTTCAATTGCCCGCGCCGCAGATGCAGAGCAAAGGCGACGAGGAAAAATACAAAGAGCAAAAACGTCTAGCCGAAGTCAGGAAAAAAGAAGCAGAAATTGTCATTGAATTAAACGGCTGGGCGATGGAGTTTTGGGAAAATCATTTGCAGGAAAACAACTCGGAGGCGAAATCGGCGCGTGAATATCTCGAAAAACGCGGGCTTTCCGATGAAACGCGCAAAACTTTCCGGCTCGGTTACGCGCCCGACCGTTGGGACGCGCTGCTAGGGTTTTTAAAACAAAAAGGCGCGGACGACAAACAAATCGAGATGAGCGGTTTGGTCAGCAAAAACGAGGAGAAAAATCGCGTTTACGACCGTTTTCGCGGGCGCGTGATTTTTCCGGTTTTGGATATTGCGGGAAAGCCGATTGCGTTCGGTGCAAGAACGCTCGGCGCGGGCGAGCCGAAATATTTAAATTCCCCGGAAACCGCCGCTTATATCAAAGGCGATAATTTATACGGGCTTTATCAAAACGCGGCGGAAATCCGTCGGCGCAAATTTGCGATTCTGGTCGAAGGCTATCTCGATTTGCTGACGCCGTTTCAATACGGCGCGCGAAATTGCGTGGCGAGTCTCGGAACGGCTTTGACGCAAAATCAGGCGCGGCTTTTATCGCGTTTTTGCCGCCGCATTAAAATCAATTACGACGGCGACAAAGCCGGAATCAAAGCGGCGAAACGCGCGATTGAAATTCTGCTCGCCGAAGATTTTGAAACCAAAATCCTTGTTTTGCCCGACGGCGCAGACCCTGACGAATTTATCAGAAATAACGGCATCGTCGAATACAATCAGCAGCACGCCAAACGCTCGGTCACATTTGCGCCATTTGTTTTGGAACAAGCCGCTGAAGGACGCGATTTTCGTAACGCGGCGGACAAACAAGCGGCAATCGAAGACGTTTTGCCGTTTTTGCGAGTGGTCAAAAGCGCGATTCAGCGGCAGGAATTTCTTGACGCCGCGATCAATCGTTTCCAGATTGATTCAACACATCGCGCCACGCTGCTCAAATCTTTACAACTCGAAGCCGCCAACACGAATCGCCCGAATTACGACGATTTTAAACAACAAGTCGCCGAAGCCGTGCAGGCAAAACCGACGGTTGCCGAACAGGATTTGCTCGAATTGATAATTCACGATCCAGAATTGCGCGAAGCGATTATGCCGCAGCTTGAGCCTTCGGATTACGAACACCTCGCGTCTGCCAATATTTTCCGTGCGATCATTGAATTAAATGCAAACGGCGGCGAAATCAACGCTGAAAATTTACAGGCGTTTGCCGGAGATTCGGATTCGCTCTCGGTTTTATTTTTGAGCGACGCGGCGCGCGCCGAAGATGAAACGATTGACGAAGTTTTGATGAAAGCCGAAAAATGTGTGATTTCGCTTCGCCAAATGGCGATTGACCGCCGCTTGCGCGAAATCTCCGAAGGGCTTAGACAATCGGAACGAGCGGGCGAAACCGAAAGATTTAACGATTTACTTATGGAACAGCTTGAATTGAGCCGGCTCAAAAATGAATTGGGCAGAATCGAAAGCTAAAGCGCGTGCCGCCGCAAATCTTCGAGCGAAACGTAATTCAAAGCCGCTTGGTGCGTGGCATTTAAATTAACAGGCGGCGCGACGCCTGCTTCGAGAGCTTCGCGCCAGCGCGCCGCGACTACGCACCATGAATCTCCCGGTTTCAAACCGGGAAAATTGAATTCCGGGCGCGGCGTTGATAAATCGTTGCCGCGTTCGCGTGAAAATGCCAGAAACTCCGCCGTTACTTGGGCGCAGACCGTATGGCTGCCAGTGTCGCTCGGTCCGGTTTTGCAGCAGCCGTCGCGGAAAAATCCGGTTAGCGGATCGCGCGAACAATCTTCCAATTTTTCGCCTAAAACATTTTTCTGCTGCGGTCGTGTGCCGTTTCCGTTGTGGTTCATAATGAAATTTATACCTTAATCATTCTCAACGGGCAATAAGTCTCTAATTTCCGTCAAAAAACGAAAGTCGCCATATTTTTGAAGAGGTTCAAGCGCGGTTACCGTCTTTATCTTGACGTTTTCCTGCGGTTAAAGGCATTCTTAACCGACAAAAATATGTCAATTCCGATTACAGAGCAAGAAAATCCGCGAACGAGGGAAATTGATCGGCTGCCGACGCTCGATGCCGTGCGGCTGATTAACGAAGAAGATAAAACTGTCGCGCTCGCGGTCGAAAAAGTTCTGCCGCAAATTGCCGCCGCGATTGATAGTATTGTCGAACGTTTGAAAACCGGCGGCAGACTTTTTTACGTCGGAACCGGAACGAGCGGGCGTCTCGGCGTTTTGGACGCGAGCGAATGTCCTCCGACTTTCGGAGTTTCGCCGGAACTGGTGCAGGGAATTATCGCGGGCGGTTACGATGCGCTTTACAAAGCCGTCGAAGCCAGCGAGGACGACCAAGCAGCCGGAGCGACGGATTTGCAAAAGCGCGGCGTGACGGAAAAAGATGCGGTCGTCGGAATCGCGGCATCAGGCAGAACGCCTTATACAATCGGGGCTGTCGAATATGCGCGAAATTTGGGTTGTTTTACCGCCGCGATAACCTGCGTGCCGGATTCGGCAATTACGAAAACGGCGGAAATTGCGATTGTCCCGGTCGTCGGCGCGGAAGTTATCGCCGGTTCTTCGCGAATGAAAGCCGGAACGGCGCAGAAAATGGTTTTGAATATGCTTTCGACCGCGACGTTGATTCGGCTCGGCTACGTGACCGGAAACCGTATGACGAACGTCAAATCGTCGAATCAAAAACTAAAAGAACGTTCTTTAAGAATTTTGCAGGCTGAAACAGATTTGGACACAAGCGACGCAGCAGATTTAATGAACCGCGCGGGCGATGATTTGCGCGTGGCGATTGTTATGCACAAAGCCGGAATCGGACGCGAACAAGCGGACAAAGCATTATCGGCAAATCAAAATGTAATTGAAAAAGCCATTGAGTTTGCCCGCAGCGAGAGTTAATATTACTTTCAATTTTTCGGCTGCAAAAGATAAAGACGCAGGTTTATCGGCGTCGTCCCCTCGCAGAGTGTCTTGACCAAAAACGGAAAACGTATGAAGTCGGCTCGAAAAAACTCGGCTTTGTTTGGATTTTGGCTGCTCCTGATTTTGTCGTCGGCGCAGGTTTTTCTGCCCGCCAGAGCCGAGCGTCTGCCCGTTAAAATCTACACTTCAGCCGACGGATTGGGCAGCAGTTTTATCAATTCAATCACGCGCGATTCGCGCGGTTTTATGTGGTTTTGCACGCGCGACGGACTGTCGCGTTTTGACGGTTCGCGGTTTGTCACTTATCAGGTCGGCGCGGAAAATCCTGCGCCCGGAATCGAAAATATTTATGAAACGCGCGCCGGAGATTATTGGATTTCGACGACCGGCGGGCTGTTTCGTTTCAAACCGGAAGCTGTTTCTTCAGCCAATCAAAGAAACGCGGCGCGCCCGACGCTCAATGCCGAATTCGTCAGCAGCGCGCGCGGCGGGCTGCTCGAAGACCGCGCGGGCAATTTATGGTTTGCGGCGGGGCGCAATCTCAACCTTCTAAAAGAACGGGACGGGAAAGTCGTCATTGAAAAAATCGAGCTTGATTTACCGCCGCATCCGAACCGCGATTTTGGCGTCGCCGACATTGCCGAAGCCGCCGACGGTAGTTTGTGGCTGAACACGAGCTGGGGCTTGGTGCGCCGTCTGCCCGACAAACGAATCGTTTTTTACGAAGGCGAGACATTTAACACACAAGGTAATCTGGCGATGTTGATGGCGGCGGACGGGAGAATCTGGCTGGCGCGGGCGCTGGAACTGTTCGTCATCAAACCCGAATCGCTTGAATCTCTTGCCGATGCAGGTCAATTGACGATTAAACCCTTGCGCGGACATTACGCTCTGCCCGCCGAAATGGAAAAAGAAATTCGTCTGCCCGAAAATGCGGGGGAGATTCTGTTTTTGACGGGCGGCGATCTACTTTCTAAATTTCTCTCCAAACGTCTCTACCAAACCGTTGAGGGACACATTTGGCTGACGACCAGCAATGAATTAGTCGAGTTTGACGGGCGCGCGTTTCACCGTTACGACCCGGCGCAAGGATTTGCTACCGGACTTTCGCCGATGATGGAAGACGCGGCGGGCAATCTCTGGATCGGCGGGCGAAACGGATTGGCGCGGCTCGACCGCAAAGGCTTGACAAGCTACGGAGCGGCGGACGGCTTCAAATCCGAATCCGTTTACACGATTACCGAATCGGCTGATGGAAAGCTCGTTTTCGGCGACGGCGAGTTTTATCTGAATCATTTTGACGGGAAAACTTTTGATTCCGTACGTCCCCAGATTCCTTTAAAATCGGCTTTCGTTTGGACTTCGCGTTACGCGTTTCTTGACAGCCGCAATGAATGGTGGATTTTGACGAGCGAAAAGCTTTATCGCTTCGCCGCTTCGGATTTGGCGAAACCGCTCGCCGCTTATTCGAGCGCGGACGGGTTGAGCGCCGATCAGCTATTTCAAATTTATGAAGATTCGAGAGGCACAATCTGGGTCAGCGTAAAGCCGACGAAAGACGCTGCTCTGCGTTTGGCGCAATTTAACCGGAGCGAAAATCGTTTTAGTTCCTTTACTGAAGCCGACGGCTATCCGCCGAATAAATCCGTTTCGTCGTTTGCCGAAGATTTTCAGGGTAATCTCTGGCTCGGATTTTATGAAGGAGGTGTTGCGCGTTATTCAAACGGACGTTTTACGACTTTTACGGAAAACTTGCCCGACGGTTTGATCGGAGATTTGCACGTTGATAAAACCGGGCGTTTATGGCTCGCTTCGGGAATCGGCGGATTGCTTCGCATTGACGACACGGGCGCGGAAACTCCGCAATTCGTCCGTTTTACTACTGATAACGGGCTTTCGAGCAACAGCGTGCGGACGATTACCGAAGATCGCTTCGGAAGAATTTATGCGGGAACCGTTCGCGGTGTTGACAGACTTTCGCCCGACACGAATCGTATTAAGCATTACACGATTGCCGACGGTTTGGCGGGCGATTTCGTCAACGATTCGCATTGCGACCGCAACGGCACATTGTGGTTTGCGACGATGGGCGGGTTATCGAGACTCAATCCTCTGCCCGATGAAACCCCGCCAGTACCGACAATTTTGCTCGGCGGGTTGCGAATTGCCGGAGTTGAGCAGACGGTTTCGGAATTGGGTGATGTGCAAATCGAAAAGGGCGAGCTGACGCATACGGAAAACAACTTTCAAATTGAATTTTTCGGGTTGGATTTTCGCGCCGGAGAATATCTGCGGTATCAATACAAACTGGAAGGGGCTGATGCTGATTGGTCTGCTCCGACCGAACAGCGCAGCGTCACTTTCGCCAATCTGTCGCCCGGCGCTTATCGTTTTCTGGTTCGCGCGGTTAATTCGGAAGGCGCTGCGAGCGAGCGTCCGGCGGCGGTCGTTTTTACTATTTTGCCGCCGATTTGGGCGCGTTGGTGGTTCGTCGCGCTGGCGATAGTGCTCATTGCCGCCGTGCTTTATTTGCTTTACCGTTATCGCACGGCGCGGCTGCGTGAAATCAACGCCGCGCTGACCGAAGCCAACCGCGCCGAAGAAGAATTGCTCAAATCGCGCGGGGAACGGCTCGCCGAGCTTGAAAAAGTGCGCTCGCGGATTGCAACCGATTTGCACGACGACATCGGCGCTTCTTTGACGCAAATCGCAATTTTGTCCGAAGTCGCTCGCCAGCAGACAAAAAACGGCAACGGCGCGGCAGCCGAGCCTCTGCGGGCGATTTCAAACGTCTCGAACGAACTCGTCGGTACAATGAGCGACATCGTTTGGTCAATCAATCCGTCGAAAGACCATTTTTCGGATTTGACTCAGCGAATGCGACGTTTCGCTTCCGATGTGCTTTCGGCGAAAGGCATCGGATTGCAATTCCACGCGCCGCACAGAGACGACGAAATCGTCGTCAACACAAACGTTCGCCGCGAAGTTTTTCTGATTTTTAAGGAATCAATCAACAATATCGCTAAACATTCCGGCGCGCCGCGCGTCAGCGTTGAAGTCGAAATCGCAAACGGAGATTTGCTTTTGAAAATTGCCGACGACGGAAAGGGATTTGCGGCGGAAAACGGTTTTGATATTGACGAAGATAGCGACGGCGGCAATGGAATCCCGAATATGAAAAAGCGCGCGGCGGAAATGAATGGGGAATTGGAAATCGTATCGGAAACGGGTAAAGGCACAACCGTCAATTTGCGCCTGCCGCTGCTCGTCGAATCAGCCATCCACACGGGTGGCGACGGAAAGATTTATTCGTCGTAAATTGTTTTCAAGAAATGGAAAATCCAGCAACAAACACCATCAAAACCGCCGTCGTCGAGGATATGAGAAACATCCGCGAAGGTTTGACGATGCTCATCAATTTCACCGACGGATTCGAATGTTCGGGTAGTTTTCGTTCAATGGAAGAAGCGATTCCGCGCCTTCGCCGCGAAGTGCCGGACGTTTTGTTATCCGACATTGGTTTGCCGGGAATGAGCGGCATCGAAGGCGTCAAAATTTTAAAAGAGCAGTTTCCGCAAATGACGGTTTTGATGCTAACAGTTTACGACGATGATGAGCGGATTTTCGACGCGCTCTGCGCCGGGGCGAGCGGCTATCTTTTAAAGCGGACATCGCCCGCGAAACTTATCGAAAACATCCGCGAAGCCGTGTCGGGAGGCGCGCCGATGTCGCCCGAAGTGGCGATGCGCGTGATTCGATTGTTTCGCGATATTCGCCCTTCCGAAAAAGTAGATTACGATTTGACGCCGCACGAAACCAGACTTTTAAAATTGATTGTCGAAGGACACAATTACACGACCGCCGCAGAAGAACTTGGCGTCAGTTACAATACGATCAAATTTCATATGCGCCACATCTATGAGAAATTGCAGGTTCATTCAAAATCCGAAGCCGTCGCCAAAGCTCTGCAAAGTCGGATTGTTTAATTACGAATCGAACGTGCGGCATAAAAGTTTTCCCTAAAATCCAATTTTCAAAAAATTACGACGCCATCCGCACGGGTGGCGTTTTCTTTTTTTCGGCGGATTATCTTCACTCAATAAGCAAGAGCAGTTCTTTTAAAAAGGAGAAAAAAATTATGACAACGACATACGCAATCAGAAACAAAAATTTAAAGCCGATTCCGCAGGAAAATGACGCGACCTGCTGGCTGGCGGCTTACCAAATGATGTTCGACTGGAAGGGAAAAACAAAAGATTCAATTCAAACGCTGCTCGAAGCCGCGCTGACTAAGAAAAGAAGTGACGAGAGCTTTCTGAAAGGTCTCGACAAATCGGATTGGGAAAAAGCGGCAAAAGCCTTTGGAATGAATTCCGTAGCCGGGAAAAAGCCTTTCACGGCGTCCGAATTAGCCGGTTATCTCGCCAACGGTCCGGTTCTGGTTCACGGTAAATTCGCGCTCGGTTTACATTCGATTGTTATTACCGCCGTGACGGTAGCGGATAATTCGTGGGAGGAAGACCGCGAAAGCACCACTTACATTAACCCTTATTGGAAAGGCGATAAAGTCGTCTCGCCGCGCACGAGTTTTTTCAAAGATTATTTGAAGCAGGGCGTGGAAAACAATAACGGAGTTGCCGGAGTGATTCAGTATTGGTAGGCGTTTACAAATATTATGCAATATTTTTCAACGCCGCCCGAACGGGTGGCGTTTTTTATTTTTCGATTCGGCTTAATGCTTCAAAAGCGCGAGAAATGCGCGCGAATTTTTTAGAAGTCGAGTTGATTATGTTTTCCAGAATTTATCTTTTAGTTTTTGTTATTTTGATTTCAGGGTTTATTTCGAGCGCGCGGGCGGCGACATTTACCGTTACATTGGGCGGCGATGCGGTTAACGATGTTTGCGATCAGTTTTGCAGCTTGCGCGAAGCAATCAACGCCGCAAACGCGAACGGCGCGAGCGCGGACACGATCAATTTCAATCTCGCCGCCAATGCGGTTTTGATTCAGCCCGTTTCGGCGCTCCCCGTTATCAAAACGTCTCTGACGATTGACGGCACGACGCAACCGGGTTATTTCGGCGCACCCATTATCGCGCTGGACGGAAACGGCGCGGGCAATGCGAACGGTTTTTATATTCAAAGCCCGCCGCCGTTCATCGGCGGAGTGATTGTGCCCGCAATTTCGGTGACGATCAGGGGACTCGCGATCAATCGTTTCAGCGGAAATGGAATTCGCTCCAATTGTACCGGAAAATGTGATTTGACTGTGGAGGGAAACCGCATCGGAACGAATTCGAACGGTCTGATTGATATGGGAAACGCTTTTCACGGCATCTATATCAGCGCGACCGACAACAGCATTTACAACATCGGCGGCACGGGAACTTTTGAAGGCAACGTAATTTCCGGTAACGGCGGCAACGGTGTTTATTTGTCGGGCGCAGCCGACGCGCAGCTAAACATTTACGGCAATTATATCGGCGTTAACGCCGGCGGCAGCGCGTCGCTTCCGAACGACGAAAACGGCGTCGCCATCGGCAATCTCAATGAGCCGAACGAAATTACGGTCAACATCGGCGGCACAAATCCGGCGGCGCGCAACATAATTTCCGGCAACGGCGAGAACGGAATTTTGTTGAGCGGGCAAACGACTTTGATTTACGGCAACTACATCGGGACGGATTCGACCGGCGCGAACGATTTGGGGAACGGCGATAACGGCATCGCGGTCGGCGGCAACGCTAAAACCACAATCGGCGGAACGATCAACGGACAAAACGGCGGCAATCTGATTTCCGGCAACGGAATTTACGGCATTCAAATCAGTTCGACGGATTTGCCCGCTCCGATTTTGATTAAACGCAACCGCATCGGGACAAATCTCGCCGGAACTGCCGCCGTTCCGAATGCGATTGGCGGAATTGTCGTTGGCGGCGAGCCTTTTATCGCTGTCAAGCACGTTATCGGCTCTTTTACGAACGCGGCGGACGGCAATCTGATTTCCGGCAACGGCGGCGACGGAATCGAAATCACATCGAGCATCTCGCAAATCGAAATGTACGCCAATCTCATCGGAACGAATGTGACCGCAACCGCAAAATTGCCGAATCAGGGCAACGGAATCATTCTCGCCGGAGCGTTTAATCAAGTCGGTCTGAGCGATATTGACACAGCCGCCAACGTCGTTTCCGGCAACACGCTCAACGGAATTCAGATTCAGAACACTTCGGCTGTCGGAAATACGGTAGTTAATAATTTTATCGGGACAAACGCGGCGGGCGACAATCTCGGCAACGGGCAAAACGGCGTGCAAATCGGTTTATTAAGCTCGCCGACGCAAAAACCTGCGGGCAGTTATATCGGCGAGCCTGTTTCCGGTTCGGACAACACAATCGCTTTTAACGGCGGCGATGGCGTCAACATTCTTTTCGGGACAGGAAACCGCGTTCAGCGTAATTCGATTTACTCAAACGGCGGACTCGGCATTGATTTGGAAGCGAACGGCGTCACGCCGAACGATGCGACCGATTCGGACACGGGCGCGAACAATCAGCAAAATTATCCGATTTTAATGAACGCGTCGCCGGCGCAGCTCGCCGGAACGCTTGTCAGCACGCCGAACTCGCCCTTTACGCTCGATTTTTACCGCGTGGATTCATGTGACGCTTCCGGCAACGGCGAAGGGAAATATCTGATCGCCTCAAAAAGCCTGACCGTCCCCAACAGCGGCTCCGGCTATTTTAATTATTTGGATGTTCCTTTGACAGTGGGACAAATCATTGTCGTCACCGCGACCGACGCGGGCGGCAATACGTCCGAATTTTCGCCGTGTTACACGGTCAATCCGCCGCCCGGAGTTTTATCGTTTTCCGCCGCGACTTACACGGCGAACGAGGCGGCGGGAACGCGGACGATTGTCGTCAATCGCACAAACGGAAATTTCGGCACGATTCAGGTCAATTATCACACGAGCGACGAAACCGCGATTGCGGGACAAGATTATACGGAAACGAGCGGAACGCTGATTTTCAACAATGGCGAAACCGTCAAATCGTTCGATGTTCCAATCAAAGAAGACGCGCTTGACGAACCAGCCGAAACCTTGAAATTAACACTCAGCTTTCCGACCAACGGTTCGTATCTCGTTAATCCGAATACGGCGATATTGACGATTCAGGATAACGATTCGCCGCCCTCATTCTCGATTGACGACGTGTCGCAGAAGGAAGGCAATTCAGGCACGACGCAATTCGTTTTTCACGTCACATTGTCCGCGCCGAGCGGTCTGCCGACGGCAGTTGATTATGCGACGGTGAATCAAACGGCGACCGCTTCGTCCGATTACACGGCAACGAGCGGACATTTGGATTTCGCGCCGGGCGAAACGGCGAAAACCGTCGCTGTGACAGTCAACGGCGATTTAACGCCCGAACTCGACGAAACGTTTTTCGTCAATTTTACCGGCATAACAAACGCCGATTTCGGCAAGGCGCAAGGCTTGGGAACGATTCTCGACGATGATAGTCCAGGTAAATTATCCTTCGGCTCAGCATCTTATTCCGGCACGGAAGGTCAGCAAGTCATCGTCACGGTTTTGCGAACCAACGGCACGACCGGAACGGTGACTGTCGATTACGAGACGCTGGGCGAAGCGGCAACGCCCGGAGACGATTTCACGCCCGTCTCAGGAACTTTGATTTTCGGCGACGGCGAAACACAGAAAACTTTCAGCGTCTTTTTAGCGGACGACGCCAATCCCGAACCGACGGAAAACATTAATCTCGTTTTGTCGAATCCTCTCGGCGGCGCGACGATTATTATGAGTACATCGGTTCTCCGCATTCTCGATAACGATTCTGCGCCGATTTCAATTAACGGAACGATCCGTTACGGCATAACGCCCGTGAATCAGTCTCAAAAAACAGTCTCCGGGGTTCTAGTCTCTGCTTCGGGCGCTTCGATTGCTTCCGATACGACAGACTCTTCCGGCGCTTATTCATTAGGCAATATTCAATCAGGCGGACAGTACAACGTCACGCTTTCTAAAACAGGAAACATCAACGGCATCTCTCCGTTTGACGCAACACTGATTCTGCGTCACGTCGCAGCAAACGGACAGGGACCGAATGCATTAAATGCAAATCAACAAAAGGCGGCAGATGCTAATGGCAATGGCAGCATCTCTCCGTTTGATGCGACTCAAATCTTGAGATTTGTGGCGGCAAACGGACAAACTCCAAACACCGGAGCGGTTGGTAATTGGGAATTTCTTCCCTCTGCGCGCAATTATGACGCGGTAAACAATTCTCTTACGGAACAGAATTACGAAGCTGTTCTAATCGGTGATGTCAACGGCAATTGGATGCCTCCCATTGGTTCTTTGACTGAAGCGGAAACGCCATCCGTTGAAGAAACCGAAACACAGAACCAACCGGATACCGTTTCGGAGCTTGAATCAACAGATTCAATAACAAATTCAAAAATAGATGATTCTTCCGATTCGGATTCAATGATAATTGACGCGGAAATATCGCTTGCGGCAAATGGCAAGGTCTCTGAAGACGGCACAATCTTAATTCCGGTTTGGTTTACAAATTACACGGGCAAAAATGTTTCCGGCTACAAATTTGACGTTCGGTTTGATTCGGATGTGCTAGAGCCTGACGCGGCACATCCGATTGAGCAAAACGAAACTTTGAGCAAGGGTTTTGCAATTGTTCATAACATTGATAAGCAAGGGAGAATCGGAATTGCAGCGTCGCGCGGAGCCAATCGGAATCAGGCGGGAATAACCGGAGTCTTGCTTTATTTGCGTTTTAAAATAAAAGAGGCTGAAAGCTATCCAATCGGCAAAGCAATTCGTTTAAATTTCACGAAAAAGCCCGTATTTGAAGATGAAAACGGTTCGGACATATTTTGAATACGCCGAATTTCTCGATTTTCTGATTCATTTGATGACGCTCGAAACCATCTTGGACGAGCCGGAATTTGAACCGGACGGCTATCTGATCCGGCGATATCGCCAACCGGAAATCCGTCCGGTCGGAATTCGGCTCGAATAAAAACAGCCGTTTGGTTTTTGACACAAAAGATAAATTAAGCTACAAAAGCGCGGGCATAAAAACCGGCGCTTTTCTTTTTATAAAAATGCAGACACTCGATTTAATTATTATTTTCGGCTATTTGATTGGCGTAACAGCCTTCGGCGCATTGTTTGCGAGAAAGCAGGAAACGACCGAAGATTATTTTGTCGGCGACCGTTCGGTTCCGTGGTGGGCGATTGCGGCTTCGATTGTGGCGACCGAGACTTCGACGATTACGTTTATTTCCGTTCCCGGCATCGCTTTTGCGAAAGGCGGAAATTTTCAGTTTTTGCAGCTCGTTTTCGGTTATATGCTCGGTCGCGTCGTAATTTCGCTGCTCTTTATTCCGCGCTATTTTCGCGGTGAACTGCTGACGGTTTATCAGCTTTTAGACCAGCGTTTCGGCGGCAAAATCAAGATGCTCGCCGCCGCCTTGTTCATCGTGATGCGAAACATCGCCGACGGCATTCGTCTGCTTTTAACCGCAATTGTTCTCGCCGCCGTTTACGCCGCTTTTCAGCCGAATACAGACCCGACGTTTGTCGTCATCGGTTCGATAATTCTGCTCGGCGCGGTGATGATAATCTTCACGTTTTACGGCGGAATGGAAGCCGTTATTTGGGTCGAAGTCGTGCAGCTCGGGATTTATATTGTCGGCGCGATTGCGGCGGCGGTTGTTTTAGCAAATCAGATTCCCGGCGGTTTTGCGGGCGCATCGGCGCTCGGCGAGCAGTTCGGAAAATTCACTTTGTTTGATTTTTCCACCGACATTACTAAGATTTACACATTTTGGGCGGGACTTATCGGCGGCTGTTTCTTAACGATGTCAACACACGGAACCGACCAATATCTCGTTCAACGTTATCTTTGCACGAACAAACCGAGCAGCGCGGCGCTCGCTCTGCTTTCAAGCGGCGCGGTCGTTCTCGGACAATTTATCGGATTTCTGTTTATCGGCGTGCTGCTGTTCGCTTTTTATCATCCTTTCGACGCGGCGGAATACGCTCAAGCCGGAGTCGCAAATTCGGGCGTTCCGGCGACGTTTCCGTTCGCGGGCGGCGATAAAGTTTTCCCGGATTTTATCACCAAATTTATGCCTTCGGGTTTGAGCGGTCTGGTCGTCGCAGCGATTTTCGCCGCCGCGCTTTCTTCGTCTTTAAATTCGATTGCCGCTACTTTCGTCAACGATTTATACAAACCGTTCCGGCAAAATCTGCCGGACAAGCATTATTTAAAAATTTCGGGAATTTTGACCGTCGTCATCGGCGTTGTTCAAATCGCCGTCGCGCTCGTCGTTCGCAATCAAAATCAATCGGCTTTGAGTTCGGCTTTGTCAATCGCTTCGCTTTTCAACGGTCCGGTTTTGGGCGTTTTTCTGGTCGGCGTGTTTTTGAAACGCGCCGGGGAAAAAGCGGCTCTGACCGGAATGGCGGCGAGCGCCGCTTTGATGCTTTACATCTTTTTAGCCACGAAAATCGCGTGGACCTGGTATGTTTTTATCGGCAGCTTGACGACGCTTCTTGTCGCGTGGCTGGCGAGCTTTGTTTTCGCTTCAGACGAAACTAGACGCGAAACTTCCGCGCTTTAATTTCAGGGAACTTTAAACTTGCGGCGGCGTGAGAATCGGTGTTTTAATCTTCCGAAAAGGAATCCGCCAATGAACAACCGAATAAAATTTTTGCCGCTCGCGGTTTTCGCCGCCGTGATTTCTTCCGGCGCGCTGTTTTCCGTTTCAGCCTCGGCGCAGAATAATAAAACCGTTCCGCCCGTGAACTCGCAGGAAATCGTCAACGCCATTTCCGCCAATCCGACCGACGTTTTGGCAAACGAACTGGCGCAGCTTAGAAAAACGCTGCAAAGTTTAAACTCGCGTTTGCGCGATTTAAACCCGAATTCTTTAACGCCGAATGCAAAAACCGAAACCGCGGAAGACCGGCAAAAGAAGATTTTAAAAAGCTTGGACATTTTGAACAGCGCCGAACAGCGCGCCGAGCTTTTGCGAAAACAGCTTGTCGAATCGGTCGAAAAGGAAAACTCAATCAGAACGCGCGTCATTCAGCTTGAAGAAGATATGCGACCGGAAAACGTCGAGCGCAATTTAAACGCCGTCGGATTAGGAACACGCGCGCCCGAACAACGCGACACACGCCGCCGCAGTCTTGAAAATGAACGCGCGGGTTTGCGGACGCTGCTCGTCCAAATCGAAAATAGCCGCAGCAGGCTCGAAGAAGATGTGCGGCAAGCCGATACGCTCGTCGTTCGTTTGCGGCTGAGAGTTCTTCCGCTGATTGAACGCGAGGTCGAGGTTCTAACGTCGAATTAAACAGGAAATCTCATAAGTGAACAATGCAAGCTATCAACTATGAACTGTGAACTATAAACTGTTCGGCAGAAAACCTTTGTTTACATCCAAAATAGTTGATAGTTAAAAGTTGATAGTTGATAGTTTAACGATTGCGGCGCGAAATCGCTTTTTTGGCGCTAATCGGAATTTTGTTTCGGCGTCGGTTTTTTCGCCGCAGGTTTCGGTTGATTTGGCTTTGCTTTCGGTTTTTCCGGCGTTTTCTCTTGCGCTTCGATGCAATCGCCGACGACGGCAATCACGGCTAAAGTTCGCAAATATTTATCGTCCAAATTTCTGGCTTGGTTAAGCGCGCTTTGAAAATCTTTTTGACTGACTTGTGCGAAACTTTTTTCCAAGCTATAGCCGGGTGTAGAGATGCTAGTATAATAACCGAAATCTTTGCCTTCGATTTTGCGGTAAATAGATGAAGCCGATAAATCCGGGTTCTCCAGCCGATTGATGGTTTTCACGGCTTCGCTCAGCACTTCGGCGGCGCGATATTGATTGTATTTCTCAAAAAAGAAAGCCGTTCCCAATAAAACCTGCGCTCGCTCAACCCCGTTCGGAGCTTTCAGAGCAGCTCTGACGGTCGTTTCCAAGACAGCCGCTGCCGGTTCTTTCAAATTTTCCTGTTTCAATTTCGCTTCGGCGATTTTAAAATAAATTATTGCGCGGTGTTCGAGTTCGGAGACTTTCTCGGCGTGTTTTTCGGCATCCGGCAAACGATTCTCTTTGACTGCAAGCTCGGCACGTTTAAACCACAGATAATTCGTCGCGCTTTCCCGCACCGCCTCTTCGCCTATTTTCGACATCCAATCTGTTGCTTTAATCATTTGTTCGTCGGTTTCAGCGGCAAAAATCAAATTAACGATTTCAGCGTCAAGTCCTTTTGAATCAACTTTTTTTTCCAGCCTTTCAATTTTTTTATCAAACGAGGAGCGCGCTTTTTCATTACCTTTGCGCCACTCCTCAAGCGTGGATGCGTATTCAGCCGTCATCAAAGAATTAGCGTGGGCTTTGGCGGCGACAAGCCGCGGCTGCAAATCTGAAAAACGCCCGACGACAATGGTTTCCAGGTCTTGCAAAATGGAAAAAGCGACAAGAGCCTCAGGCATTTGCGATTCGTTTTTTTGCGCTTCGGCATTAGGTTTAAGGGCGAGTGTTTCGCCGATTAAAACATTGAGATATTGCCGCTGTAAATTCGGATTCGGGACGAATGACGCCGGGACGCTCGAGCCGACCATTGAATTGTTAACTCCATAATTGCCTGAATTGCCGAACGGATAACCGGATAAAAAATACAAGGCTTTAATTTTGATGTTTGCTCCGCCGCGCCGCGTCAATAACTCGCTGTAAAGCGCGTCTGCCTGCGACTGGTCAACTTCGGCTGCGCGATACAAAAACGAATGCCAGCGCCCCGAATTTTCATCAAAAGGAAATCCCGCAGCGCGTCCGGCAAATTGAAAAGCCGCAGATTTGTTTGATTTCAGCAAAGAAGAAGCTATTTCCAACAACCGATTCGTTTCATCGTCCGACCTGCCGCGTTCCGCATTTTCGCCTCCCTGACGGCTCGCTTTAATATCTTCCAAAACCGCGTCGGTTAATTTATTCGCCCACACTGCGTCGCGTTTTGCAATTGCCGTCAAAACCTGAAAACGAAAATCGTCCTGCCGTTCGGTAAATCGCCCGTTGCCTTTCGCTTCGACTCCTTTTTCCTTAAAACGCTCGCGCGCCAAATCGAGCGCGTCCGAAAAATGCTTGCGCGCCGCCGTTTCCTCAAATTGCCAGAGAAAATCCGCCGCGCGAATCAGGATTTTGATTTGTTTGTCGGTCGCTTCAACCGTTTTGCTGTCGGAAATCTGAGTTTCGACGAGCGACCGGGCGAGCTGCGCGTCGCATTGCGGTACAATCTCAACTTCGCTTTTCTGCGCAAAAGCGAATGAAGCGAACATTAAAATTGCGAAGGCGATTTGAAGATTGTAAACGATTTTTTTCATTTTCCCTTCTTTCAAACATTCAAACGGGCAAGCTCGATTTTTGTTGCGTTTTTGCCGTTAATATTTTTTTGAGAAGCGGCATTGAGATTTACTGCGCGATTTTCAGTTTTTCCGCCGGGAGCATCGCCGGTTTTCCGATGTGCTGCCAGCAGCGTCCGCCGCCTCGCACACGCCGCGAACAAGGCGCTCCTTTTTGTGTTCTCGCGCCGCAAAAATAAGCGGTTTCCGTTGTTTCGGCAATGTCGGGCGAAGTTTGCTGCGACGGAGACGAAATTAAAGTTTGCGGCGTTTTTCGCGCGTCGGTTTGTATTGTCGGTTTAGCGACGGGCTGCGCGTTTGCGATTTGACCTGCTTGCGCGATTTGCCGGTTTGCAGTTTGCTGCGGCGCGGACGCGGCTTGATTTTGACTTGAAACAATCGGCGGATTTCGCTGCGGCATCGAATTGGCGATGAGAAAACCGATTCCGGTAAAAACAAACGCTCCGACAAAATATTTTAAAATCCGTTTCGGCAGCTTATCGAAATGGCGTGCGCATTCATCGCAAAACTTGCTGCTTTCCCACCATTTCCGGTTTTCTTTTTCGATTTTTTCGCCGCATTCACAGCAAAAATTGGGTTTGCGAAGCATCGGTTTGTCAACCTCCCACCGTAGACAAATTTTCTGAGTGCGGCAATTATAAACCCGAAAACGCCTTTTCAGTCAACCAAATTGACTTTATTACGTATCAAAGATTGGCGCGCGACTTTCTGATTAACGTACGCTTGATAAAAATGAAATTTCGTTTTGATTTAAAAAAAATCGTTTTAGCTTTATTTTTGCTGCTTGGTTTCGCCGCCGCGTCGTTTGCTCAGGACGACGTGGTGAAAATTGAGACGACGCTGGTTCGCCTTAATGTCGGCGTCGTTGACGCCAAAGGAAACGTCATTACCAATTTAAACAAAGACAGTTTTACGGTTTACGAAGACAACATAAAACAAAACATCTCACGGTTTGAGCCGGTTTCAGCGCCGTTCAGCATCGTGATGATGCTCGACGTTTCCGGTTCGACCAAGAGCTTTCGTCAGCAAATGGCGCAGGCGGCGAGTCGTTTTACGGACGCGCTTTCGGCGGAAGATCGCGTTGCAGTAATGACTTTTAACGAAAAGCCGGAGCTTTTGACCGATTTTACGACTAATCAGAAAGACATTAAATACGCCATCAATCTCGTCGGAACAAGCGGCAAAGCCGGAAAGACGATGCTTTACAAAGCGCTCGATGAAGCATTGAAAAAGCTCAGAAAAGAAGGAACGCGGCGTAAAGCAATCGTTGTTTTAACCGACGGAATTGATACCGATTTGGAAACGGCTGACCGTAAAATCGCGGGAAACAGCCAGACCGCCGAAGAAGCCGCAAATTTGATCAAACCCGAACAAAACCATTTTTTATCGCAAATTCTGGACACCGCCGACCGGCAAGGCGTTACGATTTACCCGCTCGCGCTGCCTTCGGGCGATCCGAACCGTTTGCCCGATCCGCTGCCGTTCCAAGTTGTGCGTTATAAAGCCGCGCGCGAACGCCTTCAGCTTTTGGCAAACCGCACCGGCGGGCAATTAAACACGATCAACCGGCTCGACGAGATGAGTCGGCTGTATGCGATTGTGGCGGCGGATTTGCGCAGGCTTTACAGCATCGAATACGAGCCTGCCGCCGAACGCGCCCGCGACGGAAAATGGCGCGTTATCAAGCTTGAAATCAATCGCCCGGAATTAGTCGTTCGCACTCGTCCCGGTTATTATGCGCGTTAGCGGATGGTGCTCGGAAAATCTAATTGGATAGAACCTTTGGCTACAAAGGGAATCCAATTTTTCGTAAAACTTTCAAATATCAGGCGCTAAATTCGAGTTTGCGGCGCGGCGCGAAATTAGAAAGACGAACCGCAAAAATAAAAAGTAAAACTCTTGTTTCTCACCGCTTAAAAATCTCTCTCAAATATTTTTTTCCGGTTAATGTATTTTCGCTGGACAATCGGCGTAAATTTATTCTAAAACAGTAGTTAAGAAGAAAAAACTACGGCATTAGCCGAAGTTTGAAGTGTCAGTGAATAAGTGGTACAACTGAAATGTCGAACTAGAGATTTTAACTCTTCCCTGCACCTCTTCCGCACGGAAATTTTTATACATATATCGGAATTATAAATGGCTTTTCCCAAAACATTATTCAGTCTGTTTTCCAGCGATTTAGCGATTGACCTCGGCACGGCGAACACGCTCGTCTATGCCAAAGGTCGCGGCATCGTCGTCAGCGAGCCGTCAATTGTGGCAATTAACAAAGTAACCAACCAGGTCGAAGCCGTCGGGCGCGACGCCAAAGAAATGCTCGGCAGAACGCCCGGCAACATCGTCGCGATTCGCCCGATGAAAGACGGCGTGATTGCGAATTTTGAAGTGACGGAAAAAATGCTCCAGCATTTTATCCGCAAAGCGCACAACGGCAAAACGTGGGTTTCGCCGCGCGTCGTCATCGGAATCCCTTCCGAAATTACGCAGGTCGAGCGTCGAGCGGTCGAAGATTCGGCGTATCGCGCCAAGGCGTCGGAAGTTTATCTGGTCGAAGAAGCGATGGCAGCGGCAATCGGCGCGGGGCTGCCGATTACCGAACCGCACGGAAATATGGTCGTGGACATCGGCGGCGGCACGACCGACATCGCCGTGATTTCTTTGAGCGGAATCGTTTATTCGCGCGCCGTGCGAGTTGCCGGAAACGAAATGGACGAAGCGATTACGCAGTACATCAAGCGTAAATATAATCTGCTTATCGGCGAACGTACGTCCGAAGCCATCAAAATCGCTTTGGGCAGCGGGTTTCCGCTCGACGAGCCGCTTTCGATGGACGTGCGCGGACGAAATTTAATCGAAGGCATTCCGAAAACAATCACGATAACGGACGAAGAAATCCGCGAAGCTCTTGCGGATTCGGTGGCGACAATCGTCAACGCCGTTCGCGTCGCGCTTGAAAGAACCCCGCCGGAGCTTTCGGCGGATATTGTCGAACGCGGAATCGTTCTGACGGGCGGCGGCGCGCTGCTCAAGAATTTGGACAAACGCTTGATGATTGAAACCGGATTGCCCGTCGTTCTGGCGGACGACCCGCTTTCATCGGTCGTTTTGGGAACGGGCAAAATGCTCTCGGATTTTGAACTCTTAAAGCGCGTTAAATGGGACAATACGCTGACACAAGGCGCATGAATCAAAGGATGAAGGATGAAGGATGAAGGATGAAATAAGAATTAAGCGTACGGCTTTTTGTTTTATTCATCCTTCATCCTTCATCCTTCATCCTTCAAATGAGTGGTTTCCTTAACTCAGAAAAACTTAAGTCAGAAAGAAATACGGCAGCGGACGCCCTGGCTGTTTGCCGCGCTGTTGCTGGTTAATTTTGCGTTGATGGCTTACGACGCAAAAGACGCCGAAACAAAAGAGCGCACAGTCAGAGTCTGGGCGCAGGCGATTGCCGGTTTTGTTCAGCGCCCGGTAGCGACCGTCAGCAATTCCGTCAGCGGTGTTGTCGGAACGGTTTCCCAGATGCAAACGGCGGTCGGCGAAAACGAAACTCTGCGCGAGCGGGTTAATCAACTCGAAACCGAAAAGATTAACAGTCAAAATCTGCAAGCCGAAAACGACAGACTGAAAAGTTTACTCAACTTAACGAATTCGTTGTCTTATCAATCAGTGAAGGCTGAAGTTATCGCGCGCGATCCGTCCATCTGGTTTGATCTGGTGACGATTAATCAGGGCAGCTCGGCGGGAATCAAGCTCAATATGCCGGTCGTCACCGGCGAAGGCGTGGTCGGGCGCATTTATTCGACGAGTCCCGTTACGTCGCAAATCATCTTATTGACCAATGATCAATCAGCCGTCGGCGCAATCGTCGGGCAAGTCGGGGCATCAAACGCTTTTGGATTGATCAGAGGCAAAGGCAAAGAGACGCTCGAAATGAATCACGTTTCCGGTCAGGAAAAAGTCGAAGTCGGCAGCATTATTACGACAACGGGGCAGGATCGAATTTATCCGCCGGGTTTAAAAGTCGGCGAAATCGTCGAGGTTAAAAGCGGTTCGGTTTCCAGCTCGCAGACGATTTCCGTTCGTCCGACAGCAAATCTCGGCTCTCTGCGCGAAGTCGCCGTTTTGTTGTACACGCCGCCGCCGCGCCCTGAACCGGAACAGGTTCTTCCGAACGCCAAAAAACAAGGAGACAAAGCTAAACGATAAAGTTCAAGCGTCGAACGCGGAATAAAATGCGTTAAAATTATTTCCGCATTTGGCGTTTCCAATCTTAACTTCGGAGATGGAAATATTAACCACTACACTCGCCCTCATTATCGCCATCGTCTTGCAGGTGACGGTTCGGCAAATCGCGCCGCCGCTTGCCTTTGTAGATTTTCCGCTCATCATTATCGTTTACGTCGCGCTTAAACGCGACGCTTTCCGCGCTTTGATTTACGCGACAATTGCCGGTGTTGCCGTTGACGCTTTGAGCGGTGGATTGCTCGGAGCCAGCGGTTTTTCCAAAACTCTGACGGCTTTTGTCGTCGTCGAATTGGCGCGGCGGGTTTTGTTGGTTGACAATCTTCTGATCAGAATTCCGGTTTTGGCGGGCGCGATTCTGCTCGAAAGCTCGATTTATTACTCGATGAACCGCCTGCTCGGACAATCGCCGAACGCGCCTTTTGTCGAAACTCTCGCCTATTCTCTAATCGGCACGACGATTACCGGAACCGTGACGATGCTCATTCTCGAATACTTTTTCTCCGAACGCGCGCGTTTAAACCGCCGCAATTTTGCGCCGCGTCGTCAAGCCGCGCTGCGCCGCAATCCAATCCGACTCGGACGCCGAGTTTAAAACAATTACGAATTACGAAAGACAAATTAAGGAATTCAATTTGTATCTAAATTTATTCACATTCGTAATTCGCAATGATTATTTCCTTCATTCGTAATTCGTAATTTGAAAGCGCGTAATTGACTCTTATGAAGCTCGATGATAATTCGCAAAATTTGGGAGTCAGGATTGGCGCAATTCAAATTATTGCCGTTGTTTTGTTGGCTTTGTTAGGAATCAGGCTTTATTATTTGCAAATTGTCAAAGGCGAACAATACAAAGAGCGCGCCGTAAATCAGCGCATTCGGCTGTTGCCGATTCCGGCACCGCGCGGCGCGATTCTCGACCGCCAAGGGCGCGTGATGGTTGATTCGCGTCAAACTTATAACGTCGTTCTCTCGCGCGAAGAAATTAAAAACAAAGACATTACGCCGCTTCTCCCGGTGTATTCGGAGAATCTCGGAATTGACGAAGAAACTTTAAGGGAAAAGCTCGATTTTATGCGCTTGCAGCCCGCGTTTGAATCGGTTGTAATCAAAGAAAACGTTGGGCTTGATGATCTGACTTGGGTTGAAGCGCACGAGCTTGAACACCCGGAACTGCGCGTCGAAATTCACCCGCAGCGTTTTTATCCACTCGGCACAATTGCCGCGCACACTCTTGGATATGTCGGCGAAATCAGTCCGAAACAGCTTCAAGAACCAGTGTTCATTGAAAAGGGGCTGCGCCCCGGCGACATTATCGGTAGAGAAGGTTTGGAAGCGATTTATGATCATTTTTTGAGGGGGAAAGATGGCTATCGCAAGGTTGTAGTTGATTCGCGCGGACGAATTCAAGAAGAAATCGAAGTCGTTCAGCCTCAGCCCGGACAGGATTTGGTGACGACGATTGATCTGGATTTGCAAAAAGCAGCCGAACAGAAGCTGGCGGAATCAGCGACAAAGCGCGGCGTGTTAGTGGCGATGGATCCGAACAACGGCGAAATTCTCGTGATGGCTTCGGCTCCGAGTTTTGATCCGAACGTTTTCGTCAGCAAAGTTTCAACCAAAGAAGGGCGCAGAGAAATCGCCGCGCTTTACAATGACCCGGAAAAACCTTTGCTAAATCGCGCGATTCGCGGTCGTTTTCATCCCGGTT
>DASVRD010000072.1:0-58695 GCA_036388775.1 Pyrinomonadaceae bacterium | reverse complement strand
GTGTCGGGTTTTCCCGGTCGCCGGTAAAACGCGCAAAAAGTGCAGACGACGTTGCAGACGTTTGTGTAATTAATGTTGCGGTCAATGATGTAAGTCACAACATCAGTCGGGTTTTTCCGCATTCTGATTTCGTGCGCGGCGAGTCCGATGCGGACAAAATCGTTTGATTCGAGCAGCCGCGTGCAATCTTCGGCGCTTAATCTTTCGCCGCCCAAAACTTTATCTAAAATCAATTGAATATTTTGTTCTCTCATTGCCAAATCGGTTTGCAAAACGCTAATTAATTAGTGAATCGTAAATCCTTAATCGTTAATAGTTTTCTTGTTTTTAATCGAATTTAACGATTACACGAAATATCTATAGCAAAGTTTATGCCGCAAGATTACAAAAATTGTATCGGTTTTATCTTTGGAATCAAATTGTGCTTATGCGCGAGCCGGTAATAAAGCTGTAAACCTTCTAATAATTCGTCATTAAGCGTGTACGAGATATTTTCGGTCAAATAACGGCGAAAATCGTTTCTGCCGAGCGTAACTTGCGACAAATAAAAATCAATTATTTCTTCGATTTTTCCTAAGCCTTCATCGCGCGCCCCGACAAAATCAATGCTTCGCGCTTCAGCCGCAGACGTTTTCCGAGCCAGCCAGAACGCGAAAACAAAACCTTTTCCGGTGAATTCGCGCCAGATTTCGGCAACGTCCCAAACGCGATATTTCTTTCGGTCAACTCTGAGCGCCGGATCGCCGATCAGCAAAGCCGCGTCGTGTTTTGCCAGCATTTTTTCGACATCCGGCGCGTGGGAAACAAACCTCGGCTCGCGCTCGAAAAATTCTCTGAAAATAATACTCGTGAGCGCTATTGAAGTTTTCGAGGAAACGTCGAGCGCGACGGATTTTGCATCGCGCAAATCTTCGCCCTTCGTTACCAAAATCACGCTTTTAACTTGTTCGCGCGCGCCGACGCAAACTTGCGGGACAATCAAAACGTCTTCGATTCTTTGATATTCAATAACCGGCGTGAGCGCGATTTCAACCGCACCTTTGCCGAGCATTTCCGCGCATTTGGCGGGCGCAGCGTCCGGTAAATATTCGACCTCCCGATTTTTCGAGCCTTTCCAAAAACTCCAAATCAGAGGCGCGCTGTTTGAATAATTTGAGGCGGCAAGTCGCAGCATAACTCGTTAATCGTGAATCGTGAATCGTGAATCGTCAACCCTCGAAACAGCTATTTACGATTTAGCGTTCACATGTTTACTATTCAGATATGAAAATTTATGACGTGACTGTTCCAATTAGCCCGAATACGCCGGTTTACGAAGGCGATCCGAACGTAAAACTGGAAACTGCACAAGCGATTCTGCGCGGCGACGCAGCGAACGTGACGGATTTGCATTTCGGAGCACACACAGCGACGCACGTTGACGCGCCCGCGCATTTTATCGAAGGCGCGTCGAAAGTCCTCGAAATGCCGCTCGAAGCTTTAATAGGCGCAGCGCGGGTTGTCGAAATTGACGAAGGCGTGATGGCTATTGAAGCGCGGCATTTCGGGAATTTAAACGGAGCGGAACGAGTTTTATTCAAAACCCGCAATTCGCAGTTTTGGAGCGAGCCGGAAAAAGGCTTTCGCAAAGATTTTACCTACATCGCGCCGGAAGCCGCGCAAATTTTGGTTGAACGTGGTGTGCGGCTCGTCGGAATTGATTATCTTTCGGTCGAAAAATTCGGCTCGGAAGATTTTCAAACGCATTTAATTCTTTTGCAAAACGGTGTCGTCATTATCGAAGGCTTGGATTTGCGAGGGGTTACGGCGGGCGATTACGAGCTTGTTTGCCTGCCGCTCAAAATTGACAGCGAAACCGGCGACGGCGCTCCGGCGCGCGTTGTCTTGCGGGAATTATGAAACAGGAAGAATTTGCCGGGAAACGTCGCGCAATGGCGGAAAATTCGATTGATGAACTGATTGATTTGCTCGAAAGCCGTGATTTGCAAACCAGATTTTTCGCCGAAATGTGTTTGCGCGATGCGACTGGCGTCTGACTTAATTTTCAACCGGCGAGTTCGCCGCAGGAACGCGAAAAAGCAATCGAAGAATGGCGCGTTTGGCTCAAAGAACGCGAAGGAAAATTTAAGAAACGTTTGAACAGAAGGAAACCGAAAAATTGACTTTTTATCATATTACGACGCCCGAACAATGGGCGAAATTTAGAGATAAAGATTTTTACGAGGCGGAAAGTTTGCAAATCGAGGGCTTTATTCACGCGAGTTTTGCCGGACAGCTTGAAGAGACTTTAAAAATTCATTATAAAAACGTCGCGCAAGTTTTGCTTTTGACGATAGATTCGGATTTACTAACTTCTAAAGTTGTCGTCGAAAAATCGCGCAGCAATGAAGATTTTCCTCACATTTACGGCGCGATAAATAAATCGGCGATTACGTCAATTGAAGAAAGAATTTTGGACTGATGGAAATTCCCGACAAAGTTAAAGATAAAAACTACCGCGAGCGAGTGTTTGAAATTGTCCGGCAGATTCCCTCCGGGCGCGTGATGACCTACGGGCAGATTGCCGAGATTTTAGGCGAAAATTACACGCCGCGAACCGTCGGTTTTGTGATGAATTCAGCGGAAAAAGACTTGCCTTGGCAGCGGGTTATCAACGCTCAGGGCGCTTGCTCGACCGGACACATTATTTTGCCCGTTAATTTACAGCAGCAAATGCTCGAATCCGAAGGCGTCGTTTTTAACGAAAAGGGACGCTGCGATTTAAAAAAATATCGCTGGCTGCCAGAAGAAGTTCAAGGTTCAAGGTTCAAGGTTCAAGGTTCGAATGAACAGCCAAGTTTGTTCGATGATTAAATCTTTTTTTCAAATTTAAGTTATCGTCATACAATTTCAAAACCTTGAACCTTGAACTTTGAACCTTGAACTATTAATTATGGAAAACAGAATGCCAGCTTCAAACGTTCCGTATCAGGTCAGCCAGCCGCGTTTTTCCGTTTCGGAAAGTATGGTCACGACGGCTTTTGAATTGCCGGGTTATCGAATTAAACAAAATCTAGGCGTGGTGCGCGGAATCGTCGTTCGCTCGCGCAACGTTTTTGTCAACATCGGCGCAGGTTTGCAAACACTCGTGGGCGGGAATATCAAAGCCTGGTCGAAGCTCTGCGAAGAAACACGCAAAGAAGCGTTTGATATTATGATTCAACACGCGACGGAAATGGGCGCGAACGCAATTATCGGGGCACGTTATGACGCTTCAGAAATGGGCACCGGCGCGACCGAAGTTTTGGCTTACGGAACTGCCGTCATCGTTGAACCGACCGAAGATAATCCGACTTACAAATGAGCGAAATCAAAATCACAGATGAGCATAAACAGTTTGCGCGTCAAATTTTATCCGAAAATCCGTTTGTCGAAATGCTCGGAATCGAGCTGGTCGAATTGGAACTTGGCGAAGCCGTTTGCCGGCTCGAAATCGGAGAAAGACACGAGCGGCGCGGCGGTTTTGTTCACGGCGGCGTGACGGCTTCGCTAATTGATACGGTCACGGCGCTTGCCGTTGCAACTCATTTGCAGCCGGGCGAAAACTCAGTCACGGTTGATTTAACCGTTCATTTTCTGCGCCCGATTTTTCGCGGAGCGGTTACGGCGCGGGCAAAAGTTTTACGCGCCGGAAAACGGATAGTCACGCTTTCCGCCGAAGTTTTTGATGATAAAGGCGAGCTTGCCGCTTCCGCTTTGACAACTTACAGCAAGATTATCCCCAAGCGTTAAATTTCGTTTTGCATTTTTTGCTTGAACGATTCAACTGTTTCAGTCATAATGAATTCGGCGTTCTCACCGAAAACGCCTTTCGCGTCAAAACCGGAATATCTTTTCTTCCTCTTTTCATTCAAACCGTTCAATATGTCCACGCTCTACGAAGCCCTGATTTCTCAACATTCGCGCACGCTTCAGCCCGTTTTACATACCGAGCAGATGACGCAGCAGCTCCAAGCCTTTTTTGAATTGGTCGTGCTGGAAAATAATCTTCCGGCGCTCGTCATTGAAAGTTTGCCGCAGCGGCGCGAGCGGCAGTGGCGCGAAGTCGAGCGGATGCGGCAAATGGGGCGAACCGCGCGTTATCCGTTTTTTATCGTCGCGCCGGATGATGAATTGACGCGCTGGTTTCAGGCGCAGGAAAAATCGGAAACCGAAGATGCGAAAAGCGGAAATTTAATTTTGCTGCCGCGCTCGCCGTATGAAATTTACGACGAGCATTTTTTGATTATTTCGGATTCGCAATTTTCCGCAGTCCTTTGCGCAGCCCGAATCGCGCCTGCCGGCAGCGCTTTGCCGGCTGATAAAAACTACGCGATTTGCTCGTGCGACCCGGACGTGGTTTACACCGCGCTCGAATATTTGCAGGCGCGTGTGACGGTCGAACACCGCGAACACGCCGCTTTGCTGACCGAAGCCATTCGCGAATCTCAGCCGAAAATCACTTCTTTGCATTTAACGCTGTCGGTCACGACGAAGCTCGCCGGACTCTGGCAGGAACAGACCGGGCGCGAAATCGCAGTTAACCGCATTGCCACGGCGATTCGCCGCTCGCTCGAACTGGACGAAGTTTTGCAAACCGCCGTCAACGAAGTCGGCGCGACGCTCAATGTTGATTGCTGCACATTGCTGATTGAACCGGCGACGCCGGACGAAGAAATTATGGCGGTTAATTATTTCCGCCAGCGGTTGGCAATCGAAGAAATGGATACGATTGACAGCGATTTATCGGCTTATCGCAAACGTCTCAAAAATAATCCGCAGCCATACATCCGGGACGGTGTGGCGCAAGCGACCAATCGCAATCAAGCCGAATGGGGCGACAAACCGATGGTCGTGATTCCGCTCGTTTTTCTTGAGCAATTTGTGGGCGTTCTCTTTGCGCGAGACGATAAACCAACCCGGGTTTGGCAGGAAAACGAAATTATGCTGCTCGAAACGGTCGCCGATCAGGTGGCGATTGCCATCAATCACTCGCGCCTCTACGTTAAATCGCAGCGCGAGGCTTTGCGCGATTCGTTGACCGGAGTTTTCAACCGCCGTTATTTCGAGATGCAGTTCGAGCGCGAAATGAATCTCGCCGAGCGCACCGACCAGCCTTTATCCCTCCTCGTCGTTGACCTCGACCATTTCAAAAGCGTCAACGACAATTACGGTCACAGTGCGGGCGACGACGTTTTGCGGACTATCGCGCGGCGAATGAAATCCCGACTCAGAAATTTCGACACGATTGCGCGTTACGGCGGCGAAGAATTTTTCATCATTTTGCCGCGAACAAATACGGAAACGGCTTTAATCGTCGCCGAACGCTTACGCAAAACGGTTGCCGAGGCGGAATTCTCTGACTGCGGCAGCGTAACGATTTCGCTTGGCGCGGCAACTTTTCCAGACCACGCTTCGACGGGCGCCGATTTGCGAATCCTCGCCGACCGCGCGCTTTATTGCGCCAAACGCGAAGGACGCAACCGCGTTTGTTTGCCGCCCGTTGAAGAGCACGAAGAAAAGGTCGTCATGGAAGAAGATGAGCTGCTCGATCTTCCAACGGGTGAGCTGTTTACGGAAAATGCTCTTAGCTGATGTCGGCTTCGGCGGCTGATTTCCGGCGAAAACATTGCAAGCCTTAGCGATTTGCATATCTTAATACGCTGTTTTGAAATAAAAAAAGGCATTCTATATTCAGAATGCCTTTTTTTATTTTTAAAAGATTTCTTTAGTTTTCAGCGACAAAGACAACGTCCGTCGTATCCTCAAAGATTGAAAGCGCTTGTGACTGTCGGGAAAACGTGTATCTCTTAGCGAAAGCGCTGAGAGTGTAGGTTTGACCGGCGGGAACGTCCGTAAAACGGAAGTAACCTAAAGTAGAAGTCACGACTGTTCTGCTTTCTCCGCTTACGTCAACCAAACTGACTAGAACATTTCTGATTCCTCTGCCGTTCGCGCTTATAACACGCCCTATAACTGTTACCGAAGCTGCCGTCGGAGCCGCCATAACTGTTCCGATTGTACAGGGATTGGCTGCGGTCGCCGTGAAATCCGATCCGGTATCCGTATCAACAAGAGAACCGCCCGGATAACCGGAGCGCCTCAAAGATATTCCGTCACCGGGAACCGCCGGCGGGGAAGCAATTGTAGTGTCCGTGCCATAAGATACGGCGTCAATAGGAGCGCCGCCGTTTGCGGCACTGTTAGCAATAACGAGCCGATCACCGCCGGTATCATTAAGCGCAAAACCGCTGTAATTAAGAGCATTCACCGGTTGAGCGCAGCCGAAATTCGTGTAAGCCGTTGTAGCGTTGTTTACAAAAGCAACGCACGCTCCCGACGCAAGAAAATAATTGGGAAGCGTAACCGTTCCGCCGCCGCTGGCGTCGCTGGCGGTTAATCCCTGCAAGTTTATCGTTTGCGCCGTTCTATTACAAAGAATAAAATACTCGCCCGCTGAGGCATTGCTCCCCGCCGAATTAGGCTGTACTTCGGCAATCAGCAAACTTCCTGACGAAACCACTTGCGCGAAGGTGTTTTTGCCGGAAAAACACATTAGAGTGCAAAAAAACACTACACATAGAACTAAATTTTTAGTCATTGAATCCTCCTTAAAGCATTCCTTTGTTTTGGAAATCAGTCCTAATAATCTATTTGTTTGGAGTTATTTATTCAAGCTAAATTTTAGTCTTTGAATAGGCGCGGACTTAAATGTAAAAATCCTATTGTCAAGACAACAAAACTGACGTAACTTGCCGCGAATAAATATTATTTCGCCAAATCCTTTTTGACATACAGCACGAGATCAACGCCCGGACGCAGGGCGTAGGTTCCGATGTATTGATAATGGCGACCGTATTCTTCTTCCAATTCGGCTTGCTGGTCGGTTTTGCCGATGACTATTTCGGCGGTCGAAGTCGGAGTGATTTGCCCGTAAAAACCGGCGTTCGGGTAATTGCGCAAGCTCCACGGCAATCCCCAATAATCGGGCGATGCGACGATGATGCTCGTTTCGTTGTTTTTGCCAGATTTTTCTGCGATGCGATCAATTTCCACCAGCATTTCGTTGTAAGCGCGGCGCGTGTGCGCGTAAACGTAAGGCATCGAATCGTCGTCGTAGCGGTAAAAATTAAGATCAATCGCTTGATAAGCGCAGACACCGAACGCGATTGCCGCCAGAAATGCCGCCGCAGCGCGCTGCCACATTTGACGCGAAACGGCTAATTCGTTGATTCCATAGCCCGCCGTGATTGCAATCGGAAGCAGAAAATTGAGCGCGAGCCACGGCGTTTTGTAAGGAATCAGAGTGTAAGCCATAAACACACCAAAACCCCAAAGGGCGGCGAACATTGCAAAACGGTGTCGCGCTTTCCAAAATGCGAGAGCCGCGCCAACCGCGCCCAAAATGAAAATCGGCGCTTCGATTTTCATTCCCCACCGTAAATAAGCCAATAAACCGTTGTCGGCGTGGTCTTTTGTCCCGGTTTTTGCCCATAAATCATAAGCCTTGAAAGATGCCTTGACGCCTTCGGGATAAGTGAAAAACGAGGTAAAAAACAAAACCCAGACGTAAGCGAAAACGACGATGCAGAGAGCGATGAGAACAATCCGGCTCTGCCGGTCGCCAAATGCTGCGAAGAAATTCTTAAAACTGAATGCAATCGGCTCGCTCCACCCGTTTTTGTCCTCAGCCCATAATTTGCGCCACAAAAAGACGCAGAAAATCGCAATCGCAATTGTTCCGAACGAGATAAAAGCGGTTTCTTTGGTGGCAAAAGTTAAAGAAGCCGATGCAGCGGCGAGCAGCAGATAAATCGGTCGTCCTTCGTTCCAGGCGGCGAGCGAGCGCATCAGAAAATAAACAATAACGACCTCGACCGCGAAAAACGCCAACCCCGCTCCGATTTTTACCATTTGATTTGCGCCGCCGACCGCATTGGCGAAATTAATCGTTCCGGGCAGCAGGCAAACGAGCAGCAGCAGGCTCATTAAGCCAATCGCCGCTTGTCCCGCGCGTTCGCGTTCCATAAATTTCATAACCGCGACGACCACGGCGAGCGTGAAAAAAACGAATAAAATCTCGTGAATATAATAACGCGAGATAAACGACATTCCCGGCGAGAGCGCAACCAGCATTGCGGCGGCGAGCGCGCCGACAGTGCCTATGTAGCGGCGCAGATAAAGAATTAAAACTACCAGCAGGATGCCGAAGAATGCCGGCACAAAACGAACGGCGAAATCCGTCAGCCCGAACAGGTAGGTCGAAACGAGCGTGAAATAATAAAGCGTCGGACCGTGATAATTTTGCGGGTCGTATTTGAAAACGCCTTGCCGGACAAGATTCGTCATAAACCATCCGTTGACGCCTTCGTCGTGGTGAAACGGTTTGAAAGGCAGCCAGATGAGCCGCAAAACAGCCGCCACAAAAACGACAAACAAACTGCCGGGCAGCCAATAACGGTTTGAGGTTTCGTTGTTTACGATTTGCTCGCCGGTTTCTTCGGTTTCATCAAACTGTTTTTTCGGTTTCTTCGCCATAAACAAAACTGGTTTTAAGTTTCTACTTTACTTGATAAACGCGATACGCGCCCGCTTCGGCAACGGCCGGAAAACGCTGAAAAAAAGGTTCGTTCACGTTAATCGTCTCGCGTTCCTGACGGCTGACGACAATGTAATCAATCCCGTATTTTTTAATTAAATTCATCGCGTCGGGCGTTCCGGCGTAAATTCGCCGCAGCGCGTTTTCGCGCTCGGTGATGTCAATGCCGTGCGAAACGAGATGTCCGGTAAACCCCATAAACCAGCGTCTGCCGGTTAAAACAGCGGGCGTGTTGTAGGTCGGCGCGGTCATTATCAAAGAATGCGGGGCGGTTCTGCTGCGAATCTGCTCGGCAATTTGGACAGCGTCTTTAGTGATAACCTGATGTTCAAACGCCCGCGAAGCGACGCGCCAAACATCCAGAAAACCCGCGAAAGTCAAAACAAAAATCAGCCCGACAACAGCAGCTTTGCCGACATTTCCGCGCCGCCAAATCAAACCCAACAGCCACGCGACCAGCGGAACCGACAGCAAAAACCAGTAAATCAAAACTTTGATGTTGTCCCAAATCCAGGGCGCGAGCCGGACAAAATTCGGAACAATAAAACACAATGCAAACGGCAGCCAGAAAAGCAACAGCTTTTTCGAATGCGGAATGCGGAATGCGGAATGCGGAATTTCAGACTCTTCTTCGGACTTTGGACTTTGGACTTTGGACTTTAGATTCGCTACGAGCAAAGCGATTGCGGCGAATAGAAGCGGGATAAAAAGCCCTGTGTTTTTGAACCAGAACCAGAAGAAATCTTCATCGCCTTTGTCCCAGCCGAATTGATACGCGACGAAGCTCTCCGCGCGGTTGGCTGTTCCGGTCATCGCCCAGAGCAGCTCAAACGCGCCGAAGACTGTGCCCGAAATCAAAAATGCCGCCCATTGCTTCCAATTTCTAAGATTTAGTAATGCGAGCAAACCCGCCATTCCCATCAAAACGGCATAACTGTGCGCGTGAACAAGCGGCAGCAATCCCGCGAGAAATCCCAAAGCAATAGCCGGAGAAAAGCGAATTAATAGAGAACCTAAATTCGTTTTTTCTTCTCCGTTTCTTCGTGTTTCTGTGGTAAAAATTCCCCAAAGACCATTCAGAATAACGAGCGAGAACGGCAGACCGATGAGCATACTGCGCTGCGTGATGAGCAAAACCGTCAGCGTGTTTCCCCAGCGCCAGGTCGTTTCGGGACGCAGGCTGTAATCGTTTTGCAAATCCATTATCAAACCGAAAATGCCCTTTTCGGTTTTGACGGCATCTTGAAAAAAACCGATAAAACCCAGACCGCCGCTAAATAAAAAAAGCAGCGGCGCGATGTGCGCCGCGATGCGGCTGCCCGTCAAACGAAAAGTAAAATAATGCAGCAAACCGACAAACGAAACGATCAGCGTGATGTTTTGCCAGAAAAGCGCGTTCTCGACCGCCGCGCCCAGTTTGATATACATCGCAACCGCGAGGTTGACGATAAACGGATAAGTAAATTTTGAACCGGCGTAAGACGGATTTTGCGGCGGAAAGTTTTGCCCGTCGGTAAATCCGTAAATGCCTTGCAGATGAAACGGCAAATCGCCCAGATTGTTTGACGAACCGATAAAAATTCCGTCCGGTTTGACAATCATCGCGCGCTCAAAGAAAAACCAGAGCAGCGCGAACAAAGCCATGTAAAGCGCCGCGCCTGCCGCTTTGTCGAGCGGGAGTTCAGCGAAAAAATTTTTAAGCTCGCCTTTGAAAGCTGCCAAATCCGCATCAAACCGACTGCGAATGTTTTTTTGGCGAAACAATAAGAGCGGCAGACAGGTGATCAAAGCCGAAATCAAGATTGTCCCGATGTTCATTCCGGCAAACGAACCGACGACAAACCCGGCTGTGCCGAACAAAGCCTGACCGACCGCCCCGCCCATTGCGGCGCGCGCCCACAGCGGCGCTTGGCGGTCGAAAAGATAGGTCAAGGCGATTGATGAAATTGTTAATAATAAAATTAAAGTTAGAGCGAAAAGCATAAATCCAAGCGGCGAATCCGACAACCGATTCGGCTAAAAATTAAGCCACATCTCGCGGCAAATGACAAAAACGCCGGACGTTTCCCGGAGGCAATTTCAAATATCAGCCGCAAATCGGTTAAACTTTTAAATCGCCGCGCCTTTTAAATTCTCGAATCCTTATAATTTTTATGTTGAAATCTTGTTTAAAAATTTATCTTTTTGCGGTTTGTTTGTGTTTCGCCGTTTGCATACCCGCAGCGGCTGAAGCCGGCTGCGCGAATCAGGATTTTTCGGCGGCGCGGCGTTTTCGCGTCGGCGAATTGCTGGTTGCCGCCGCCGTCGGAGATTTCAACCGCGACGGCAAAGCCGATGCCGCTATTATTGACGGTTATTCGAGCAATATCAACATTTTGCTCGGCGACGGCAATGCGGGGTTTGGAGCGGAGCGCGTCATTTCAGTTGGTTTAAACCCGCTCGCGATTGCCGCCGGAGATTTTAACCGCGACGGCAATCTCGATCTAATTACCGCCAACGGCGGCGACCGCACGTTTTCAATTTTGACCGGAAACGGCGCGGGCGATTTTCAAAACACGGCAAACATCGCCGTCTCAGGCGCGCCTTCGGCTCTTGTGGTGGCTGATTTTAACCGCGACGGTTTTGACGATGTAGCTGCGGCTTTGTCCGATACGAACAGCGTCGTTATCTTAACGAGCGGCGTTTTTATTTCGCTCCGACCAATCGGATTTTATCCGGTCGGGCGAAATCCGCGCGCCCTTATCGCCGCCGATTTCAACCGCGACAAACGAATTGATTTAGCCGTCGCCAATGCCGACGACAACGCGGTTTCCGTTCTTTTCGGCAGAACAAATTCGAGACTCGCGCCAGCAAGAACTTTCCTGACCGGCGCAAATCCGATTGCTCTCGCAGCCGCCGATTTAAATGACGACGGCATTTCGGATTTGATCTCGGCAAATCAAAATTCAAACGATTTAACCGTGCTTTTCGGCAGCCGAGCCGGAACGTTTGCAACTAAAAGAACGATTGCGGAAATCGGCGAAAGCCCACGTTCGCTCGTCGCTCTGGATTTAAACCGCGACGGACGCGCTGAAATCGCCGTCGCCGCGCATAATTCCGAAGTTGTTTCAATTGTTTCGCGCAGCGTGAAAGGCGGATTTGAAACGCGGAAATACGACGCCGCGCCGACGCCGAATTATCTCGCCGCCGCCGATTTTAACAACGATGAATGGACGGATCTATTTTCGGTTAATCAAGCCGCTCGCGGTTTTTCCGTCGTTCTAAACAACGGCGCTGGCGCGTTGGTGACGACCGAAAAAATCGAAATCTCGCACGCGCCGCAAGACGTGAAAGCCTTTGATTTAAACGTGGACGGAAAATTGGATTTGGTGACGGCAAACATTGAATCCGAAGAAGGTCTCGCCGAGCGGCGAAGCTTGCGTCATGACGCAGGCGGTTTCGTTCACGTCTTTTTTGGCGATGGCGCGGGCAAATTTGTCGAAAACCGAGTTTACGGCGCGGGCGAAATGCCTTCGGAGATTGTCGTAGGCGATTTGAACGGTGATTTGCAGCCCGATCTCGCCATCACCGACCGAGCCGAAAATGTTGTTCGCCTGTATTTCAATTCAAACGGCAATTTCGACCGCCGCAGCGCTATTCCGGCAGGCGGCACTCACCCGATTTCTTTAAAAATCGCCGATTTTAACCGCGACGGAAAACCGGATTTCGTCATCGCCAACCGTAATTCAAACAACGTCTCGATTTTGCTCGGAAACGGTAACGAAACGTTTCAAACTGCAATGACAATTGCGGTCGGAAACAGACCTTTGAACGTCGAAACGGCTGATTTCAACCGCGACGAAAAAGCTGATTTTGCCGTCGCAAATTCAACCTCCAACACTGTTTCGCTTTTCTTCGGGAACGGCGACGGCACTTTCCGCGCGGCGGTTAATCTGCCAGCCGGAACGTTTCCGGCTTTCATCAAAGCAACCGACATCAACCGCGACGCTATTCCCGATTTGCTTGTCGTGAACGGCGGCGCAAACGCGTCCGGCATTACGATTTTCAAAGGAAACGGCGACGGCACGTTCCAAAACGCGAGTAGCCTTCGGTTTGGAAATCTTTTAAAATCGCTCGACGCGGCTGATTTTAACTCGGACGGCAATTCGGATTTGAGCGTAGTTGACAGCGACCGCTCAGCCGTTTGGCGGCTTTACGGCGATGGGACGGGCGCGTTTGAAAATTCAACAGCTTACGGCGTCGGGCTTTTTCCGTTGGCGGTGATTGCCGTTGATGCCGACAACGACGGCAAAACCGATCTTATCAGCGCCAATGCCGGTTCTTCGAGTCTGTCTCTGCTTTTAAATAAATGCGCCCAATAAAAACCCTGTTTCAAATCGGATGAAAATAAAAAAGCGCGTTGAGCTATCTTATTAATCAACAGTTTAAATATTCTATTCAAAGTTTTTTGAGTTTTTCAGAAAAGATGTGTAATGTTTTGCTGCTTTTTGCCATATACAAATAGAAATCATCCTTTTAAATTTCTAAGGGGAAATAATAGAACCGAAGTTATCATTGATTGTTGTGATTTTGCGAACAAAGCACTGATTTGCTGCACCTTTTTTTGTTGACAAAATCATTTGCAGAGTTGTAAATTGCAACTCTTTTGTTGAGGATTTCGTAACAATACGCTCCAGTAGTTTCCAGTGATGATTTTTTAATCTGACATTCAATTTGTAAAGGTTTATTGATATGCAATTTGGTGAAAACATAATACAAGGAGCTGCCGAACGCTGGCAGCAGCGGCAAGAGACGCGAGATGCAAACGAAGAGAAGCTTAAAGAGGGCGGTGTTGTCGGTGTGGAAACGCCTCAAAGAGTTAAAGCAAGGCTGGAACGCCTTGCAAATAATGCTGTTCGTGAACAGTTGCGAACAGCCGAAGCGAATCTGGCATCGGCTGGAGCGGTTAGGTCACCGAGTACAACACTGCTGATTGAACGCGTCGGTTTTGAACGAGTGATGGGTAAATCCGACTTTCTCAATATGAACTTTCTGGAGTTAGCGCTTGCGGTTTCCAGATTTGTCGGGCGCATTAATATCAAGAGCAGCCGAACCAGAACAACCGGGTTTGGCACGGGCTTTATGGTTTCGCCGCGTCTGCTTCTCACCAACAATCATGTTCTCCCAACAATGCAGGAAGCCATTTACAGCGAAGCGGAGTTTGATTATCAATATGATCGCTTCGGACGTTTGATGCCGGTTGTCACATATGCCCTTGAACCGCAAACCTTTTTTATCACAAGCGCTGATCTGGATTTTACATTAGTTGCCGTCAGCGAGCGTTCCGTTAACAACCAAGTTGAGTTAAAAAGATATGGCTGGAGCAGGCTGATCAAGGAAGAAGGAAAAGCTCTGCTCGGTGATTCGCTCAATATTATTCAGCATCCGCGCGGAGAAGCCAAGCAGATAGTTTTGCGCTCAAACCGACTTGTTGATCTTTTCGATAATTTCGCTCACTACGAAACTGATACCGAGCCTGGCTCGTCCGGTTCACCCGTCTATAACGACCAGTGGGAGATTATCGCTCTGCATCATAGCGGTGTGCCGAAGATAGAAGACGGAAATTATATCGCAACAGACGGATCAATCTGGCGACCGGGAATGGACGAAAGCCGACTGGAATGGGTAGCTAATGAGGGAATCCGAGTCAGCCGTTTGGTAGATTTTATTGAACGGCAAAGGCTCTCGCCCGAACAAAGTGAATTGCGAAGAGAGTTGCTTGAAAAAGAGCCGCTTCATCCATTAGAGGCTGCGGCTATGGCTGATAAACCAGATCCAAGACCTTCGCCTGTCCCAAATGTTTCTTCACCCGAAAACGGGGAACAATCAAAAAATGGTGTTTATACCTGGACAATTCCACTCCAGATTAGCGTTCAACTTGGGATACCTCAGCCATTCGGACAACAGGACGTATTAGGCGGCGGAGCATCAATTCTTTCACCATCTGGCGGCAGCCAACCGAAGGATAATCAAAATAACGCTTTTGTAATAAGCGGATCAGGAGGACAAAATACAAACGGCTCAACTGACGCTCAACCACAAGCGGACAATACGGATTTGCGCGAAGCGCTCGCCGAACTCGAACAAGCGTCCAATCGCCAATATTACGATAAGCAGGCGGATCAAGCGAGACGTGATGAATATTACCGCAATATTCGAATTGAAGGACTCGATGAAGGTGATTTTTACCGCGAACTGAATACGCTGCTGGAGGATACGCACACGAAGAAACTTAGTTATCAGCCGAGTAAGCATGTCTATCCGTGGGTGGATTTACACGAATCAGGTTCACAGATGAAATTAAAGAGTGTGTATTCGGGACGCGAATTCGATCCGCGCGAATTTATCGAATCGGATTTTCGCATCGAGCAGGAGAGAAAGAGATTACGCGAAGTGCTTGTCCGGGAATCAACCTTTACAGCCGTTGGGGCGGAGCGGCAGCTTGATTTGCTCGAAGCAAGTCTTCCGTACAACTGCGAACACGTCGTTCCGCAATCATGGTTTGGAAAGAAAGAGCCGATGCGCGGCGATCTTCATCATCTGTTTGCCTGCGAATCGGGTTGCAACAGCTTTCGCGGCAATATTCCGTATTTCGATTTTACTGATTTCGAGGAAACAATACGTGAATCCTGCGGCAAGCGCGAAGAAAACCGGTTTGAGCCGTCAGCCGGAAAAGGAGCGGTTGCACGTGCAACCTTGTATTTTCTGCTTCGTTATCCGGGTGAAATCAACCGCACATCGAGAGAATACACGGAAGATCGGATTAAGACGCTGCTCGATTGGCATGAAAAAGAGAAGCCTTCGCTTTATGAAAAACACCGTAATGCGGCAATACAGGAAAAACAGGGCAATCGCAATCCTCTGATTGATTTTCCCGAATGGGCTGCTCGAATAGATTTCATTCAAGGCTTAGGCTAAGGATTACCAACAAATTAGAATCTTTATGTATTAAGACGGCACTATTTTTTCGCGAGAAGCTCTGATTCACGGTAAAGAGCGAAAATGGTGCCGTCTTATAAATGAGCTAAAGTTCCGGAAAAAGGAATTATTACATTCTAATAACTCAAACCGATTGTTTCTGCGATAAATGCAAGCTAACATAAATGAAAACAATTTGGGTTTCGACACCACATTCGAGCAGCAAAAGTGGGAGGCGGAAAAGAGTTTTCGTGAGCGTGAGATTATCGTTCAGGAACGAGAGCAAAAGAGTCGTGAGGCAGAAATTGAACTTAAACGCAAGGAACAGGCTATATCAGGATGGCGCAATCCTCTGGTAATCACAATTTTAGCGGCAGCCTTAGCCGCATTTGGTAATGCAGGCGTAACACTATTAAACGGCAGGCAACAAAGGAATCTTGAAAAAGAAAATGGTGACCGGCAACGGCAGCTTGAAAGAGACAAATCCGAGCAAACACGCATCTTAGAAATGATAAAGACCGCCGACCCGGATAAAGCAGCAGTAAACTTGAAGTTTTTGATTGAGGCAGGACTTATATCAGATGTCGAGCAACAGAAGAAACTCAAAGAATTCTTAGCTAATCGTGAGGAGGGAACAGGTCCTTCATTGCCGGCTCAATCACCGTATTTCGGAGGCATTATTGGCACTGATGATGCAATTAAGATTGAAACACTAACAGAAGACAGCGGTTTGAAAAAAGTGTCAAAGGCAGTTGGACGACTAGAAACTTCTTCAGAGGGTATTGGTACGTCCTCATATTGTACGGCGTTTTTAATCGGCAATGATATAGCAGTAACCTCCGGGCTATGTATCACGGGAATGAAATCTGCAAGATTATTTATGTTTGACGGCGATAAAGAAATTCCTTACCAAATCAGCCTTCCTCCGCTTAAAGTTGTAGATTCTAAAGAAAATGAGGAGATTAACTATGCAATATTGCGAGTCGAAGGAAATCCCGGTTTGAAACATGGAACTTTGAGTTTATCTTCTCAAGCACCAGAAGAAGATCAGCCGCTGACGCTAATAATGTTTCGAGGAGACAAACAGAAATTAGCAGTTCCCCCAACATCTGAATGCCGCGTCGTGAATGTAGATAAAGAAGTATTTAACCATATTTGTGATACCGGAGCAGGAAGCGCGGGAGCTCCGGTTCTGAGCGCAGACGGGAATCAAGTCGTAGGTGTACATTTCAGTCGCAACACGCAGCAACAAGGGGTTGCAACTCGCGCTGACTTAATTCTCCAAGCAAGTAAAGTATTCGAGTGACATACTTTCGCTGAGAAAATATCTATACTGAAGAGAAAAGCAGCGGCGCAAATGCCGCTTTACATTAAAAATGGAGGTTTATTTCTACGGGAGATAGAGAGCAATCAACGATGAGCACCTATAATGATGCGGAATTAACCAACTCTGTTATCAAGGAAGGAGATGTAGTAGAGGTATCTGATGGATGGAGATTTGCACCGGAGTATAATCCTAGTGAACGCAAGCGTTTGACTGGAATTCCTACTCAAGCAGCAGAATCACCGGAAGCAAGAGAAATAGATTTAGAACCGTATGCAAATCAAAGAATACGTGTTCGAGGTCTGCATAATCATAGTGATTGGGTATATAGCGCCCGAATTGCAGAAGATTGATAAACCGAAGCATTTCTAAATATAAAACTTCGGTTTATCCTTTTATGGTATTTGCTTCAATTGTTACTGAGTCGGGCTTACCTGACAATTTCTCCCATTTCCACGTATGTGACCCTGTCCATTGCAACCGTTCCCATTTTCACCTCCGTTGCCGTTGCCATTTCCGTTGCCATTATCATTACCGTTTCCGTTTCCGTTGGCACCTTCAGAGACGTTTCCGGTCAAATTCAAAGTTTCGAGTGTTTTTTCCGTGACATTCTTGAAAGTTTCGTAAACCGACTCGAAAATGCTCTTATTTAAAACAGAAAGAGCTTCTGATCTGCTGCCTGAATTAAAAAATTCTCCGGTGGAACCAACAGTTGAAAACGAAAGACTGGAATCGGTTTCAAATAACACTCCATCGGGATTAATAAGCTTTCCTTTAACGCCTTCCGAAGCAGTTAACCGCGCTTGACCGCTAAATAAATTCAAATCAATTGCGTTGTCTTTAAAGCTGACATTGACAGAAGTATTCGGTCTTAATTCGACGCTGCCAAGTTTGGGCAGATAAATTCTTGCGCTATGATTTCCGGTTCTGATTTCAGCGCCGGAACGGATTGTGGCGCCGTCAACCATTGTGTTGCCATTAATCAGAGTGGAATCAGAATCCTCCAATACAAGCACGCCTAATATCGGAGTCGCGCTTTGCGATCCGTTGTTATCGCTGCTATGAGCGAAAACAGAAACGCAGCTTAAAAATACGACTAGAAGCGGAAGATACATTTTCAAGTTTTTTGGGGATTTCATATTCTTTTGATCTCCTTTTTGTCATGAACCGCAATTTACGGCGGTTTATGCTGAAATATCGAGTTTTATAAACCAGAAGGTTGCGTTTGATTGATAGATATTCCAACACCAGATTCCTAAAAAAGGTGTTGATAATCTAAAGGATTCGCTCGCCAACAAACAAAACAAACTGAGATGTGTCGGTCTTGCAGGTTAGCTCGACAGGAAATACGTCAAAAGCATTCCCTTTATTAACCTAAAATAAATTTAAAGCAACGGAAATTTACACTAGGAGTAATACGATGTCAATACTTGTTATAGCTTATTAGGACATTAATATAATGAGATATAAAAAATCTTCCCTGTTCCGAATATTTCAAATGCCTTTTTGTGTCAATAAGCGTACAGACGAGGCTTGATTGCTAAACACATACTCATTTTACTCTTCCCATTACTCTTCCCGGATATGTGTCAATTGAATCTTGCAAGCGAAGATAAATGCTTAAATGTTTATTTTCAATAAATAAAATTGCAGTATAAGGAGAGAAAATCATGAAAAACAATTTATCGAAATTATTTGCTGCTTTGGCTGCATTTTTATTGATTGCGCTACAGGCAGATACAAATTACGCTCAAAGAAGAGCGAGTAGAGCAGTTTTTTCACAACAACAAGTTGAACAATTGCTGGAAAGAATTGAAGAAAGAACCGATGCCTTTTCCAACCAGTTAAACAAATCTCTCGATAGAAGCCGTTTGGATGGAAGCCGTGCCGAAGACAATATTGCCGAGCGCGTCAGCGAATTGGAAAATGCAACCGATGAGCTTCGACGTGAATATGATCATAACGACACTCGTGGTGAAAACCTGCCCGAAGCTCGAAAAATCTTAAATACTGCAACTGAAGTAAATCGCATCATGAACATTCGAAGCTTCAGCAGCCAAGCGGAAAATCCGTGGATCAGACTCCGTTCGGAGTTGAATACCTTAGCGCGTGTTTACGGATTACCGGCGGTTGGAGCGAGGTCTTATAGATTTGTGCCGGTCCGAACCGCTTCTCCGGTACGAAATACGGTTCCCGCCCGGCGAGTCACGATTATTAGAGGCTACAGCCAACAACAAGTTGAAGAGTTGCTTGAAAGAATAGAAGAGCGGGCTGACGATTTTACCAATCAGTTAAATAAATCTCTCGATAGAAGCAGATTGGACGGCAGCAGAAGCGAAGACAATATTGCCGAACTAGCCAGAGATTTGGGAGATTCGACCGATGAATTGCGGCGAGAATTCGACCATAATGATACTCGCGGTGAAAACCTGCCCGAAGCACAAAGGATTTTGGGTGTTGCAACCAACATAAACCGTTTGATGAGAAGCAGAAACTTTGGCGGACAAACCGAATCAACTTGGGCGGTACTTCGTTCTGAACTAAACGTTTTAGCCAGGCTTTACGGATTGCAGGCGGTTGGTTCGAGAAGTTACAGATAACCTACTCAAATTAAATTTTCACTTTAAAAGAGACAGAGGTTTTTCGTCTGTCTCTTTTATATTGTCAACGGAGAAATTTAATAAGGAATCGCTATAATTTTGCTGATACGGGCGGCATTTGATACAACAAAGGTTTCGTCTTTGTGCGAAATTTTGTTTGTAAGGAATTTATCAAAAATGTTACGTGCCGGAATTGTCGGATTGCCGAACGTCGGGAAATCCACGCTTTTTAACGCTTTAACTTCGCAGCAAGCCGCGCTTGCCGCCAATTACCCGTTTGCCACCATCGAGCCGAACATCGGTGTCGTCGCCGTGCCGGACGAGCGGCTCGAACCGCTCGCCAAAATCGTCAAAACGACGAACATTGTTCCAGCGACCGTCGAGTTTGTTGACATTGCCGGACTCGTTCGCGGCGCTTCGCAGGGCGCGGGTTTGGGAAACCAATTTCTTGCCAACATTCGCGAAACCGACACGATTGTGCAGGTCGTCCGCGCGTTTGAAGACGACGACATCATTCACGTCGAAGGCTCGGTCAATCCGCTCCGCGATATTGAAACAATCGGAATCGAATTAATTTTGGCGGATTTGGCTTCGGTCGAAAAACGCCGAGAGCGCGCGATGAAAAACGCCAAAGGCGGCGCGAAAGAAGCGAAAGCCGAGCTTGAAGTTTTGGACAAATTGCAGCCCGCGCTTGAAGACGGACGCGCGGCTCGAACCGTGGAATTGAGCGATGACGAGAAAGCGATAGCCCGTCACTTTTTCCTGTTGACTACAAAACCGACGATTTACGCGGCAAACGTTGACGAAAATGCTTTGGCAGCGCCCGACGAAGATGCTTTTGTGCGACAGGTCAAAGAATTTGCCGCGGCGGAAAACGCCGAAACTGTTCTGATTTGCGCCAAGCTCGAAGCCGAATTGGTTGAATTAGCGCCCGAAGAGCGAATTGAGTTTTTAAAAGATGTCGGCGTCGAATCGAGCGGCGTTGACCTCTTGATTAAATCGGCTTATCGGCTGCTCGGTCTAATGTCGTTTTTGACCGCCGGTGAAAAAGAAGTCCGCGCGTGGACAATTCCAATCGGGACGAAAGCGCCGCAAGCCGCCGGAACGATTCACTCGGACATCGAACGCGGTTTTATTCGCGCCGAAATCGTCGGCTACGATGAATTAATTCGAGCCGGTTCATACGCCGCCGCCCGCGAGCAAGGTTTATTACGTCTGGAGGGCAAAGAATACGTGATGCGTGAAGGCGATGTCGTGCATTTTAGATTTAATGTTTAGGCATAAATATGCTTGACTCTGATGCGTTGAGAATAAAGTGTTGCTTGGAATTATGAATCGAAATTCAAAATTTATTATTTGATCTATATGCAAAAATAAATTATGCGGCTCGGTAGGCAACAATTGTTAAAATGGTCTTTGATTTTCGCGGGCTGGACGCTGGTCGCCTTTTTTTACGCGAGCCAGACGCTGATTGCAAACGGCTATCGAGCGAACCCGTTGGTTTGGTGGCGCGTGCTAACGTGGGATTTAGTCATTTATTATCTGTGGTTTCTTCTAACGCCGGTTGTGCTTTGGCTGAACCGGCGTTTTCCGTTCGAACGCGGGCACATCATTAAGAGCTTATCGTTTCATCTCGTTGCAGGCACTGTTCTCTCGCTTTTTTATCTCCTTTTCTTAACTTTGATTGATCCGATTCTTCCGCTATTCGGAGATAAACCGGATTTAGTTCCGCGAACATCCTTTTTTGAAAAGTTTCAATTCTTCGTCGTAGCTTACCTGCATGTTTGTCTTATCTCATACTGGGGCATATTATTGGTCAATTACCTGGTCAGTATTTACCTTGCTTTTCAAGAACGGTCGCTTCGTGCGTCGCAGCTCGAAGCGTCTCTTGCCGTTGCCAGACTTGAGTCATTAAAGTCACAGCTTCACCCGCACTTTCTCTTCAACACACTTAACGCAATTGTGGTTCTGGTGCGTAAAAACAGAAACAAGGAAGCCGAAGATATGCTCACCGGATTAAGTGAGCTTTTAAGGCATTCTCTCGAAAACATCGGCGTGCAGGAGGTTTCCTTGCGACACGAAATCGAGTTTCTAAAAACCTATCTTGAAATCGAGCAAGTGAGGTTTCAAGACCGGTTGAAAGTTCAATTAAACATCGAGCCGGAAACTCTCAAGGCGGTGGTTCCGAACTTGATTTTGCAGCCGTTGGTCGAAAATGCCATTCGGCATGGATTCAGCAAGCGGGAAAAGGCGGGGCTTGTGGCAATTACCACATCACGCGAAAACGGAACGCTCCAAATACGAGTGCGCGACGACGGAGCGGGATTGCCAAAGAATTGGCGGCTTGAGGAAAATAAAACAGGAATCGGAATTGCCAACACGCGGGCGCGACTTCGACAGCTTTACGGCGACGCGCAGACTTTCGATATTCGCAGCACCGAAGACGGCGGCACGGTGGTTATTCTAAAAATTCCTTTTCAGACGCAAAACGGTAAAGCCGAGAAGAGGGAAAACGGATGAGAAAAATTCGCACCTTGATCGTTGACGATGAACCGTTGGCGCGCGAAGGCGTGCGGATGATGCTCGATGTTGATTCGGACATTTCGGTCATTGCTGAATGTGCGAACGGAAAAGAGGCTGTCACGGTAATCCTCAATCAAAAGCCGGACTTGGTGTTTCTTGACGTGCAAATGCCGGAAATGAACGGCTTTGAAGTAGTTGAAGCCGTCGGCATAAAACAAATGCCGCACGTTATTTTTGTAACTGCCTACGACAAATACGCGATGCGAGCGTTCGAGGTGAACGCCCTCGATTATCTTCTCAAACCCTTCACCGCCAAAAGGTTTTCCGGCGCGTTGGAACGGGTCAAAAACCAAATCGGCAAAGAAGAAAACGATAATCTGAACCGGAAACTGATGTCTCTGCTGGAAGAAGTAAAGCCAAGCTCCGGTTATTTAGAGCGAATTATTGTAAAAGATGCCGGTCGCGTGTTTTTTATAAATGTCGAGGAAATCGTCTGGATTGAAGCCGCGGACGTTTACGTGCGAGTTTACGCTATCGGGGGGCAATCCCATCTGGTGCGCGGGTCAATAGGCAAATTGGAAGAAAAACTCGACCCGGCTCAATTCCTTCGCATTCACCGTTCGACAATCGTCCAGCTCAAACACATCAAAGAGCTACAGCCTTTATTCCACGGTGAATACGAAATTAAGTTGCGCGACGGCACGAAACTGACCTCAAGCCGCAGTTATCGAGACAAATTGCAGGTACTTTTGGAGAATTCATTCTGAAGCCTTTGGTACCGTTTCGCTTCACTGAAAGTTCATTTCGCCTTCATTACCTTACCGTTTACAACAAATCTATTTATCAGAACAACCATCTACTTTAAAGTTTTCAAAAATGCTTGTTTGAGAACTAAGAGAGAAAATATGAAATCACACATAAAATCGAGTTTAATCTTAAATTTCAAGTCAAAGTTTTTATTATTAAAAGTATTAGGTCTGATGTTTTCTTGGGTGATTATCATTACCCCGTTATCGGCTCAACAACTGGACTTCAATAAAATCGTCGTTACAGACGAGGCAGAGCTATCCAAAGCCATGCCAGGTTTGGCAAAACAGGTGATTGCGAATTATAAGGACGAAGACCGCGAAAAATATCTGAATAATTTGTTCAGGCTGCAAATAATTGCCGGGGATTATGCTGCGGCGAAAGACACAATAAAATTATTGCGCGATATTCTCAGAGCGAGCGACCCTGTTTATGCAAATGTGGTTTATACGCAGCATGAAATATTCTCGGACGCAAAGCTCAGGCAGGCTGCCAGGAATATTTCCTTTGAAGAAGCGTTTAAGCAGTCATTCCGTGATGTCTTCGGTAAATTGAGCGACAAAAACGCTTCTCTTGCTTCCACGAGTTTCGCGTATGATTTGACTCGCGCTCAAAACGATTTGCAAAAACTCTTAGAGCCGCAAAAAGAAAAAAACGGCATCGCTCTTAATGACGCCGTTAACCTGATTAGAAACTATCAGCCCTATTATGTCTATAAAAATATCCTGCCTCTGACCGAATCGCTCCTCTCGGAAGACGATAACCGGCGATATATCATTCAAGACGATGTGCTGATTAAGACGAAAGCAGGCGCGACGCTTTCCGCTTTCGTTGTTCGCAAGCGCGGCGTTACGACGAAGCAGCCGACGGCGCTGGTTTTTAATATTTATACCGATTTCAGCTTGCAGATGGCGAAACAATCCGCCGCTTACGGTTATGTCGGAGTAACGGCTGAAACGCGCGGCAAACGCAACAGCCCCGATCCGATAGAGCCTTACGAACACGAAGTTGACGACACTTACGAGGTCATTGATTGGATCAGCAAACAGCCTTGGAGCGACGGTCAGGTTGGAATGTATAGCAACAGCTACGGCGGCTATGGGGCGTGGGCGGCGACGAAAAAACTGCATCCGGCACTGAAAACAATCGCGCCTTCAGCCGCCGTTATTCCCGGTCTCGGTTTGCCGATGGAGAATAACGTGTTTTTGAACGCCAATTACGGCTGGGCTTTTTACGTCACGAATAACAAATTGCTCGACAACAAAACCTATAACGATCCTCAGCGTTGGCAGTCTCTCCCTCAGAAATGGTACGAGAGCGGCAAACCTTATCGTCAGATTGACGCTGTTGACGGCGCGCCGAACAAATGGCTTCAGCGATGGCTCGAGCATCCCGCTTTCGACGAATACTGGCAAAGCAAAGTGCCTTATAAAACGGATTTTTCAAAAATTAATATTCCGGTTTTGACCGTTACCGGATACTACGACGATGCTCAAATTTCCGCCCTGCATTATTTGAGAGAACACTACAAATACAACAGGAATGCAAACCACTATTTGGTGATTGGTCCTTACAGTCATTTCGGCGCTGGTTCGAGTCGAAAAGAACCTGTTCTAAACGGTTATGCTATTGACCCCGTAGCGCAGCTTGATACGCCGGAACTTACTTTCCAGTGGTTTGATTACATCATGCGCGGCGGAAAGAAACCCGCTTTGCTCAAGGACAAAATCAACTACGAGGTGATGGGCGCTAACGAATGGAGACACGCGCCGTCGCTGGAAAAAATGAGCAATCAACCGCTGACGTTGTATCTGACAAACGTGAAAACGAGCGACCGTTATCAATCGGTTGACAATTACCGTTTGGCTCAAGAAAAGCCATCCAAGCCTGGATTTCTTGAACAGACCGTTGATTTCGCCGACCGCAAAACCACAAATAACGATTACTATCCATCTCTTATTGTCGGCAAACAGCCCGATTTGTCCTCCGGTTACGTCTTTGTCAGCGAGCCGTTCGACGAGCCGGTTTCAATCAACGGCATATTTTCAGGCGAAATCAAAGCTGCGATCAACAAAAAGGATATGGATGTCGGAGTCGTCTTTTACGAATTAATGCCGGACGGGAAACTCTTCCAGTTATCCTACTTTTTAGGTCGCGCCAGCTACGCCAAAGATATGACGGTCAGAAATCTTCTGACGCCCGGAAAGGTGGAATCAATTCCGTTTGACCGAACCCGAATGGTGAGCCGCCAGCTTAATAAAGGAAGCCGCTTACTCGTCACATTAAACGTCAACAAAGGTACTTTCGAGCAAATCAATTATGGTACGGGCAAAGATGTCAGCGACGAAGACATATCGGACGCTAAAGTTCCCTTAAAAGTAAAATGGCGAACTGACAGTTACGTTAAAATCCCCATTTGGAAATGAAACATAAAATAATGATGAGTCAAATATATTAAAGCCTTTGTTTAATTAGAAGAATATTGTTTTATGCAAAGGCGCAAATAAAATAAAGCTCGCCAAACAAATCCAACTTTGCGCGCTTCAATTTCTTTGTGCCTTTGCGTGAAATCTTTTTAAGCTGTTTTCCAACGTGTCACGGGGACTTCAAAATTGTATGTTTCGCCGTGACTTAAATATCGCATTCTTTCGGTTAATCCGGCGGCGTCGGCTGCCTGTTTGAAATCTTCAAGCGGCGATTTGAAAACGTCGTAGTCGTTGTAGTGAATCGGAATCGCTTCTTTCGGGTTGATCAGCTTGATCGCTTCGACGCCCATTTCGGCGTCCATCGTCAATAAAATACCCATAATTCGCGTGCCGCCGAGATGGAATAAACCCAAATCAATATTCGGATATTTTTGGGGAATCTCCTTCAGTTCGTCAATCAGCAGCGTGTCCCCGGAAATGTATAGCCGAAGCGTGGTGTTGTCCGCTCCGCCCGTGCTGAATTCGAGCATACTTCCCATTACGTCGGGCAGCGCGAAATCAACCATTGCCGGACCGTGTTTGCCCGGCATCGAAGTGATTTTCACCTGCGCTTCGCCTTTTGTAACCGTCGCCGAATCCCATGTGTCGAGCGGAATCGAGTTTTTAAAATTTTTCGATTCCAATTCGGCGGCGGCGTGTCCGGTGGTGATAATCGGCAGATTTTTGTCTAATTTTTCTTCGACGATTTGATCGAAATGGTCGCCGTGATAATGCGACAGCACGACGAAATCAATCGGCGGCAGCTCGTCAATATCGAGCGCCGGTTCGGTCAGACGCTCGCTCGTCAAACCGTAACCGAGATGAACGTGGTCGCCGGCGTGCAGAAAATTCGGGTCGGTCAGAATCGTAAATCCCGCATAACGTAAAATAACGGTCGCCGTACCAATGAAAAATACCGAGCCGGTTCCGAAATCGGGAATCGCGCCTGCGATTGAATCGAGTTGAATTATTGTTTCTTTGGGCATAAAAAATCCTCTTTTAAATTATTCCAAAACAACCGAATCAACGAGTCGGTACGTTCGCGTACGAGTGCTGAGAAAAATTGCCCAAGTCAGAACCGGGAGCGGTAGCGACCGGGTAAATTGAAGGAAAAAGTCAAAAGTCAAAAGGCAAAAACTGCGTAAATTGTTTTGCCTTTTTACTTTTGACTTTGCGAAGCAAACCCGGTCGCTACCGCTCCCGGTTCTGACTTAGAAAGACAGGCTTTCAAGCTCGGTTTTGAGATTGAGATTGCGAATCAAACGGTGCAGGTAATTCGGATGAACGTCGAGCAGTTTTGCGGCTTCGACATAGCTGCCTTTGGCTTCTTTAAAGGCTTTGCGAATCAATTGTTTTTTCGTTTCCAAAACAACTTCGTGATAAGTTTCGGCATTGGTTTCGGGTTTGTCGGCAAAAGATTCGCCGTTTTCCAGAATGTTTTCGGGCAAATCTTCGGGCAAAATCCATTCTGTAGAACCGAGAACGACGGCGCGTTCGACAGCGTTTTCCAACTCGCGAACGTTGCCGGGAAAATCGTAAGCGAGCAGCAGTTTTTTGGCTTTCGACGAAATTCCGCGAATACGGCGATTTAATTGGCGGCTGAATTTTTCGGCAAACTTTTCAGCGAGCAAAACGATGTCTTCCTTTCGCTCGCGCAGTGCAGGCATCGTAAAACGCACGACGTTTAAACGATAAAACAGATCCTGTCGAAAATTCCCCGTTTTTACTTCTTCTTCGAGATTCCGGTTTGTCGCCGCGACAAGACGAACATCGGCTTTGATTGGGCGCGTGCCGCCGACTCGTTCAAATTCGCGCTCCTGCAAAACCCGCAGCAGCTTGGCTTGTAAATTAATCGCCATTTCGCCGATCTCGTCTAAGAAAAGCGTCCCGCTCTGAGCGATTTCGATTTTGCCTTTTTTCTGCTGAACCGCGCCGGTAAACGCGCCTTTTTCGTGACCGAAAAGCTCGCTTTCCAGCAAGGTTTCGGTCAGCGCGGCGCAGTTTATTGCGACGAAAGGCTTGTCTTTGCGCCGGCTGTTTTCGTGAATCGCCCGCGCGGCGAGTTCTTTTCCGGTTCCCGATTCGCCGTTGATTAAAACGGTTGAATCGGTCGGCGCTGCCTTTGCGATGAATTTGAAAACTTTTTCCATCGCCTCGCTCGCACCCGTCATATTACGGTTTTCGAGAGTTTCCTCGCGTAAAAATCTGTTTTCGGTTTCGAGCCGGTCAAATTGCCTGACGTTTTCAATCGCCACCGACGCAATTCCCGCGACCGCCGAGGCAAACCGCAAATGATTTTCGTCAAAATGCGCGTCGCGGCGGTTTGTTTCCAGATAAATCGCGCCAATGGTTTTGCCGTAGAGCACGAGCGGAACGCAGAGCAGCGACGCGGTTTGCGACAAAAACAAGCTTTCGGCGTTCGACAAATGAACATCGCCCTCGACGTTGTTGGCTAAAATCGCGGTTTGCGCGGCGAAAACCTGCCGCACAACCGTTCGGCTGACGCTGATTGTTTCGGTTGATTCTTTGTCTCGCTGCAAGCCGAAAACCGACGAAATTTCTTCCGCCGTTTCATCTTCCAAAAGCAAAATCGCGCCTTTTTCGGCGGGAACTACCTCGAAAAGCAGTTCGAGAAGCTGTGTCTGCAAATTTTCCAGACCGCGCACCGAATTGATTTTTTGGCTGATTTGCAGCAGCGCGGTTAAATCTCGCGCCATCGCGCTAACGGCTTCATCGAGCCGGACGCGCACCGTGTCGCGCGGCAATTCCAAATCTTTTTCGTCAATTCTGACTGTTTCGCCCGAATTTCTTTCCGTTTCGTCAGTCAAAAATTGGAAAACGAAATCCCCGATTTTAATTTTATCCGTGTGTTTTAACCGCGTGTTTTCGGATGAAACGTCGTTGACGAAAGTGCCGTTTAAGCTCTCTAAATCGTTGACGAAGAATTCTTCGCCGCGCCGTTCGATGACGCAATGACGGCGAGAGACCGAGGCGTCGTTAAGCGAGATTTGATTTGAGGCTTCGCGACCGACGAACGTTTCTGCGTCTCCAAGCGCGAAAACGACGCCTTTATTTTTGCCTTCGATTGTGAGCAGTTTTGCCGGCATCGGGTTCAGTTTAAAACGCCGAAAACTTTCCCGCAACACAAAGCGCCGCAACCGTTCGGATAGTCAAGCTATCCGAACGGTTAGCTTTTTCATTGAGTCAGCTTTTGGAGGCAACAGTCTGGAAAGTTTTTATTTTCTTTGCCTTCTTTTGTTTACCTGTTTTCGACACCTGCTATTTTTCAGCGGCACGCAAATCGCCCTTCTATACGGCGTGACTAAGAAAGTCGAAAACAGAAATAAGAGGAGAAAGAAAATGAAAAAACATACTTTGGCTTCATTCGGATTATCTTTAGTTTTTATGATGGCGGCAATCTTTACGGCGGCAGTTCCCGCCCGCGCTAACAATGATTACGGGACGCGACAAACTTACGACGTGCCTTTTGATTTCTATGTCGGCAACGACAAAATGGCGGCGGGCAAATATGAAATTCAGCGCATTTCGGAGACGGTTTATCAAATCCGCGACGTTAAAAACAGCAAATCCGTCTTTGTCCCGGCTTATCAGCCGACGGGCGATGAAAATCAAGTGAAATCCGCAAAATTAGTTTTTAATAAGTATGGGCAAAATCGTTTCCTGCGGGTAATTTATACGCAAGTTCGCAGCGCAGGTCGGATCATCAACGAATCGAAAACAGAGCGCCACGCTCAGAAAGAAAGCGAATCGGAAAATAATCTGGCAAAAACTAAACCGACGATTGTTGAAATCGCGGCTCAATAAACAAAACGGCAGTCGAAAAAAAGTAACTCGAATCGAAAATTTGAAACGCTTCGAGTTACTTTTTTTTGTTCAGAAATTATCTCCCGTTGCGGATTAAAACGGCGTCGCTAGAGATCGAGCCGCGCGAGACGACAAGCTGTTTGCCGTCGGGCGACCAATCGAAATAAGCGATGTAATTTTCGTTAAACCCGGTGATTTGACGCGATTTTCCGCCTTCGAGCGGCAGCGTCCAGATGTTGGAAACTTCCTGCGCGTCGCGGACGTAAGCCAGAGCTTTTCCGTCCGGCGTCCAGCGCAGAGTCACGGGCGGCTGGTTGATGCTGCGAATGGCGTCGGGCGGAATCTCAAAGCGCCGCCGCTCGCCCGTCTCAATGTTGAGAATTTCCTGATCGAGCCGTTTTTACTTTTCGTTCCAGAAAATATAAGCGATTCGTTTTCCGTCGGGCGAAACTGCGGGACGCCGCTCGACGTTGTCAGCCAGATGTGTAACTTCTCCGCCTTCCGTCGTAATCATTCCAAGTCCGGCGCTGTCGCTGACGAAAAGCCTGTTGCTCAAAGGCGCGCAGCCGACCGACCATGCATAATTCTCAGTCACTTTTCGCAGATTATTTCCGTCAAAATCTATGCTCCAAATGTTCGGCGTTCCGCCGTGCGATGAAGTAAAGACAATGTATTTTCCGTTTGCGGCGACACAAGGTTCGAGGTTGAGGTTGTTGCTCGTCAGTTGTTTTTTGTTCGAGCCGTCGCTGTCGGCAATCCAGATGTTGGGATTTCCGCTGACGGCTGAGCTATAAACAACCCGATTGTCCGGCGTCCACGCGACGCCCATTCCTTCGAGCTTGCCGGATGTGATTTTCTTTGCCTGCGACGGGTTATCAATCGGAACCGTCCACACGCCGAGAGATATATCCTCCTGCGTGCTGACGAGCAGCTTGCCGTCCGATGAAATGCTCAGATTTCGATAACTGTTAAAATCTCTGGTTAATTGCTCTTCTTTGCCGTCGGGATAAGAAATTTTCCAGATTTGCAGATAAAACTGCTGACGACTGCCGGAAGTTATCAGCATACCGCTTTTATCGGGCAGCCAGGTCAAAGTGTTGCCGAAAAACGAAGCGAAATTGCTTGAAGTCCAGACTACTTTTCGCTCGCCGCCGTCCGCTGGAACTTCCCATATTTGAGCGAGAGCTTTGCCGGGCGAAACCAATTTTGCGCCCGCGAAAGCGATTGTTTTTCCATCGGGCGACCAGGCGGGCGTAAAAATTCCGCTGTTGTCGTTAGCATTATTGACAACCACATCTCGTTCGTCGCCGCCGTCCGAACCGGCGTTAATCAGCCGCGTCGTTCGATCTTCCGTGCTGGAGCGAATAAATGCCAGACGCTTGCCGTCGGGCGAAAGCGTGATGCCAGGCATACAATCATGAATCACTTTTTGCGGCATTCCGCCCAAAACCGGAATGCGGAAAATCTGCCCGACGCCTTTTCTGTCCCAGACGTTGTAATAAATCCAGCTTCCGTCGAACGAAATCGCAATCCCTTGATACGAAACGTTTTGCGGCGCGATGACTTGAATATTGCTGCCGGTTTGAATTTGTTTGAGCCAGAGGCTTTCGCTCCCGCCTTCGTTTGAAACGTAAACGAGATATTTTCCGTCCGGCGAAACAACCGCGTCGTTGACTTTGCCGAGACTCGTCAAACGCTCGACTTCGCCGACTTTAAAACCGGAATCAGCTTGCGGTGAAGCGGAATTAAAATAAAAACTGTAAAAAGCGGCGGCAAGCGCAATCAGCAAAATCGCCCCGACAGCCGGAATCGCAAAACGCGGCAGCTTTGAAGTAGAGCGGCTGATTTCCGGCGCGGTCGTTTGTCTTGAATTGTTCGTTCTCTCACTGAGAGTTCGATTCGAGGCGCGAGATTTAAGATTTGCCGAAAAATTATCGGAAACGTTTAATTCGCTGAACGAAGCGCGCTGAAGCCGTTTTAAATCGGCGCGCAAATCAGAAGCGGTTTGATAACGAAAATCCCGGTCTTTTTCGAGCAGCTTTAAAATTATCTGTTCAAGCTCCGGCGGCACATTTTGATTTAATTCTCCCGGCGCAATCGGTTCGTCGTGTAAAATCGCGTCAAACGCGGCGGCGACCGTCGCGCCTTTAAACGGCAATTGTCCGGTCGTCATTTCGTACAGCACGATGCCGAAGCTCCACAAATCCGTTCGCCCGTCAAGCTCTTTGCCCAAAGCCTGTTCGGGCGACATATATTGCACCGTGCCGACGAGCATTCCCGATTCGGTTTTGGCGCGCGTAATTTCCTGTTCGGAAGTTTCGGTTTCAAAAGTTTTCGCCAGACCGAAATCGAGAACTTTGACGCGCCCGCGTTTATTGATAATGACGTTTGCGGCTTTGATGTCGCGGTGAATTATTCCGTGACGATGCGCTTCGTCCAAAGCGTCGGCGATTTGCACGGAGATTTCCAAAACCTCGCTCAAATCAAACGATTTGCCGTCAATTTTCTCCGCCAGGGTTTCGCCTTCGACATATTCGAGCGCGATAAAAGGCGTCTCAGAGCGGTCGTCAATTTCGTAAACCGTGCAGATATTCGGGTGATTGAGCGTCGCGGCGAGACGCGCTTCCTGCCAGAAACGATTGAGATGTTTGCGGTCAACGGCAAATCTCGTCGGCAAAATCTTGAGCGCGGCTTTGCGGTTCAATTTCGTGTCGGAAACCAGATAAACTTCGCCCATTCCGCCGGAACCGAGCTTTTCCAGCACTTTGTAATGCGAAATTGTTTCCAGATTTATTGACACGCTTTTGTCAGATACGAAAATTTGATGCGTTTTGATTTTAAAATAACATCAATTTTGGTTAAAGATTTTTTCAACGCCGACACGCAAAGACGCCGAGTTTTGAAAAAGAAGAGCGGGAGAAAAAGTTTTGTTTAACTTTTCTTATATTTCTCCGCGTCTCCGCGTCTCGGCGTTTCAATTTGTCTTACCTCAAAATGACTTTAAAATACGAATGAAATTATGGAAAATTCAGGCTTCGGATTTTTGCGCGCTAAAGGTTTCCGCCGAAACTTCGCGGAAGCTCAAACCGCTCCGCACAATCAGAATAACTCCTAACCCCGTCCAAAACAGCACGCGCCCCTTTCGAACGATAGCCAATGTGACGCCGACCGCCGCGCCCAAGGCAAGCGCGTCGGAAATAAATTGCGCTCCGGCTTCGTCAACGCCGACGAGAAAAGGAACCAACTTAAAAACGACGAGAATCGCGCGGTTGATCGTTTCGAGCAAAAAGGCGGTCAAAAAATTTGGCGCGACATCCATCACGGCGCGCAAAATAAACCAGACCTCGAAAACTCCGACGGCGTGAAAAGCGGTTTCAAGCAAAACGAGCGGCAAAAATTTGCGCGGGTGCTTGCGGTAAAAACCGTAAATCAAATCCTCAAAACGCTCGACTTCAGCGCGTCCGTGACGCAAAACTTTAGTTGCCAATCCTTTGCCGTACAGCCATTCGGCGAGCCAGCTCGCAAAACGCCATTCCTGAATGACCATAAAAAAACCGCCGATGGTCAGCGTTGTGATAATTGCGATAATCGCGTAACCGACCGTCGCCACGTTTCCCGCCGGATGAAACGTAAGCAGAAACGCGATGCTTCCGCAAACGATTAAAGTTCCCGTCGCTAAAGAATAAAACAGATTTTCAATTGCAATCGAGCTTAAACCGACGACAAGCGGAACTCGTTTGCGAACCGCTACGGCTTTTGCCGTCCCGCTCATTAAAATTCCGAGCGGAATCATCGCGCTCAACGCTTCGCCGATCATCACGGCTCGAAAAGCGTCAACAAACTGCAAATAATAAGGTTTTTCGACGCACAGCGTCCAGGCGTAAACGCGAGTCGAAACTTTTACCGCGTAAAGAGCCAAAACAAACAAAAAGCCCAAACCGAGACGGCTGATTCCGCCCCAGATTTCTTCGATTCCGGCAGTGTAAACGAAAAAAACGAAGAGCGCGAGACCGAGAGTTGTGAGAACGATTCCGGCGATTTGCAGTTTACTGATTCGTGTTTTCGGTCGGTTTTCGGTCATCGCAAATCGCTTTTGGCGCAGTTCCCTCCCGCAAAGCAAATTTTACGTTTCGCGCGCGGTAATTTATCATTCTATTTTGCTCAATTTAATAAAATCTAACAAGGGAAACCGAAAATGAACGCAGCAGCTTTAGAACGCGAAACGATGAATCCGGCTCTCACGGATTTAACCGAAGAAGAATCTTTTTTCCGCGCTTCCGTCCGCGAATTTGCCGAAGGCGAAGTCCGCCCGCGAGTCGAAGCGATGGAACACGCCGGTAAATTGGACGCAGATTTAATCCGTCAATGTTTTGAATTGGGTTTGATGGCGATTGAAACGCCCGACGAATACGGCGGGGCGGGTTCGACGTTTTTCAACGCAATTCTTGCAATCGAAGAATTGGCGCGCGTTGACGCTTCGACCGCCGTTTTCGTTGACGTGCAAAACACGCTCGTCGCCAATGCCCTTTTGCGCTGGGCAAACGAAGACCAGAAGAAAAAATATCTCTCGCAAATGGCTGAATCGAAAGTCGGCGCTTACGCTTTGAGCGAAGCCGCTTCCGGTTCCGACGCATTTGCATTAAAAACTCGCGCCGTTGATAAAGGCGATTATTACGAATTAAACGGGCAAAAGCTCTGGATTACGAACGGAAACGAAGCCGAAATCTTTATCGTTTTCGCCAACATCGCCCCCGAACAAAGCTATAAAGGCATCACGGCTTTTCTGGTCGAAAAGAATTTTGAAGGCTTTTCCGTCGGCAAAAAAGAAGACAAATTGGGAATTCGCGCCAGCTCGACCACTGAATTAATTATGGAAAACTGCCGCGTCCCGAAAGAAAACGTTTTGGGCGAAGTCGGCAAAGGCTACAAGATTTCGATTGAAACTTTGAACGAAGGTCGCATCGGAATCGGCGCGCAAATGGTCGGAATCGCCCGCGGCGCGTTTGAAGCTGCCTTAAAATACACTTCGGAACGCGAGCAATTCGGCAAAAAAATCAACGATTTTCAAGCCGTCCAATTCCAATTAGCGGAAATGGCTGTCGAACTCGAAGCCGCTCGTTTGATGGTTTACAACGCCGCCCGTTTGAAAGACACGGGAAAATCGTTTGTCAAAGAAGCTGCGATGGCAAAACTTTATTCGTCGCGCGTGGCTGAAAAAATCTCGTCCAAAGCGATTGAGCTTTACGGCGGTTACGGATACGTCAAAGATTACCCGGTCGAAAAATTCTGGCGCGACTCGAAAATCGGCGCGATTTACGAAGGCACATCGAATATGCAGCTTCAAACAATCGCTAAGTTAATTATTTCAGGGAAATAACTGCGGCTATATTCCATGAAAAACGCGAAGATTTCGTTAAAAGTCTTCGCGTTTTTTATGCTAAAGTTCGTTTATGGAAACTTACACGGTCGAGATTTTAGAGCCGAAGGCGAAAGTTTTGCTGGATGATTTGGCGAATTTAAATCTGATTAGAGTCGAAAAAAACGAAAAGCCAAAACGCAAAGATCGCAAATTCGGCAGTATGAAAGGCTTGGTCAAACATATTGCCGACGATTTTGACGCGCCGCTCAAAGATTTTAAGGACTATATGTAATGCAATTGCTGATTGACACGCATGTTTTGATTTGGTTTCTCGAAGGCAACAAATCACTTTCAAAGCCGCATCGTCAAATCATTTCCGATTCGCAAAATGATGTTCTTGTCAGCATCGCATCTCTCTGGGAAATTGCCGTCAAAATCAGTCTCGGCAAATTAACGCTCGCCAAACCTCTCGCTGACGTTATCAAACAAATCGCAGTTGAAAATATCGAAGTTTTGCCGATTCTGCCTAAACACACTTTGCAGGTTTCAACTTTGCCCTTTCATCACCGCGACCCTTTCGACCGCATTATTGTTGCTCAATTACAGGTTGAGAATTTACCGATTGTGACAAATGACATAGAATTTAGTCATTACGGAATTAAATTGCTGTAATAATCGGCGCGTTTTACCAGGGCGCTTCAAACAATCGCTAAATTGGTTATTTCAGGAAAATAAGTGGAAGAAATTAAAATCCGTTATGCCGCAATCGAGGACGCCGAAACGCTTGCCGATTTGAGCTGGCGAACGTTTTACGACGCCTTTGCCGCGCATCCGAAAAACGCGCCCGACGATTTAAAGGCGTATATGGACGAAGCATTTAACGTCCGGCAGCTTGGAAAGGAATTGCGGGACGAAAAAGCGATTTTTCTTATTGCCGAAATTAACGGCGAGCCGGCGGGTTACGCGAAATTGCTGCTCGACACCATCGAACCGGGCGTCACGGCGGAAAGACCGATTGAGCTTTGTCGGCTTTATTCGGAACAAAAGTTTTTAGGAAAAGGCATCGGCGCGTCTTTGATGCAACGGTGTTTGGACGAAGCGAAGCGGCGCGAACGCGATGTGATGTGGCTCGGCGTTTGGGAATACAATCCCCGCGCGCAGGCGTTTTATCGCAAATGGAAATTTGAAGAATGCGGTTCGCACGTTTTTCAACTCGGAAGCGATCCGCAAACCGATTTGTTAATGCAGCGAAAAATTGATTTGAAATGACAAACAGAATCGAAGTTTTTAAACAAATGTTGGAATCAGACCCGGCGAACACGCTTGTGCAGTTCGGGCTGGCGAACGAATATCTCAAAGCGGAAGATTACGACAACGCGATTCCGGCTCTGGAAAGCTATTTACAGCAAGCCGACGATGAAGGCGCGGCTTACGGAATGCTGGCAAAGGCTTATGAAAAACAGGGCGAGCGCGAAAAGGCAAAAGCCGCTCTGGAACGCGGAATCGAAGTGTCAAACAAACACGGACATCCTTCGATGGCGCAGGATTATCGAATGACGCTTGAGCTTGATTACGCAGACGATTGAGCGGATTGAGCCTGTTGGATTTTTCGTCTTAAAAGGTTAGTATTGCCTTTTGATTAATCATATTTTTTTATCGTAAACCGAGGATTTTATAATGGAAGCAGCAACCAAAAAATCTCGCGCGACTCGTGCGAAAACCAGCGAGCGGGAATCAATTCAAACATTAGAAGAGACGACTAAAAAAGCGAAACGAAAGACAAGTAAAAAAAACGAGGAACAAGCGGTTGAAGCCAACGACAGCACGGTGATTGCAGCGCCGCCAACTCAAGACCAGCCGGACGGAGCATCAATAACGCCGAAAAGCGAATTCGGCGCGTGGTTAAGACGCGAACGAGAAGCCAGAGGTTTAACACAGGCTCGCGCGGCACAAACCATCGGGATTCACGTTAATCAGCTTGCCAGAATCGAAAAGGGCGACAGCGGAACCAAACAAGCGACAGCCGCCGCGTTTGCCAGAGCTTTTTCGCTCAACGAAGCGGAAGTTTTGAAACGCGCAGGTTTTGCAGTTCCCACCGCCAGATCATCCGCAGAGGGCGAAATCGCCAAAACAAACGGCAAAGCGGCGAAAACCAAACGCTCAAAAAAACAGCCGGAAACTCAGTTGGAGCAGCAACAATCAACGGCGATTCAAACTCAGGAACAACCGAGCGCGAACGGTTTTCTCGACCGCGAAACGATGCTGGCAATTTATCGCACGATGTATCTCGCGCGGAAAATTGACGACAAGGAAATTCAGCTTAAAAACCAGAACAAAGTCTTTTTCCAAATCAACGGCGTCGGTCACGAAGCTCTGCTCGTCGGCGCTGGAATGGCATTTAAGCCCGGATACGACTGGTTTTATCCATATTATCGAGACCGCGCGCTGATGCTGCAAATCGGGATGACCGCGTATGAAATGTTTTTGGCGAGCGTCGGCGCGGAAGCCGATCCAAGCTCGCACGGGCGTCAAATGCCTTCACACTGGGGACACGTTAAATTGAATGTTCCTTCGTCATCCAGCCCAACCGGAACGCAGGCTTTGCAGGCGGTCGGCGCGGCGGAAGCATCTTATCGCGCTTCGCTCGTCAAAGAATTGCAGGATAAAGTGACCGGATTTAAAGGCGATGAAGTCGTCTGGATGTCGGTCGGCGACGGCACGACGAGCGAAGGCGAGTTCTGGGAAGCCTTAAATACGGCTTGCAATTTAAAATTGCCCGTAGTTTTTGTCGTCGAAGACAACGGCTACGCGATCAGCGTTCCTGTCGAAGTCAACACGGCGGGCGGCGATATTTCCAAAGTCGTATCGGGGTTTCCGAATCTTTACATTCAAAAATGCGACGGTACGAACCCGCTCGAATCTTATGAAACATTCAAGCGCGCCGTTCAATATTGCCGCGAGCGAAAAGGTCCGTCGTTTGTTCACGGAAAAGTGATTCGCCCGTATTCACACAGCTTGTCGGACGACGAAAAACTTTATCGCCCCGAAGAAGAACGCAACGAGGAAGCGCAGCGCGACCCGATTAAAACGTTCGGCGAGCTTTTGATGGAAAACGGTTTTGCTTCGTCCGAAGAATTGCAGGTTTTGCGCGAAGCAGTCGAGAGCGAGATTAACGAAGCCGCCGACCGCGCGCTTGCAATGCCCCAGCCTGCGCCGGATTCGGCATACCGAAACGTTTATTCGGAAGAGATTGACCCGACGGATCGCGCTCTTTTCGACACCGAAGAAGGCGCGGAATTGTCCGGCAATGCCGGAACGATGGTTGATCTTATCAATCGTTGTATGCACGAGGAAATGGCGCGAGATGAGCGAATTATCGTTTTCGGCGAAGACGTGGCGGATTGCTCGCGCGAAGAATATCTCGAAACGGTCAAAGGCAAGGGCGGCGTTTTCAAAGTTACGGCAAATCTACAGCGCAAATTCGGCTCGGCGCGCGTTTTTAATTCGCCGCTCGCTGAAGCAAATATCGTCGGTCGCGCCATCGGAATGGCGACGCGCGGTTTAAAGCCGGTCGTTGAAATTCAGTTTTTCGATTACATTTTCCCGGCTTATCACCAAATCCGCAACGAATTGGCGACAATGCGCTGGCGTTCGGACGGCGATTGGAAATGTCCGGTCGTGATGCGCGTACCGGTCGGCGGTTATCTCAAAGGCGGCGCGATTTATCACTCGCAATCCGGCACGACGATTTTTTCGCACACGCCCGGAATCCGAATTGTTTACCCGTCAAACGCGCTCGACGCAAACGGTTTGCTGAGAACGGCGATTCGCTGCGACGATCCGGTTTTGTTTCTCGAACACAAACATCTTTATCGTCAGGCTTATAACAAATCGCAGTACCCGCCCGACGGTTTTTTGATTCCGTTCGGCAAAGCGAAAACCGTGCGACCGGGCAAAGATTTGACGATTATCACTTACGGCGCGCTCGTCCAGCGTTCGTTTGTGGCGGCGAAAAAAGCGGCGCAGGAATACGGAATCGAAGCCGAAATTATTGATCTTCGTACACTCGTGCCCTACGATTGGGAAGCGATTGCCGAATCGGTCAAACGAACGAATCGCGTGATCGTCGCGCACGAAGATTCTCTGTCATGGGGTTACGGAGCGGAAATCGCCGCGCGGATTTCCGAAGAATTGTTTGAATATCTCGACGCTCCGGTGAGAAGAATCGGCGCGACCGATACGTTTGTCGCTTACGCGCCGCAGGTCGAAGATTTTATTCTGCCGCAAAGCGAAAACGTGGAAAAAGCGATTTTGGATTTGGCGAAATACTAAATTCACGGCTGGAGATTATTATCAAAGCCCGGAGTCAAAATAAACTCCGGGCTTTTTCATTTGGCGGAAATGATTTTTCATTTGCCGAAAACAGCCGTTTAAAATGAAAGAGTTGCAAATTCCGGCATCTAAACGATAATTTGAATTGAAAAGCGATGAACACGCCCGACGCCGCATTGTTGGTCAATTTGCTCGGTTTTGCCGTCGGGCTTGCCTTGTACGCAATGCTGTTCGTGATGAGCGTGCAGCGCAGACGCGGCGACGCAGAGAGAGTTGATTTTTTGCTGCTGGCAACAGCATTGCTCGGTTTGCTGTGGAATGCAGGTGAGTTTTTCGCGTTTGTCTGGCGCGATTTCGCGCACGCGGAAATTCCGCCTGTTTTAGCGGCGGCGGCTTATTCCGCTCTCGGTTTTCTTCCGGCGGTGGTCGTGCATTCGGCTTTTTCAAACGAGAAAAAGAACGCGAAATCGGATTTCCTGATTTTTGCGGCTTACTTTTTGAGCTTTTCAGCCGCCGCGATGCATTTTCAAACAGCGGTTTTTAGCCACGCCGCGCCTTCAAATCCGTCGCTCCTAATTCTGACTTTCGGTTATTTGTTGATTTTAGCCGCTTTGTTTCTGCTCAATTTGAGGCAATCCATCGAGCGAAAAGCGATTTGGGCGAGCGCGCTGGCGGTTTTTGCGGTTTCGGCTTTGCATTTAAGTCTGCCGCACGGCAGCGAAGGTTTTTGGTTGACCGAGCTTGTCGCTCATCAAGCGAGCTTGCCGCTGGCGTTTGCGATTCTTTACCAGAATTTTCGTTTCGCTTTTGCAGATTTATTTTTAAAACGTGCTCTTTCACTTGTGCTGCTTGCGGCTTTGGTTTTCAGTTTGTATTTTGCCGTCGGCGTTCCTCTTTTTCGCATTCACGCGGAACACGCGCCGACCGATTCGCAGCCGGTTTTCGTGTTATTGGGACTTTGGATGGCGACTGCGCTTGCTTACGGACATTTGCACAACGCCGCCGTTTGGTTTGTTGATAAAATTTTGCTGCGACGCGCCGATTATCAGAAATTACGCGCTGAAATCAGGAGTAAAATCGAAAATCTGGAAACAATCGAAGCGGTTTTGAATTACATTTGCGCCAGATTCGGTTCGGTTTTAACTGCTAATAACTCAAGCTGGATTGAAAACAATAAGCGCCGTGAAGCCGTGTTTTCAAACAGCGCGGCGGATGTTTTTGTTCCGACCGCCGAAGCGCCGTTTTATCGAATCAATTTGAGCGATTTTGCCGGCGCGCGGCGTTTATTGTCGGACGAAATCGAGATGCTCGAAGATGCGGCGTTAATTGCCGCGCGGCGCATTGACCGGTTGCGCGTCACGCACGAACGCTGCGAACAGGAACTGCGCGAGCAGGAAATTGCAAAACTGGCTTCGGAAGCCGAATTAAAAGCTCTGCGCGCGCAAATCAATCCGCATTTTCTATTTAACGCATTGACGACAATCGGTTATTTGATTCAGACCGCGCCGGAAAAAGCTCTCGACACTTTGCTTCAGCTCACACAGCTTTTACGAGGCATTTTACGGCAGAACGCAGAATTTACAAGTCTCGGCGACGAGCTGAAATTGATTCAAAATTATCTCGAAATTGAACGAGCGCGTTTTGAAGAACGGCTCGAAATCGAAATTGACATTTCGCCCGAACTAAAATCTTTGCGCGTGCCGTCGCTCATTTTGCAGCCGCTCGTTGAAAACGCGGTGAAACACGGAATTTCCCAAAAAAAAGCGGGCGGAAAAGTAAAAATCTCGGCGCGCGTTAGCGCAAACAATTTAATTCTGGAAGTCGCCGACACGGGCGCAGGCGTGGCTCTCAATGATTTAAAGAGAGGAATCGGCTTGAATAACGTCGAAAACCGTTTGAAAACTTATTACGGAGAACGGGCAGATTTGAAATTTGAAAGCAAAACCGGCGAAGGCGCAACGGCACAAGTAACAATGCCAATTTCTTCGGTAAATAAAAAAGTTTTTTGAACCGCCGAGACGCAGAGACGCCGAGGTTTAAGAAAAGTTTTGAGAATATCTTTCTTTTCTCTTTTGGTTTTCTCGGCGTCTCTGCGTCTCGGCGGTAAAATTCAGAAATGAAATTGCGAATTGTAATTGCCGACGACGAACGCCCGGCGCGAGCCTTTTTACGAAATTTGCTCGCCGGTTTTGAAGACGCTGAGATTGTCGGCGAGGCGGAAAACGGCGCGGAAGCGGTTGAGCTAATCGAAAAAACGCGCCCGGATTTGGCTTTGCTCGATTTAAATATGCCCGAAGTCGGCGGGCTTGAAGCGGTAAAAATGATTCGTAAAAATGTTTTGCCGCTAGTCGCGTTCGTCACGGCTTATGACGAATTTGCGGTGCAGGCTTTTGAAGTCAACGCCGTTGATTATTTGCTCAAACCCGTCGAGCGCGCCAGACTTCGCGAAACCTTGAATCGCGCGCACGAAAGACTCGAAACGGCAGATTTTCGAGAAAAGGAATCGTTAAATCTGCAAGCGGCTGCGGCGACCATTGAGGAAACCGGAAAGCGCGAATTTCTGGAAAGAATTCCGATCAGACTGCGCGATGAAATAATTTTGCTGCCCGTTGCGGAAGCCGCTTCAATCGTCGCCGAAGGCGAATTGTTACACATTACAACGGTTCGCAGCGAGCGTTACACAATAAATTTTCGCCTCAAAGATTTGGAAGCCCGGCTTGCGCCCGATAAATTTGTTCGTCTCTCTCGCGGCACGCTTTGCAATCTGGAAATGATTCGGAAAATCTCGCCGCTGCCCGGCGGAACTTATCTGGTTACGCTCAAAAACAATCAACAGCTCGCTGCCAGCCGTTTACAATCAAGAATTTTGCGCGAACAGCTTTTGCGGCTTTAACGTTTTTCACAACTCTGAAAAGATTGTTTGCAACTAAACTTGAAAGCCGTTCGTCTCCCGCGCGCGGCTTTTTGTTTTACCGGGAAAGCAGTTTGTTGAAAACAAATGTCCGCATAACACTTTTTTCATCAAACTTTATAATTCAACGTTTATCTTTTTTTATTGGTGACAAAATGAGTTTTTATCAGAGATTTTTTATTGCAGTTTTGTTTGTGTTCAGCGCGTCTGCCGCTGTTTTCGCCCAAACCGGCGGAACGATTCGCGGCAGCGTGACAACGGAAGCCGAAGGAAGCGCGCTCACGGGCGCTTCGGTGCAAATCGTCCAGCTTCGCCGCACGACGAACACGGATCAAAACGGCGCTTATGAATTTACCAACATCGCGCCCGGAAATTACACGATTCTGGTTCACACGGAAGGTTTTTCAGACAGAACGCGCAACGTTGCTTTAGTCGGCAATGCGGTTGCAACGGTTGACTTCGCGCTCACGCTGGCGGGCGTCAATGAACAAGTTACCGTCACGGCAACCGGACAGCAGCAATCGGTTTTTGAATCGTTTCAATCGGTTAATTCCGTCAGCCAGCTTCGCATTCGTGAACAAGCCAGCACTTCAATCGGTGAAGTTCTGGAGCGCGAAGCCGGTGTCGGCAAACGCTCTTTCGGAACGGGTTCGGCGCGTCCCGTCGTCAGAGGTTTTGACGGCGACCGCGTTTTGATAACTCAGGACGGCGTGCGCACAGGTTCGCTCGGCTCTCAATCGGGTGATCATGGCGAGCCGATTGACGTTTTGAATCTAGAAAGATTGGAAGTCGTCAAAGGTCCGGCGACGTTGCTTTACGGTTCAAACGCCATCGGCGGAGTTGTCAATGCCGTGACATCCGATGAAAACACCTCGCATACCGGCTTGCGCGGATTTTTTAGCGGTTTAGGCGGTACGGTCAATTCGCAAGCCGGAGCGAACGGCAACGTTGAATACGGTTACAAAAAGTTTTTATTTAATGTCGGCGCTTCCGCGCAGCGCGAAGACGATTATCATACGCCGCTCGGCGTAGTTCCGAATTCGGCTTCCCGCTACTGGAATACAGTCGGCAAAGTCGGATATTTCGGCGACAAAGGCTTTCTTCAAGCCGGTTTCGATTACGACAAACGCCGATACGGAATTCCTTTTGCCGGATTTTTTGAATCGGGCGGCGAGAGCAATGACGAAAACATTGACATTCGCGCGCGGACGCGCAATCTGCGTTTTCGCGGCGGTTTGCACGATTTGAATTCCCCGATTACAGCGATGAATTTCGCGGTTAATCACAGCGATTATCAGCACCAGGAATTGGAAGAAGAAGAAGTCGGGACGGTTTTCGACAACGACACTTTTTCTTATCGTTCGACTTTTGAACAAAAGCCTTTTAATAAATTAACCGGGCGTTTCGGTTTTGAAGGTTTTCGCCGCAGCTATTTAACAACTGGTGAAGAGGCGCTAGTTGAAGGTCGCGTTCGGCAAAACAATGTCGCGGTTTTCGCGCTCGAAGAATTGGGCTACAAACGAATTTCCTTCCAATTTGGCGGGCGCGTCGAGCGCAATTCTTATGACACGGCGAGCGCGAATTTGCTCGACCGCAGCTTTACCGGATTTTCCGGCGCGGCAGGCGTGCGTTTCCGTTTGTGGGAAGGCGCATCGTTCGTGACAAATGTTAACAGTTCTTATCGCGCTCCGGCTCTCGAAGAGCTTTACAACAACGGAGCGCACGTCGGAACCATATCGTTTGAAATCGGCAACGAAGATTTGCGCCGCGAGCGTTCAAACGGCGTCGAGTTTTCGTTTAAACAAAACACGAAGCGGCTGCGTTTTGACGGCGGATTTTTCTATTACCGAATCAACGATTTCATTTATCAGGCACTCGAAGACGAGGATGCTGACGGAGTGCCGGACATTGAAGATAATTTGTCCGTCCGCCGTTATTTGCAGGACGACAGCCGTTTCATCGGCGTTGATGTGAGCGTCAATTTCGACATCAACAAATACGTCGGCGCGTTTTTCGTCGGCGACATCGTAAACGCAAAACTGACGAATGGCACGCCTTTGCCGCGCATTACGCCGGCGCGGGCGCGCATCGGACTTGATTTGAAATACAAAGGTTTGAGCGTGCGTCCCGAAACAATGTTTGTGGCGAGAAAATCGCTCGGCGATATTTTCCCGCTCGAAACGCCGACAGCCGGTTACGGTTTATTCAACGTCAACGCTTCTTACACTTACGGAACCGAGCATTACGCGCATATTTTCAGCTTGAGCGCGAACAATCTGACCGACAAGCTGTATTACAATCATCTCTCATACATCAAAGACCTCGCGCCCGAACCGGGACGCGGAATTCGCGCGAGCTACACTTTTAGATTTTTCTAAATCTGAAAAAGCAATATCGCTTTAAAAATACGGCGGAGAATGAGGTTACAAATGCTCATTCTCCGCCGTATTTTTGCTTGCGTTGAAAAATAATTCGTCGTTCGCGCCAACCGGATTACAGCGTTGCGTGTCTATTTAAACGGCAATCAAATTTTCTCTTGTGACAAACGAAAACGTTCTCATAAAAAAAGCCCAAGGCGGCGACCGCGAAGCATTCTGCGAACTGGCGCGTATTTACGGGCGCAGATTGCATCTTTTCGCGCTTCGTTATACGCACAGCGCCGCAGATGCCGAAGATTTGTCTCAGGAAGTTTGGCTGCGCGTCTTTAGAGCAATCAAGGATTTTCGCGGCGAAGCGCAGTTTTATACTTGGCTGCGGCGGATTGCGATTCGGACTTTTTTAAACAGCCAGCGCGGCAATGTTTTGGAGATTGAATTAAACATCGAAGACGCGGCTTTTGAATCGCTCAACGGCTGGCACGAAGATTTTACCAATCGTTTGCACGATAAAATTCTGGTTGAAAAAGTGCGGCGGTTTTTAATTGAATTGACTCCGCCGCAGCGCCTGATTTTTCTGCTCAAATACGACGAAGGAATGACTTGCGAAGAAATCGGCAAAGAGTTGGAGTGTTCGAGCGGAACGATCAAGAAATCGCTTTTTCGGTCAACGCAAAAATTACGGGAAAAATTCGGTTTAAATGATTTAACCGAACAAAAAACGAAAGTTTAAGAAAATGCATAACTGTCAAAACATCAAAGAAGAACTTCTGGATTTGCTTTTCGGTGAAGCGGACGCAGTGCAAACGGCGCGCCTTCAGCGCGAGCTTCGGTTTTGCAACGCTTGCCGAACCGAATACGCGGGAATGCAAAAAACTTTCGCTGAATACGAGAAATTTTCCGCGCTGGACGTGCCGGAAGAAAATTACTGGCAAAGTTACGAGGCTAATCTCAGCCGAAAGTTGATGTCGGTTGAATCGCCGCAGACGAAAAAATCTTTTGTCGCAGATTTCTGCCGCAAGTTTCTGGCGGCGCAGATTCGCATTCCCGTTCCCGTTGCCGCCGGTTTTGCCGTTTTGCTTGTAAGCGCTGCGTTTTTGAATTTGCGATTGCCTGCTGAGCAATCGCAGACGACTCAAACTATTGCGGAGCCGCATATTCAAATCGTTCCGGTTGACAGGGAAAAAATTGTCGTTCAGGAGAAAACAGTCTGGCGTGATCGCGTCGTAACGCAGAAAATTTATGTTCCGCAGAAAGAGAGCGGGATTAAAAATTCGGCTGCATTTACCGCTCGCGCGAAACGCAAAGCAGAGCTGTTGGAAGCGACAATGCCGCTTCTAAATCTAGCCGAATTTCAGCCGCCGGCGAAAGTCGAACCCAAAATTGTTGTGGAGGGCGCATACGGTGGAAAATAGAAAATTAACAATTCTTTGCATTCTCACGCTCGCTCTGTGCTTTACGTTTTCTTCAAAAACGTCAGCGCAAACCGGCTTTTCCGAGACAATCATCATTGATTTGCAAAATGGAGCGGGAGCCGTCTCTTTTAAGCCGCAAATGTCCTCTTTGCAGGAAAATTCTCAAGCCCCGGCGTTCAGCGCAGTGAATTTAAAGCAGCGAGTTATCAATTCGGAAAATGGTTTTCAGCGAATTTTGTTAGACGAAATAAACCGGGTTTTGTTCGGCTACACATTAAAAGTTAAAAGAAACGAAATTGATTCAAAGTTTGTCATTTCGTTTGAGCCTTTAACCGAAACCGCCTTTGATGCTTTGAATGACAAATTTCCGGCAGGATCAGACGCAAAACCTCGCTTTCGCTTGCTGACACTGCCGCCGATTTCCGCGCCGCAAACGCTCGCCGACGGTGAAACGGTCGCGCTCGATCTGCTCGTTAATCAGCAGATGGGCATTAAAATTACCGACCGGGTTCGAGTGGCGGCAAACCGCGACAAGCTCAATGAATTTCCGGTCAAAGATTTTACGCTCAAAGATGTTCATCTAGCCGCGCGCGGTTCTTATCTGAAAATCAACGACGACAGCTTCGCGGTCGGAAACCGTTTGCGGCGATACGACGGCTCTCTGCTTTGGTTTTATGTCCCGGAAAAAGGATTTTTCGCGGTCTCGCTTGAGCCGCGCGAAGGCTACGATTTTCGCCGGATCGGAATTTTGCACGGCAATAAAATTTCGTTTCGACTCGGCGATGATGAATACCAATGGACTTCAAGCGAAGCGTTTTTACCGATTGAAGGCGTTTGGCGGCTGTGGATTTTGCACATTCCGAATTACATTCCGCCCGCCGTCGCGCTTTCGACTCAAATAAAACCGAACGAAGATTTTGAAAAATCTCCCATCGAAAAAGCGTCCGAACGGACAATGGAGGCTTTAAAAAGAAACAACCCGCTCGACCTCGATATGAGCAAAAAGCGCGGCTCGATTGATGCGGCAAGATTACGCAAAAAATTGAACCCGCCAAACGAAAGTTCGACGCGAATCGCGGCAGGCGGCGCGGCTTCGCTCGACAGCCTTTTACCTAAAAACTAACTAAAAAAACCAGGAGAAATTATGAAGAAGCACGTACTAATCTGCGTTGCGCTGGGCTTGCTGTATCTTGTCCAAACGAATTTCGCGCAGCAAACGGCAGCAACCAAAAATAAAACTCAAACGCAAAACGATGAAGAAGTTTCGCGTTACGAAATCGGGGGGCATTATACCGCGCTCGGCGGTGGCTATGACAATGGCTTTGGCGGACGTTTTACCGTCAACGCGAATCGCCACCTGGCAATCGAATCGGAAGTTAATATTTTTCCACTGGGACGATTTAGAGGAAGCGCCGCGCAGGCTTTGATAGGCGTTAAAGCCGGAAAACGCTGGGACAGATTCGGCGTTTTTGCCAAAGCTCGTCCCGGATTTATTTACAACAGTCAGGGAAGAGCCGAACTCAATCCATCCAGCACTGATATTAATCTTAATAATCGGCTTCGCTATAAAGGCGCGACGAACTTTACAGCCGATGTCGGCGGAGTGGTTGAATTTTATCCGACAAAAAAACTTATCACTCGTTTCGATTTCGGCGATACGATTACGCACTTTAATTCGCAAGACGCATTTTTTATTGATTCCAACGGCAATCTCAATACATTCAGGACTCCTGCGACAACGCGACATTCTTTTCAATTCAGCGCAGGAATAGGGTTTCGCTTTTGATTTGAATTTGAAAAAAAGGCTTGCTGAAAATGCAAGCCTTTTTCATTTTTGTTTTTTAGACAATGGAAATTTTAATAACTTCCGGCAACAACGGTTGATTTAATTCCGCTCGCTTCCTGCGCGATTTTGACTCCGACGCTGGCTCCGATTCTGGTTGCGCCCGCCTCGACCAACGCCCGCGCGTCTTCCAGAGATTTAACGCCGCCTGACGCTTTGACACCCAAATCCGCGCCGACAACGCTTCGCATCAATGCGATGTCTTCGACCGTCGCGCCGCCTTTGGCAAATCCGGTCGAGGTTTTGACGAAATCCGCTCCGGCGGCTTTTGCGGCGAGACAAGCGCGCACTTTTTCTTCGTCGGTTAAAAGCGCGGTTTCGATAATGACTTTACAGATAATCTCCGCCTCGTGCGCGGCTTCGACGACGTGATGAATGTCGCGCTCGACGCTGCAATCGTCGCCCGATTTCAAAGCGCCGACATTGACGACCATATCAACTTCGCGCGCCCCGTCGAAAATCGCGCGGCGTGTTTCGTAAACTTTTGTGTCAGTTGCATTTGCGCCCAAAGGGAAACCGATTACAGTGCAAACCGGAACGCCGGAGTTTTTAAGAATTTGCGCGCAGGTTTTTATCCAGAACGGATTGACGCAAACCGACGCAAAACCGAATTGAGCAGCTTCTTCGCATAATTTGCGAATGTCTGCGGCGGCGGCTTCCGGTTTTAAAAGCGTGTGATCAATCAGACTCGCCCAATCGCGCGCCGAAGCCGTTTCGCCCAGAACAAGCCCGACGCGTGCCGCGCCCGCGTCAACCATTCGGCGCATTTCTTCCGAACCGCAAAAGCTGAAACACTCGGTTTGCGCCGCGCCGTTTAGTTTCGATAAAACGACATCGGTGATTTGCTCGACAAGCCTCTCAAAATTTCCGTTGCTCAAATTGTTCATTATTAAAAAACTCTTCTTACGCTAAATAACTGCCAGCCAATTTACAATTTAAAATTCATAATGAACAGTTTAATTGTAAATTGAACATTATCAATTTTACCTTTTCCGCAGCTTATTCTGTTTTATTTGCGGGCATACTTTCGCGCGTTGCTTCAAATTTTTCCGCATCGGCTTCCGCTTTAGCGTCGGAAAATGCCGCTTTTGCCGCGCGCTGAACGTCGCCGACATCTCCGGCGAGCGCCGGTTGCCGGTAAAAATCCGAATCTAAATATAACTGGTCAAAAAAGCGCAGAAAAACCTTCAAAACCCCGACCACCGGAATCGCCAGCACAAGTCCCAAAACGCCGAACAAGCTGCCCGCGATAATCAATGCGATAAAAACGAACATCGGATGTAGATCCAATTTGTCGCCGATCAATTTCGGAGTCAAAACGTAATCTTCAAGCGGCTGCGCGAGCAGGAAAACCACAACAACGCCGACGAGTCGCCCCGTACCTGCGCCGTCTAACGCGGCAAACGCGAGCGCGAGAATGATTCCGGCGACGATTCCGATGTACGGAATAATGCCGATAAAACCCGCAATTAAACCGATTGCCGCCCACAGCGGAACGTTTAAAACCCACAAACCGATGGCGTAAAAAACCGACAGAATCAACGCAATCAAAAAACGCCCGCGCACATAACCGCGCACGACTTCGCCCATTTCATTAAACAACTGCAACCCGACGCCCCGATGTCGTTCGGGAATTCGTCTTTCGACAAACAGCCGAATATTCTGCATATCGAGCAGCAGGTAATAAACGAAAAAAGGCACGATTAATAACCCGATTGCCGCCGAACTTAGATTCACCAGCCCGAACAAACCTTGCGACAGAAAACCGCCGATGCGCGATGTAATTGCCGACGGGTCTTCCTGAAAACCGCGAACGAAATCCTGTAGCCCGCTAAAAACCGAAGGACTTAAATGCTCTTGAGCGTAAGTAAGCAAATCTTGAAAACGCGCCCGCGCCGCTGCAATCGCCAGCGGCATTTTCTCCGTTGATTCAACAAACTGGCTGTAAACGCTCGGCAGCAAACCGACAATTATTCCCAGAACGCCGAAAGTTGCGAGCGCCAAAGCAAACAACACCGCCGAATTGCGCGAACTGCGAAAACGCCGCTGAAACCAATCGGCAAGCGGTTCGAGCATAAACGCGAGCGCAAAGCTCAACAGCAGCGGGACTAAAACCGGACCCGTGACAAAAAGCAGCAATGCGCAGATAACCAGCAAAACCAACGCGACCGGAACATAACGCGCCCACCAAAAAGGCGAATTGTAATTTGTTTTACTAATCCCCGCGTTCATAAATACAGATTTGATTTTGTCTCTATCTTAAAAATTGCCGCTCGACCGCTTCGATTTTCGCGACGCGCTTTTGATGGCGTTCTTCGGTTAAATCCGTCCCGAGCCACGCTTCGGCGATTTCGCAGATTTCTTTGAAAGAGTTTTGCTTGCTGCCCAATGTTAAAACATTTGCGCCGTTATGCTCGCGCGAATTTTTCGCCAAAGCGACCGAGTAACAAGCCGCCGCGCGCACGCCGGGAACTTTGTTTGCCGTCATCGCCGAACCGATTCCCGCGCCATCTATAATTATCCCGACATCAGCCGTTTTTTCCGATACCGCTTTGGCAACGGCGTGAGCAAAATCGGGATAATCAACCGCCGCTTCCGAGTTTGTCCCGAAATCGCGAACCTGAAAACCTTTTCCCGCAAGAAAATCTTTTAATTTTTCTTTAAACTCAAAACCGCCGTGATCGCAGCCGATGGCAATCGAGCGCACTTTTGACGAACCTCCGCGCGAAGATTTTTTTATTAATTCGATTCGTTTTTCCTTTATCAAATCCAAAGCCAGCGGCGTAAAACGCGCATTATCGGCAACGCGCAAACGCGAAGCTTCGGACAAACCGCGCAAATCGTCTTCGGTAATCAAGCTTTTGGCGGATTCGTCGCGGTCAAATTCCTTTTCCACCTGTATCGGAGGCGGCGCAACATCAATAAATTTTGTTTTCGGCGCTTCTTCTTCGTCAGCAAGCGGCGTGTTTTCCAAAACCTGCCGGACGAGCTGCCGAACGCGGTCGCGTGTTTGTTCCTGTTCGCTCATAAAATATTGAAATCGCAGATTTGAAATTTGCAATTGTCTCAAATACTATTTGACGAATTGAAAACGAGCAAATTATGACAAGCGAATTTACCAATCCGAATCTCGAAATTTTATTTACATCCGAACAAATTGCCGCGCGCGTCGGCGAAATGGGCGCGCAAATCGCCGCCGATTACGCCGGGCAGGAATTGATTTTAATCGGCATTTTAAAAGGCGCGTGTTTGTTTTTGTCCGATTTGATGCGGGCGATTGACGCGCCGCTTTCGATTGAGTTTATGGCGGTTTCAAGCTACGGAAAAGCCCTGCGGTCGTCGGGCGAAGTGCGAATCGTCAAAGATTTGGACGTTTCCATCGAAGGCAAAAACGTAATGGTCGTCGAAGACATCGTTGACACGGGCTTGACGCTTTCGTATTTGCTCGAAAATCTGCGCTCGCGCGGCGCGTCGTCCGTCAAATTAGCCGCGCTGCTCGACAAACCCGAACCGCGCAAAAGCCACGTCCCGATTAATTACGTCGGCTTTCAAGTTCCGAACCGATTTCTCGTCGGCTATGGATTGGACGCTGCTGAACGCTATCGAAATCTGCCGTTTATCGCGGTCTTGAATGCGGATTAATAAAGTTTAATCTGTCATTTACGCAGCAAACTTAGAAATTCCATCGGCTTCACAATTTTAAAACTAAACTTGCGTTTGGCTTCGACGGAGATTTCCAATAAATCCCGGTCGTTTGTGATCAAAAACTTTGCGTGTCCGGCTTGTGCCGTATCGAGCATTACGTTGTCGTCTGCGTCGCGGCTGTCGTTGAATCTTTTACCCAGATTTGTCAGCGTAACAACCGGAGAATTTAACAATCTTTCGTGAAATCGCGCAATATTTTCCGTTTCCACTCCGATTCTCTCAAGCAATTCCAGATATTCGGTGACGATTGGCTCGCTGACGATTAACTGCAATTGTCGCTTAACCAGCCACAAATCGTAAACACGAGCGTTTGCGGAACGCCGCGTTTTAGCAAGCAGTTGACCGACCATTATATTCGTATCAAAAACAACCGCAACTCTGCTTTTACGCGGCATCCCGTTGTTTGCGCATCTTCGCGCGATGTTCCCGAACGAGCCGGACGGCGTCCGCTTCTTTTAAACTGCTTTTCCGGGCTTCCCGTCGCATTGAGTCGTTGAGCTTCACATCTGCCGACGTTTCCAGATATTCCCGTAAAAGTTCGGCGAGAATTTCGGTAGGCTTTTTTTGTTCAGCCAGCGCCTGATTTTCAAATGCCGCCCACAAATCAGTTTTCGTTAATGTTTCCAGAGTCATTTTGCCTGTCTCAACTTTCTTGTTTCAGAGGAAACACACCTTTTTGCAATTGATTATATCGGTTTTGAATTCCTGAACGCTATCGAAATTTGCCGTTTATCGCGGTTTTGAATGGTGAATGATTTTCCGATTCAAACCGCACTGCCTTCAGCAGTCGTCGGCAGTAAGCCTTTGATTTCGCGGACGATTCGCTGTACTTCCTCCTGGTCGTCAAGCGCGATCATAAAAAAGTCGTAGCCGATTTTGAAACAGACCACGCCGTTGCCAAACAGCCAGATGCCTTCAAGAATCGGATTTCCGCCCAAAAGCCAGCTCAAAGGCGCGCCCGTAATCGTTCGCGGATTTAAAATCTGGGCAAACATTGCCGCGCCCGCAGCACACGAAAAAGCTCCGAGCAGTGGCGCGCCGACGTATTTGACGATGTCGCGTTCAAAGCGCACGCGGTCGGCTTCGGCTTCCGTCAGCTCGCCTTTCTGAATTAATTCTTCGCGGCGCGTGAGATATTCGTTAAATTTATCGCCCGCTTTTTTCAAGCCCCAAACCGGCAAAGCCGAATTCGGCAGCCAATGCGTGCTTAAAAACGGAACTGCCGAACCGATTCGTAAACCGAACAGCACTGAAGCGCCCGCACCGGCGGCTTTCCACGGGTTTTCGATTGTCCATGTGGCGGCTTTCGTCAGACCCGAAATTGTGTTAGTGGCAATCTTTGTCCAGCCGACTCCGAAATTGAAAACTCCGGCGGCGCTTTCGGCGGTTTTCCGTGCGGTGTTGTAAAAACTTCCGGCTCTTTCCCTCGCGCCTTTGTAAAATTCACCGGCTTTTTCGGAAGAAACGCCGAGAGTTTCTCCGGCTTTTCCGGCTGTTTCCCGAATATTATCACCGACTTCGCGCGCACGCCGCGCCGCATCCGAAGCGACTTTGCGGGCGTGTTCCGAAAGCTCCGAATCTTCCGCCATCCGTTCTGCTTCTTCGCGCAGCTTTTCGGCTTCTACAAACAATTTATCCGCGCCGTCGCGCAAAGCGTCCGAGCCGACGCGAGCCGCGCCCGTCGCCATTTTCGCGCCTTCTTCGATTTTTTCGCGCAGATTATATTTTTCGTCAAACTCGCGCGCTTTTTCCTCGGCGTTGCGCCGCAGGTTTTCAAGTTTTTCTCTGTAATTCGCCATCGTTTTTACCTTCCGTTTTTTTGATTATACTTGATTGCCGGTTGTGCAATAAACTTTACGCGCGGCGCTTGCCCGTTGTTCCCTTTGGAAGTTACTATTGCAGGCTGTTTGTCATCTAAATTGTGCTATGAAAATTAAGTGTGCAAACTGCGGAAAGCAGACAGTGTGGGAAGGAAACGAGTTTCGACCGTTTTGTTCGGAGCGTTGCCGGATGATTGATTTCGGCTCGTGGATTGATGAAGAATATCGTGTGCCGGATGAAAAGTCGGAGATGAACAACAACGCGACTTTCGATTTGCTAGACGAAGAAAACACGGATTTTAAAAACGTGAATTTATAATTTGACGAAATGGAGAACGGTTAAAAACAAATGGAAGCAGGTTCAATCGGACTTATTGCGGCGATCATTTTTCTGGTCGTCTTCGTAGCTTTGGCGATGGTTGTTTTATCGTTCGTTCGCCGGACGGTTAAGCTCGCGTTTCGGATTGCGATTGTCGGCGTTCTGCTCCTTATCGGCGTAGTCGGCGCGGCGTCGCTCTGGTGGTTTGCGGGCGGGAGCGGCGACAAACCGCGCCCCGCGCCCGTTCGACAAACTCGATAAAAAAAGTGAGCGAAACCGAAAACCCGGATTCACAAACAGCGACGCCGCCAAAATATTGGCGGCGTTATCACAATCTGCCGCAAAACGTTCTCGCCCTAAGCGTGGTCAGTCTCTTAAACGACACTTCGAGCGAGATAATTTATCCGCTCCTGCCTGTCTTTTTGAGCTTAACTCTCGGCGCGTCGCCGTTTGTCATCGGCGCGATTGAAGGCGCAGCCGAATCTGCCGCCAGTCTGTTAAAGCTCGCTGCCGGTTACATTTCCGATCATCTCGGCAAAAGAAAATTTGCGGTTCTCGCCGGTTACGGCATTTCTAGCATCACACGCCCGTTTCTCGGTTTGGCGACAAATTGGACGGGCGTTTTGTTTATCCGGCTCGCAGACCGAGTCGGCAAAGGCATTCGCGGCGCGCCGCGCGACGCGCTGCTGGCGGACGCTGTTCCCCCGGAAAAACGCGGTATGGCGTTTGGTTTCAACCGCGCGATGGATCACGTCGGAGCGGTCATCGGACCGCTTCTGGCTTTTCTGCTGCTCTGGTTTTTAGCTTCGGACCATCAAAACCCGACCGCCGATGAATATTCTCAAGTTTTTCTCGTCGCCTCGATTCCCTCGATTCTGGCGGTTTTCGTAATCAATTTTTTTGTCAAAGAAACACCAAAAGACCAAAGACCAAAGACCAAAGACCGAAGTCCGGTTGAGAAAATGACGAAGGAACGATTTGATGGCAATTTCAAACGGTTTCTCGTTATTCTTGCGCTTTTTACGCTGTCAAATTCTTCGGACGCATTTTTGCTGCTGCGCGCGCAGGAATGCGGAATTGCAACCGTTTATCTGCCGATTTTGTGGATGTTTCTGCACGTCGTCAAAGTCGGCAGCTCGCTGGTCGGCGGCGATTTGTCGGATAAAGTCGGGCGCAAGCGGCTGATTTTTGCGGGCTGGATGTTGTACGGCGCGGTTTATTGCGGATTTGCTTTTATCTCGACGCCGGTACAGGCTTGGGTTTTGTTTTTAATTTACGGCGTTTATTTCGGCTTAACCGAAGGCGCGGAAAAAGCTCTGGTCGCGGATTTAGTTCCCGCCGAACGTCGCGGCGCGGCTTACGGCTGGTATCATCTCGCGTTCGGAATTGCGGTTTTTCCGGCTTCGCTGATGCTCGGCGCAATCTGGAAATTTTTCGGGTTTCAAGCCGCTTTTATGACGAGCGCCGCTATCAGCACGCTCTCCGCGTTTTTGCTTTTAACTGTGAAAACCAAACGAGCGGAATTTCATCAAATGAGCTAAAAATTGTAGAATTTGATTTTGAAAACATTAAAAAAGAGATTTTTATGACAAACACTTTACCGCCGCCGAATCAGCAAGGCTTGGATATTCGCTCAACTCCGCGCGAGGAAATGCAGCTCGTCGCGCTCGACACTTTTCCTTACGAATATGCGGGCAGAGAAATCCGCATCAACTTTGAAATCCCCGAATTTACGGCGATTTGCCCGTTTTCGGATTTTCCCGATTTCGCTGTGATAAAGCTCGAGTACGTGCCGAACGAGCGCTGCATTGAGCTGAAAAGCCTGAAAATGTATATTAACTCGTTTCGCAACATTAAAGTTTTTCACGAGCACGTCATCAACATTATTCTCGAAGATTTCGTTCGCGCCTGCGACCCGCTCAAAGTCGAAATCGAAGGCGATTTTCACGTCCGCGGCAATATCAAAACCATCGTCCGCGCGGCTTACGAAAAACAAAAGTAAAGCAAATTTCGGGCTAATGCTTAACATCGCTTATCCAAATTCTGACTAAATCGCATTTCAATAAATTGAAAGACAAAGAATTAACAGGGATGGAAGGGATAAAAGGGATATTTCTTGTTTTTGGTTTATCTCTTTTATCCATTTCATCCCTGTTAATTTTCTTATTTTGTATTTCGATAAATTGAAATTTGCTCTAAATTTTACTTTTTAGAGCAATTTCCAGAAAACTGCTCACCAAATAAAAAAGGCGGCTCAATAAAGCCGCCTTTTTTATTTCAAATATCACAGATTATTTCTTGACGTTCATTTCGTTCACAATCCATCCCGCGCCGCCTAATTTGTCGGTGACAAACATTACGTAGCGAATGTCAACCGCAATGGTTCTGCCCAAAGCCGGATTGACGAAGAAGTCGTTTCCGAGTCCTTCGTAATTGCCGTCGAAAACGATTCCGACCTGTTCGCCGCGCGCGTTTAAGACGGGCGAGCCGGAATTTCCGCCGATAATGTCGGTCGTGTTTAAGAAATTAACCGGAATTTCGCCGTTTACAGCATAATTGCCGTAATCTTTGCGCTGCCACAATTCGCGCAATTTCGCCGGAGCGTTAAACGGTTCGCGCCCGGTGTCTTTTTCAAACACGCCCGCTAAAGTGGTAAAAGGCGAATACGAAATCGCTTCGCGCGGGCTGTAGCCTTTGACATAGCCGAAAGTGAAACGCTGAGTCGAATTGGCGTCCGGGTACGGCGTTAAGGCTTTCATTTCGCTTATTCCCTGCAAATAAAGCGGGCGCGTAGCGGTTACGAGCTGGTTAAACTGCAATGTACTCGCCTGAACTCTTTGCACTTCGGTTGCCAAATCAAGCAGTGTTTGGACAAAAGTATCGCCCGAATTTCGCATCTGATCGGCGCTCATCTCGAAAAGCGGCGCAAGCCCGGCAGCAGCAGCATATCTTCCTTCGGTCGCTACGCCGACGAAATCGTCCTGCGCTTTGCGGCGTGCGTCGCCTTGCAGATTGGCAAAGCGTTTGTCGAAAGCCGCAATGCGTTGATTTGCGGGCAGCAAATCTGCGCGGCGCAGGAAAAACGCCAGCGTGTCTCGGTCTAAAATCGCTTCGCGCTCTTTCAGAGATTCATCGAGATTTGCCTTTAATTGCGCGGCTCCGCCAATGATTTGCGGGTTGCGCTGCGCTTCCGGTTTTTCGCGCTCAAGAGCCGCCAAAGCCGCCAGCAAAGCTATTTGCCAATTACTCTGCCCGTTCGCCAAAAGCTGAAGCATAAACGAGCGCTGCGAAGGCGCGATTTCGGTCGTGTAAGCGCGTTGAAGATTCTGTAAAACTTCGGCGTATCTGGCTTTGCGCGCCGGATCGGCGTTAATCCATTGAACAAAACGCTGTTCGTCGGCGCGTTTTTGCGCGACCACATCGGCGCGGCGCATTGCGACGACTCCGCCGTCAAACGCTTTGCGGCTGTTGGCGATGGAGAAAATCTCGCTTTGATATTTAACGCGCTTTTCTTCGTTTGCCCGTCCCGCTTCTTCGTAAGCGGCGATTTGAGCGTCGAAATAATCAACGTAAAACGGCAGGCGAATGTCCTGATTGTAAGCGACCGACCAGCTTTCGCGGTAACGAGTCGTGCCGCCCGGATAACCCAAAACGAATTGAAAATCGTTTTCCCGTATCGGCTCAGTTGAAATGGTCAAATATTTTTTCGGTTTGTAAGGAACGTTAGCTGTCGAATATTCGGCGGCGGAACCGTCCGGCGCGACGTAAGCGCGCATAAACGTGAAATCTCCGGCGTGCCGCGTCCATTCAAAATTGTCCGGGTCGCCGCCGAAAAAGCCGATTGATTTGGGCGGCGCGTAGGCGATGCGAACGTCTTTGACGGTCAAATAATGAAATTTGTAATAAAACGCGCCGTCGTTCATCGCTTGAATACGAACTACGACATCTTTTCCGGCTGTCGCCTGATCGGCTTTTTCCAATTCCTGAATCCGCGTGCGAACCGCAGCGGCTCGTTCCGGTGTGCCGTAAGCGGCTGTAATTCCGTTGGTCACTTCATTGGTTACGTCCAGCGATCTCAAAGTAAGCGTGACGCCGTAGCCTTTGGCGGGCAATTCCTGCGCGCGGCTGTCGGCTTTGTAACCGACTTCGCCGTAATTCGCCTGCGGCGTCGAAGCCGCCACAAGCGCATCGTAACCGCAGTGATGATTGGTTAAAATCAACCCGTCTGGCGAAACGAACTCGCCCGTGCAGCCGATTGAAAGCCGGATGACGGCTTCGGATAAACCGCCGCCGTTCGGGTTGTAAATGTCTTCGGGTTTAATTTTTAAACCCCTTTTTGGAAGATTTAAAGTCGTGATTTTGTCCGTCATAAACATCCCTTCGTCCGCGAGGACGAACGGCGTAAATTGCGACAAAACGAGCAGCAGAGACAAAGCCGCCGCTCCGAAACGAAAGTTTTTAAAACGCATATCTGCTTGATTTCCTTCTTATTCAATAAATCGGATTGAGGAGATTGTCCCAACTCCGATTTGATGTTAAATAAATCGAAAGTTTTGTACTCACGAGCATTAATTCTTAATGCTTTTGTTAAATAAATAATTCAGGCGAAACACTAAAGAATTCACCAAGAAGTTTTGCGTGTTTAGCCGTTATGCCGCGCTTTCCTTTGAGTATTTCAGAGATGATTCCCTCAGAACCAAACACCGGCAATAAGTCTTTTTGCTTTAAAGAATTCTCTTCAATTAAAAAGCGTAATATTTCAACCGGCTCGCCTTTTTCAATATGAAAATTCTTATCTTCATAATCGGCAACGAGTTCTGAAACCAGATTTAACAGCTTTTCTTCCTCAGGCGATAGATGTTCACCTTTAGCCAATAAATCCTCGACAACGCTTTCAAGGCGTTTGTAATCATCTTCTGATTCGATCACAACGGGTAAGGTAGCGGCTAACAGCGCGCCGTATCTTTGACGATCATAGGTCATCATAAATTTCCCCGAAGATCGTTCTGATTTAGCTTGAATTGCAATCATCTTTCCATTTATTCATATCGTATTCACTATGGATCAAGATAAATCGAACGAATACTTTCTTTGTTCGATAGCGGATTTTAGCTATCAAACGATATTTGTTTCCGCCAATATTAAAGACAGCGCAATCTCCAAAAAGGTCAGCGCTGCGAAATGTGTTTTTTACATCAGCAAAAGAATTCCAATCAGCCTTCGATACAGTTCGAAACCAATTTTCTAGAGGATTTTTTGCTTCCGGGAACATTCCCCAAAACTCTACGAGTTTTGGTTTTGATAAAATTCTCATAAAATATCATCTTTCTACGAGGATGCGATCTAGGATTCAGCCTGCGATGCAGAAAAGTCTTTCGAAAATTCATATATGATCCTTTCTTCCTTCTTTTTATCCGCTGCACTTGAAAAATAGCAGCTAAGAGAAACCAAATCTTCCCGGCGCATTGATTACACTGTTGACTGTAAACTCTGCCGAA
>DASVRD010000071.1:0-90930 GCA_036388775.1 Pyrinomonadaceae bacterium | reverse complement strand
GGACTTTGATGTTCAGTATTGGAACGGCAGCGGTTGGCAGACTATTCCGGGAGGCAGCATTACCAGTAACAACAAGGTAATTACAAAGCTGACGTTTGCGCCGGTAACGACGAACAGAATCAGAGTAGTCGTCAACAACGCGCAATCAAACTACAGTAGAATTGTCGAACTCGAAGCCTGGGATTATTAATACAATAGGAATTACCAACACAAAATGGTTGGTAATTCCTATCTATTCAAATCCAATCAATATACTAAGAGGCTATTAAGTGACCAAAAACCCGGTTTTTGGATAGTGTTATTTATATCTTCAAAAAAGGTCTGTTACTAGCAAAAAATGGTAGTTTGTTGCTGTCTGCGGTTGCAGTGGTCAGCCATAAAACGTCTCGTTTTTTATGAGTGAAACTGAAGAAGCGAATATAGGAGACGTAGTTCTACTTATAAGCGGTGATAACATAATCCAGTTCGATAGAACCAAAACACTTTTCAGGTGTCTGCAATGGCAACTTTGGAATTTGAGTTAGAGAAGAATCGAACATTTATAGACGTTTAATTTCTAAAAATTTTTGGAGTAGAAAAATCGAAGTTTGCAAGCATCACCTCGAGTTACAATTACAAAAACTTGCCTGCGATTGGAACGGAAAAGAATATGGAGTGAGTTTTTGCAAATAATTATCATCGCAAAAGACCGCATATAATTATTACTTTAAGAATGAGCAATTAATGCGTGAGTACAAAAATAACTTACGATAATGGTTGTTAACAAAACAAAAAAATTTTAATAACAGGCTTGACTCAGCTTATGACGAAACGGAAAAACTTGAAAACAGACTGAAAGATTTGAGAAGAAGCTTTGATGAAGCCTAAGCGACACTCAGCAAGGTGACAACCGACAGTTATAAATCTATCAGCAGCGAAAAGCAGATAAAGAAAGAATTAACGTAAGCGAGGAAACAACCGGACCAGGCGACAAAATCACTTGAGTCCGAGCGCGCTGAGTTGGCACAAAGCCCTAAACTACATTGACCCTAAACTTCGTTGAGCTGAAGGTTTTACCTTTTCTGTAAAGCAGGCATTGTCGGACACTCCTATGATTTTCATAAAACAAAAGACAATTGGCTGATAATCATACGCGATCTTACCTTAAATACAAACTTGATGTCACTAGTCTTTTGGTGAAGTCATCTCTTCCAATATCGCTGGTTTTAGTCTATTTCAAATCCGACACATACTCGTTGAATTTTACATATATCTCTTCGGGCAGCGGCAAAGTTTCCAGTTTATACACGACATAGCTGCTGCCGTCATGCGGACCCGGTTTCGCTTTTTTTTCAAGCAATTTTAAGTCCATCAGCCAACGTTCCTGCTTGTAGAGAGTGGCAATGCCTTTTATTCCGGCTTTTGACATCAATTCGTGGTTTTTAACCCGCGCCCGCCCGCGATCGTCGGCGAGCCGGACTAAAGTTGCGTAGAGCTTGAGCGAGCTTGCCCGCAAAACGTCCGACAGCTCATAAATCTCGTCGAGACTGTCGGCGTCGAGAATTCTCAGCAACTCGTCTTCGCTCAAACTGAATTCTTTCGCTCGGTTCGCATTCTCCTTCAGCCTTTCACTCGTTTTCGCCAATTCACGGCTGTTTAAATCGTTCGTTTCGGTTGGTTTCGGCTTCGCAGATTGGCTCGAGACTTCTTGCTTTATTTGCTCGCGCTTTTTTGTCGGGGTGCTTTCGCTTCCCTTTTGCGCACGCGGTTTGGGCGAAGCTTCTTCCGCAGGTGTTTCGACCAAATTCGTAAAACCGTCCGTCGCCCTGATCGGCTCCGAAAGCGTGATCGGCGCGAGCGCGAATCCACCTTTTTTGCTTTTGCCCGTTTTATTTGCCATATGCTTTTTTACTCCTGAACCACTTGATGACATCCGTTGCCATTTTCCTGTAATCTTCCGCCGCGCGACTGCGGCTGTCGTATTCAAAAATGGTTTGGCGGTGACCGCGTGAGTGACCGAGGTTCGTGTCGGTTCTGATTTGGGCGAAAAACTTGCCTTCGAAAGACTGGCTGCAATGCGAGAGAATCGTCTCTGTGAGCGTCAACCGCCGGTCAACTTTGGTCATCACCGCTCCCATCAGGCGCGTGTCAATTTCCAGCTTTTGGCAGATCGCCTCTTTCGCCTTGATGAAATCGTCAACGCCCTCGACCGAATCAACTCCGATCTCAATCGGCATCAAAACGTCAGTCGAGAAAACCAGCCCGTTCACATTGACGATTGTCGAACCCGGTCCGCAATCGAGCAGGATATAATCGAAACCGTTAACGCTCTTCATCGCCCGCGCCAGCGCCTTTTCGCGCCCGACCTCGCTCGCCAGCTCGGTTTCGAGCAAAGCCGTCGTCCTGTTCGACGGCAGCAAAAAGAGATTATCCTTAACCTGCCCGATGCTTTCCACGGCTCGGCTGATTCCCTTTATTACCGTATAAACTGTCGGCGTCAAATCCGTCACTTCGTACCCTAAGCTACGCGTGGCGTTTCCCTGCGGGTCGAGGTCAACGATCAAAACATTTTTCTTCTGTAGCGCAAGAGCGTGTCCGAGGTTAATTGCCGTCGTCGTTTTTCCGACGCCGCCCTTAAAAACTCCAATCATTATCACTTTCGTCGAGCCGTTGTTCATAAATCGTTTTCACTTTACCTTTTTGTTATAAATTATTTTCAGTCGTATTTCAAGGTATATTTTAATAATCACTTTGCCAACAACAGATATTGTTATAATCATCATAAGTATTATAAGTATTATTATTGTCTTATCATTTATATTATTATATCTGTATATCATCTGAACATCATCAGAAAAATGGTCAAATTATAAAAAATAAAAGGGGGCAAGTAGATTACAATGATTGATAGGGAATTTCTCGAAAAATTTATCAATCATACGGATGAAAAGACCGCGAATACTAGTTTTGAATACAAATTTGGTTAAATTGCAGAAATTTTACTGCAAACTTGAGAAGACGAATGGGAGCTGCAAGTCGAGGCAGCAGCAAAAGTCTTACGGTTAGTATTTGGTATTTTGAGCAGAAGGTTTTTCAATGTCGGTTTCTTCGTCGAAATTAATTTTCATTTTATAAGTTGCCAGGTTAGAGGCTATTGGGCACCCGAGCTAAATTTATCCGTTTAACATTAACGGGCATAGGGCGCTACGTTGTTGGCTATCTGCTTTAATTCGGCTTCGGTCAACGGCATCAGGGCTCGGAAAAAGAGCCATTGTTTTCCTGTCGGATTATCGAAACTCTGATCGCTGCCCCATAAAATGCGTTCGAGTCCGATTTGCCGCAAACGCGCTGCAGTGCGCTGCAAAATCGGACGGGGGCTGTCGGGGCTGACGCTCGTCGTCACGTCGAAGTAGAGATTTTTTGTTCTCGGGTCTTTCGCCGTAATTGCATCCGCGAAAACGGCGAGGGCGGATTCGGTCATTTGCCCGCCGCCTGCCATATGCGCGATTTGAATTTTGATGTCCGGCGCTTCAGGCATCAGCTTTTCGAGAAAAACTCGCGCGTCTTCGCCCCCTTTCTCTTCGTAGTCGCCAATGCGCCACAAATGAACTACCAGCGGAAGCCGATGTTTGTTCGCCGCGCGGAAAACCTGCCGCAATTTCTCGGCGTGTTCAGGTTTTCTTATGTCCACTCTTGAACTGCCGAAATGCAGCTTTATGCCTTTAAATCGCGGATTTTTCGCGCAGCGTTCAAGTTCTTCGAGCGCGTATTCGCTGAGCGGGTTGAAGCTGAAAAAGGGAATCAAACGATCCGGGTAAAGAGTCGCCTGTTCGGCGACCCAATCGTTCTCAGTGCGCATTTTTTCGGCGTTGCCCCATTGATACGCCACCGAGAGCACGACCGCTTTTTTAATTCCTGCTTCGTCTAGTTCCTTAACGACTAACTCACCGGTGACCGGCGGGTTTCCTTCTTCGGGAGTCGGAAATCCGTTCGGAGTCGGGAATCCCATTGTTTCGGCGGCGATTCGCCACAATCCGTCCGCGCCTTTTTCCACCGAAAGATGAATGTGTGCCAGCCGTCTGTTGCCGCGCGTGACGTAACCGGCAATGTATCCGCGCGAGCCGTCAACGCTGTAAGCGACCGGCACAATTTGATAACCCGCGCGAAAGCGCCCGGTGATAAAACCGGCGACTTTGTCGCGCCCCTGAAACCAGGCGGGAACGCGGGAATCATTCAGAATGGCGTTTTCCGTATAAAGATCGCCGATAGTCTTCGCGTTGTCGAATCGCACGGTCCTCTCGCGCAGCAAACGCGCGAGGTCTTCGGGAATTTGTACCGCCGGCAGGAAATGATTTCGGTCGCGTTCGGCAATATTCGGGCTGAACAGGTGCTTGTGATGGTCAACTAAAGGCACAGGAGGGGTTGTTTGCTGCGGAGTAGGCGATTCAGTCGCCGCGGCTGAACCCCGCAAGTTTTTCGTGCTGCCCTGCCCCGGCGCGGCGTCTTGATTAAACATTATTGACAATACGATGAAGGCAGCATATATTGCTTTCTTTTTCATTTTTGAACTCCTAAATTTATCAACGTACCCAGGCAACGGCAGATTTAAATTAAAATAAGGATGAATGTAATTGACCACAGAAAAAGCAAGCTCGATTTAAATCCAAAGCTTTCCGTTTACGAATGATCGTGAATCATGCGCCAGCCGTTTTTGGTTTTTCGCCAGACGGTTGTAAACCAGCCAGTCCGTTCGGGTTTATCTCCGCCCGAAAGCACGAATTTACCTGTGACGAGAGCGGCGTTTTTGCCGAGCATCCGCACGACGACTGATTCGTAACGCAGATTTTGCAGCGGGCGTCCGGTTTTCCAGAAACCGTTTTTCATCGTTTCTCCGATGGCTTCGACGCCGCCGGCAGGACCCGTTTTACGCATTTCGGTCGCGTCGGACGTGTAAACCGCGAGATATTTTTCGAGACTTCCTTCGTTCCAGCCGACCGCCGTTTTCTCCAGTTCGGCGCGAATCGCCGCTTCCGCCGAATTTGTTTTTCTTGACGCTTCCTGACCGAGCGTTTGAATAATCGCGGCGGTCGAAAAAAATAAAATCACTAAAATATAGATCGGTAATTTGTTCATAAATTTTATTAAACCCACAAAGTAGACCGCGAAGGACTTTCCTCTGCTTGATTAGACGACAGACTTATCAATATCGCTCGGCGGCGAATCGGTAATCTTTACGGCTAAATTTTCTCAGTTGTAGATAGGAGTAACTTAGAAATTCCGCTCGTCTCTATATTAATTAAGCTGTCGGCAAATAGCTTGAGAAAGTGATGAAAGGATAATTAAAACGGATGAATCGTCGGAATTTTTATACAAAGTAGGAATGTTTTCGTGAGATTACGGTTTTGATTTTTTGGAGCGTTTTCGCCCCACTTCAAGAAAAGCGTAAAAAGCGATTACGGCTCGAATCTGCTTAAGACTTCCTGCCGGTAGCTGCGGCTTAAAGTCAGCTCGGTTCCGTCGCGCAAAACGACGGTATATTGACCGCCGAACATCGGCTGAAATTCTTTGATGCGGTCGAGATTAACGAGCGTCGCGCGATGAATGCGAACAAACTTTTGCGGGTCGAGCCGGACAGAAAAATTGTTCATCGTTTCGCGCAGCAGATACGATTTGCTTCCGGTGTAAATTTTCAGGTAATTCCCGTAGGTTTTAATCCAGTCAATTTCATCAACAGGCAGCGTAATCAGACGATCTTTGGCGTTGACGATCAATCGTTCCAGATAATTTCGATTGTGTTTCAAGTAATCAAACAAGTCGGCAAAGCGTTCGGTGACCGCTTGCTTATTTTTCTGATTGATCTGACGGCGGGCGCGATTAATTGATTCGCGGAAACGATCTTCGCTGAACGGTTTGAGCAGATAATCAACGGCGTGAAAATCGAATGCTCGGATGGTAAATTCGTCGTAAGCCGTCACGAACACGACGGCGGGCAAACTGTTCAAATCGGAATTTTCCAGCACCTCGATGCCGCTCGCCCTCGGCATTTCCACGTCGAGAAAAACCAAATCGGGTTGCAAATCGCGCACTGCGGCAATCGCCGATTTCCCGTCGCCGCACTCACCGACGATTTCCACGTCGGTTTCTCCCGCCAAAAGCTGTTTTATTCTTTTTCGCGCCAGCGGCTCGTCATCAACAATTAAAGTTTTGATTCCTTTCACTCGTTATTTCCTCGACAGTTTTTACGGCGCAAATAAAAACTAAGTTTTCGTTTTCTTAATAACTTTCGCTTGAAGCCGGAGCAAATAGAGGATTTTTCGATTCGTTTGTCTCCCGGTTCAATGAAAAATGCTTTGCCGCCGTTTGATTTCGAGCGGGAACCTTAGTCCCGAATTTCCATTTATTTGTAGAACAAAAAGTACCGAATATCACAAAACCGGCGCGATTCTCAAACTCCTCGATTATTGTTCGCGTATCTGTTGCCGATTGCCGACGCCTTAACCGGAACCGAAACAACGAAATCATTTAATCAGCCGATGCGTTCGGCTAAAAAATCCAGTTGAGCGATTTTCAACACTAAATCGAGAAAAATGTCGCGCAAAAAAACAAATCCTTTTCGCGCCTTTTTCGCAAATGCGAAGTTGACGACGCAAAGAATCTGCATCTGCCGATTCCGACGCAGGTCATTTCCGCAGCGGGAATCGAAGCTGAAAGGGTGCGAGCATAAAATGGAAGATTATTTCTCGCGATCTGATTCAAGCCAATTTAAATTCTGACTTATTTTTATTTTTAAGGAGTTATTTATGCGTCTTTTTACCAAATTTCATAAAGCGGCGGCGAGTCTCTTTCTGCTCGCGCTCGCGATTACGACTTTCGCGCAGAGCAAAGCTTTCGACGTTTCGCAGATGGATACGTCAGTCGAAGCCTGTGAGAATTTCTACGATTATGCGAACGGAACGTGGCTCAAAACCGCGCAGATCCCCGGCGACCGGGCGCGCTACGGCACGTTCGATATTGTCAGGGAGCGCAATCAAAACATCTTGCGCGAAATTATCGAGACGGCAGCGAAAAACACGAAAGCGCCGAAAGGCTCGAACGAGCAGCTTATCGGCGATTTTTACGCTTCGTGTATGGACGAAGCGACGATTGAAGCCGATGGCTTAAAACCGATTGAGCCTTATTTAAAACAGATCGAACGGATCAAAACCCTGCGCGATGTGCAAAACGCGATTACGATGATGCACAAAGAAGTTCTGCCCGCCGTTTTTAATTTCGGCGCGAACATTGACCAGAAAAACAGTTCGATGAACATCGCCTCGCTCAGGCAAGCCGGTTTGAGTTTGCCGAACCGCGATTATTATACGAACGAAAAATTCAAGGAAACTCTCGATAAATACCGCGCACACGTTGAAAGAATGTTCGCGCTTTTAGGCGACGACGCACCGCAGGCGAAAGCGAACGCCGACACGGTTTTGCGAATTCAAACTCGTTTTGCGCAAAACTCGAAATCGCCGCTCGAACTACGCGACCCGGATAAAAATCACAACAAAATTCCGGTCGCGGATTTACAGAAACTCACGCCAAATTTCGACTGGAACGCTTACTTTAAGGATTTAGGCGCGCCCGCCTTCACGGAAATCAACGTCGGTCAGCCGCAGTTTTTCGAGGAATTTAACCGGCTCCTGTCCGACGTTTCCCCCGCCGATTGGAAAACTTACCTGCGCTGGATGACAATTTTTAACGCTTCGTCTTTCGCTCTGCCGAAACGATTTGCGGACGAAAATTTCGATTTTTACAGCCGCACTTTGCGCGGAGTGAAAGAACAGCAGCCGCGCTGGAAACGCTGCGTCGGCGACACCGACGATCTTTTGGGCGAAGCGGTCGGCGCGGAATACGTTAAAAAGAATTTCAAACCGGAAGCGAAAAAACGGATGGACGAGATGATTGAAAATCTGTTCGCCGTTTACCGCGAGCGCATCGGAAAGCTCGATTGGATGAGCGCGGAAACCAAAGAAAAAGCTCTGGTTAAACTCTATTCGGTTCGCCGCAAAGTCGGTTACGACGAAAATCCGCTCGGCTATGCGGGACTGAAAATTGATCGCCGTCATTTCTGGGAAAATCTGACGCGCATCGGGCAGCTCGAAAACGAGCGGGGTTTGGCGGATATCTGTAAGCCGTTCGATAAAAATCGCTGGCGGATGACGCCGCAGACCGTCAACGCAGGTTACTCGGCGGTCGTCAACGACATTCATTTTCCCGCCGCCATGCTCCAGCCGCCGTTTTTCGATTTCTCGGCTGACGACGCGATAAATTACGGCGGAATCGGTTTCACCATCGGGCACGAAGTGACGCACGGCTTTGACAATCGCGGAAGCAAATACGACGGCGACGGCAATCTGAAATCGTGGTGGACGCCCGAAGACCGCCAAAAGTTCGAGGAAAAAGCCTCGTGCGTCATCAATCAATACGCGGCTTACGAAGTTTTGCCCGGCTTGAAAATAAACGGCGAACTGACGCTGCCGGAAAACATCGCCGATCTCGGCGGGCTTTCGATCGCCTACGAGGCTTTCAAAAAAGCGCAGGCGAAAAATCCCGGAAAAACGATTGACGGGTTTAAGCCCGAACAAAGATTTTTCCTCAGCTACGGGCGCACGTTCGCCGCCAAAATAACCGACGAAGCCGCCCGAGTCCAGACGCAAAACGATCCGCACTCTTTGGGGCGTTTCCGCATTAACGGCGTTTTGTCGAATATGCCGGAATTTGCCGAAGCCTTCGGATGCAAAATCGGCAAACCGATGGTCAGAGAAAATCGCTGTCGGATTTGGTAGACAAACGGCAAAAAGAAAATTCTATTTATGACAAAAGTTTTGTTCACAATTCTTTTAACTTTTTTTGTAATCGTTCCCGGTTTGTTCGCTCAAACTTCCGCCCGGGAAGCGGCGCCGTCGGCTTCGCCTTTGCCTGCTGCAACCGGCGGAGGCGTGGGAATTGGTGAAGCCGAAAAAACGACTATCGAATCGAACAAGTCCCGTTATGTGAGTAAAACCGAAGCGGCGCGAATTCCGCGTTTCGATTCTGCGCCGATTATTGACGGAAAGTTGAACGACGCGATTTGGCAGACGGCAGCAATTTTCGGCGAATTTTTGCAGACGAATCCGGGCGACAATGTTGCGCCGAAATATTTGTCCGAAGCGATGATCGGTTACGATTCGAAAAATTTATACATCGCGTTTCGCGCCGTTCAGGATAAGAGCCAAATTCGCGCGACGGTCGCCCGCCGCGACAACACTTTCAGCGACGATTATTTCAACGTTTATCTCGATACTTTCAACGACCAGCGGCAGGCTTACGTGTTCGGCTTTAACCCGCTCGGCATTCAAACCGACGGCATTTACACCGAAGGGCGCGGCAACGATTTCAGCGTTGATCTGGTGTTTGAATCAAAGGGCGTAATAAACGACGAGGGTTACAGCATCGAAGTCGCCATTCCGTTCAAATCTCTGCGTTACGAAGCCGGGAAGAATAAACTTTGGGGCATTCTCATCAATCGCGCCGTGCAGTATAACAACGGCGAAACCGATTCGTGGATGCCGCGCAACCGCAGCATTTCCGGCTCGCTCAATCAAGCCGGACATATCACGGGCTTGGAAGGAATCGAAACCACGCGCCAGCTTGAAATTAATCCGAGCCTGACCTTGAGCGAATCGGGCAGGCGCTCGCGCTACACTTTCGACGGAAATCCAGCCGGGCGATACGTTAATGACCCGATTAAAGCCGATCTCGGTTTTACCGCCAAATTCGGTTTGACGCCGACTATTACTTTGGATTTCGCCTATAATCCGGATTTCGCGCAGGTCGAAGCGGACGCGCCCGTCGTTACCGCGAACCAGCGTTTTCCGATTAATTTCCCCGAAAAACGCCCGTTCTTTTTGGAAAGAATTGACATTTTCCGAACCAGAATGAACGTCATCCAGACGCGGGCGATTGTTGACCCGGACATTGCCGCCAAAATTACGGGTAGAAAGGGTAAAAACACTTTCGGGCTTTTATACGCTTCGGACAACGCGCCCGGAAATTATTCGATTGACGAGCGCGAGGGATTGCGAATCTGCCAGCAAAGACGACTAGCGAATCCGAACGTCGTTTGCGGCATCGAGCGATTCGTTGACAAAAACGCTGACATCGGCATTCTGCGGCTCAAACGCGATGTCGGCAGACAACACAACGTCGGATTTTTCGCCACGACTTACCATTTCCCTGAGCGGCACAACAACACTTACGGCTTCGACGGACGTTTTCGTTTCGATCAGAAAACCATCGCCGAATTTCAATTGATCGGCACAAACTCGCGGCGCAATTTTTACGACCCGGATTTGAATAAGACGCTTTACCGCACGGGAAACGGATTCGGTTATTCGTATCTGGTCGAACGCGCCGGGCGCAATCTTTATATGGAAATTGACGGCGTGGGCAGAACCCGTGATTACCGCGCCGATGTCGGCTTTTCGCCGCGCATCAACACGAATCTGCATCATTTCAGCGTCCGTTACCAAACCGACCGGCAGCCGAAAAGCCGGATTATCTTTAAACGTATATTCACCGAAGCCGGAATCAACCACGATTGGCTCGGCAGAACGCAAAAATGGTCTTCAAACACGCAAGGAATGCTCGCGCTGCAACGTCAAACTTATATCGGCGGCGGGGTCGAAATCGGATATGAACGAGTTTTCGAGGAAGAATTCGGCGCGAAAAGAATGCCGAACAGACCCGGAGCGTTTTTCGGAGCAGACCCGGCGCGTTCGGCTGACAACCGAGAATTTTACGCATTCATCGAAACGACTCCGAATAAAAAAATCTTCGCCAGCGCCACGTTTTCCTACACATACGGACAATTAGATTTCGATCTCGGAGCCGGACCGGCTCTGCGGCGCGTCAGTCCGGCGGCGCTGCTCGCTCCGAACAATCCTTTCGATCCGGGCGCGGGCGATCAATTAACCGTTCAATCTAGTTTTCGTTATCAACCGACTAGGGCTTTTCAAACGCAGCTTGATTACACGAAAACCAGACTTGTGCGCAACGATACCGGACTCACGGCATTTGACGACAATATCTTCAGCTCGCGATCGATTTACCAATTCTCGCGCAATACGTTCGCCAGACTGAGACTCGATTATTCGACGCTTTCAACTCGTTTGCGCCCGCAGTTTATCTTGGGCTGGACGCCGAATCCGGGAACGGCTCTTTACGCCGGTTACAACGACGATTATTCGCGCAGCGGCTACAACCCGTTCACGGGCGCGTTCGAGCCGGGCTTTCGCGGCAACGGGCGGACGTTTTTTATCAAAGCGTCTTATCTGTTTCGCAAAAGTTTTTAGGCGGCTATTTTTAGATGAATTTAATGAAACAACAAAATCCGAATTTATATTTAGTCGGCAAAACGGAGAAAAGAAATATGAGATTTATAAAAATAAAATTGGCAATGATCTGCTGCGCTTTGTCTCTGTTAAGCAGCGTCGTCGCGCAACAATCGTCGAAAAATACCGTCAGCGGCGAGCTGGGCGCAAAACTCGATACCCAAATGCGGCAGCTTGCCGAAAAGGGTTTTTCCGGCGTTGTATTTGTCGCCAAAGACGGGCAGATTGCCCTCAACAAAGGTTACGGTTTAGCCGATAGGGAAAGCAAAACTTCGTATACTGCCGACACGGTTTTCGACATCGGTTCGATTACCAAACAATTTACCGGCGCAGCGATTTTAAAGCTCGAAATGCAGGGCAAATTGAGCACCGACGATAAAATCTCGAAATACTTTAAAAACGTTCCGCCGGATAAAGCCGACATCACGCTGCATCATTTATTGACTCATTCCGCCGGACTGCTTGACGGTTTGGGCGAAGATTACGACAAATTAACGCGAGACGAAATGATCAAAGGCGCGCTCGCTTCCAGGCTGCAAACCGCTCCGGGCGAGAAATACGCTTATTCAAATCTGGGTTACAGCCTGCTCGCCGCGATAATCGAAATCGTTACCAAAAAGCCTTACGAAAAATATTTGAGCGATAATTTATTCAAACCAGCCGGAATGAATGAAACCGGTTATGTCACTCCGAAATGGAGGCGCGAAAATCTTGCAGCCGGTTACGCGAAAGACGGCAGTCGCTGGGGAACGCCGCTCGATAAAACATGGGATGCGGATGGACCTTACTGGAATCTGCGCGGCAACGGCGGCATTCTCTCGACCGCCGGGGATTTATACAAATGGCATCTCGCGCTCGCGGGCGAAAAAATCCTCTCGACGGCGGCAAAGGAAAAATACTTCGCGCCGCACATCAAAGAGCAACCCGAAGGAGTTTCGTTTTACGGTTACGGCTGGGTCACGCAAAAAACGCCTTGGGGAACGAAAATGATTTGGCACAACGGCGGCAACGAAGTTTTTTACGCCGACTTTCGCCGCTTCGTTGACGAAAACGTCGTCGTCATCGTTGGAACCAATTCGCGTTTCGGCGAATTACAAAGAGAATTTTCAAAGGTCCTGCAGACGATTTTCGCCGCCGGTACAAAAACCGAAAAATAAAGAAAAATTTAAGAAGCTTTGGAAAACAATAAAATTATTCTGAGAAAAAAAATGAAAAACTTGCTGACCTTTACGGTTTTTGCCGCTTTGCTGTTTAATTCCGCCACAGCGCACGCGATTATCATCCGCCACGACCGCGACGATGCAGATTACCGAAAACTCGGCGAGCGTTACCGTGACGCCTGCGTTGATGTAGCGGGAGCGACCGGGACGCTCGTCGCGCCTCGTTGGGTTTTAACGGCTGGGCATGTGGTTGGAAAACTGCTCCCCGGACAACCGGAGTACGATAACTCCGTATTACCGGTAGCTAAGATTGGAGGGCGCGATTACGGGATTGATAAAATCGTGCGGCATCCTTATAGGGCTAATACCGGTATAAGCAACGACATCGCGCTTGTGCGGCTCGCCGAGCCGGTCAAGGGAATCAAACCGACCAGACTTTACCGCGCAAAAGACGAAGTCGGAAAGGTCATTACCATCGTGGGTCGAGGCACGACCGGAAACGGCAAGGATGGGGCGAAAGGAATAGATATGATTCTTCGCGGCGCCAACGACCGTGTCGAAACGGCGGATGAGAAATGGATTTCTTTCATTTTTGACGCCCCTGATTCGCCGAATGTTCTGCCGCTCGAAGGTACGGGCGGCATCCACGACAGCGGCGGTCCGGCGTTAATCGAAAAGGACGGACACCTTTACACGCTCGGCGTTTTGTCGCATAACCGCGCGGCTGACGGACCGGATGATGTATACGGAGCGAAAACTTATTACACCCGCGTTTCGAGCTATGCCGCTTGGATTGATGAAACAATTAAAAATGAGACGAATGCGCCAAGTGACGCCGAAGAGCAAGCGGCACAGGTCAAAAGCATTGACGCCTACGTCGAAAAAGCGATGAGAGATTGGCGGATCCCCGGTCTTTCGATTGCCGTCGTTAAAGACGACAAAATTATTTACGCGAAAGGCTACGGCGTGCGCGAAATCGGCAAACCCGAAAAAGTTGACGAGAAAACGCTGTTTCCAATCGGCTCGATCACAAAATCTTTTACTGCGGCGAGCGTCGGATTGCTCGTTGACGAGAAAAAGATGGCTTGGGACGACGCGGTAACGAAATACCTGCCCGATTTTCAGCTTTACGACCAGACTTTAACGCAAAGTGTAACGATGCGTGATTTGCTCGCGCACCGCACGGGCTTGCCGCGCGCCAACGGAACGCTTTTAAGCCCATACAATCGAGCGGAAACTTTGCAGCGAATGCGATTCTTAAAGCCGTCCGCGCCGTTGCGCGCCGCTTTTACCTACAACAATCAAATGTATCTGGCGGCAGGCAAAGCTTTGGAAAAAGTCGCGCAGACCGGTTGGGAGGAATTCATTAAACAAAGGTTTTTCGCGCCTCTGAACATGACCGCGAGCAATCTGTCAATTGCGTCTTTAAAGAGCGAAAAAAACTTCGCCGTACCGCACAACGTTCTCGGCGATAAAGTTCAAACAATGCTGTTTGACGATAAAGATTCAATCGCGCCGGCGGGCGCGGTCAATTCAAATGCGGTCGAACTGGCGAATTGGGCGCGGCTTTTCTTGAACAACGGACAATTTGAAGGCAAACAGATTCTCAGCCCGACCGCCGTTCGGATCATGCACGGGCAGCAGACGGTGATTCCGGTCGGCGGACTTTCGCAATTGCTGACGCCTTCCACGCACCTGCAAGGTTACGGGATGGGCTGGTTTCTGCGTGATTATCGCGGGCGAAAGCTCGTCGAACACGGCGGCAATGTGGACGGAATGACGGCGCAAATCGGTCTTCTGCCCGAAGAAAACTTGGGCGTTGTAATTCTCTCGAATATGAACGAAAATCCCGCGCCGCAAGCGATTATGTATCGGCTTTTCGATTCGTTTCTGGGCGATGCCGACAAGCAAATTGACATCAGTGCGGAGTATCTGAGATTGACGGCGGCGGGCAAAATGCAAAGGCAGGCGCAGGAAAAAGATTTCGCCGCGAAACGTCAGCCCGACACGAAACCGACTCTTCCGCTCGACGCTTACGCCGGAAATTACCAGAACGATTTATACGGCGCGGCGCAGATTACGAATCGAAACGGGAAATTATATTTAAAGTTCAACGATCAGGCGCAAGGCGAGCTTGAACACTGGGAAAAAGACACTTTCCGAATTGCGTGGACGAATCCGTTTTTTCTCGAAGCGGTCGGCAAACCTCCGATTACTTTCCAGGTAGAAAACGGAAAAGTCAGCGGATTAAAGACGCAAAATCTCGGGGATTACAGCCGCGTTGACGCTTCGGACAAATCGAAATAGCGGTTCGGACACAGGTGAGAAAATCAATGACCCGGAGCAAAGGTATTAAAAACGATGCGGCGAGTAAAGCATATCGGAATCATAGCGTGCAGCGCCGAAGGCGCGGCTCTCTGTTACAAAACAATCTGTAACGAAGGCTCTCAATATATGGGCGAACACGCTCACCCGGAGGTGAGCCTGCATACGCATTCGCTGCACGAGTATATGAAGTTTATTAATGCCGATAATTGGAACGAAGTTGCCGAACTGATGCGGTCGTCGGCGCGGAAACTGGTTGAAATCGGCGCGCAAATTCTGATTTGTCCAGACAACACGATTCATAGAGTTTTTGCTCTTGCGTGCGAGGGAATTTCCGCGCCGTGGCTTCATATTGCCGAAGAAGTTGCGACGGCTGCGAAGTGCGAGAATTTTCGGAAAACGGGCATTTTGGGAACGAAATACCTGATGCAGAGCGAAGTTTACCCAGAAGCATTCGGCAAATACGCCATCAGTTACGAAATACCCGAAGAGCGGCAAAGAACCGAAACGAATCGCATTATCTTCGATGAGCTGGTCTGCGGCGTTATCAAAGAATCTTCGCGCGATTACCTGCTAGATGTTATTGATGATTTGAAAGCCAAAGGCTGCGATTCGGTGGTGCTGGGATGCACGGAAATCCCGCTCATCGTGAAGCCGGAAGATTCGCGTTTGCCGGTTTTGGATTCGACGAGGATTCTGGCGCGAGCGGCGCTCAGAACCGCAACGGAGTAACTTCGCCGGTGAAGTCGGGCGGTGAAAGAAATGTTTCCCGCAATTAAGTTATGAACAAATTAAAACTATTCAATAATCTGCCGATTGCGTCGGCGATAATGTTTTTTCTGGTTTCGGGCGTCTTCGCTCAAGCCTTTCCTAATCAATCCGAGTCTGTCAGCGCGGCAACGAGGAAAGAGTTGATTGACGCTTTGCTGCAAAAGCTGAATGCGCTTTACGTTTTCCCCGAAGCGGCGAAAAATGCGGAAACTTTGATTCGAGAGCGTGCCGCCAAAAAGGAATACGACCAGATCGCCAACGGCGCGGATTTAGGCAGAAAATTGACCGAAGATTTGCAAGGCGTAACGCGCGACAAGCATTTGCGCGTTTTGTTTAATCCGCAGGGCTTCCCAAAGCGCGAAGAAGGTGCGCCGGGCGAAAAGGAATTCGAGGAAATCCGGCAGCAGGGAAGAATCTCGAATTTCGGTTTCGAGCGCGTCGAGCGGCTTCAGGGAAACGTCGGGTATCTGGACGTGCGGCGTTTTTTCTTCGCCGATATGTCGGGCGACACGATTGCGGCGGCGATGAATTTTCTCGCTAACACCGACGCTTTGATCGTAGATTTGCGCAATCACCGCGGCGGCGAGCCGGAAACGGTCGCGCTTTTTGATTCATATTTTTTCAGCGAACCGACCGAAGTCAACGCCGTTTACTGGCGACCGACAAACACTACGCAGCAGTTTTGGACATCGCCGCACGTTGCCGGAAAGCGATATCTGAACAAGCCGGTTTATATCTTAACGAGCGGCATCACTTTTTCCGGCGCCGAAGCCTTCGCCTACGATTTGAAGGCTTACAAACGCGCCACGCTCATCGGCGAGCAGACACGCGGCGGAGCACATCCGGCGCCGGTTTACCCGCTGACAACTTATTTCGCTGCGCAGATTCCCATCGGCAAAGCGGTCAATCCGGTCACAAAAACCAACTGGGAAGGGATTGGAATTGAGCCGGACGTAAAAGTTCCGGCTGAACAGGCTCTTAAAACTGCGCACGTTACTGCCCTCAAAGAAATTATGAACCGGCAGCAAAACCCGGAAGTTAAAACGCAGCTCAACAACTTGATTGAAAAACTGCAAAAGGGGCAATAATTTATATGAAACGAAGAAATCGAAACGTCAAAATCATCGCCGCATTGCTGTTCGCCGCTTTTTACTTTGGCGTCGTGAGTGCTGATGCTCAGACCGCCGTTAGACCGGCGCAAACTGCCGCCGGGCGGCGCGCTGAGGCTTTGGTCGAAATTCTCGGCAGTTACAATCCGGCGGCGTGGAGAAAATTTATCGGCGAAAATTTTACTAAACCGGCGCTCGAAAGAGTTTCCGCCGAAGCCCGGGTCAATAGCCTCGCGCGCATTTACGACCGCACGCGCGGTCTCGCGATCAAAGAAATTCGTTTTACTAAAACGAACGAAATTACGGTGAGCGCTACGGACAAACTGCTCGGTGAAAATTTCGATCTGCTCGTTCTGGTTGAAGAAAACGCGCCGTACCAAATAACCGGAATGGGATTCAGACCACAGCCGAACGACGGAAATTCTTCGGCGAAAAAACTGACCGAGATGCAAGTGGTCGCCGAACTCGAAGCGTATCTGAAAAAACTCGCTGCGGCTGACGTTTTTTCCGGCGTCGTGCTGCTTGCTAAAGGCGATAAAATTCTCTTTGAAAAAGCCTACGGCGAAGCCAACAAAGATTTCAAAATTCCGAATACCACGAAGACGAAATTCAACTTAGGCTCGATGAACAAAATGTTCACCTCCGTCGCAGTCGCGCAGCTCGTCGAAGCCGGAAAAATCTCGTTCGATGATCCGCTCGGCAAATTTTTGCCTGAATTTCCGAGCAAAGAGGCAGCCGAAAAAATAAAAATCAAGCATCTTTTGACGCATACTTCGGGCTTGGGCAGTTATTTCACCGAGCAATTCTTAAATTCGTCGCGGGCGAATTACCGCACCGTTGACGATTATCTCGAACTCGTCAAAGGCGAAAAACCGGCGTTCGAGCCGGGAACGCGGTGGTCTTACAGCAATACGGGAATGCTCATCCTGGGCAAAGTCATCGAAAAAGCGTCGGGACAAAATTATTTCGATTACGTCCGCGAAAATATTTACCGAAAAGCCGGAATGATAAACACCGACGCTTATGAACTCGACCGCGTAAACTCGAATCTTGCCGTCGGCTACACGAAAGAATTCGGGGAAAAAGCAGTCGAATATCGCAACAACATCTTTATGCACGTCATCAGCGGCGGTCCGGCAGGCGGCGGTTATTCGACGGTCGAAGATTTGCTGAAATTTTCAATAGCTTTGCAAAACGGCGTTTTAATCAAGCCGGAAACTCTGAAACTGATGCGCTCGCCGAAACCGGAAATTTCGTCGCCCGATTACGGCTACGGTTTTATGCTCACTCCGCAACAAGGCGTTTTCGGTCACGGCGGCGATTTTATGGGCGTCAGCGCGAATCTCGATATGTTTTCAGACAGCGGTTATTCGGCAATCGTTTTGTCGAATTACGACGGCACGCGGCAGATCGTCGGGGCGAAATTACAGCAGTTAATTGCGGCTTTAACAAAGTAATTATTCCGCTCTACGAACTATTTAAAGATTGTCATTTATCAGCTCCGCACGGTGTTTATTAAACGTCCGAAACGATTAAAACCATAACGGAAGGATAATTATGATAACCAATTTATATCAAAAAACCGCTCGATTCTTATGCTGTGTGCTGCTCGTTTTATCAGCACAGTCTTACTCGTCGGCGCAAGCTGCAACAAATAATACCGTGCGGAAAAATGCTCCGCTGAACGAAGCCGAAATTCAAAAGTGGCGCGAGGACTTGCATTATATGGCTCAGAAAATGCCGCTTTTTCACAATAACCTTTTTCACACGATGCGCCGCGAGCAGTTCGAGGCGGCAATTAAAAGACTCGACGAGCGAATCCCGATGCTCGCCAGACATCAGATCATTGTCGAGATGCAGCGCATCGCGGCGATGGTCGGCGACGGGCACACGAACGTCTATCCGACCCGCGACGCGAAAATCGGATTTCGCCAGCTTCCCGTCAAAATGTATTTTTTCAAAGACGGCTTGTTCATCCGCGCCGCAACCGAAGTGCACGCCGAAATCGTCGGCGCTCGCGTCGTCAAAATCGGCAGCGCTTCGGTCGAACAGGCTTACGACGCGGCGCGCGAACTCATCGGGCGTGACAATGAAATGGGCGCCAAATTTTTCGCGCCGCATCTGTTGGCAATTCCCGAAATTCTGCACGCGCTCGGATTGATTGACGATATGGAAAACGCCCGGTTCACCGTCGAAAAGGGCGGAAAACAAAAAATCGTCGAATTAAAACCTGCGGGACTGACGGATTTGATGGCGGGCGATACGGATAAAAGCTGGATGCCGAAACCCGGCTGGATTGACGCCCGCGCTGGCGCTCCCATTTCAAATCATCACTGGCTAAAAGACCCGGAAAATAAATTCTGGTATGAATATTTGCCCGACAAAAAAACCGTTTATGTGCAGTTCAATGAAGTCGGCAACAAAAAAGACGAAACGCTTGCCGCCTTTTCAAAGCGACTGTTTGATTTTGTGGACGCCAACCCGGTAGAAAAATTGATTCTTGATTTGCGGCTGAACAGAGGCGGAAACGGGGAGCTTAATCGCCCGTTTCTGCTGAACATTATTAAAGCAAATAAAATCAATCAGAAAGGCAAGCTGTTTGCCATCATCGGACGCAGCACGTTTTCGGCGGCTCAGTTTTTAGTCAACGATCTGGAAAAATTCACGAACACTATCTTTGTCGGCGAGCCGACCGGTTCAAAGGGAAATCACTACGGCGATTCGCGGAGAATTTATCTTCCGAACAGCGGAATCACGGTGCGCGTCTCGGTTTATTACTGGCAAGCCTGGCATCCGACCGACTCGCGTTTCTGGACGCCGCCGGATTTGACGGCTGAACTCGCGTTTGAAGATTACCGCCTGAACAGCGATCCGGCTCTAAAAATGATTCTCGACTACGCCCCGCGAAAGTCTTTGAGAGAGACGCTTGACGAAGCGATTACACAAGGCGGAGTTGATCTGGCGGTCAAACGATTTCAAGAATTTACGGCAGACCCGGTTAATCGATACGTGAGCGTTGATCTGCCGCTGCGCGAAGCCGGTCAGAGACTTCTGGATGAGAAAAAGCCAGAACAGGCGGCAATATTGTTCGAGGTTAACACCGCCAGAAACCCGTATTCGTTCCAGGCGTATTTTGCCGTCGGCGAGGCTTATCTGAAAGCCGGGAAAATTGATCTGGCGCGCAAAAACTTTGAAAAGTCTCTCCAAATAAATCCCAAAAATTATGATGTCATAACCAGAATGGAAGAACTGAAACGAAAAAAGCAATGATTAAATTTTTGATATTACTGACAGCCCTTTTTATCTTTTCCCAATCCGTTTTCGCGCAGATGGGCGAGCGCGGGAAATTCGTTTTGTATAAATATCAACTGCCGATGGGCGCGGAAAATTACGAAATCACGAATGAAACGAACGCCCTCGTTTTGAAGACGAATTTTGAATTAACTTTTGTCGGCGATAAAGTTCCGGTTTCGGCGACTCTGAAAATGAGAAAAAGCGATTTGCAGCCGCTGTTTTACGAAACCAAAGGCAGAACGTCGACGCGCACCGAAATTGACGCGAGCGTCGAGATTTCCGTCGACACGGCAAAAATCCGCAACGGCGCGGAAACGAAATCGCAAGCCGTCGGCGAGAAGTTTTTCACCATCGCGCACCCCGCGCCCGTAGCGCCGCAGATGATGCTGTTTCGTTACTGGAAAAAAAACCAGGTTAACGGCGGTTTGCCGCTGAACCGAGTAAAAGGCGGTTTGCCTCTTCTGCCGGGCGGAACGGCGCAAATCGAATTTCTGGGAACGGATAAAATCAGCGTCAAAGGCACAACGGAAACGCTCGAACGCTATTCGATTGCGGGCGTAATGTGGGGACGGGAAACTGTCTGGTTCGACCGAAATCAAAATCTCGTCGCGCTCGTCGGCGCGGACGCCGAAATGGACAGATTTGAAGCCGTCCGCGAAGGTTACGAATCAGCGCTGCCGTTCTTCGTTCAAAAGGGCGCGGAAGAGGCGATTAAGTTTCTCGAAAAATTATCCGGCGAAATTAAGCCGGTTAACGAGGGCAAATACGCGATTGTCGGCGCAACTATTGTCGGCGCGAAAGATTTTGCAGTCGTTCCCGACAGCGTCGTTTTAATCGAAAACGGACGTATCATTGAAGCCGGAAAACAATCTGCAATCAAACTGCCGAAGGGAATTAAAATCGTCAACGCGGGCGGTAAAACGCTTTTGCCAGGACTTTTCGACACGCATCAGCACGCAACGCAAGCCGAATGGTTTCCGGCGACGCTCGCCGCCGGCGTGACGACCGCGCGCGACGCGGCGAACGAACTCGAATTTATCGTTCCGATTCGAGACGCGATTAACGCCGAAAAAATCGAAATCGCGCCGCGTTTGCTGCTCGCCGGTTATATTGACAGCGGCGAAAATGCGCTCGGCAAAATGGTTGCAAATACGCCTGAGCAGGCTAGCGCACTCGTACAAAAATACAAACAAAACGGCTTCGAGCAAATCAAGATTTATCAATCGCTGAAACCGGAATTGGTCAAAGTCGTCACGGACGAAGCGCACCGGCTAGGAATGACCGTAACCGGACACGTTCCGTCGAAAATGAACATTTACGGGGCGGTCGAAAACGGTTTCGACCAAATCAATCACGTCAATTTCGCCGCCCGCGCGATGCTGTCCCGTGATTTCAAGCCGACGCCCGGACAACCGGCGAAAATCGAACCCGAATCGGAAGCCGCGCAATCGGGCTTAAAATTCCTGAAAGAAAACAAAACCGTGATTGAGCCGACGCTCGCCCGCAGCGAACTGAATTTGTATGTGCGCGGCAAATCTTTCGCTGAAAAAGAACCGGGTTTATCGAAAGCTCCGTTCGAGTTTTCGTCATTGATTGATTCGATGGGCGTGGCGCCGGAAATCGAAGCGCGGGCGAAATCGTCTTTCGATTTGTCTTTGAGAATCACCAAAGCTTTGCACGAAGCCGGAATTCCGCTGCTCATCGGCACGGATTTAGCCGTTCCCGGACACAGCCAATTCCGCGAGATGGAATTACTTGTTAAAGCCGGCATCACGCCGCTCGAAGCGATTAAATCGGCGACAATCGTTCCGGCGCGTGTTTTTAATTTGGATAAAAATCTGGGAACGATTGAACGGGGAAAAATCGCGGATTTGATTTTGGTTGAGGGCAATCCGCACGAAAACATCGCCGAGATTCGCAAAGTAAAATTCGTCGTCAAAGACGGAAGAATGTATGAAACCGCGCGGCTGTGGCAAAGCGTCGGCTTTAATCCGTAAATTCAAGTCGAATTCGAGTTTTTGGCTGATGATGAGCTTTGAACGCACAAATGTCAAGACGTCTGCGGACGAATCGCGAAACAGATGTTTTGCCGGATAAAGCAACTCGGCGATAAAAAGACAGAGTGATAAGCCCGAAAAAAAATCAAGTCTCTCGAACTAAAAAGCTAAAATAAAAAGGAGAAATAAAAATGAAAAACAAATTAATAATTGGCATCATCGTGCTGGCGATGTTGGCTTTGAGCGCAGGGATAATCGCGGCGGCTGTAAAGGCAGATTTTAGCGGTGCCTGGGCGATGGATGTCGGCAAAAGCGAAGGCGTTCCGCCGGGGCTTACCTCGACGATGATTGTCAACCAAACGGGCGACCGGGTCGAAATCGAAACGACGATTAAAAGGGCTGAAGGAGACGAACGAACGACCAAAGACGTTTTCATCCTCGACGGCAAGGAAACTGATTTCACGCCGCCGCTGCTGAACGGCGCGGGCGCGAGCGTCAAACGGGCGAAAAGAACGTCAAAGTGGACCGCGGGCGGAAACGGTTTTGAAGCGACCGAGACAGCCGTTTTGAACTCGCCCGAAGGCGACGAAGACACGATTAAAGCCGCCAGGCGCTGGACGCTTTCGTCGGACGGGAAAACCTTGACCATCGAGATGACGATGGAAAATCCCAACGGCACATCGAAAACAAAACGGGTTTTCGTCAAAAAATAACGCGGAGGCGCGGTTGCCGCAAATCGTCATTAAACTTCAAGATAATCGCTTAAAAATTGAATCGTTACGAGTTAGGAGACTTGAGAAATTCGGGCACTCCTAAAACATCCTACTTCGGCGATTTCTGATGCCACCGCGCGCTTTATCTGAGTCATAGAGATGATTTTTACTGGCTTGAAACTTTAATCGAACAGAAAAGCGTTTATATCAAATTTAGGTTGACGGTTGCGAAAGAAAATAGCGAATTAATCGCTGGGTTCGGGCAAAGACCGCGCGAATTTCTCGATGAAAATCGAGACCTTAAAACTTGATCGTTGATATTCGCAGCAATACCGGCAACTACACTTTTCTTCACCCCGAACTGCTTCGCACGATCTTTGCTTTCGACGCCGAACCGGGTAAACGGTTATTCGTCACCGGTCGAAACACGGGTTCGGCGGCGATGAACTTTGCGATTGATTTAGACCGCCTGACAAACGCGGTTTTCGTCGGCGGGCGGTTAAAATTAAAGCCAAAAAAATTTTAGGAGAAATTATGCTGAGAAAATTATGTTTATCGCTGCTTATCCTGGTTGCGCTCTCGTGCGCGGCTTACGCTCAAACGCGCGCTGACGGCGGCTCCGATGAAGCCGGAGTTCGGAAGAATTAATAAATCCTCAAGCTCGCAGTTTTTACGAATTTCGTCTCTTACACGAATTAAAACGGAAAGGAAAAGGTTTTGAAAGTTAATTTATGACGAGGTTTAATAATCGGCGGAATATCCAACGTCGCAGCGGGATAAGCGATTTCGATAAAATCCGCCTGATTCATTATGAACAATCTTTTCCTGGCAAAATTAAGAAACCGAATTTTAATTCTTCATTTCCTTTAGCTCTTTCTCGGCGGTTTCGATAATCTTTTTCAGATCCGCTTTGTAAGATTCATCCGCGGTTTTCTCCAAAATTTGTTTGAGCGCGGCTACGTGGGCGGTTTTTAACGCCATTTCTGCCGGCACGTCAACGTCGGGCTTGACGCCGACGCCTTCCCAACTGGTTTTAGTAATCGGGTTTATGGTGTTTCCAATCGGAACCGACAATTCAAAATGTTGGCTGATAGGAACCCAATCGCTTAGATTTGCGAGTCCGCCGGTTGTTTCGCCGACGATTGTTGCCCGCTTTAAGGCTTTCAAGTTATACGCAAATGCTTCTCCTGCCGAAGAGGTGCTTTTATTGGTCAGAATATAAACATTTTTTCCTGTATAGCGCTTGCCCGGTACATCCTTGAGCGTCCAGGACTCAATCGTATTATTTCCCCGTCTAAGATGAACTGTGTCGAATAAAACCGGTTCCGGTCCCATCATATACGAAGCGATAAGGGCTACCATCTCAGGAGTGCCGCCTGTATTATCACGTAAATCAATGATTAAAGCGTCTGTATCGGCGAGTAAGTTCATTGTTGCCGCAACTTTTTCGGCGCCGTATTTCACGAAGTGGAAACTTCTCAACTTAAAATAGCCGATATTACCGGATAAGTGTTCCACTTTCGCAAAACCGTGATTTGAGCGTTTCCACTTGAGCTGAAGCGCATCCCTTTGAGCGGGCGTTAAATCTTGCTGATTTCCGGACGATGGAAGCGGCTTGTCCGAGTATCGCACCTCGACGTGTTTATCCCGGCTGACCGCTTGCAGATCGGCGGTCAATTTTTTGGCGAAGGCTTCGGCACTGGTAATGTTATCGTATTCCTTTCTCTGCATCCGCTGGCGCACAGCCTTTTCCATTTCCTTAGCTACTTCCGGGAAAACATAAAGATCGTTGAACTGCAAGAGCGTGCTTTCGATAATCATTGCCCGGTTTTCCGCATTAACGACGCCCGGAGAAACCACGTCGGGTTTATTGCTGAACGGCGACTGCTCGGCGGAAGTTTTTTTGCTGCTGAATCCGATGCCGTCAATCAGGTAGTCGGGGGCGGCAGTAAGCTGAATATCCAACTGCTTAAGTCCGCCGCCGCGCACCGTCATAGTTATTTCGATATAATCCGGTTCAGGGTTATTAACGTCTGTAATTACCATTCCCTCCAAATCGTACTTCATACCTTGGAAAACTTCGAGATGTTTTTGTATCGGCAGACTTCGCATTCCTTTCGAGCCGTTTTCCTCAATAAATTTGCGGACAGTCGCTTCATCCGCCTGAGCAATCGCTTTCAGCATTGCATCTGCCCGTTTTCCCGCCGGTGTATCGGGAAGTTTCGTGTCCGTCTTTGTTTGAGCGGCTAAATTGATCGCTCCGACAAAGAAAATTGCGATAAAAATTATGATGATTTTCTTAAACATATTAATGATTCCTTACGATGTATCGTTCGAGCTTTAAGAAGCCGACTGAAGTCGGCTACAAATTTAGCGTTTCTTTGTTTCGGTTTTAAGAAAGCGCCAACCAATTTCCGGGAATGATATATAAGACTTATGAATTTTTTATGAAGGGTGAGAAAAAAATATGCCCAATCTAAATTTAGATTGGGCAAAGTAAAGATGGCTTTAATGAGGAAACTTTAAGATTTGAAAACCGGAATGGTGAAAAAGATTCTTGTTCCTTTGTTAATTTGGCTTTCTATCCGCGTTTCGCCGCCGTGAGCCTCGACGATTTGTTTGACGATTGCCAGTCCCAGACCCGCGCCGCCGGTTGTGCGGCTTCGGGATTCGTCCGCGCGGTAAAACCGTTCAAAGACAAAGGGCAAATCGTCGGACGCAATTCCGCAGCCCGTATCCTCAATCATTATTTCGACATCAGAGTTGATTCGGGCTGCCCGGATTTTAATCGTGCCGCCTGGGGACGAATGAGTAAAAGCATTGTTAAGAAGATTTCTCAAGATTTGTCCGAAACGCTTTGAATCAACGAGAACATCGGGACAATCTTCGGGTATTTCCGCTTTGATTTCTAAATTGCTTTCATCAATTCGGGTTTTCAGAGAATTAATCGCCGAACGCACTTCACTGCCGACAGACACCCTTTCCGTCTTGAGAGCGAGCTGTCCGGCTTCGGCGAGAGCCATATCCTGAAGATCGTCAATCAAACGGTTCAAGAGCATCGCTTCCTCGTAAAGGGAATCAATAACATCCGGCGTCGGACTGATAAGACCGTCCTGTACGGATTCGATCTGGCAGCGAATGTTCGTCAGAGGCGTCCGCAATTCGTGAGCAACGTCGTTGACCATGTTCTGCCGCAGTTGCTCGACTCGAACCAGATTGCCCGCCATTGAATTAAAGGCGCGGGCAAGTTCGCCGATTTCGTCTTTCGAACGGACGTTAACACGCTGGCTAAAATTGCCGCTCTCCATTTCCTTTACGGCGCTTGTCAGAGCCTCGATAGGTCGCAGTATTCGGCGAGAAAGAAGAAAAGCGATCACGAGAGCAATCACAACCGAAGCCAATCCGCCGAAAAGCAGCGTTCGGTTGAGCGAGTCAAGAAAAAGCTCTTTATTTGTATCAGTTTCAAAGAAGCCTTTATTTGCAGCGGATTCAAAAGGCTCGTCGTTTATGTTCGTAGCTTTGAAGTGGACGACCTGAGGAATAACGTAAAGAAAACCAATCGTCCCGCCGCGCGAATCATTCAGCTCAATCGGAGAAGTATATTCCCAACTCATCTCCTCCAGTTGAACTCCGGTTCCGACTTCTCGCTCGCGCTGCAGAACAATTTTACTATCTTCCGTATTGATTTGAATTTTGTTTTGCGCGAGTTCCGCAGGATGTGCTCCGCGCAAAATTTTTTGTGCGTCAACTAAAAGAATTTGTTTATCGGTGAAATTTCCGATCTGGTCGAGCGCGGCTTGAGCGTCTTTCCAATCGCCGCGCCGCTCGTAATTTTCCGTTAGCGCGCTGCCGATGCGTTCGAGATTTATTTTTTCGTCTTTTGTCGTATATTCGCGGAATCCCACTGTGGCGGAGCGAAAAGAAAAAAAGCTGACGCAGGCGATGGCGATCAGCGCGACCGCGACGGTCATAATTATGATTCTTGAGCGTAAGCTATAAAACATCCGTTTGCGTCGAAAATTTGTAGCCGACTCCGAAAACCGTCTTGATCGGCGACGGCTGGCGGCGGTCAGGCTCTATTTTTTTTCGAAGATTCATAATATGCGCGTCAATCGTGCGTTCCAATCCGTCATAATCATATCCGAAAGCGCGTTCGACCAATTCCGCTCTCGTAAAAACCCGTTCGGGCGCCTGGATAAAAGTTTTCAAAAGGTTGAACTCCGCCGGCGTCAGATTAACCTGTTTTTCGCGAACGAAAACTTCGCGGCTTTCGAGATTGACCGCCAAATCTTTAACCCGGATTTCCGGCAGTTTAGGCGTCGCTTTAGCTGCTTGCCTTCTAAAGGCGGCACGCACCCGCGCCGCGATTTCGCGCGGGCTGAACGGTTTCGTCACGTAATCATCGGCTCCCAAATCCAGCCCGCGCAGTTTGTCCAGCTCGGCGCTTCTTGCCGTGAGCATTATGATATGACAATCCGATTCGTCGCGAAGAATACGACATACTTCAAAGCCGTTTAACTGCGGCAGCATCAAATCGAGGATAATCAGCGACGGCTGTTTTACGCGGGCTTTCGTTAAAGCACCCGCGCCGTCGTAGGCGGCATACACTTCATAACCCTCTCGCTCGAGATAAAGCCTTAGAGTGGCAACTATTTTTTTGTCGTCTTCGACAATTAAAATTCTGTGGCTCATCGCTTAATCCATTAAATCAAAAAAAGATGAAGAAGTTATGAAGATTATTTGTAATTTGAGCGATGCCGTAATGAATATAGGAATTGCCGGGAATTTATCGCAATATGCTGAAATACGGCTAAATCAAACGCCCGGCTTATCCTAAAAACTCATGCATATTAGCCTGATATTTACGGCTCAAAACAAGATTCTTTCCGTTTTTTAAGACGACTTGGTATTCGCCGCCGGGCGACGAGCGCAGTTCTTTGATCGAGTTCATATTGACGATTGCCGAACGGTGGATGCGGCGAAAGTTCGCCGGGTCTAATTGTTCTTCGATGCTGCTGATGGCTTCCCGGCGCAGATGAAACTCTTCGCCGACGTGAAGGCGCACCTGATTGCGGTCGGCTTCGATCCAGTCAATCGTTTCGGTTTTAACCAGAAAAACCCGCCCCTCCGAACGAATGGCGAAGTGTTTGAGATACCCCGCCGCGCGTTCGAGATTAACTGCAACTCTGGCTATGTCCTTTGGCAAGCCGTCGGGTTGTTCCATCGCCAACCGGTTTTTTGCCTGTCGAATCGCTTTTTCAAAACGCTCTTCGTCAAACGGCTTGAGAAGGTAATCTACCGCGTGCGCCTCGAAAGCCGCTAAGCCATAGTTTTCAAAGGCGGTGACGAAAATAACGAGCGGCATCAGCTCAGGCGACACGGTTTTAACTAACGTTAAGCCGTCCATACCCGGCATCTGCACGTCGAGAAAAATCAAATCCGGCGCGTTTTCCTGAATGGCTTCGACGGCTTGGCGCCCGTTCGCGCATTCGCCGACGGGTTCGATTTCGGGATAGTTTTTGAGCAAGGAGCGAATTCTTTTTCGCGCGAGCGGCTCGTCGTCTATAATCAAAGCTCTAATTGACGGTGACTTTTTCATTTCGGTTCGCAATTTTAGCCTCCGCAGTTTCCGTCTCGCTGACTTTAAACGGAATTTCCATCGTCACGCGAACGCCGCCGGATTCGATATTTGAAATCAGCAGGGAATGATGTTCGCCGTAAAGATGCGCGAGCCGAGCGCGCGTGTTCGCCAGCCCAATGCCGCCCTTTCCGTTATTTCCGGTTACAACCGCCGAGTTCAAGCCGGGACCGTTATCCTCGATTTGAATGATTAGTTTGCCGTCCTCGCGTCGCGTGTTTACCGAAATCCGTCCGGCTTCGGTTTGCTGCGAGATGCCGTGACGAATGGCGTTTTCGATGATCGGCTGCAAAATTAAATTAGGTACACAGGCTGCAAGCGTTTCGGGCGCGATTTCGGTTTCAATCGTCAGCCGGTCTTCAAAACGGACGCTTTCGATTTCGAGATAACGATTTAAAAAATTAATTTCCTTTTTGAGCGGGACTTCCTGCTCGCCCGAATTATCGAGCGTCAGACGCAGAAAATCGCCGAGCCGGGCGACCATTTTATCCGCTGCGCGCGGGTCTTCGTGAATCAGGGCGGAGATCGAATTTAATGTATTGAAGAGAAAATGCGGATGAAGCTGCATCTTCAGAGCGTGAAGCTGCGAATTGGCTAACTCGGTTTTCAGTTCCGCCGAATTCATTTGTTCTTCCTGAAAACGCCGGTAATAATCGTAAGCGAAAATCGAGCCCAGAATCAGCCCAAAAGTCGCGGTGTCAAGTGTCCAGTTTTTTAAAAACAAGAATTGAATGCGCTCAGCCGCATTTTCCGTCTGAAAGCAGGTTTCGTGAATGACTTCATAAAATGCGGCGTAGATTATCGTGTGCGCCAGGACGAATAAAAATACCGCCGCCGAATACGTCATCGAAGCGCGCAGCCAGTTTTGCCGCTCGAAAGGGAATTTTCGGACGAATAATTGAATAAAAGGAAACAGAATCGCCCAGCCGTAAACGATTGCCTGCCACGTCAAAATCAACTGCCAGCCGAGCGTCTTTTCCGGCGGCTGAGTCGCGGCAGTGGAAAAATAAACCAAGCCGCTGAAGATGATGCTGATCAAAATACAAATCCCGATGTATTTAATGACGCCGCGAAATGCCTTTTTTCGAGTTAATAATTTCACAATTTGGAATAACTGACGGTTGAATGAACTATAAAAGCGTTGCTCGCCGTCGTTCGTCTTTGCCGGGGCGAGGCGTCGAATTTTACTGCGTCGTCGAACGAGCCTCCGCGCGGATTCAATGCCGTAGTGTTTAATTTTGGCATTCAAAGTCGTGTTGTTCAAACCGAAAAGGTGCGCCGTCCGAACCTGTTTGCCGTTTTTTTTTTCCAGAGTCTTCCGGATCGTTTTGATTTCGAAACGGCGGGTTTCCTCGTACAAATCAATGCCCCGGCTAATATCGGCGCAAAACAAACTGCTGAGCTGCCTTGACTTACATCAAAAGCAAAAACGCGTTTTGTTTCAATAAATTGATTTTATAAGGCAAGGTGTTTTTTTCCGAATCTCTACCGTTTTTACTGCTCTTGCGCGATTCAAAAAATCCCTTGACTTGTAAAATCTACCGCTTATTTTGTTTTTCCTTATCCTTTGAAAATTCTAAAAGCGAAAACACGAAGCAACTTAAAGTTCCGCATTTTTCGATTGATTTTAATTTGAATCATGAGAATTACACCGTAAAATGTGACGCCCGATCCGTTATGGAGGACGAACGAACATTAAAAGTTGACGAAGCATTAACGCCGCCTGAATAATTTTAGTCGGAGCCGAATGGATCAAGCGCAGTAAAATTCCGGTTAATCAAACTTTAAATAAAAATATAGCTGCGACGCTTTCTTCGGGCTCAGGTTCCAGTTTCTGGATGCTTAAGCGCGGAAGGGACGAGCATTTGCGCGCGGTTTGTAAAGTTCGATTTATTTTTTGAACGAATTTATGAATTAAATGATTGTTTTCGATTTTCCAATTCCTAAAGTATTATTAATCCGTTTCACCTGTAAATTGAAAATGCTTTGATTTGATTGAAAATGAATCTTTTTTTTCGTTTTCAATTTTTCATACAAACTGTAAAACTCTGAGGCATAAATGTTTTTGGCGATTGAGACGGATTATTAAAACAAGCGCGGCGGGGCTGATGATAGGAAAACAAATTGGCAATTACCGGCTAATTAAAGAGATCGCGCGCGGCGGCATGGGCGCGGTTTATCTCGCCGAACGAACCGACGGTGTTTTTGCTCAAACCGCGGCGGTAAAATTAATCAAACGCGGAATGGATACCGACGAGATTGTACGCCGGTTTCGCCACGAACGGCAGATTCTCGCCGCCTTGAATCATCCGAACATCGCGCGGCTTTTTAATGGCGGAACGACAGAAGACGGTTTGCCGTTTTTTGTGATGGAATACATCGAAGGCGAACCGCTTTATGAATTTTGTGACCGTCGCCGCTTGTCAATTAATGAAAGATTAAAGCTTTTTCAGCAGATTTGTTATGCCGTAACTCATGCCCACGAGCAGGGAATAGTTCACCGCGACATTAAGCCGGGAAATATTTTGGTAACCCGGGAAGGCGTCCCGAAACTTCTGGACTTCGGGATCGCCAAAATCCTCAATCCCGAACTAATCGAAGAATCAATCAAACCGACGGCGACCATGATGCGCCTTATGACGCCCGAATACGCCAGTCCCGAACAAGTTCGCGGAGCGGAAATTTCGCCTTCGAGCGACATATATTCTCTCGGAACTGTTCTTTACGAACTGCTCACCGCGCATCGCCCGTATAATCTGGCGAATCAGGCTCTTCACGAAATTACGCGGATAATTTGCGAGACGGAGCCCGAGCCGCCGAGCCGCGTTATCAGGCAAACGGAAAATTTGCTTCCCGCCTTGTCCGCCGAGCAAAAAACGTTAAACCAAATTGCGGAAAATCGAAATACCGATTTAGCGGCGCTTGAAACGGAGCTTTCGGGCGGTCTCGACCGTATTGTTTTGAAGGCTCTGGCTAAAACAAAAGAGAGCCGTTACCGAACGGTTAAAGATTTTTCGGACGATATTGAAAGACGCTTGACCGGCGAAGTTGTTTTAGCTGAAGAACTCGATGTTTTGCGGCGAAGCGCCGATTCCGATTCGAGAATCGCAACAACATCCGAACGTTCAATCGCCGTTCTGCCTTTTCGATTGCTTCAGACGGGCGATACGACGGAAGCTGAGGATAAATTCCTGGGGCTCGGTTTAGCCGATGCTTTAATCATGCACCTGTCGGCGACGAAACGGCTGATCGTCAGACCGATCGGCTCTGTTTTGCGTTATCTGAAAGATGAAGATAACTCCTTCGACCTGCTCGCCGCCGGGCGCGAGCTCGGAGTGAGATTTATTCTCGACGGCTTTATCAACCGCCAAGGGGCGCGCATTCGCGTTTCGGTGCAGCTCTTGAATGTTGAAGACAACAAAACAATTTGGGCGGGACGCTTTGACGAAGATTATACGAACGTCTTAACCCTCGAAGACGTTATATCCACCCGCGTCGCGGAATCCCTGATACCGCATTTGACTGTTGACGAGCGAGCCGTCCTCGCAAAACGGGGAACCGAAAATGTTCGGGCTTATGAAGCTTATCTGCGCGGACGTTATCATTGGAAGATGTTTACGGAAGAAAGTTTTGCTAAAGCAATCGAGGCTTTCAACGAAGCCGTAGCGATTGATCCCGATTACGCGCTCGCCTATGTCGGCATCGCCGATTATTACAACTGGCTTAAATCTTTCGGCGTCGGTCCGTACCACGATTTTGCCGTGAAGGCGAAGCAGGCTGGGCTGATGGCTATTAAATTGGATCCGCAACTGCCGGAGGCTTACATCTCGCTCGCGCAGTCGAGTCTGATCGCCGATCTTGACTGGAAGCGCGCCGAAGGTTACTGCCTGCGCGCGCTCGAACTTAATCCCTATAATGCCGACGCCCACAGCTCTTACGCCTATCATCTTTTCAGCGAAGGTCAGTTCGACAAAGGCTTGTTTCACGCCCGGCGCGCGGTGGAAATCGAGCCTCAGACGCCGAACAATCATCATACTGAATACTGGGGTTTATATTTTGCCCGCCGTTTCGATGAAGCGATCAGAAAAGCGGAAAACGTTATTTCCAATCACCCGCTTTACGGATTCGCTTATTTCGCGCGAAGCTGGTTTCTTCGATTCATCGGGCGCCACGACGAGGCTTTAGCCGCATCGGAACGCGCGATAGAAATTATGGGCGAGAGCGTTTTGACTTTAACGGGTCACGCCGCGTCTCTGGCGGCGGCGGGTAAAATCGCAGAAACCGAAAAACTTCTCGAAAAATTCCGCTCTGAAAAATACTACGTCTCGCCCTATCAATTCGCATTGATCTACTGTTATTTGGGCGAAAAGGAAAAAGCTCTCAAAGCCCTCGATGAGACGTTCGAACAACGCGAAGGCTTTCTGATCTGGTTCGGAATAGAACCGACACTGGATATTTTACGCAATGAACCTCGTTTTCAGAATTTGCTGAAAAGCACTCGTAATCCAATCGTTAAATCAATCTCACCGATTAACAAAAATTATGACGACACGACACAGGCTTACAGCTAAAGTCTATTTACCGCGAAGAGGAACACAAACAACGCTTTATCAGACCCGAACACGACAGCAAAACAATCGCAAGCAGAAATCCCGGCAAAAGACGCGGATTCAAAGTTATGATTGTACCAGCCGAGAAAACCAATACCACACGCCTCTACTCGTGCTGTTTGCAGTAATCGGTCTCAGCATTCCGGCAAAACCCCAATTTTCCGGCTCGATTTCATCTATCATGATGTGCGTGTGTTCGGGCTTTTTACACAGTCTCTTAAAACCTGATTGATTGTTAGCCTAAAACAACAGCGAGTTTCTTTACGAAGCGCATTTACCTGGGCAGAACTTTTCTAGGTATTTTTACATGAAATCTGAGCCGCCGCGATTGCGCCGGGAACTAAAACCGCGCCGGGTATCCAAATCAGAATAAAACAAAAAAACCGAAACATCAAAAATAGGGGTTGACAGATAGTCCTTGTAAGGAGTATTATTTCTGTTATGGCAAAATTGCTTGATGAGTTAAAACAAAAAAAGCCGTTTGAATCAGTCGAGGATGAAGTCTTCGTGAACGTCATTCGTACGGCTGAGGTTTTCAACCGAAAGCAGACGGAGTTTTTGAAAGGCTATGATTTAACGCCTTCGCAGTTTAACGTTTTGCGGATTCTGCGCGGCGCCGAACCCGAAGGTCTAATTTGCCGCGAGATCGGCGAGCGGATGGTCGCGTTTGACCCGGACGTGACGAAACTTCTCGACCGCCTCGAAGCCAGAGATTTAATTGAGCGTGAGCGGCAGGAAAAAGACCGGCGCGTGATCGTGGTGCGAATCTCCGAAGAAGGCTTGAAACTTCTAAAAAAAATAGACCAGCCGATTTTAGATTTTACCAATAATCTGCTGGGTCATTTGGGCGAGAAAAAACTTCGGACGTTGAACGAATTGACCGAAGAGGCGCGTGAAAAAATCACGTAATTTTTTTCATTTTTTTACGCAAATAGTCCTTACAAGGACAGTCTTGTTAAGTAGAATACTGATAAGGCATTCTGGCAACAAAAAACCTTTAAAGATAAAAGGAGATTTTATGAGGCAGACGAAAAGTTATTTTATGGGAGTCGGTTTAGTTCTCGCGTTGGTTCTCGGAGCGGTTTTCTCGCAAACGATTGCTTTTGAGCAAACGGTCGAGGCGCAGAGCAATCAGACGAAACAATGGGAAATAATGGTCGTTCACGGCACTGATTTGCCGGAAAGCGTCCAGGGCGGTGTGAATATACGCGGCGCGGAGGGCTGGGAATTGGTTACGGTTCAACAGACCAAAGAGGGAAATTTTATGGCTTTTCTTAAACGACGCAAATAATTTATAAAAATATAAAAAGAGGAGAAAATCGAAATGACTACACTTTTTGACCGATTAAAAATCGGAAACATCGAACTCGAAAACCGCATTATCATTGCGCCGATGACGCGCAGCCGCGCCGACGACGCGGGCGTGCAGCCCGATTACGCGGCGGATTATTACGAGCAGCGCGCTTCCGCCGGGCTGATCATCACCGAAGCGGTGAACGTCTCGCCTATGGCGAAGGGCTATGTCCGCACGCCGGGCATTTACACCGAAGAACAAATCGAAAGCTGGCGAAAAGTTGCGGAAGCGGTTCACGCGAGGGGCGGAAAAATCTTCATGCAGATTTTCCACACGGGAAGAATCGCTCTGCCGGATTTTCTGCCGGAAAAACATCTTCCGGTTGCGCCGAGCGCTGTTCGAGCCGAGGGGCAAAATTACACCGACGCCGGGATGAAAGATTTTGTCACGCCGCGCGAGCTAAGCGCGGATGAAATTCACATCACGGTCGCAGACTTTGCGCGGGCGGCGAAAAACGCTATTCGGGCGGGCTTCGACGGCGTGGAAATACACGGCGCGAACGGCTATCTGATTCAACAGTTTCTTTCGACAAACGTAAATCAGCGCGCGGACGAATACGGCGGCAGCGTCGAAAATCGCGCCCGGTTTCTCTTCGAGATTTTGGACGCGGTGACGGCTGAAATCGGCGCCGAGCGAACTGGGTTAAAATTATCGCCGGGCAATACGTTCAACGATATCGCCGAATCCGACGCCGAAGAGCTTTATAGATATATCGCGGAAAAGCTCGATGGAAAGAATCTGGCTTATCTATACGTCGGCACCGACGACCGAACAAAAGATTGGCATAAATTTCTGCGCCCGATTTACGACGGAGTTTATTTCGCCGGTTCGGGATTTACAAAAGAAAGCGGCAGCCGATTGCTCGCTCAAGGCGGGGCTGACGCCGTCGTTTACGGCAAATTGTTTCTCGCCAACCCGGATTTGCCGGAAAGATTTAAGCTCGACGCACCTTTGAACGAACCCGACGCGGCAACATTTTACGCGGGCGGCAGGAAAGGTTATGTTGATTACCCGTTTCTTGCGCAAGCTCTGGCGGTTTGATTATTAGATTAGCCTGCTTAAATGTAATTTGAGAGTTTTGGAAAAACCGCCAGGTATGCAAGGAAGGCAAGCAGGTTTATATTTTTACTTTTTTGGAAAAAATCAAAAATTGCGTTGAAAATTATGAAAGCATATACCACGCTCGGCGACGGCATTGACCGTTTGAGACTAATCGAGCAACCCGTCCTGGAGCCGAAAGCGAACGGAATTTTAGTCAAAATGACCGCCGCTTCGCTTAATTACCGGGATTTGCTGGTCGTCAAAGGACTCGAACACTGGAAGCCGCCCGCGCCGCGCGTTCCCGTCTCGGACGGAGTCGGTGAAATCGCGGCAATCGGCGACAATGTTTCCCGCTGGAAAATAGGCGACCGGGTGGCGGGCATTTTCCTGCCTGGCTGGCTCGACGGCGAATTAACAAAGGAAAAAACCGTTTCATCGCTCGGCGGCGCAGCGGCAGACGGAGTGCTGGCGGAATACGTCGCATTCGACGAGGGGGCGGTCGTTCGAATCCCGAATAATTTGTCCGACTCTGAAGCCGCGACACTGCCCGTCGCGGCGCTCACGGCTTGGCATGCCGTCGCCCGGCGCAGCCGCATCGAGCCGAATGAGACGGTGTTGATCGAAGGCACGGGCGGGGTTTCGCTTTTCGCCCTGCAATTCGCCGCCGCTCTCGGCGCCCGACCCGTCGTCATTTCGAGTAGCGATGAGAAACTCGAAAAGGTTAAAAAGCTTGGAGCATGGGCGACAATCAACTACAAAACTTTTCCCGATTGGGAGGCGAAAATTCTCGAAATCACAAGCGGTAGGGGCGTTGATCACGTCGTTGAAACGATCGGCGGCGAAAACTTGAACCGCGCTCTCGAGGCGGTTAAAACGAGCGGCACGGTCAGTTTTATCGGCTTAATTGCCGGACTCGGCGCGCCCATTAACACTTACTGGTTCGTAATGAAAAACGTCTCGATTTACGGCATCGAAACCGGCTCGCGCGAGATGTTCGAGGAAATGAATCGTTTTATCGAAGAGAATCAAATAAAACCCGTAGTTGACCGGACTTTCGCTTTCGGCGAAATTCAGGCGGCTTTAAAGTATTTGGAAAGCGGGCAACATTTCGGCAAAATCACGATTGAATTTTAACCCGAAGAAATGTTTTCATCCGTTTTGCAGCTTTATTTACTGGTTAAACTTTGCTGAAAACCGGGGCGGGCGCGATGGCGACCGGAGAAAATGAATCAAACCGAGTTGACGAACTCGTCTGTTTTTGAAAATACTCTTTAAATCGTCGCTTCATCGGTGTACGGCTTGAGCAAAACGGCGCGCAGCCATCGCGCGGCGATACGCGGGAGGCGAGAGAAATACATTCGCTTCCCGCAGCAGAAAATTTTGCAGCCGCGAATTTAGCTTATCAGGACGAGCCTTTTCATAGCTGCCGGACCCGAGTCGGCAGTTAGCATGGTATTGGAGGAAATTGACATTCTCATTGACGGCGCTAACGTCGAATCGCCGCTAAGCGGGGTGGGACTGTGGACGGACAACGGCAATCAGCGCATGATAGATTTACGCGCGGCGACTGAAAGCGGGCGATTTTGTACTAAATCTCGAATTCTGCAATTCTATAATTATTTTGTTTTCAGCGGTTTGCGCGAAACAAGTTCCCAATGAAAACTACAATAGGCGAAAAATTCCGAATCAAATCTACCGTAAAGCTCCCTCGATAGATACCAAATCAGATTACAGTTTCTGGGCTTTTGCTGCTTAGCATCAACGAACTCCTGCTTTTCAGAATTTGTTAAAAAACACTAAAATTATGATTTTTGTTTTTTCAATCTGGCTCGTTTTACCATAAATTCATCGCTTTATTACCTGCATTCACCGCAAAGTTGTTAGCAATCCTCCCGCCGAAATATATCATCGCCTGGGTAGCCAAATTTTAGTTTTTAAAAAAGAGAATTGCCCCGAATAAATCTAAATTTACCTGGAAAATAAATTTCGACGTCTCCTTAAAGTTCAATACTCGAATCGTCTTAATAATTCTTATCCGCGAAAGATTTGTATTCAATGGTGTCTAAAACTAAGCCGGTAGCGTATTGGAAGAATTTGTCATTAAGGGGTGTTAACCGCACTTTCAGGTATATGCAAAACCGGGACAATGGAATGATAGGAACAATAACAGGAATCGGGCAAACGCCAAATTGAACTGAAATAAACTTTGGCATTTCCCAAATTAAATAAAACTTATCATCGTGAAATAAAAATTATGAACTACGCGGAAAGATTAAATCAAACAAAAAGTAATTACCCTTTCAAAAGATGGGCGGAAAATGCACAGTTCGCGCCCAACGTGTACAGCTCTGAGAATTGCGACGAAATAACGAAGATATTCGACGATTTAATTGCCGACTTAATCAGCAAAGGTGAAGGCGCGTCCAAATCTGAAAATGTCGAATCGTTTAGGATCGCCATTGAAGCGACGAACAAATTTAACGACAAATTCAACGGCTGTTTTATCGAGACCGGCGAGCGCGAAGAATTGTGTGAATTAACGGATATTATTACCGTCGCCGCGGGACTCGATCCTGAAAATTACGGCGAAGGCGAGGGACTGGCAAGTGAATGGCGTGAGTGGTAAATCTCTCTTCAGGAATCTCGAAAACGCCCATTTGAAACAATTGAAAGTGTTGTCACCGGCGACATAAATCGCCTCTGGAGCATAAATCAAGAGTTCAATGAATTTATTGAGCCGTTCGCGTCTGAAGTAAGGAGACTGCGCGATGTCTGCGCTCTCTAATTTTTGAAATTGCATCCGGCATTTCCGAAAATGTTTACCCGAAGATAAAAGTCGTTCGTTACGGAGTCGAAGGCAACAAACTCGAAGGCATCGTTTGTCACGTTGCCCCGCTAAAATCATCGGTAAATTTCGGTTTGTATCGCGGCGCGAAGATTCCAGACCCGTCAAAACTAATGCTAGGAACGAGCGAAATGCTTCGTCACGTCAAAATAGAAAACATTTCCGAAATTGACCCGGCAACATTAAGCTCTTCGAGAAAAGAGGCATTGGTAGAAATGGCTTAATGATTTCACTTCGTTGCTTGATAGTTTATTTGGAGGTATGAAAAAAGTATTCCAGAAGCCCGTTTATGACAAAAATAACAGATAATCGCGCATTAATGATGTTTTTTATAAACTGTTGTGAGCTTCTTTCATAGACACGGCGAGCATATTAAGTCTTTATGATTGCTAAAGTTTTATTATCTCTTGTCGCTTTGATTACGGGCGGCTGGATGATCTTCGACGGCGCATACGTTCTTTTGACGGGAAACTATTTCGGCACGGAAAAGCCGGGCGCGTGGAGCGATGTCGTCTCGGCGTTCGGGATAAATCCTTTTAATCTCGGCGTGCCCTTTATTATCCTGGGCTTTCTTTGGTTTTCGTTTCTGGTCGGAGTGCTTTTTCATCAACCGTGGGCGTGGTACGGAGCGTTGTACGTCGCGATTGCCACATTGTGGTATCTGCCCGTCGGAACAGTTCTTTCGCTCGTTTATATCACGCTGTTATTTGTTTTTCGGTCCAAGCTACAGGCGTAGTAAAGAAATGCTTTTAACCTATGAAATCCGACTAATCAGGTAAATGAAAACTCAATCTATGTCTCGTTGAAAGCAAATTTATGAATAAATCGAAACAATATATTTTCGCGGCGCAAATTATTCTAATTTTAGCTTTTAACTTCTTCGCCCAAACGCAACAGCCGAACAAATCAATTTGGCTTATTCGCGCCGGTCGCCTGTTTGATTCGGAAAACGGTTTTTTTCTGTCCGCCCGCAACATTCTCGTCAAAGACAACTTTATTGAAAGCGTCGGCGAGAATCTCCTTATCTCCGAAGGGGCGCAGGTAATTGAAAAAAATAAGATTCGTGAGGAAGGACGGTAAAATTTGTGTGGGAGGCGAGTGATTATCAAATTGGAAATTAAAAATTAAAGCGACTCAATAACTCCGACAGATCGATATTAACTTAAAAATGCAACGGATTCCTACTTTTCAATGGCTGTTTATCCCGGCGCTGTGCGTTTTAATCGTCTTAATCGCAGGCGCAATTGCTCTCTATGTCCAACTAGAAACGAGCGGACCCGATATTGTGTCAAAAACCGTCATCGAAAACGCTACGTTTTGGGTGTTTTGGGCAATTGTTTCTCCGTTAATTCTCATCCTGTCGCGTCGTTTTTCCTTTGAGCGTCAACGCCGTTTGCGGAGTTTTCTGGTTCACTTTTCGGCGGGAGCGGCGTGGGCAATTCTTGTTCAGGGACTGCATCTCTCTCTTCTGTTTCTAATGAGAGATTTGTCAATCTATGACAGCGAGGACCTTTATCGTCCGTACCGGGACTGGGTGTTGAGCCTGCTCCCGAACATGATGATTTACTGGGTAATTCTTATCATCAATCTGATTTTCTTATATTACGAACGGTATCAAAACGAAATGTTAAAAGCCTCAAAGCTTGACGCGCAGCTATCGAACGCCCGACTTCACGCGCTTCAGATGCAGATTCACCCGCACTTTTTATTCAACACGCTGCACTCGATTTCCGCTTTAGTCTTAATGAATGAACCGGACGACGCGGTTAAAATGATCAACCGGCTCAGTGAATTCCTGCGTCTGACGCTCGACAAAATAGAGACGCAAGTGGTGAGGCTCGAAGACGAGATCGAATTTACCCACCGCTATCTGGAAATAGAGCGCATCCGTTTCAATGACCGACTGACCATAGGTATGGAAATCGATCCCAAGGTGCTGGATGCTCAAGTGCCGAATTTAATTTTGCAGCCGCTCGTCGAAAACGCGATGCGTCACGCCGTAGATACTCAAGAGGGGGCAAGCCGGATAAATATTGTGGGTCAATTATTAAATGGACGACTGTTGCTCGAAGTGCAGGATGACGGCGACAATTTCAAGCAGGGCGCCGAACAAAACGGCGGACTCGGATTAAAGAATACGCGTGCGCGACTTACGGAGCTTTACGGTGAGGGCTACAGTTTTAGCCTTACCCGGAGGGGAACTGAATTGACGATAGCGCAAATAGTCATTCCCTATTTGCCCCTGGATGAACAACCGAAAGGAGAATTGAATTGAATCGAAAAATTCGCGCCCTGATTGTTGATGATGAGCCGCTCGCGCGCCAGGCGTTGCTGGTGATGCTGAATAATGACCCGCAGATGGAAGTTATAGGCGAGTGCCGCAACGGGCGAGAGGCGGTGAAGGCAATCCGCGAGCAATTGCCGGACATTGTTTTTCTGGACATCCAGATGCCTGGAATGGACGGCTTTGAAGTGATCGAGCAAGTGGGGGTGAACTCGATGCCCGTCACCGTTTTCGTTACCGCCTTTGACAAACACGCCCTTCGCGCGTTCGAGGCGCACGCGCTCGACTACTTACTCAAGCCTTTCGACCGGGAACGGTTTAATAATGCCTTGTCGAGAGCTAAAACGATCATCAGACAGCAAAAGCTCGACAAAATGAGCGAGAGTTTGTTCGCGGTGGTTAACGACATGAAATTCGCCGCTGAATCATCCTCCCAAAGCGGTAATAGAAATCCCGCCGCGCCGGGCGCCGGTGAGCCGATTGATCGAGTAGCCATTAAATCCCGCGGGCGCGTTTATTTTCTCAAGACAGAGGAAATCGACTGGGTCGAGGGGGCGGGGGATTATTTAAGTCTGCACGCCGGCAGCCAGTCACATTTGATCCGCGAGTCGATGGGAAACTTTTACGCCAAACTCGACCCCCAAAAATTCCTGCGTATTCACCGTTCGGCAATTGTTAACATCGAACGCATCAAAGACATCAGACCGCTTTTCAAAGGCGAATACGACATCACTTTGACGAACGGCAAGCGCCTCAATTCCAGTAAAAGTTACCGTCATCACCTTCAAAAACTAATCGACTCCGCCCGATGAGTTCATGGCTTTATAAATCAGATTCGCCCAGCCTTGCCATAAATCCACCGCTTGATTACCCGCTTTCACCGCAAAGCTGTTTTCAACTTTTTTATCGGCGCATATTGTAGTCAATATGAAACCTATTAACTCTTTAATTTTGACGTTTTGCTCGTTGCTTTTTATAACCGACTCGTCGGCTCAAACTGTAAAAATAACTCCCATAGGACCGAATATGGGGCAAACCGGAAAGCCGGCGAAAATGCCGGAACTGCGCGAAGAGCTTTTGAAAAGAATGGCTGCCGACCAGCAATCCCGAGCCGATTTATACAAAAAATATAATGGCGTGTTTTCCGACGAGGCTCTGGATGAAATGAAGAAAATCGACGCCGAAAACACAGAATGGATAAAGCCTAAAATGAAACAATACGGCTGGCTCGGCAATAGTCTCGTAGGTGTCGACGGCGCGATGGCGGCTTTTCTGCTTGTGCAGCACACGAAGGACGCGGAATTTCGGAAATCCAGTCTGGAATTACTGCAAAAAGCTGTAAAAGATGGAGAAGCGCGCGGCGACCAATTAGCGCTTTTAACCGACCGTTTTCTCGTCTCGGAAGGAAAGCCGCAGAGATACGGCACTCAGACCAGGATTACAAAAGACGGAAAATTTGAAGTTCCGCCGATCGAAGACGAGGCGAATGTCGATAAAAGGCGGGCGGAAGTCGGATTAGGACCCCTCGCTGAATACATGGAAAGAATGCGGCAAGTCTATTCAAAACCGAAGAATTAACGGGTATTGGCTTATTACCGGAATCGTTTTCAATAAATGGTTGCGAAGTTCTCCTCTCGATCGATAAGTTTCACTTTCTGTTGGTTAGATTTCTTAAGATACGGGCTAGTAGCAATTTCGCGTGGAATTAGCAAAGCTGTAATCGCGTAAAATTAGGTTTACCGTTTCCAGTTATATAACCACAGCAAATCTTCCGTCATTCGTCGCAAAACTGTTCACAACCTTATTAGCGAAATATAGCATTATCTTTTCGCTAATAAGGTGTTCAGGCGGCGCTTTCAACTCAAACATTACCTTATTGAAAAATCCATATTACATACGAGAACTTCTCAATCGTAATTGCTTAGCAAACAAAAATTTAAATTTTATTCGATTTACCGGACGGCTAATCCGGCTCAACTAAATTTTTAACATAACACCCGAGGTTTTATAACAAAAATGAAATTAACAATTATAACCGCACTCCTTTTTATTTTTTTTGTTTTCTTTCACCAAACAACTCCGGCTCAATCGCCGGATAAGATTTTGAACAAAGCGATCAAAGCGATGGGCGGCGAGAAAGTCCTACGAAAAGTCACCTCGTCAAAATGCGACGGCAGTATTACTAGGCTGAGCGACAACGCTAGCGGAAAATTTCAGTTGCAAACCGTCCAACCGAATCTTTATGCAAGTTCGTTTGACCTGAACGGTTTTGAAACTTCGGTCGGTTACAATGGGAAATCCGGCTGGACTCGCGATTCAAAAAACGGCTTACGCACCTTAACAGGAGCGGAAGGGCGTGATTTTCAGGTCGAATCTAATTATCGAAACAACCGATGGCTCGATTACAAAAAGGAAAAATCAAAAGTCGTCTACGCCGGAAAAATTAATGTTAACGGCAAACCGGCGGACCTGGTCCTCTTAACAACGGTCAAAGGTACGACCGTCAAAATGTATTTCGATGCCGTGTCGGGATTGCTCGTGAGAGATGAAATTCCTGCAGGCGACACTAAATACACATTTGATTACTCGGATATTCGCACGATTGACGGCATCCAGGAGCCTTTTTCAATCGTTTCGACGGCGGGCGATGAGAAATATGAAATCAAGCTCGATTCGGTCGTTCATAACGCGGCGATAGCCAAGTCTGTTTTCGATTTTCCCGTCATTTCAAACGAGCCTCTGCCGGATATTGCCGGGCTTTTAAAAGAGCTTCAAACAAACCAGGAAAGAATCGACAATATTTTAGAAAATTACTCCTTCACGCAGGCGGTCACTTTGCGCGAACTCGGTAAAGACGGCGTTTTACGCGAAAAGGAATCTAGGACCTTTCAAGTTTCCTTTTATAAAGGCAAACGGATCAGCCGCCTTACCGCAAAAAATGGTCAGCCTCTTTCGGCGGACGAGCAGGCTAAAGAAGATAAAAAAATAGAAAAGATAGTGAATGAACTCGAAAACAAAGAGGCTAAAAAACTGGCGAAACTTTCCAAACAGTCCGGCGAGGAAAAACCTGACGAGGACGATAAACGAATTTCCGTCGCCGAGCTATTGCGAGCCTCGAATCTCGTCAACCCGCGCCGCGAGCGTTTTCGAGGACGCGACGTAATTGTTTTCGACTTCGAACCGAACCCGAATTTTGACTTTAGGAATGTAAAGAGTTTCTTGAAATTCTTCGGGAAAATGGCGGGCGTGATGTGGATCGACGCTCAGGACAAGCAGGTCACACGCCTCGAAGCCGTTCTCGCCGATAACTTCAAGATGGGCGGCGTTCTGGCTAATTTGCAAAAAGGCGCAGCTTATATTTCCGAAAGCGAACGCGTCAACGATGAAGTTTGGCTGCCGTCGCGAGTCCAGCTTAATGCCTCAATCAAAGTTCTTCTCGTTAAGGGTATTAACGTTAATCAAGTCGTCGAATACAGCGACTTTCACAAATTTAAGACAGAAGTAAAAGATTTAAAAATCGGTGAAATCAAGTAACCGTAGCAAAAATGAAAAATATGTTTTATTTACAACGCACTACAAGTTTAATTTTATGTTTGCTCTTATTGTGGCAAACGACAGCTTACTCTCAAACAGAAGCGCCCGAGCCGCTTAGAAATATTGACGCTTACATCGAAAAAGCGATGAGCGACTGGCAAATTCCCGGTCTGGCGATTGCTGTCGTCAAGGACGACAAAATCATTTACGCCAAAGGTTTCGGAGTTCAGGAAATTGGAAAAAACGAGACTGTTAATGAAAAAACGGTTTTTCCCATCGCGTCAGCAACGAAGGCTTTTACAGCCGCCGCTCTCGGCATTCTGGCGGATGAAGGCAAACTCAAAATTGACGACAAGATAACTAAATTCCTGCCCGAATTTCAGCTTTACGACCCGTTCGTCACGAAGGAAATCACCATCCGAGATTTGCTTGCGCACAAGACTGGTTTGGCGGACGCAGACATTTTGCGTTTCGGCGATTACGATCGCGCGGAGATTCTGCGGCGTGCCCGATTTCTCCCACCGTCAGGCAGCTTCCGTTCGCAGTTCAGCTACAACAACCAGATGTATCTGGCAGCCGGACAGATCATTCCGGCTATCACGCAGAAAAGCTGGGATTTGTTTTTGAAAGAGAGGATTTTTACCCCACTTGGAATGACGGCAACCGGCACGAGCGTCAAAGAACTCGAAAACAATCCGAACGCCGCGCGCCCGCATGCCAAAATCAGCGGAAAAGTTCAAGCTATTCCGTATTTGAGCGTTGATAACAGCGCGCCTTCAGGCGCGATAAATTCAAACGTGGTTGATATGGCGCAATGGCTACGCCTGCAGCTCGGAAAAGGAGCGGTCGGCGGTCAACAAATATTAAGTTCCGCGATAATCAAGGAAATGCACTCGCCTCAAATCACCATTCCTTACAAAACTCTGGAAAACAAAATTTACGGCGAGCCGCAGTTTTTAACTTACGGATTGGGCTGGTATGTGCAGGATTACCGGGGCAAAAAGGTCGTCCAGCACGGCGGGCGGCATCCCGGTATGACGGCGCAGGTCGGATTTATGCCGGAAGAAAATCTGGGCGTCGTGATTTTAACGAATATGGACGCTTTGCCCGTTCGCGCCGCATTGATGTTTCGTGTGTTCGACGCTTTTCTCGGAGGCGAATCGAAAGACCGCAGCGCCGAATTACTGTCGATTTTCAAGACCGGAGAACAGCAGAAGGAAACTCTTCTGAAACAGTTGGACGAGAAATTAGCGCAGGCGCCAAAACCGCCGCTCGATTTATCCGAATATACGGGGATTTACGAAGAACCGATGCTCGGTCAAGTGCGCGTCATGCGGGAAAAGGAAAAACTGGTGTTGCGATACAGCGCGGGAATGTCGGGCGATCTGGCGCATCTCGGCAATAATAATTTTATCGTCACTTGGAGAAACTCGGTGTATGACAAAGCTCAGGTCGGTTTTACCGTTAACGCTAACGGAAAAGTCGAAGAGATTAAATTGATGGGCTTCACTCTCAAACGGGCAATCCAAGTGGCAAAATCGGAAATCAGCACCGTACCGACGGTTACTCCGACTGTCAAATGGAACTTAACTGCCGATGTGGGCGGTCAAAAGATTCCAATTACGCTTGAACTGAAACAAGAAGGGGAGGTTTTAAATGGCTCGCTGTCTTCACCGATCGGCACGGGAACGGTAAAAAACGCTCAAATTACCGGAAATTTATTTGCCGGTGCTGCTAACGTTAACTTTCAAGGGCAACAAATGGAAATCGCCTTAAAAGGGACAATCGATAGCGGTAAAATGACCGGCACAATTTCCGGTCCGGGATTACCGGCGATTTCATTTACGGGGATAAGGGGAAATTAAATTTCCAGGCAATTTTATAAAAAGGAGAGCTGAGGTTATTTACAGACTTCCGAGGCGAACTGAACACCGTTTCTACGCGGGAACCATAAATAAAAAGGCAATTATATCAAACCAAACAAACGATCTAGAAGTAATTATGTTAATTAAATCTATCTTCAGCGCATTGATTTTCGCGCTTTTCATCTCTTCAAGTCTCGCTCAGACAACCGGTGATGAACACGAGAAAAACGAGTTCTTCGTCGGCTACTCGCACCAGAGAGGCGAGTTCCAAGACTCTCGCAATGGTTTTGAGATTTCGGCGGTCAGAAATTTCAGCCGCTATTTTGGCATCAAAGGCGATTTTTCCGCCGGTTTCCGCGACCGGACATCCACCGGAAGCGTAATTTTCGGCGGAGTTACGTCAACATTTCCCGTTCGCACCAGGACGCAGGTTTACAATTTTCTCGGCGGCGTGCAGGTTAAAGACAATGCGACGAAATCGAGATTGAAACCCTTCGCTCACGCTCTCATTGGTGTCGCAAACGACAGATTTAGAAATCGCGTTCCGGATTTTTGTTCGACTACCCCTCCGGATCGTCTTTGCAATGTTGTAAGGTCGAGTGAAGGTTCGAACGTCGGATTTGCCGGGGCGTTCGGCGGCGGCTTGGATATTAAGATTAACGATAAGATTGATTTTAGAGCAATTCAAGTGGATTACAATCCGATTTATTTAAATAACGGATTCCGCAATAACGCTCGTTTCGGCGTCGGCATTGTTTTTCATTAATTGCCGAAATGTCCCTGCCTGAAGGCAGTCTTAATAAAGTCAGGCGAAACAGCCTTCGGTTTTCAGACAGGCTCGGATTCGGAAGCTGCTGAACCGGACACTTTTCGGGAAATATTAATGTGCCGCGGAAAAAACGTTTATAGATTTTGGGACGAGTTTGGGACAGAATACAGTCCCTTCTAAAAGCTATGCTTAAAAAAGAGTCGCGCTTTTTTATTTAATTTCCGTCCAATGAAGAGATCAGATGCCTGCCGATTGATTCAAATTAGCCGGAAAATTTTGATTCTCAGATTGCCTAGCCTTCCCGTTTTGCACACATAGCTGTTTACACTCGCTATAAGAATGTCGAAGAAAGTTGTATGTGTCGAAATATCCGCCTTTAAGAATTTCCTTTAACCCTTTTGTAAACTCTCGCCTTTTTCAGATTAAAACCGCTAACCTCTTCAAGCACAGGTGATTATTTAACCGAGCATCTTCCATAAATTAACCGGTACGTTTCGTGCTCATTTCGTATTTCAGATTGAGGTTAAAAGGAGATGAAGTCTACAATGAAATACCTGGCTTTTGTAATTCTGTTATTCTTTGCCTGTTTTATAATCTGGCATCTGGCGTTTTTATTATTTGGTATCGGAGCCGGAGTTTGGCATTTATTAGATGTTAGTAATATGACAGCAATCAACACTTCCGGCTCCGATGTTGCTAAAAACACAAATAAGGTTTTCGTTTTGGAGAATGGTGCCGGTCAAGTGAGCCCGGAAATCATCAGGCTGAAAGATAAATTATCCGAGGCGGATATTATGATGGGCGAAAACGAATACGACCGGGCGAGACAATTGTTAATCGATGCCGAACCCGACGCCCTCGGAGCCGATAAACAGTTTCCCGGGCAGGAATGTTCCATAACCGAATCGTTGAAAAATACGGAACGGCTCATTGAAGATGGCAGGATGGACGAGGCGCAGCAAGAGATCAACCGAATCAGAGAATGTCTCGACGAAAATTCGTAATGGGAAAAAGGCATTAAATGAGGAGTTTTTATGCGTTTTACTGAAAAAGTTTGCCTTGTGACCGGCGGCGGATCGGGCATCGGACGGGCGGCTTGTGTTTGTTTCGCGGCGGAAGGAGGCAGAGTTGTCGTCGTTGATTTGAACGAAGAAGGCAGCACGGAAACGGTTAAGATTATTGAAGGCGCAGGCGGCGAAGCAATTTTTGTCAAAACCGACGTTTCGAGTTCCGAAAAGGTGCAAGCGGCGATTAAAACCGCTTTGGACAAATGGAATAGGATTGACGTGCTGGTCAACGACGCGGCGATGATGACTTTTACGCCGATTGTCGAATTGCCGGAATCGGATTGGGAGCGCGTGATGGCGGTGAATCTGCGCTCGATTTTTCTGTTTTGCAAATACGCCGTGCCGCACATTCCGCCGGGCGGCGCAATCGTCAATATCAGCTCGGTTCACGCGCACGAAACGACCAGAAATGTCGTGCCGTATGCCGCCTCGAAAGGGGCGATGGAAGCTTTTACGCGCGGTTTCAGCGAAGAATTGGCGCAGAGAAAGATTCGTATCAATTGCGTCGCGCCGGGCGCGGTCGACACGCCGATGCTCTGGAACAATTCGAACGTTAAATCCGGCGCGGAGAAAATCACTGGCGCGGTCGGCAAGCCCGAAGATTTAGCCGCCGCTATTTGCTTTATGGCTTCGAATGAAGCGCGTTTTATCAACGGCACGACGCTCGTTGTTGACGGCGGCAGGCTCGACATCCTGTAAACATAACCGAGGAGGAATTTCCTGATGTCGCATTTCATGTTCAGCACCGGAATCGAAAACAGCTATCCGACGATCAAACTGCCGGACGGCAGCGTTAAGCGCGTGGACGAAATGGAGAAATGCGGTCATTACGAGCGCTGGCGCGAAGACTTTCGTCTCGTCAAAGATTTGGGAATCAGTCATCTGCGCTACGGGGCGCCCTATTACCGCGCGCATTTCGCGCCCGGCAAATACGATTGGGATTTTGCCGACGAAACCTTCGCCGAACTGAAAAGGCTCAATATAAAACCGATCACCGACCTTTGTCATTTCGGCGTGCCGGATTGGATCGAGAATTTCCAGAACCCGGATTTTCCCGCCCTTTTCGCCGAATACGCGCGCGCTTTCGCCACCAGATTTCCCTGGGTCAAATACTACACGCCGATCAACGAAATCTTCATCGCCGCCACGTTTTCGGCGCAATACGGCTGGTGGAACGAACGTCTGGCGTCCGACCGCGCTTTCGTCAACGCGCTTAAAAATCTCTGTAAAGCGAACGTTTTGGCGATGCGGGCGATTCTGGAAGTGCAGCCGCGCGCCCTTTTCATTCAGAGCGAATCGAGCGAGTATTTTCACCCGGAATACCCGGAATGCCTGCATCTCGCCAATGTTTTGAACGAAAAACGATTTCTGGCGCTCGATCTGTCTTACGGCAAACCCGTTAACGTCGTGATGTACCAATACCTGCTCGACAACGGAATGACGCGCGCGGAATACGAATGGTTCGGCGGGAATCATGTTAAGGCTAATTGCGTGATGGGCAACGATTATTACGTCACCAACGAACATCTCGTCCACGAGGACGGCACCTTGTCAGCAGCCGGCGAGATATTCGGCTATTACGTTATCACGCACCAGTATTTCGACCGTTACCGGCTGCCGGTGATGCACACGGAAACGAATTTGCCGGACGCCGACGCAGCCCCGAACTGGCTCAGAAAAGAATGGGCGAATCTGTTTCGGCTGCGGCAGGACGGCGTGCCGATCATCGGCTTTACGTGGTACAGCCTGACCGATCAGGTTGATTGGGACACGGCTTTAAGAGAAGACGCCGGGCGCGTCAACCCGCTCGGACTTTTCGATTTGAACCGGAAGATTCGCCCCGTCGGCGAATATTACCGAAAGCTCATAGCCGATTGGAGCGAACTGCTGCCGACCGGAAGCTACAGTTTGGAAACTATCTTTTGACAACGAGCGCCGTGCAGAAAAGGCTGTCGGCTGAGTTCTATGGCGAGCGAAAGAAAGAAACCAAGTCCTGCATTTGAATCGGTTCTTTACAAAAAATGGGAACGATACGGCTTGCATGTCAAAGAATATCTGAGCGAATTCGCAGGGACGGCTTTTTTGATGTTTTCGGTAGTCGGGATAATCTCGTTTCTTTTTGCTTCGGATTCGCTCGTTCCGGGAGCAATTCCTTCACAGAGTTTGCGCTTATTTCTTGCCGGCTTATTCATCGGCAGTGCGAGCTGGCTCTTTGCGCTTTCACCGCCCGGACGACTGAGCGGCGCGCATCTGAATCCGGCTATTTCCATCGGCTTTTGGGTGTTGCGGAAAATGCACGCCAGAGACTTAGTTGGTTATATTGCCGCCCAGATGCTGGGAAGCGTCGCAGGCGCATTTTGCGGGCGCAGCGTTTTCGGGCGGCTCGCGAATGAAGTCAGCAGCGCAGCGCTTTCGCCCGCTCTGAATGTGACTGCGGAGGCTGCATTCTTAGCCGAATTCACCGCAACTTTCGTGCTATCAATCGTTATTTACACTTTCGTCAGCCACGCCCGACTGCTGCGGTTTACCCCCGCGGCTGCCACTCTTATGGTGGCAATTTTGGTCTGCGCTGACGGCAATTATACGGGAGCCGGAATGAATCCGGCGCGCTGGTTCGGCTCCGCTTTGGCATCCGGCAATTGGCACCTCTGGTGGGTTTATCTTTTCGCGCCTATCTCGGGAGCGATCCTCGCGGCTTTAATCAGACGTTCAAACCTGTTGGGTCAGCCGATTCCGCACACCGGCAAAATCTTTCACGACGAAAATTACCGCTCCGTTTTCAAACACGATAAAGTTCAAAACCAGCCGCCCGCCTTTCTTCCGGAAAATAAAGACAACTAACAGATAATAAATCCTGCCGCCGCTATCTCGACGGGAGTTGATATAGCGTCATCGAATTTCATTTTCCGGCACCTAGAGGCAAGCCGTTTTTTTACTTAAATGCTGAAAATACGACAGATAACTAAAAGCTATTGAAATCTGCGGGAGTGGAACGTCTCTTGAATTTATTTGTAACAGAATCTTTGAGGAGAAAAACTTTTATGAATAGGAAAGTGAAAATTATCAAACGAGTCGAAAGGGAACGATCTATAACGGCGGTCTCCGATTCGCAGGCTAATCAATCGAAAAACAGTGACGGAAAAGTTTCCGTGACGGCGACCGTTAAATCGTGGGTCGAGGATTTAAGACATAAGCGCGAAGCCGAAGCCGCTCTTTTCAGAAAGCTGTTCAAGGAAGAATACTGCTCGTAAAAATAACCGGATAGGGAAAAGCATAAATCTTTCGGCATTAACCGGAGAAAAGGAGAAGGGAAATGAAATTAGGCAAAAAATTCCAGTTAGACGGCGAGTTTGCGCCGGAAATAATGTTCTTCGGCGGCGCTCTGTTGTGCGTATTTTTGGTACTTGTTTTCGTGTTCTTGGCGTTTCTGTTTCTGCGTTGAGACGGAAATTAATGTGGTTGCGGCAGGCGATTGAGACTCGGAGACGAAAAGGAGAGGAAATGAAAAACACTACGATACTAAAAATTTTTATGATGGCGATAGTAGTCAGTATAATTCTTTTTACGCTCGGTTTGTTCGTCGGCTATTTGCGCGATGACGTTTGGAGCCCGGCGGCTGACGAACGCAGCTACCCGGCGCCGAAGACTTATTAGCGGCATCAAAAATTCCGATCCATTACGCATTACATTCGGGTTGCGCCGAGCATCAGGTAAAACGTCATTAAGAGAGACAGCACGACTACCAGGATCGTGATTAAGATGATCATCCAGCGGTCTGCAGTCACCTCGCCGCGGTCAATCTGGCGCTTAACGACTGAATACCGCCATGCCGCCAAAACCACGATCAAGCCGCCGAACAGGAGCATACCAATACCAAGAGGGATTGATTCGCCCATTCCCGCTTGTGCGAATTCCGGGGAATTCGGAAGTCCCAGCTCTCCGAGCCAGATGCGAACTTTGGCGAGCGCAAAACCCAGCGTGATGATGGAGATGCCCGTCCGCACCCAAGCCAGAAACGTGCGTTCGTTCGCCAGATATTCGGTCGCCAGATCTTTCGGCGAAACGGCGGCTTTCCTTGACTCCGTTTTGTTCGAATTATTATTTTGTTCTTTTTCCATCGGTCATCAGCTCGACTATTCTCCGAATTATGAACATCAGATAATCAATTTCAGACAGTTGCTTCCGCAAATCCGTAATTGACTAACCGTTAATTAGAAATTATCCGCCACACTCCTCCTTCAAATCCGCTAACGAAGTTTTATGAAGACTCTGCCGGACGCTTTGGGCGTGAGCGAACTATCAAAACCGAAAGGAATGTCAATCTTCGCGCGCATCAACCAATCGGCGGCGAAAGCCGTCGGGCTTGAGATGCGCCCGACCGAATTGCTGATCTTCGGCGATCTGCGCGCCGGAACGGTTTTGATGAACGAGTACCCGTCGCTTGCGATTGATTCGCCGCTCAAGGTTCTGGTGCGCGAAGACGTAGAAAACCGGGTTTGGGTCAGTTACAATAGCCCGGCATTTTATAAAGAGCGTCATCATCCGCGCGAAGAGCCGTTTCAGGCAATCGGCGGATTAATTGACACGCCTCTTGAATAAATGGCACAGTACGGTTTTTTCTAATCGGATAAAGATTGCATAACCATGAACTTAAAACAGGCGGCGGGCGAGCGCGCTGCGGAATTTGTACATAACGGAATGACAATCGGACTGGGGACGGGTTCGACCGTTTACTGGACGATTCTCCGGCTCGGCTTTTTGGTCGGACAGGGGTTAAAGATTCGCGCCGTCCCTACATCAAGGCAAACGGAAGATTTGGCGAAAGAACAAGACATTCCCCTAGTCGCTTTTGACCGGGTCGAAGAATTGGATTTGACCATTGACGGCGCTGACGAGATTTCGCCCTCACTGGATTTGATAAAGGGCGGGGGAGGCGCGTTATTGCGCGAGAAGCTCGTCGCCGCGGCGTCCAAACGTTTGATTATCGTCGCCGACCGGACGAAGCTCGTCGAGTCTCTCGGCGCCTTTCTACTGCCGGTGGAAATCGTTCCCTTTGCATGGGAAACGACCCGCAAGCGGATTGAAAAACTCGGCTTTAAGACAAATCTGCGAATGAAGGAGGGCGAGATTTTTGTCACCGACAATCACAATTATATTCTCGATTGCGATTACGGAAAGATTGAAAATCCGGCAAAATTGCACTGTGATTTAAAGGCTTTGACGGGCGTCATCGAAACCGGGTTTTTCATCGGTATGACGGATTTCGCCGTAGTTGCTGATGAATACAGCGTCGAAGTCGTCGAAAAACCTCAAAAGTAACCTGCAAGCCGTGCGGAAATTAAAATTCACCGGATTCATTCGTGCGAACACGTCATCCGGTCTGCTTTAAATTCATTCTAACCCTAACGGGTCTTTCGGCGCCGGCGTGCCCATCGGCTTATTCTCCGACACTCTCTATTGCTCCCGGAAAATAGAACTCAAAGCGGGAGACATTCTGGTTTTCTATAACCGATGGATTAAGCAAAGCCGAAAACGGAGAGGGGGAAAGAATTTTCGAAGGAAAGAATCGCTGGTATAGTTAATCGATACGGCGCGCTCAGTGCCAGGGAAATTTATGACTGCCTGATGAAGCGAGTATCGGAATTCAGGGGCAGAGACAGTTTTGACGATGACGTGACGTTAATCGTGTTAAAGGTAACATAGCGGGAACCGTTAAGACATAATAGAAAATTAACAAACCTGACTCAGAAAATTATGCCGCTGCTGCACGAGACTGTTTTTCTTTTCGACGTTGATAACACTTTACTCGATAACGATCACGTCATAGAAGATTTGCGCCGCTTTCTGGAGGTCGAAGTCGGACGCCGGCGCAGCGACCGGTACTGGGAAATTTTTGAAGATCTGCGCCGCGAGCTTGGCTACGCCGATTATCTCGGCGCCCTGCAGCGCTACCGAATCGAGAATCCTTACGACTCGCATCTGCTCGCCGTTTCGACGTATCTCGTCAATTACCATTTCGCCAATCGTCTTTATCCGAATTCGCTGGATGTTTTGGAGCGTTCCAAAAAGCACGGACCAGTCGTTATTCTGACCGACGGCGACGTCGTCTTTCAGCCGCGCAAAATCGAGCGGTCGGGGCTGTTTGAAGCCGTCGAAGGAAACATCTTAATTTATATTCACAAGGAAAAGGAATTAGCCGACGTCGAGCGCCGCTATCCGGCGCGTCATTACGTTCTGGTCGACGACAAACTTAGGATTCTGGCGGCGGTCAAAGGAATTTGGCGCGAGCGCGTAACCACCATCTTCATCAAACAGGGACACTACGCTCTCAACCCTGACGAAACAAGCAAATATCCGCCCGCGGACATCGAAATCAAAAGAATCGGAGATTTGCTCGATTTCGATTGGCAGATATTTTTAGACAATAAGAACCGGCGTTAAATCACTGAACTGGAACCCGCGAGCGCCTTTTTACGATTTCCGGCGCTTAAAGATGTAATCGAAATTCTTGTCCGCGGGCGTGATAATTACGGCTGTCAATTCCCAGCCTTCGCCGCCCAAAGTATTCAGCTCCGCTTCGGTCAGCCAGCCGTTCATTAATTTGTATTCCCATTTTCTCATCATGTTTTCTATAAATTCCTCCGGTAATCCTTCGGCGTCATTCCGGTCTGGCGCCGGAACATCGTCGTAAAATGGCTCTGACTGGCGAAACCGACCTGCAGGGCGATGTCGGCAATCGGCGCTTCAGAGTACGCCAGTAATTTTTTGGCGAGCTCAATCCGGCGCCGGGTGATGTAATTGTTCGGACTAACTCCCATTGATTGTTTAAAAGTGCGCGAGAAATGAAAATAGCTCATCCCGACTTCTCCGGCGATTTTTTCGAGCGAGAGATCTTCTTCACACTCCAGATTCTCGTCAATAAATCCGAGGGCTTTGCGCAGTTTGAACGGAGCCAGTCCGCCGATGCTCGGCGGGGCAACGCGCACCTCCCGAAAATGGCTGTACTGCCGGACAATCTGCATAGCGAAAGCCTTGGCGAGTGTTTCGGCGTAAAATTGCCCGAGAATATTGGCGTTTCTCATCTCGCACAGTAAAGAGAGTGCCAGATAACGGAGCTGTTCGTCATCAATGCCGATAGCGGGTTCGATCATCGCCGGCTGCTTGAAATTAAAACTTTCGGCAATAGTCTTCAGAAATTGAGGTTCGAGAAAAAAGTATAAAGCTTTATTAGGCTTTCCTCCTTGCCGCCACCGCCATTGAAGCGAAGAGCCGGCGGGAAAAATCATCAATTCGCCCGGACGCAAGACCTTTTTGATCTTTTGCGCACCGACGCAAACTTCTATTTCAAAAGAATTCTCCATCTGCAGAACAACGCAGTGCTGCTGTAACAGACTCGTTTTAATCATCTCCCGTTCGTGCCGGATCTCAAACGCCTTGATGTTCTTCCAGCCTAGGGCACAGCTTGACGCAACAATTTCACAGACGTTGAAGGCGAATGCTTCGACTGCCGTTTGCGCCGGTTGGTTGCGCCCCATATCTGATATTTTCAGGGTTTCTGTCGGCTCCTTTAGTTTTCGTTCTTTAATTGAATCTATAAACGCCGGGAATCCCGTGGCACTTACCATTTGTGTCGCTAACATCTTTTTTTATCCTTCTCCAATAAATTCCTGATCTCAAGTTGATTTGTCAGAGTGCAAGCGACGTACCGCAAAACTCACTAAACATGAAAATTAAACCCAATAAATTCAGCAGTTTAGACTAGCAGAAAAATTATTTTAAATTCAAAACGCCGACATTTCGACACACCTCGATATATCGGCGTTAACGCTCATTATGAGTTTTTTTTAAAAGTTTTAATTTGCTTTTAAATCGAAAACTGAACGCAAAAAAGCCGCTCTTAAAGGCGGCTTTAAGTAAGTAAAATTTTTTAGAAATCCGCTTATTTTACCTGGCGGGAAATGCCGAGTTTTTCCATTTTCGAGATCAAAGTCGTTCTTTTTAATCCCAGCTTCGAAGCCGCCCCGTAAGAGCCGCCGATGCGCCAATTTGTTTCTTTTAGAGTCTGGAGAATAAAACGGCGTTCAACATCTTCGAGCGTATGGCTCAAGCCGAACATTTGTTTTTTTGACGTGTTGTTCAGATTTAAATACTCGGGGCGGAGAATCCCGTCGCTCGATAGAATGACGGCGCGTTCGATGATATTTTCCAGCTCGCGCACGTTGCCCGGGTAATTGTATTCCTGCAGAACTTTGAGCGTTTCGTCCGGGATCGGGCGGGCGTCTTTCCCCATTCTCGCGGCGAATTTCTGGGCGAAATGATTCGCCAGAAGCGGAATATCTTCGCGTCTTTCGCGCAGAGCGGGAATGCGAAGCGGGAAGACGTTCAGGCGGTAATACAAATCGCTGCGAAACTCGCCATCTTCGACCCGGTCGAGCAAATCCCGGTTTGTCGCCGCGACCATCCGCACGTCCGTCTTGATCGTGCGTGCGCTGCCGAGGCGCTCGAATTCCTGTTCCTGCAGAACCCGAAGAAGTTTGGGCTGAAGTTCGAGCGGCATGTCGCCGATTTCGTCCAGAAAAAGCGTGCCCTGATTCGCGAGTTCAAAACGCCCGACACGCTGATTTGTGGCGCCGGTAAAGGCTCCGCGCTCGTGCCCGAACAATTCGGCTTCGAGCAGCGTTGCCGGAATAGCCGCGCTGTTCATTTTGACGAAAGAGCGGTTGGCGCGGCGGCTTAAGCGGTGAATCGCTTTGGCAACCAGCTCTTTACCCGTACCCGTTTCGCCCATGATTAAAACGGTTGAATCAGTTGGAGCGACCGTTTCGATTGATTCCAGAAGCTGTCTGAGCGGCGCGCTGGCGCCGACGATTTCCGTAAAATTAGACTTGGGAGTAAAAGTCTCTTTAACGAAATTCATTCTGCCGCCGATAGTTTCGACCGGATTATAATAATTGCGTTGATATTCTGATGTTCTGGCGCTTCCCAGCATAGTAGTTGCCTCCCTGTCATTCATTTCGCTCGTGTTTTTATCGCCGCTTGAACGGCTCCGAGCAAAGAATCTTCGGTAAATGGTTTGTGTAAAAAATCAATCGCTCCGGCGGAGAGAGCCTTCCTTTTTTCGTCCGCCTCACAGTTTGCCGATATAAAAACGATCGGAACCGGGCGGTCGTCCTCGATTAGTTTTTGCTGCAGTTCCAAGCCGTTTAACCCCGGCATTCTCATGTCGAGAATCAGGCAGTCCGGCTTAAAACAATTTCCAGCCTTTAGAAACTCTTCCGCCGATTCAAAAATCCGAGTCCCGAACCCGACTGATTTGAGCAAACTCTCCAAAGCTTCTCTCATGGATTCGTCGTCGTCCACAACGCCGACCAGTAGCGGCGATGCCGGATTTGTTCTGGATTTTTCAATCATTTTTTCCATTCCTCCGAAAGAATAACAGTTCGGGAAATGAAAAAAAATTATACTTTGAATGAAAAGAACTATACTTTGGTATAAGTCAGTTAAACCTTTGTCGCGAATATTCCTAATCTTTCCGACATTCGCACGAGATCCGCAACCGAATCCGCCTTCATTTTTTGCATCACCTGGCTACGATGAACTTTGATCGTAACCTCGCTGGTGCCGAGTTTATAAGCGATTTGTTTATTCAGCATTCCGGCAGCAACCAATTCCATTACTTCTTTTTCACGCGGAGTAAGCTGCGCGAAATGCGTTCGCAGTTCGTTTAATTCGTTATTGGTCTTGCGACGTTCGCGGTCGCGTTTCACGGCTTGACCGATGGCGTCAAGTAAATCTTGTTCGCGGAAAGGCTTTGTTAAAAATTCAACAGCTCCGGCTTTCATCGCCCGGACCGTCATCGGAATATCGCCGTGTCCCGTCACGAAGATAATGGGAACCGACACGCCCTCCCGGTTTAGTTCTCCCTGCAAATCCAACCCGCTCAAGCCCGGCAGCCGCACGTCGAGAATCAGACAACCCGGAGCGTCGAAACGCTTTGCCTTTAAAAATTCAGTCGCCGAGGCAAAGACAGCGGCGCGCATTCCGATTGAGCGAATCAGGCTGTCGAGCGATTCGCGGACGGATTCGTCGTCGTCCACGACGTAAATAATCGGCGTTTCTTCGTTCATTTCGTTACCTCCCGCAAGGCAGGGTGAATTTGAAAATCGCTCCCTTTTCGGCGCCTGCTTCAGCCCAGAGTTTTCCGCCGTGCGCTTCGATGATCGAGCGGCTGATGGAAAGCCCCATTCCTATTCCTTCTTTTTTCGTCGTGTAAAAAGCCTCAAAAACTTTGCCGAGGTTTTCGGCAGACAAGCCTTCGCCCGAATCTTTGACCACGACGATAATTTTGTCTTCTTCGTATTTGTTTGTTTCAATCAACAATTCTCCAGCCGTTGTTTCCGGCGATTTCATAGAGTCAATACCGTTTATCAATAAGTTAAGCAAAACCTGCTGCAGTTGAATTTTGTCGCCGCTCAATGGCGGGATTTCGCCGGTGAGATTCGTTCGCAAAAGGATTTGTTTTTTCTGCGCTTCGTTTCTCACCAGCGAGATCGTCTCAGTCACGACTTCGTTGATGTCGAGCGGGGATTTTTGGAGCGGGGATTTCTTCAAAAGCGCTCGCGTCCGGGCTATGACCTCGCTGGCACGATTGCCGTCGCGGATAATTCTGTTAACCGCGACGCGCGCTTCTTCCAGATTGGGCGGATCCGCAGCCAGCCAGCGCAGACAGGCGTTGCCATTCGTGACGACCGCCGCCAGCGGCTGGTTCACTTCATGAGCGATGGACGAGGTTAGGGCGCCCATTGTCATTACGCGCGTTATATGAGCAAGTTCCGCCTGCAAGCGGCGCAGCTCTTCTTCGGACTCTTTACGTTCTGTAATGTCGGCGTTGATGCCGACCACGCGCGTGGGATTGCCTTTTTCGTCGAAATACGCTTTGCCTCTCGATTGTATCCAGCGAACGGTGCCGTCATTCCAGACCACGCGAAATTCCAAAAGCTGCGTTCCGGTGACGAGAGTTTGTCGCACGGCTTCGTCCGCCGATTGTCGGTCTTCGGGATGAACTCGTTCGAGCCACATCTCGTAACTGCCGTCGTATTCGCCGGGCTGAAAACCGTAAAGCAGCTGCATTTCCTTTTGCCAGGCGCTCCTGCCTTCACCCGGAAACCATTCAAACGCCGCGATTTTCGCCGCTTCATGGGCAAGTTCCAGCCGTTCCTGATTTTTTCTCAACTCTGCTTCGACGTTTTTTAGCTCCGTGATGTCAACGCATGAGCCAATGTAGCCTAAAAATTCTCCGGTTTGAGTGAAACGCGGCACGCCGTTATCCATTAGCCAGCGGTATTCGCCGTCGTTTCGCCGCAGGCGGTATTCCATAGAAAACGGTTTTCTCTTGTCGAACGCCGAACTATAAGTTTCCAGACAGTAATTGAAATCCTCCTCGTGAACGCCTTTCGTCCAACCGTCGCCGGTTTCCTCTTCGAGATTTTTGCCCGTAAATTCGAGCCAGGGTTTATTAAACCAGGTGCATTGTTTTGTAGTGTCGGAAATCCAGATTAAAACGGGCGCGGTGTCGGCGACGTGACGAAAGCGCGCTTCGGATTCGTGCAGAGCGGCTTCGGCATTTTTGCGTTCGGTGATATCGCGCATAAAAGCCTGAAAGCGTCCGTCGGGCAACATTTTCGAGCTGACCTCGACTTTAATGGTGACTCCGTCTTTGCGAATAATCGACCATTCGCCGAACTGATTTTTACCCTGACTTATCGGAATGCGTAAGCTGACAAAGCGTTCAACTTCTTCGGGCGGCAAAAGTTCGACGACTGACTTTCCTATTAATTCCTCTCGCTCGTAACCCAAAAGTCGGCACGCACTGGAATTTACGTCGAGATAAACGCCTTTAATGTTTGAAATAAAAATTGCGTCAACTGCATCTTCAAACAACGCGCGGTATCGCTCTTCGCTTTTTCTGACTTCTTCCTCGGCACGTTTGCGCTCGGTGATATTGTTGTTGGTTTCAAGAATCGAATACGGTTTTCCGTTTGAATCGTATTGCAGCGCCCAGCGGCTTGCGACGGTAATTTGCGTTCCGTCGCGGCGCGTGTGAACAATTTCGCCTTCCCAACGTCCGGTTTTCAACAACTGATTGTTAATTTCCGCAAGCGGCGCCGGAAAATTCGTTTGGGTTAAATCGTGAGACACACGCCCGACAGCTTCGTTTTTCGTCCAACCGTACGCTTCTGCCGCGCCGTGGTTCCAAAACGTGATAACGTCGTTCATATCCCGCACGAAGATCGTGTCGTGTGTTAAATCGAGTAGTTTAGCCTGTTCGCGCAACTCGTCATTAATTTTTTGAAGTTCAGCAGTTCTCTCCCTGACTTTTTCGTCAAGCTCATCGCGGGACTGCTTAAGCGTTTCTTCGGAACTCTTATGCGTCGCGCCCAGCCAGCTAACGAATACGGCGGATATGGCGAAAACGGCAACGTACGGCAAATTACTCAGCCTTACGGAAAGCTCGTACAAAGGCGGAACGAAGAAAAAATCAACTGCCAGCAGGGCGAGCAGCGCGGCAAAAAGTCCGGTTCCGATTCCGCCGAACCACGCGCTGACTAGTACGGCAAGAAAGAAAAGCGGTGTCTCGTCAATGTACGGAGAAAGTAATTTGGTCAAAAGCAGAGCCGCCCCGACTACGACCGCAGACGATGCGTAATGAAAAAACGTTTGCCGATTTTGATTGTCCGCCGAAACAAAATCTTCCGCCATAACTCACCTCGATTCGTCCGATTGTTTCAGTAGGGACTTTCCCCGCTGTTTCGACGCCGGAATAATAATCTGCCGGCGTCCGAAAAGCCGGGCGTCTATTGAAAAAGCGCCCGGTCCCAGAAAAGCCAGTGCGACGGCGATACTCGCCAGCAAGAGAAGCGCTATCCACCCGAATCGGCTTCCTTGCAGAGGATTGCTGAGATTCGTCCTGATGACTGCCGCAAACAATTCACAAACCGCCACCGTTATCGAAATAAACGGCATCAGCAAGCCTAAAATAAAGAAAATGCTGCCGGTAATTAAAATCAAACTCAAAATGACGTGACCGGTAAATGAAACCCGGCTCGACCCGACAGTTTCCAGACGACTCAAAACAATCGCGCCGTAAACTCCGGTGGCGACGCCCGCTGCCGTCCTTAAGATCAAGAGTCCCAAGCCGGGCATGCCTCCCGGAAATGTCGAGTAAAGTCTTTGCAACGCAGTTCCTCTCAAAAAATCACAGGGTGAAAAGTTTCTTTCATTGTTAAGAGTAAATATTTTTTGCCGAGAATAAATGCCCAAACTGTGTAGAGAGCGGATTACTCTTTAGAGGTATATTTCGTTAACTCGGAGACGGGGATTAAACCGGTTTGATATTACAATTGAAGAAAGCCTCGGCGAATCGCAATCAGGACGGCGTGCGTGCGGTCATTGGCATCCAGCTTTGAAAGAATGTTCTTGATGTGAACTTTAACTGTTTCTTCGGTAATTCCAAGCTGGTAGGCGATCTGTTTATTGCGCTGTCCGGCAGCGACGAGCTCCAGAACTTCGATTTCGCGCGCCGTCAATCCGTCGTCACCGTAATGCTCCGCCATTTGTTCGGCGACCGTCGAAGGAATGCGCGTTTTTCCGGCGTGCACGAGCCGGATAACGTCGAGCAATTCTTTGCGCACCATGCTTTTAAGGAGATAGCCCTTTGCCCCGGCGGCGAGAGCGCGGCTGATTTCCACGTCGCCTTCGAAAGTGGTTAAAATGATAATGCGCGCTTTGGGAAATTCGCTGCGGATGATGTTAATAACGTCAATGCCGCTCATGTCCGGAAGCCGCAAATCCATCAATGTCACGTCGGGCAAATTCCGGCGGTAGAGCTCAACTCCTTCTTTTCCGCTGGAGGCTTCCGCTTCAAGAATCATGTCGGTCTGGCTGTTGATAATCGCCGCCAGACCCTCGCGCAGAAGCGGATGGTCGTCGACGCTCATCACGCGAATCACGCCGCTGCTGATGGCGCTGCCCGCCCCGCTCATTTTCCGCCTCCATTTTTACTCGCCCGTAAAAAATTTCTCAGTCTTTTTCCGACTGTTTCCTTTCCGCGCGCCTCCTGCTGTCTCAACCGGTAAGCGACGCGCCCCGGAATAGCCAGTTCGATTACCGTTCCGGCTCCGGCGCGGCTCAACACTGATAATTTCCCGCCAATGCGGTCGGCTCGTTCCCGCATTCCCAGCAGCCCGAAGTGACTGTCGCCGCCAATTTCGCCCCCGATTTTACTTTCGTCCAGACCGATTCCGTCGTCGGCTATGGAAAGCCTGAATTCATTGCGGGCGTAAATCAACACGGCTTCGATTTTCCGGGCTTCGGAATGCCGGAAGGCGTTCGTCAGCCCTTCGCGCCCGATGCGATAAATTTCGTCTCTGACGAGCGGATGCAGATCGCGAATTTCGCCTTCAATCGTCAGACTAAAAGCTGCCGGATAGTTTGTGCTCGATTCTTCGCCCGCCAGCGCGAACGCCTGCCCGAGGTCGTTTTGCATGACGGTCGAAGAGCGGATGCCACGGACGGCGTTTCGCCCTTCTTCGACCACGGCGTCCACCTGGTTCATTACCGCGTCGAGGTTTTCTTTGGCTTTTCCGGGCTCTGCCGGAAGCAAATTAGAGACCCCTTGTAGACGCATGGTCACCCCCAAAAAGCCCTGCAGCAAAGTGTCGTGAAGTTCCTGAGCGATGCGCGTGCGTTCAGCGAGCCTCTCTTCAAATCCCGCATTTAGGCGCTCGGTCGCCTGCGCCAGCCTCCATCTGTAGACGAGCCGGAAAACAACGAGAAGCAAAAGTAAAGCAGCTAAAAAGCTTAGAATTTGAAACCATAAAGTTTGGTAAAAGGACGGCTCGATAGTGAAATCGAGAGTCGCCCCCGCTTCATTCCAAATGCCGTCGCTGTTCGCCGCCAACACTCGAAAGCGGTAATTTCCAGGCGCTAAATTCGTATAGAAAGCTTGTCGCCGGGCTTCGGCTTCGATCCAATCACGGTCGTAACCTTCCAGTTTGTACCGGAAGCGAACTCTTTCGGGCGCGGTAAAACTGAGCGCCGCGTAATCAATCCGTAAATCTTTGGTCAGCGCCGGCAGATTAACAGCCCGCGCCGGGCTAAAAACCCCCTTATCAGTGATCACCTCTTCAACGAGGACTGGGGGCGGTAAATTGTTGAGGGGGATATTTTGCGGGTCAACGCCCGCGACGCCTTCGCCTGCGACGAACCATAATTTGCCGTCAGACGATTTCGCGGTCAAAGGGTAGCAGATGCGCACCGGGGAAGACCGCAAGCCGTCCGCGGAATCGTATTTTCGGTATTGAATTTTGTAATCGGGCGCTTTTGCCGCCATTTCGAACTCGTGACGATCTATTTGATAAATTCCCGAATTGTAAACAATCCAAAAACATCCCGCTTCGTCTTCGATAATTCCGTAAGCCAATTCCGCGGGCAGATTATTGGCGGCGGTAAAGGTTACGAATTTTCCGTTTTCCAGGCGGCTGACGCCCCCTTCGCCTGCGGTCCAAATTGCCCCCGATTTATCCTCGTAAATGTCACTGGTTGACCCGTTCGGCAAGTTCTCTTTTTGCCCGAGCGAGCGGAACTGGTTGTTTTCGTAAACTACCAAGCCGGTTCCCGCAAAGCCGAACCAGACGCGCCCCCTGCTGTCCGAACGCATCGCCGAAACCGCCTTGCCAGCCAACTCAGGCGTATTCGCCAGACTTGATAACTCTCCGTTTTGCCTGCGGCGGAACACACCTTTGTTGCGGTCTGCCAGCCACAGGGTGCCGGATTTATCTTCTAAAATGACGATGACGCGATCAAGCTGCACATTTGCCGGAGTCTGCACCCAGGCAAGCTCTCCGCCGCCCGCGTCCAGATGAGCGACGCCCTTTTGTGTGCCGATCCAGATTCCGCCGCCCGTCGCATCAGCGGACAGCGACAGGATCGCAACGTCCTCGGCGTAATGTTTTATGCCATCCCGGCTGATCAAATTTATTCCTTCGGTCGTCCCGACCCAAAGCCCGCCGTCAGAACCGGTCGAAGCCAGAATCGCCCTAACGTAATCGTTCGTTAAACCTTCTCTGACAGAAAACGGCGTGATTTTACTTTCGTTAAAACGGTTGAGTCCGCCCTGCGTGCCGACCCAGACGTTTCCTTCACGGTCTTCGATAGCGCCTAAAACCGTGTCGTTCGTCAGCCCTTCCTTTTTTCCGAACGCCTCGACTGAAGAAGCGCGTCCTGTTCCGGCATTTCGGCGCAGCCTGTACAGCCCGTTGCCGTTCGTTGCCACCAATAAATTTCCCTGGCGGTCGAATAAAATCCGAAAGATGTTAGGTATCTTTGCAGTTGCAGGCGGCGGTTCGGCAACATTATCGTTGACAACTGCTCTTAAAGGCACGTCCGGGGCAGCGATCCAGATGCGTCCCTCCGGGTCTTCACCTATAGCGCGGACGGCGCCGGAAAACGCGCCGATTATCTCGAATGAATCCGTTTTTCCTTTCCGCCGGGCTAATCCCGCGTCCGTGCCCACCCAGAATCGTTTTTTACTGTCCTCGAAAAGTCCGAAGACCTGTTTTCCCGGCAATCCGTCCCGCGCGTCGAAATGACGCCAGGCGTTGTCACGAAAAAGATTCAGCCCGCGAACTCCGCCGACCCAGATCGATCCGTCGTCGCTTCCGCCGATAACTTCGGTATAACCTTCTGTCAGTCCGTCGCGTTCGGTATAGTGAGTCGCCTGACCGTCCTTGATCCGGCTGATGCCTCCGGAAACCGATCCGACCCACAGGCTGCCGTCATACGCGGCGAAAAGACAAGTTATATAAATGTTCGGGCGGTTCCACCCGTTTTCGGGCTCCCACCGGACAAAACGAACGCCGTCGAACCTTACGAGTCCGGTTGAAGTTCCGAGCCAGAGGTAGCCGTCCGTAGTTTGCGCCAGCGCGCGAATGTCGCTTTGTGCGAGTCCTTCCTTTTGCGACCAGGAGGCGAAATTGTATTGGGTCAGGACTTTTGTGGGGTCTAATGCGAAAACGGGCGAGACGAGAAGTATCGGTAAGCACAGCGACAACCAGAACAGCTTTCGGTAGGCAGATTGGTGTCGCTCTTTACTCATTATTCGTCAACCATAACTGTGGCAGCAGCGGGGCAAAATTTACGAATTTATTTCAAAAATAAATATACATCAATCATACGGCGAAGCAAGAATTTAGAGGCGGATTAGAGGGTAATTTATAGACTCAAACACGCTATGTTAACAAAGCGTTAACAAATTATTACAAACCCGGACTTGCAGCCGATCTAACCCGATCAAAATCGTTACCCGGATGTATCTCTCAGCAAGCGCATTTATTCGAACGCAGCAAAAAACCGAAGTTTTCCGCAATTCTGCAAGAGACTTGCAGGCAATAAGTTTCATAACCTGAATTCGCCAGCGAGCGACAGCAAAAATGCCGCTCCGCGTGCAGACTTATGGAAAAAGATTCAGTCATTAAACATTTGAATGTCAGCGAATCACGACAGCGGTTAACCGACTGTTATGCCGTAATTTTGGCGGGAGGCGACGGCAGGCGATGAGACCCCTGACCCGAATGATCAGTAGGGATGACCGACCGAAACAGTTTTGCCGGATTTTACCTGAAGAAACGCTCTTGGAGACGACCCTGAACCGCGTCTCACTAAAAATCGACTGGGAAAATACCTTTTACAGCCTAACGGCAAAGCACGAGTTTTATTCCCGACCGCTGCTGGCAAAAATCAACAATTCAAATTTGATCGTCCAGCCGGTCAACGCCGAAACCGCCCCGGCGATTCTTTACAGCCTCCTGCGCTTATTCCTAATTAACCCGCAAGCCGCCGTCGCGTTTTTTCCGTCGGATCATTATTTTTTAGACGGCACGGCTTTTATGGAATCCGTCCACGAAGCGTTTCGAACTGTCGAACATCATCCCGAAAACATCATTCTGCTCGGCGTCGAGCCGGAAAAAGCCGAAACGTCTTACGGGTGGATCGAGCCGGCTGAATCGCATTTGAGCGGTACGCCGAAATCCGTTTCCAAAGTGGCGTTTTTTTGGGAAAAGCCCCCGGTGGACGCAGCACAAGCGATAATGGCGAGAGGCTGTTTATGGAACAGTTTCGTGATGATCGGTAAAGCGCGGTCATTTCTGCAAATGATTGAGGAAGCCTTGCCCGAACTTTACAAATTGTTTAACTCGACGACTTGCGCGATCGGGATGCCGCTCGAGCCGGCGATGATTCGTTTTCTTTACACCTGCGTTGACGAAATAATTTTTTCAAGTGCCGTTTTGGAAAAATCGGTCAACAGGCTCTTAGTGATGAAAGTCCAGGGCGTCGCGTGGAGCGACTGGGGAACCAGGGCGCAGATAGCCGTCCATTACGCGGAGCAGAGCGGTCAGAAGGTAGCCTGTTTTATCAGGCATTTGTAAGTCAATAGCAAGCCCAAAGAGAGATGTGTAAAATTAAAGGTTAATGCTTTCCGGCGTTAGCCTTTTGCGGTTAACAACTTTTCAGGTTTAAGTAAACATTCGGCTAAATATATGATAACGGACAATTCCAAAAAACATTCAGACGACGTCAATTTGAGTAAAGTCTTTCCGACTAAAGAGACTTTGGACGATGACATTTCCATCCATATTTTCTCGACTTCAGCGACGATGGTCGGAGTTTGTTTGACGGTTATCGGTATTTTTAAGGCTATTTTCCGAATGCAAACAATCAATACGATCGGTGACGATTTGTTGTCGGTTGACGCGCTGCTGTTTCTGGCGGCTTGCGTGCTTTCTTATATTGCGCTTAGAACTCGCACGAGCCACCGCAGGCGTACAATCGAAAAACTCGCCGACGGGATTTTCCTGGCGGCGCTGTCTCTGATGGCTGTCGCCTGCGGTTTAATCACTTACGCTTTTGTTTGATTTTTCGCCCGTGTCGGCTTTGCGGCAGTAAGTTTTCAAAAGTGTAAGCGGCTGATTGTAGCGTTATTGTCCCTGAGCGTTTCGACAAACAAAAAAGGCGGGAATGAATCCCGCACAGGTTTTGAACAAGATGTGAATCGAGATTGCTTTACTTTGCTGATGCCGCCAGCGCAGATTTTCTTTTGCTGCTGGAGACGGATTGTTTGACTGCCTGTGCGCCGCCGTTTTTAAGTTTCTTTTCCATCTTCGACTCCAGGGCTCGAACGCCGTAATTTTGCCCCTCGACAAAAATCTGCGAAAGAAAATACTTGCCGCCGATGCTGTCGAAAATAACTTCGGTTTTCTTCGGCGCATTGTCCAACGTCGAGTTTTCCGTTTCGAAAACGACGGACATTTTGCCGTTCGCGCTCTGAATCTCAATCACGCTCGGCATATCGTCCGAGTCGTCCATCGGTTTGATGACATATTTACCAGCCGGGAACGTCGTGTTGCCGACCACGAACTGAAACGGGATATTCGTGTCGATAATCGTATCACTATCAATTTGCGCCTGAGCCGCGGTCAAGCCGACCACCATCAAAATCGAAAGCGTCAAGAAAATTTTCGTCGCGTGTTTAATCATTTTAGTTCTCCTTAATTTTTAATAAAGGCGAATAAACCGAAGCCGTTTATTCGCCCACTGCCCAGAGCGGAACCGAAACTTTCCTTTCCGGCTGCCTCGCCGCCTCCCCTTGTTACGCTTTTGATTCTAGGAAAATGTGTGATGAGGTTCTTTCAACATTTTGCTCAAAACTGCTGTTTCTTGCGCTCTTCGTTCGGCTTTCCGAAACGCGCCCAAAACCTGGAAATCGGGAAATTTTCAGGAACCGCAAAATACAGCAGTTTTCGGCAAAAAAGGGAAATACTTTGTCCTTTCACACGGTTTAATCTGGCTTCAGAGTTCAAAAATGAATTCGAAAAAAATTTAAAAGGAGATAAGAACAATGAAAATATTTCGCGCAATTTCGGGTTTGAGCTTAATGCTCGCGGTGGCGGTTTCGGCTTTTGCGATGTCGGTGAAAACCGATTACGACAAAAATTTCAATTTGGGAACTTTGAGGACTTTCGCCTTTAAGGAACAGCGGCGCGGCAACAACGACCCGCTTAAAACCAACACTTTGATGTCCGGCAGAATTAAGTCCGCCCTGGAGGCGCAGCTCGAGGCGAATGGTTATAAAGAAAGCGGCGACAACCCGGATTTTCTCGTTGCCTACTACGCGAGTTCCAAAGAAAAACTCGACATCGAATCGTTCGGCTACGGCTACCCGCGCTACTGGCGGTGGGGCTTCGGACCGGACATCTGGACTCGTTATTACACGGAAGGCTCGGTTGTCGTGGACATTATCGACGCGAAAAATAATCAGGTCGTTTGGCGCGGACTCGTGACCGATACGGTGAGCGACAATGCGCCCGACCAGTCGGAAAAACAGATCAGCAACGGCGCCAAGGAACTGGTAAAACACTTTCTTAAGGACATCAAAAAAGGCTGACAGAATGAACCGGCGCGGGGCAGCAGTTTCTATACTGATGTGCGCTCAGCGCTAAGTTTTTCGGTCGAGAGCAAGGGATTTGGAATAGAAATAAAAGAGAGCAGGAAGTAAAAGGAAGTTAAAAGGAGAAAGTTATGAAAGAAAATACTGCAATTGCGGTTTTCGGCAGCCACGAAGTGGCGGAGGAAGCAATTAAGGAACTGGAAAGGGACGGTTTCGACATGAAGAAACTGTCAATCGTCGGCAAGGATTTTCACACCGAAGAACACGTCATGGGATTTTATAACACGGGAGACCGCGTGAAATTCTGGGGCGGCGCCGGCGCCTTCTGGGGCGGATTGTGGGGGCTGCTTTTCGGTGCGGCGTTTCTGTGGGTGCCGGGTATCGGTCTGGTCGCTTTCGGCGGTCCGATCGTGGCGATGATCGTCGGGGCTTTGGAGAGTGCGGTAGTCGTCGGCGGTTTGGGCGCAATCGGAGCCGCGCTTTACAGCATCGGAATCCCGAAGAACAGCATCGTCGAGTATGAGTCCGCGGTTAAAGCGGGCAGATTCCTGCTCATCGTTCATGGGACGGCTGAAGAAGTTCGCCGCGCCGAAGAACTGTTAAGACAAAACGGCGACGCACAGGCGGTTGACGCGCATTACAACGACCAGACGGCGACGGCGGACGCGGGCATTTTTTAATTTTTTAACGATAAAAAACAAAAGACGGGTGTGGTAAGATTGCGCCCGTTTTTTGAGCGTTAAGCGAAAAGAATTTACGCGGCGTTTTGCGAAAAAACCTGACAAAAACTTTAGTTTTTCAGAACTGGAAAAATGGCTGTGAGAGAAAGGTATTTTATTTCCTTGCATTTTTAAATACAGTTTATGTATAATCAATGCGTGCGCACGCATTGATTATTTTTTTATCAGGTGCATTTGTGAAATATGATGTTATGAAGGAGTTTACAATGAACAATTTTCTAAGGCTTTTCGATTTAATCGGAGTTCTTGCCCGGCGCCGATACAGATCAGCCGAACGATACTTTTCCGCCTTGGGTTTGAATCATACCGAAGCGCGTTTATTAATGTTTCTCGACCAGGAAAACGGCGAAGCCACTCAGGATGTGCTTTCCGGCAAGCTTTTTGTAGATAGAAGCAATGCCGGGCGTGGACTGAAGAGACTGGAGCTAGAAGGATATATCGCCAGGCAGGAGAATGAGGGTAACAGGAAGACGAAACTTATTCGGATAACGGCAAAGGGGAGTAAGGCAGTTAGCAAAATATCGAAACTAAGGAAAAAGATAGCACAAAACTTTTTTGGCGATCTGACTGAAGACGAAGTCGGTGTGGTCACGGAACTTTTACAAAAGGCTCTCAGGAATGAAGAGTAGGGAATTTTATGATGAAAAAAGACAATATTATCACAGAAAGACCGCCTTATAGTTCTACTGTTCGAGGGGCGCTAGCCGGTCTTTCACTTTCTATGCTGCTTTCTTCGCTCGGTACGAGCGTTGCCAATGTTGCTTTGCCGACCCTATCGCAGGAATTCCGTGCTTCCTTTCAGGAAGTTCAGTGGGTCGTTCTTGCTTATCTCCTCGCTGTCACAACCCTAATCGTCAGCGCCGGGCGGTTTGCCGACATCATAGGTCGGCGGCAGGTGCTGCTGGCGGGAATCTTTTTGTTTACAATTGCCTCAATTCTTTGCGGATTCGCGCCCAGCCTCTGGTTGCTAATTACTTTCCGAGTGATTCAGGGGCTGGGCGCGGCTATTATGATGACCCTCAGCATTGCGTTTATCGGCGAAACGGTTCCGAAAGAAAAGACCGGCAGCGCAATGGGCTTACTCGGAACGATGTCTGCAATCGGCACGGCTCTCGGACCGTCTCTGGGCGGCATCCTGATTTCCGGCATCGGTTGGCAGGCAATCTTTCTCGTCAATGTTCCGCTGGGTCTTCTGACACTTATTTTTGCGTATCGATATTTGCCTGCTGAGCGTCAGAGATCTAAGTATGGCAGTATTTCCTTCGACAGTATAGGCACATTGCTGTTGGTCCTGACGCTTACAGCTTACGCACTTGCCATGTCGAGTGGTCGCGGCAATTTCGGAGCGCTCAACGCGATTTTGTTGTTGGCTGCCTTCTTAGGGGTCGGTATCTTTGTCTTTAATGAGGCAAAGAGCACATCTCCTTTGATTCAATTGGGTATTTTTCGTGAGTCACAGCTAAGTGTCGGGCTCGCAGCGAGCGCACTCGTCTCAACGGTGTTAATGGCGACCTTGGTAGTCGGTCCGTTTTATTTATCTCGTTCTCTTGGTCTTGATACGGCTTTAGTCGGAATCATTATGTCGATCGGTCCGATGGTTGTCGCTGCTGCCGGAGTGCCCGTCGGTCGCGCCGTGGATCGCTTCGGCGCGGAATCCTTGGTCATTCTCGGTCTCACCTGCATCATGACGGGATCCTTAATGCTATCAGTGATTCCGTCGGAGTTTGGCATCGTCGGCTATATCATTCCTACCGTGGTCATTACGGCTGGCTATGCAATGTTTCAAACGGCTAATAACACCGTCGTCATGAAGGATGTCCCTGCTACTCAACGAGGAACCATTTCCGGAATGCTCAACCTGTCACGCAATTTGGGGCTTATCACCGGCACATCTGTTATGGGGGCTATTTTTGCCTTTGCGTCCGGTACGAATGATATGACGAGTGCGCAACCGGGAGCGGTTGCCGCCGGAATGCACGTTTCGTTTGGCGTTTCAGCGATTCTGATTGTGGTCGCGCTCTCTTTCGTGCTTGGAAATCGTTTTTTCCAGCCATGTCTAGAGCGGGCATAGAATCAGAATAATAAAACCTTCTGTGGTTGATTTATCTTTAGATTTTTCAAAACAGGAAAAGATCAGCATAGAAAAGTTTGACAATATCTCTTAAGGGCAGATTTTGGCAGCAAAAGATTTAGAGAGCGATCGACACCAACTAAAATCTTTCGTATCTGAACGGATTGAGGAAACTCTTTTGAGCAAAATCAGTTATTGTCGGTTTTTGTTTATATCTGTAAAATCTGACGTTCGATAAAATAAGAAATTCATTATCTGCTCATAAAAGTTTTCCACAGTCCAAGATTATCTTTAGGTATTATTATGGTTAAAGAAAAGGATAAAAAAGGATAAGCCACAAAATTTTTCCGTAAGTCTAATGAATTCAAGAATTGCGGGAATAAAAGGGGAAGTCAAAACTACATATTTAAGAGTACTTTTAAAATATCGTGAAGTCACAACTACATAATATCTTCCGTTCGTGAAGTCAAAGCTACATATTGAAGGGTAAAAGGGAAGTCAGAACTACATATTCGTGAAGTCAGAACTACATATTTGCCTGTGGAAAACTTTCACTTCGTGAAGTCAGAACTACACATTTTCGAGATAAAGGAAGTCAGAACTACATATTTCGTGAAGTCAAAACTATACATTAGTCAAAAAGTGGAAGTCAGAGCTACATATTTCGTGGAGTCAAAACTATATATAGCGGCGGAATATTAAAGTTATACTATAAATAGACAGGAATACTGGTAAAAAGTATTAACCGACTCCGCTTCGGCGCGTCAAACTTAATGTTTATCGAAACTTGAGAGTCGAATATGTAGTTTTGACTTCACGATTTCAATGAAGCTGCGTGATCAATTAGGGACAAGTTATCTTTCTGCTTCTTATTGGCGCTGATTATCTCGCCTGAGAATTTCGGGTGCGGGTAGAGTACAAGTCGCACGTCAGCGATCTTGTTGCTTCTTTTTTCATCGATGATTTTCTCGAGCGAGTATTTTAATAAAACATCCTTTGAAACCATCTCTTTTAAAGCCTTTTCAACGTCCCTCAGGTTGTGCGACAGTTTTTCGTAAGCCGTCAGCCCGAAATCGCGGATGACCGTCGATAGAAGGATCGTGTAGGGCTGCGAGAAGCTTGCCTGGGTAAAATGGTGACTCATTCGTTTATGAAGCTGGCGCGAGATGATGCTCTGGTACCCCATGCTTACCTCATAATTGAATTGGCGGAACGTATTGTTACGGATGCTGGAAGTGACAAGCCCGTTAAAGCGGACGAATGCTTTGGTTTTTTCGCCCTGTCCTTCCCAATCCTCTCTGGTTTGCAAGCCGATTGTGTCGAAGATGCTGGAAGCTAAAACCGCTTGCCCGGTTTCGTCCGTCAGGTGGAGAATCGTACCGACGCAAACCATTAGAGCTTCTTTGAGCTGTGTGATTGAGTAGCTGTGCCCGGTGCGTTTCAATTCCTGCTGGAGCTGGTACAGCGTGAAGGTCACGGCTGCTTCGTCGTTAAGGAAAATGCCTTGACCTTCGGTCGCTAATTTTCTGAGCGCATCCTCGACCAGTTCTTCGCGCTTTCCCGGCAAATAATCGCGTGACACGCCGTCCGAATCCTGCACTCTCGCCGGTGCTATTCTTACTCGGTAGCGCCCGCCGCGGCACTCGAATTCGCGTTCAACCGGTTCCAAGAACTTTTCGGAAATTCGTTCAACCCGCCCCCAGACATATTTCGGGATGAAGTCATAAAGTTCGATGGTGTTTGAATAATCCTTTTCCGAAGGAAGGACCATTTCGAAAAGTTGAAGCTGTGTCGGCTTACTCTGTTTATAATCTTCAACTCTGTTTTTTCGTGATTTTCTCTTAGGGTGAAGAGCGTTTGGCTCGTTCTGGTCTTTGCTTCTGGGTTTTCTGGTCATTTATTTCGCCTCTCTTCACCGAATAAAGATACACACCTTTGGCAGCAGTTTCAAACCTTAGTAAGTCGTAAAACTTCTTGAGATTGATAATAGGCAACTGTCATCTGCCTCAGTGAATGTGAAAAGTAAATAAAGTAAACCAGGTATTTAACCGGACTTGGTTTCTGCCTAAATTTAATTTCAAAGATTTGTGTGTTCGCTGTTAGAAGTCAAAACCGGATATTAATCGGAGTTAGAGCTAAATAGTCGGACTTTTCGGCAAACTCAAGTTTCACAATACATGTGAAAATTTACCTTTTGAAGGTTCAAGCTTTACTTCAATTTTTGACCACTCTGATTTTTTTACAAGGATAGTGACTGCCGTTTGCAGTTAATTTCCAAATAAATTGGGGCAATCGTATTCGCGTCCGATAAAAACAGTTTTTTTCAATCTTCTTTTCAGACAATAAACTTCCATTCTTCAACAACTTAATTTCTTCCCTCTATTCCTCCTATTAATATTTCCTTGCCATAAATTAATCTGCCGGCGGTTTTAGCTGAGCAACGTAATTCTAAAATACAACAATCGCTTTTCCTAAATCTCGGCAGAGTAACAATTAACCGATAATTTTCCGCTTCCGGCAGGAACTTGAAAAAACAGATCGCGTTTATTCGCTGAATGTAAATTCAATACCGTATCGTAATGGAAAATCTTTCTCAGAGAGATGCTTGATGGTACTGCAATCACAATGCTATCATCCTGATAGCATAAAAAAGGAGGTTTTTATTATGCCTGATGTTTTAGTCAGAAATGTCGATGAAATTGTTTTATCCAAACTCAAACAGCGCGCCAAGGCGAACGGTCATTCATTGCAAAGCGAATTGATCCGGGCTTTCCGCTCGTTGGTTGAAAACGAGACTTTGTCGGATGAGGAAACAGCAACGAAAATCAAGGAATCACTGCGCGGGCGCGAGTTTTCCGACAGCGCGACTTTGCTTCGAGAGGACAGAGGCAGATGAATTATGTCGTGGACGCCAGCGTATCGGTTAAATGGTATATTCCTGAAATTTACGAGCGGGAAGCGACCCGCATTCTCAAGGGCGGGCATCTGTTTCACGTGCCTGAACTCGTACAGCCCGAGTTTTCCAATATCATTTGGAAAAAGGTCCGGCGCGGAGAAATCACCCGTGCGGAAGGCGAGCGTATAGTGACCGCTTTTGCGAGAAAAAGATGGACGATATACCCGCACAAACGAATTATCAAATCAGCCTATACGGGCTCGGGAGCGACCGGACAAACCGTTTATGACTGGACTTATCTGGCTCTGGCAATTTCTTTATCCTGCGAGTTTGTCACGGCAGACGAGAAATTTTACAAGGCACTTGAAAACACCTCTTTTAAGACTAATCTGAAATGGATCGGTGAGTTTTAAGGAAGTTGCTTATGTCGTTCCGGAATCGTTTAGGTCGCCAAGGCTTGAAAACAGTAGAAAAAATTCATTTCAAATTAACCGCCGATTTAATTATCAAAAATCGGCTCATCCTCAGATTTGGTGCAAAGGACAAAATTGGCACTTGTAGAAACGTATGAAGAATTTACGGATTTAGATTTTGTTCTGCACAAATATATGCCTTTATGAGCTTTGCTGGAAACAATCGAAGTTTATGGCAAATGAAGTTTTGGTGAATAATAGATCTTTCTAGATAATTTTTAGCTCTTTTCTCTTATTTGCACTAAATTTGAGGATGAACAAAAATCTTTATCTTATCAGACTCGCTTCGATTATTGACATAATTTCTTCAAAAAACTGACTACTATAAGCATTAAAAAGAATAAAATTTCGTTCATTTTTAACTCAATACATTAAGAAATTTGAATTCTTGCGCGTTTTCTTTGTACCTTTTTCGGGCGAGATCCAAATTTTCTGATTACAACAATAAAGAAAATCAAATATAGAGAATTTAAAAATCTGTTTTGGGATTAGTTTTCAGAATTGAGTTTTTTAGAGGAAATAAATCTTTAACAATTGATTACAGCCGAGACCGCCGATTCCTTCAGGTATTCCAGATATTGCTTGCTGTTAGTAAAAAGGCTGCGTGGAAGCGGCAATAAGCTGCGAAAAATGCGGGTTGATCGTGGTTATCGCGGAGAATTGTTGCATTGGGTTCGGGATAAGTTCAAATTTATTTGGTTTAAATTACCGAATCCAACGCGGCGAGTATTTTATGTTTCAAGATTTCGATGCGCTCGACACAATTGTTGTGATCGCGTTCGATAACGGCGATTTGCCCATTTATCGAATTCTGTTCTATTAGCAAAATTTTTTTTATATTTTCTTCCGCCTCGCTCAAATTTTTTACGATCTGTGCCGATTGTTTTTCGGCGTCGCTTTTTCGGCGGTCGAGCCGGTAAATGAGGTTGTTTAGATTATCAAGTTCGGCGCGCCAATCCGCGCGGTTATTGCCGGTTTGTTCGAGAACATCGAGAGCTTCTGCCATACAGTAACGCGCCATCGTGTGGCTGCAAGCCAGATTGGTATTTCTTTTTGCGGCGGGGCACAAATCTCTGCGCCGAAATTCCATTTCCGGCGAGATTCCGGCGACTGGCAATTTGGTTTGCGGATCAATCAAAACGCGTTCGTGCGCCATACGGCATTTTACAGCCGCCATTCGATTCAATTCATCTCTAACTTCGAGCAAACGTTCGTGCAAATCTTTTTTCGACCAATTTTTAACCATATTGTGACGGATTGAGCAGTTCAAGCAGCGCCGGGTCGCCGTTGCCGCGCGAAAGCATCATCAATTGCGTCGCGGCGTACTCCGGCGAGTATTGCCGCGTCCGGCGGTTAAACGAATCTGCGTAAGTTACCTTCCAGTAATTGCTCGCTTTGTTTAGGGAAAGTTCAAACTCAATCCGTGTGAAATCGCCGGAAAATTCTTTGACGGGATAGATATTAGGCAGCCACGAAGTCGTCTCTCTGGTGCTGAGATAAACGCCTTCGGTCAAGCTCGATTCGACCCAAACGATGAAACAGTTTACCGTCTTAACGCCGGGCGATAAATTCCACTTCGCTTGCAGATTGTCGAGCGAAAGCTGTTGCTCGCATGAATCCGAGAGATCAATCCGAATCAAGCAATGCGGCTCGCCGATCAACGAAAAGCCGCTTTTTCGGGTCAAAAGGCGCGGAGAATGCAGATTCAGCTCGGCGAATTTCTCGAAATCAAACGGCAAGCCGTGCGGAACGATTTCGTTTTCGATTTTCAGATTGGCGGCAGCGGCGAAAAGCGAAACGGTTTCGGGAATGATCGTACCGCCCGTTTTGAGAAATCGGCGGCGCGCGTCGAGCATAATTTCAAAAATGTTTTCATCGAAGCCGAGATAGCCGACGGTTTCGCTGACGACTAAATCGAATTCTTTCTCAAGTTGCACATCAAAAGATTTGCCGCAGACAGTTTCGATCTTTTGTTCGACGCCGTGTTCGCGGGCGAGATTTTTGATCAGCCCGATTAGAAGCTCGTCGGCTTCGATGGCGACGACTTTTTTCGCGCCGAGTTTCGCCGCCGTTATCGCCCAGATTCCGGTTCCCGCGCCGATGTCCAGAACGATGGAATCCGTCCTGACGCGTTTTTTCAGCGCATTGTAAAAAGCCTGATTGCGAACCGCGTCGCGGAGCAAAACATCGTGCGCGCGCAAAAGTTTGTGCGCGTGGTCGTAAAGCCTCGCTTCATAATCGTTCGTCTGCGACAAAATTTAATGCTCCTTGAAAAATTTACGTTAAAGTTAACTGGTTGCCGCATTCATCGGAAAAAATGAGCGAATCCAATCGTTGCCGACGCAGTCAATAACCAGATGAATGCGGTCGGTCGCTCCGTTGTTTCTGACGCTGTGATGCAGATTGAAATTTAAGTACCACGCTTCGCCTTCTTTCATTTCAATCGTTTGATTGTTCAAAACGAATTCGACTTGCGGATTTGTGGCGACCGGAATATGAATTCTGATTTCGCCGTCCTCGATGCCGAGCTGAAAATCGCGATGCGGTCGAATCGAGGCGCCCGCGCCGAGCTTCAAAAATCGAACGGTCGTCAAATCGCATTTAAATGCGGACAAAACTTCGGGAACATACGAACACCGACGCAACATTTCCGTTTCAAAGAAGCCCGCGTCGGAAAACGGATCGGGGTAAAGCGGCGAACGCGCGTCTTTGACCGCCCGCAAAGCGACGCCGCTCCAATCGCCCTGATAAATCGGAGTGTTGAAATGCCCGAGCCATTCATCGGGCGCAAATCGAGCGGCGTCAGATTTAAGCAATTCTGCGTCGAAACTGAATGGAAACTTTAAGGTGTCGGGCATCATATTCATTCGGCAAACTTCAATCGAGATCGCTGCGCGGCTCGCGCGATTCGCGCCGCTTCAAGTCGTTCGTAGAGCGGCATCAGCATTTCGTCGGAAAGTCTTCTAATTTCGGCGCTGGCTTCCTTTCGTTTCTGTTCGCTGTCGCCCGTAAATTCTACCGCCGGCATTTTAGCGTCGAAACGTGCTGCGGCGTTCATCGTTTCAATTTCTTCGGGGGAATATTCGACGCTAAAATGCGGCAAAATTTCGGACGTAACAAACTGAGGAAGCTGTTTGTAATTGATTAGCAGCGCGTTTCGATGATCGCAATATTCCAGCGCCGATTCGCAAATTTTTCCGAGAACTCGGGCGACGTATTCTTCCGCCGAGATTTGCAAGCTGTCGACGAGCGTCAGTCCGGGCAATTGGTGCGAGACGATGCCGGGAATCGTGCCGCCGCCGCGCTGCCGGTCGTGCGAGACCATCACTTCGAGCGGATCGCGATACAAAAAAATCCACGGCGTATCGGGAAACGCTTTCATCAAAATTTCAAGCTCGAAAACGTGCCAGGCGTCGAGTTTAATGAAATAATGCGCGGCTTCCGGCACATTTTTTTGACCGAGCGCCGCAGTTATCCAACGAATCCAATCTATTTGCTCTGTCTCGGAAATTTCCGGTCGGCGCAAACGGGCGCGGACCATCCAGTCGAGCGGCGACGCTTCGGAAACGACGACGTTTTGCGGCAGTGCGGCGAGCATCTGCGAAACGAGCGTCGAGCCGCAGCGCGATAAGTGAAAAATAAAACCGTCGGGCTTTAAGCCGGGTCGCAATTCATAGCATTGCTCTAAAACGTCAATGCCGGTCAAAGGGCGAATCAGCAGATTAAAAGGATGCTGAAAAAGACTTTCGATTGTGTTGTCGAAAAACGGTTCGGTCAAACGCCGCGCGCCGAGATAGCACCAGTCAAAAAGCGGCGTATCATTTTGCCAGTGCACGCGAATCGGAAGCCAGCCGTCGAGCTGTTGGGCGATGTTCATTGTAAGCTTTGTAGATTCTTTTTTTTATTCGGAGACAAACAGACAAAAGCAAACTTTATCCGAGCCATCTTTCGATCCAGACGCGCCGCCCGGCGTGCAGTGCGTTTTCGACTTCGCCGGCGGTAAAATCAAACCCGCGTTCGTTTCCAAGTTCGACGATTGTTCGCACGAACTCTTCGCGGTCAGTCATTTCGCGCAATTTTTTTTGCAGCGAAACATCAAAAAAAATCACGCTGCGAAACTGCGAAAGTTTTTCTTCTGACATAGCACGAGTATAATGCTTCGGAGAAAAGATTCCGTAAAAATCCGAATTCCGGCAGCTTTCAAATTTAATGAACTACACTTTACACGAACCCGTCAGAAAACAAAATAAAAATTTTTACGCGCCGGACGAAGCTGCGGATTCGCTGATCGAGCCGTACGGCGGAAAGCTGGTTAATTTGCTGGCGGCGGCGGAAGAAAAAGACGAATTGACGGCTTTCGCCAATTCTCTGTTTTCGATTCAGCTGTCGGAGCGCGCGGTTTGCGATTTGGAACTGCTCGCGACCGGCGCTTTTTCGCCGCTTGAAAGTTTTATGAACAGGATTGATTACGAGCGTGTTTTGAATGAGATGCGTTTAAGCGACAACCGGATTTTTCCCGTTCCGGTGATGCTCGCAGTCGAAAGCGCGGCAAATCTGCAAATCGGCAAAGCCGTCGCGCTCAGAAACTCGCAGAACAATCTTTTGGCGATTCTGGACATTGAGGAAATTTATGAATGGGATGCGAATGAATTGGCGCGAAAAGTCTTCGGCACGACCGACGCCCTGCATCCGCTCGTCGCCGAAATGAATTTTTGGGGACGTTTTAATTTGTCGGGCAAACTGCGTGTGCTGAATTTGCCGGGTCACGCGGATTTCAGGGACTTGCGTCTCGCCCCGACGGAAGTTCGCCGCAAACTGAAAAAAATCAGTGTTGACGGGCGCGTCGTCGCCTTTCAAACGCGCAACCCGCTGCATCGCGCTCATGAAGAGATGACAAAGCGAGCAATGGACGAAACAGGCGGAGCTTTGCTTTTGCATCCGGTCGTCGGCACGACGAAAGTCGGCGACGTGGATTATTTCACGCGCGTGCGCACTTACCGGGCGCTTGTCCGCCGCTATTACGACGAAAATCGCGCAATGCTTGCGCTTACGCCGCTCGCGATGCGTTTTGCCGGACCGCGCGAAGCCGTCTGGCACGCCATCGTTCGCCGCAATTACGGAGCCGATCATTTTATCGTCGGTCGAAATCACGCGAATCCCGGCGCGGATTCAAACGGAAAACCTTTCTACGCGCCCGATGCGGCGCAAAAATTAGCCGCGCAATTCAGCGAGGAAATAGGCGTCAAAATTTTGTCGTACGATGAATTCGTTTATCTGCCCGGCGAAAAACGGTTCGAGGAAGTCACGAAAATTCCCGGCGGCGCTCTCTGCCGTTCAATTTCAGGAACCGAAGCGCGCGAAAAATATCTGAACAAAGGAAAATTATTGCCCAAATGGTTCAGCCGACCGGAAACAGCCCGCATTTTGGCGGAAAGCTGCCTGCCGAAATACCGTCAGGGCTTTTGTTTGTGGTTCACCGGCTTGAGCGGGGCGGGAAAATCCACGACGGCGGAAATTATTGCCGTATTGTTGTCGGAAGTCGGTCGAAAGGTGACATTGCTCGACGGCGACGTTGTGCGAACGCATTTGTCGAAAGGTTTGGGATTCGGAAAAGAAGACCGCGACACGAACGTCCGGCGCATTGGTTTCGTCGCCGCCGAAATCGTCCGGCACGGCGGAGCGGCGATTTGCGCCGCCGTCAGCCCGTATCGCGCAGCGCGCAGCGAAGTCAGAAATATGATCGGCGACAATCAATTCGTCGAAATCTTCGTCGCCACGCCGCTTGAAGTCTGCGAACGGCGCGACGCCAAAGGAATCTACGAAAAAGCCCGGCGCGGCGCGATCAAAAACTTGACCGGCATTGACGATCCTTACGAACCGCCCGTCAACCCGGAAATCACGCTCGATACCGTTAATTTTTCGGCTGAAGAAAATGCCCGCCGAATTTTAGATTTACTCGTTCGCCAAGGATTTGTTCGCCGCGAAAACGTTTTCCGCGACGCTTTTTGAGAACAAATAATATACAAATGGCTTTTATTATTAAATTTTCGGGCGTTTAGTCTTACAATTTTTCTTTTTTGCTGTTACTTTAATCGAATTGAAATTACTCGTCTATGAATACGAATCGTAAAACAAATCTGCCGTTTGGTTTACGTACGGCAACCGGGGCTGACGAGGAGTTTTTGTACCGGCTGTACTGCACGACGCGCGAAGATGAGTTGAACGCCGCCGGATTTCCGCCCGAACAGCACGGGGCGTTTTTGCGAATGCAGTTCAACGCGCAGAAAACGCACTACGAAAAATATTATCCTGCCGCCGAACACAAAATTATTACTGTCGAAAACAAGCCGGTCGGCAGACAATACGTTGACCGCGGCGAAGGCGAGATTCTGCTGGTTGATTTAGCGCTGCTGCCGGAATTTTGCAATCGAGGAATCGGCACGATTTTACTGAAAAAATTGTGTTCCGAAAGCGAGCAAACGGCAAAACCTCTGAGGCTTTACGCGATTAAATTCAACGAAAGCGCGCTGCGTTTTTACAAGCGTTTGGGATTCGTTGAGATTGACGACACCGGCGTCTATTTATTTTTAGAATGGAGTTTACAATCAGGTCAATGAAAAATAATAATGGGAGCTGTTCAATAAAAATATGAATTCGTTACCGACGCGGGAGAACTTCTTTGATCGCCTTAACACCGTTTTTCAAGTTTCTTTGGACGGAAATGTGGAATTTGAAATGACGCTCATTGAAGTCAAAACCATCGTTTCCAACAAAATTCAAGAATGTTTTTCGCTTTTATTTCGTACCGCGGCTAATGACGCGCCGCCGCTACAACAATTATTCAAGTTAAAACACAACGATCTCGGCGAAATGGAGCTTTTTCTTGTCCCGGTCAGGAAAAACGAAGAAGGATTATTTTTTGAAGCAGTTTTTAATAAACTGCTTGCATAAATGTAGTAACTGAATTATAATGCCGCGGAAATCAATTTTACATTGATGTTTGTATTCGCAGCAGCCTTAGAATAGAGGGTTTGCGTCATTTCTTCCACTCTATCCTTATTTTAGCGAATCCATTAATTTCACTTCTTTCACGGTTTGCGGTACGGCGTTTAGTTTTCGTCATTGGAAATTACCGGCTTACGGCACTGACATTTTCACGAAAAATCTTTGAGGAAAAAATTATGGGCAGTCCATACATTGGAGAAATAAGAATGTTCGGCGGCACTTTTGCTATTAGAGGATGGGCTTTTTGCGACGGTTCTCAGCTTTCAATTTCTCAATTCGACGCGCTTTATAATCTTATCGGCACGACTTACGGCGGCGACGGCATCAACACGTTTAGCTTGCCGGATTTGCGCGGTCGCGTTCCGGTCGGGATGGGTCAAGCAAGCGGATTGCAGAATTACACCATTGGTCAAAACGGCGGTGCGGAGACCGTAACGCTTTCAACTGGCACGCTGCCGACGCACAATCATCTGGCGGCGGCGAATAATGCTGCCGGAGACAGTAATTCGCCAGCCGGAGTTTCTGCTTGGGCGCAGGCGAGTGGAAACAGCCGTTATTCAACGAATCCGCCGACCGGCGCAATGAATTTCGGCGCACTCAGTAGTGCCGGCAGCAGTCAGCCGCACGAAAATATGGTTCCTTTTCAGTGCATCAACTACATTATTGCGCTTGAAGGCGTTTTCCCGCCGCGCAATTAAATTTTCGGAGAGCCGTTAGTCCTTCTACAATTTTCAGGAGAAATTTTTATGGCGACACCGTACATCGGCGAAATCAAAATTTTCGCTTTCGACTTTCCTCCAAAAGGCTGGGCGATATGCGCCGGGCAGCTTTTACCGATCAATCAAAATCAGGCGCTTTTTTCAATTCTCGGCACGACTTACGGCGGTGACGGTCGGGTTAATTTCGGTTTGCCGGATTTGCGCGGGCGCGTTCCGCTGCATTTCGGCAACCCTGTTTACGGAGGCTTAATGACGCTCGGTCAAAAAGCCGGCGAGGAATTTCATACTTTAACCGTCCCGGAAATTCCGCAGCATACGCACACGCCGGCGGGCAACAGCGGCGCGCCGACGGTCGCGCCGCCTGTCGGCAATTTCTGGGCGCAGGCAAACGGCGGTTACGCGAGCAAAGCGACCGGTCAGATGTCGGGAAACGCGATTGCCCCGAACGGCGGCAATCAAGGACACGAAAATCGTTCGCCGTTTTTGACGCTGAATATCTGTATCGCTTTGGTCGGAATTTTCCCGCCGCGCAATTAGCGAATTTTTAGAATTTAGGAGAAACCATTATGAGTTCACCTTACATCGGCGAGATAAGAATGTTCGGCGGCAACTTTGCGCCGCGCGGCAATGCGTTTTGCAACGGGCAATTGTTGTCGATTGCCCAGAACACCGCCTTGTTTTCGATTCTCGGCACGACTTACGGCGGCGACGGTCGGGTCACATTCGGACTGCCGAACTTGCAGGGCAGCGCGGCTATCGGAGCTGGGCAAGGTCCCGGTTTAATGAATCGTTTTCTGGGAGAAACCGGTGGCGTTCCGAACGTAACTTTGCAGATGGGGGAAATGGCGACGCACAGTCATTCAGCCAATGCTGACGCAGCGAGCGGCAACTCACCGACTCCGGGCGGCGCGATTTGGTCGGCGTCCGGCGTCGGTCGCACGCCCGACGCTGCGTATGCGAGTTCGGCAAACACTTCAATGAATCAAAACTCGATCAGTCCGGTCGGCAATAATCAACCGCATAACAATATGCCGCCGTATCAGGCGATAAGTTTTATCATTGCCTTGCAAGGAATTTTCCCGCCGCGAAATTAAACTCGTCGTTTTTATTTATTCAGACCGGTTTCGTCGAACATAAGGCTCGACCGGTTTGTAACTTACATTTTTTCGTTATTTGAAACTTACACATATTCGATTGATTGCTGATTGGCAATCAATATTCAGGAGATGTAAATGAAAAATTCTCACTTCGCCAATTCCGTCCGTTATCTTTTCGGTTTAATTGTTTTAATAATTTCGACAGCAACAGTCGGTTACTACCAGTTTCTTGCGTCTGCTTCGAGAGATTTGCCGAACGCTGTGCGAGAAACCGTTTCCGTCAAACTCAAAAACTCAAACAATCCGCTGGTTAATTTACGCCCCGAAAGCGGTCTGCCGACCGTTTACGCGAGCGCAGATCATTCCGGCGAGCGGTTCGAAGGCGAATCGCTCCAGCCGCTCGCGCTCGCCACAGCAGATTTCGACGCTGACGGTTTTCCCGATCTGGTAGCGAGTTACGCTTCGGCGCAAGGCGGAGTTTTGATTTTTCATAGGGGCAATGCGGAAGCCTTCGCCCCAAAGAGCGAAGAATCGCTCGCTTTAATCAGAGAAGGGCGTTTTCCCGCTCCTTTTCTTCAAAACGCCGAAAGTTTTGATATTCCCTCGAAGCCGGATTTTCTGGTGACCGGCGATTTTGACCGCGACGGCAACCTTGATGCGGCGGTGGCGACGCGCGGCGGCGACCGCGTATTTTTGTTGTCGGGCAGAGGCAAAGACGAAGGCGGTTTTAACGTTGCCGAGGAAATTGTTTTACCCGGAGCGTTAACGGCTTTAGCGGCGGGCGAAATTGACGCTGCCGACAAACGGGCTGATTTGCTGGTCGGTATCGAAAACAGTGCGGGCGAGGCGGCGCTACTCGTTTATAAAAATGCCGAAAGCGGCATTTTCGCCGCACCGACAAATTACGAATTAAACGCTCCGGCAATTTCGCTTGAAATCGGAAAGCTCGACGACAATGAATTTTTCGACGCGGCGATTTTGACCGCTCGTGGCGTTTCGATTTTGCACGGGCGCAGTCAAAATAAGCAATCAAAAACCGGCGATTTCCAGCCCGAAAACATCAATTTGCCGTTTGCGCCGCAAGCGATTGCGATTGGCGATTTTATCGCTGACCGTGCCGGAAAAACGGAAATCGCGTTATTGACGCAGGACGGAAAAGTGCTGATTGCAAAACGCGGCGAGCTCGACGAGCGTCCGTTTTCCGCGCAGGAAGCGCAAGCCAAACGCGGCAGAGCGTTTGTTAAACAATCTCAGCCCGATGAAGACGGAGCGAAATTAAAAAATCGAAAAATCGAAACGCCGGAAAACTGGACGATAGACGGCAATCTGAGCGCTGACAAAAGTTCGGATCAATCCTATCGTCAAAGTTCCGCTCCGATTTTGATGAAAGCGAATTTTTCCGGGCAAAACACCGACGATATAGTTTTTCTCAATTCCGAAACGCGCGAAATCAAAATACTTTCGCAGTCGGGCAAAGCCGTGGATGGAAATGCTTATTCCGGCGAAAAATCTGAGCTTTTAAGCTCCGCACTCGAAACTGAAAGCCAGCCGATGGCGGTGCTTTCGATGCGATTGAACGTTCTTTCGCGTCCCGGTCTGGTTGTTCTACAAAAAGGAAAAACCGAACCCTCGTTTGTCGCAGCGGCGCCGAGCGCCGTTTTTGAAGTTGACCGCGTAGACGATACGAACGTCCTGTCGGCGCAAGCTTGCACGTCGGCGCCAGGCGATTGCAGTTTGCGCGGCGCAATCAGCAAAGCGAACACGACACCGGGCGCGGATGTGATTAATATTTCGCCCGGCACTTATACTTTGACGCTCGCCAACGCCGGTGCCAACGAAGACAGCAATGCGACGGGCGATCTCGACATAAAAGATGATTTAACGATTATAGGTCTCGGCGGACAAGCGGGAACCATTATCCAAGCCGGAACAAACACGACAAACGGAATTGATAAAGTTTTCGCCAGCAATCCGATTTGCCAATTCGTCGTTAACACGAGTTTTTCGGGCATCACCGTCAGGTACGGACGCAACACTCAGCCGAACGGATCGCCTGATTTCAGCTACACCGGCGGCGGTCTCGATTGGTGCAACACGGGCGCGGGCGGCACTCTTTCAATTACGGACTCGACATTTGACAGCAACTCGGCGACTACCGGACCGGGCGGCGGCATTGATCTTGATACCGCTACGACGACCAGCGGAAACGTAACATTGACGAATGTCACAATCAGCAACAATCGAAGCTCTAACCCGTCGGCGGGCGGCATCACTATTCCAGCCAACGGCGGCGGTTTGGCGGCGCTGGCAGGTCCGTACAATTTAACGATTACCAATTCGACGATTACGGGCAACACGGCTCAAACAAATAGCGGCGGCGGGATTTACTTCCAGCACATCAGCACGGCGAACAGCGTGTTTCAGATAAGCGGCACGACTATTTCCAATAATTCGGCGTTCAGCCAGGGCGGCGGAATCAATTTCGTCGGCAGCGGAACCGTTTCTTTTACGCTCCAAAACAGCACAGTCAGCGGCAACACTTCGGGAACCGGAGCGGGCGGGGTGGCACAGGGCGGCGGCATTTTCGTTACGCCGATGACCGGCAGCGCGACAATCAACAAAACAACAATTATCAATAACGTTCTTTCGTCCAATGCTTCGATTAATCGAGGTGGTGCGGGAATTGCCGCCGGAGAAGGCAACACTACCATTAGCTACAACCGCATCGTCGGCAACACCGGAGCAGGAACTCTGGGAAATGGGCTGAATAAAGACGTCAATCCGGGAGCGGCTAATGCAGCCGAAAATTGGTGGGGATGCAGCACCGGACCGAGCGCTGCGCCGTGCGATACGGCGGTTTTGACGCCGGGCAGCGCGGGAAGTTTAAATTACACGCCGTGGATTGTCCTGCGCCATACAGCCAGTCCGTCAACGATTACGGTCGGGCAAAACACGACTTTGACCGCCAGCTTTCTGACTGACTCGGCGAATAACGTTTTATCGCTTTCCAATATTACCGTCTTGCTCGGCTTGCCGATTACGTTCAATAATCCCGTTCGTGGCACGATTTCCAACGCGCAAACGACTATTCAATCGAACGGCACGGCAACAGCGACCTTTACCGCGACTTCGGCTGGAGCTGGTTCTGCCGATGCAATCGTGGACAATGATGTCGCCGCCGCGGGACGAACGAATCGCGCAACGATAACCGTCAATAAAGCCGGCACTACGACGAGCGTAACGTCTTCCGTCAATCCTTCGAGAGTCGGACAAGCCGTTAATTTTACCGCAACCATCGCTCCGCTTTCTCCAGTTGTGCCGACCGGAACGGTTCAATTCGTCATTGACAACGCGAATTTCGGCTCGCCCGTCGCGCTCGTCAACGGCGTGGCGACTTTGTCGAACGTAACGAGTTTAACGACAGGCGTCCATACCGTAACCGCCAACTATAGCGGCGACACAAATTTCAATGCGAGCAACGGTACGCTATCAGGCGGTCAAACTGTGATTGCGGCGCCTGTCATCAGTAAAGCGTTCGGCGCTTCGTTTATTTCGCCGAACGCAACAACGAGTTTGACTTTCACGCTCACCAACCCGAATGCTTCTGCTCTAAACGATGTCGCTTTCACGGACAATCTGCCTTCGGGCTTAAAAGTCGCCGACACGCCCGGCGTTATAAATAATTGCGGCGGAACGGTCACGGCTGCTGCCAACGCGGCTTCTATCAGTTACTCGGGCGGCACACTGACGGCAAACTCTGATTGCACGATAATCGTTAATGTCAAAGGCATAGCCGAAGGACAACAGAACAATACGACCGGCAACGTCAGTTCGACGAACGGCGGCACCGGCAACACGGCATCAGCCAGTGTTACAGTAATCAATCCGCCGACACTATCAAAGAGCTTTGCTCCGAATCAGATTCAGTTGAACTCAACATCCGTCTTACAGTTTACGCTTGCGAACCCGAATTCATCGTTATCGCTCAACAACGCCGCCTTTACGGATCAGCTTCCAAATGGAGTAACGGCACCGAACACCGCTGCTACAACTGTTTGTACAGACGGTTCGTATTCAATCACATCGAACGTCATTTCGTTTACAAAACCGTCGCTCGCGGGTGGAGGAAACTGTCAATTCAGCGTAACAGTCACCGGAACGACTACTGGGATGAAAACCAATACGACCAGCACGGTAACAACCACCAACAGCGGAGCTGGAAGTGCCGCTACTGCAATGTTATCGGTTCTGGCAACGCCTGATCTGTCCATTGGCAAATCGGACGGCGGCATCACAATTACGCCGGGCGGAACCGTCGCTTATACTCTCTCTTATGCCAATTCGGGAAGCACGCTCGCCGCCAACGGAGTGTTTATCACTGAAACCGTTCCGGCGAACACGACATTTAATGCGGCGGCAAGCACTGCCGGCTGGAGCTGCGTTAACGGCTCGCCTGCCGGAACAATTTGTATTTTGACAATCGGAACAGTTAACAATTCAGCGAGCGGTTCGGCTACTTTTGCCGTAACTGTCGTCAATCCGATTGCCGCCGGAGTCACACAAATCAGTAACACGGCTTCTATCGCCGACGACGGAACGCAGGGCGCCGATCCAACACCGACAAATAATTCGGCAAGCGACACGACGCCAGTCAACGCCGCGCCCGATTTAACAATAACTAAATCGGACGGCGGGGCTACGACCAGCGCGGGCGGAACGGTTTCTTATACGCTCAATTTTTCAAATGTAGGTAATCAGGGAGCTACGGGCGTAACTCTAACCGAAAACGTTCCGGCTAATTCGACATTCAATGCGGGCGCAAGTTCGTCCGGCTGGCTGTGTTCGCCGAACAATAATGCCGGTTCTACCTGCAATCTGACGATAGGCAACCTTAATGCCGGGGTCAGCGACAGCCGTATGTTTACAGTGACGATAGCGAACCCGTTACCATCCGGCGTCACGCAAATTTCCAACACCGCTTCGATTGCCGACAACGGAGCGAACGGCGCAGACCCGACGCCCAACAACAATTCGGCAACCGATACTACTCCGATTCTCTCGCCGCCGAGCATTGCAAAAGCGTTTTCACCGAATTCGATCAGCCTCGGCGCAGTCAGTACGCTGACATTTACAATAACGAATCCGAATGCGGGGGCTGCGCTGACCGGCGTAGCTTTCACTGATACGTTTCCTGCCGGGTTAGAGATATCTGCAACGCCGAACATTGTGACTACAGGCTGCGGTTCGCCAACATTTGCCCCGGCAGCCGGAAACACATCTTTGAGCTTCTCCGGCGGAACTATTTCAGCCAGCGGCATTTGCACGGTGAGCGTTTCCGTTACGGCGACGACTGTCGGAGCAAAAGTGAATACAACGGGTAACGTTACTTCGACAAACGGCGGCACCGGCAATAACGCCACCGACACTTTGAACGTTCTCAGCGCCGATCTTTCTATTACCAAAACCGACGGCGCGACGACAGCCGTTCCGGGCGCTTCGGTGACTTACACGATTACAGCCAGAAATAACGGACCGAGCAGCACGACGGGCGTAACGGTCGCAGACACATTTCCGGCGGCTCTGAGCGGAGTAAGCTGGACGTGCATAGGCGCGGGCGGCGCGACTTGCTCGGCATCGGGATCGGGCAATATCAACGATACGGTCAATCTGCCGGCAAACGGTTCGGTCACATATACGGCGACGGCAACCGTCTCGTCTAGCGCAACCGGGACGCTCTCAAATACGGCGAGCGTGACGCCCGGCGACGTGAGCGATCCGAACACGGCGAACAACTCGGCGACCGACACCGACACGCTGACGCCGCGGGCTGATCTTTCGATTACCAAGACCGACGGCGCGACGAGCGTGACGGCGGGCGGTCCGGTCGTTTATACGATTACGGCGTCTAACGCCGGTCCGAGCAACGCCGCGGGAGCGACCGTGACGGACACGTTTCCGGCGGCTCTGACCGGAACCTGGACGTGCGCGGGAACCGGCGGCGGGACCTGTTCGGCATCGGGACTGGGCAATATCAACGATACGGTCAATCTGCCGGCGGGTGCCTCTGTCACATACACCGTCAATGCCGTTGTATCAGCGACGGCTTCGGGAATGCTGTCGAATACGGCGAGCGTAATGGCGCCGGCAACGGTGACCGATCCGACGCCGGGAAACAATTCGGCAACAGATTCCGATCAGATTTTACATCTGCCGATCATCGCGAAAGCATTTTCACCGACCGTCATTCAGCCGACACAGAATTCGACCGTTACGTTGACATTGAGCAATTCGAACCCGTTTGCTCTGACAAATGCTTCGTTTACCGATAATCTATCAAATATGACGGCGGTCGGCGGAGCATCGGGCGGATCGTGCGCCGGAGCGTCATCGAACGTTTTCGCTTCTGGAGCACAGACGCTGAGCTTCAGCAATATCACCATTCCGGCAAACAGCAGTTGTACCCTGACATTTACGGTAACGAGCATTACGCCGGGCGAACATCCAAACCAAACGTCGGGCGTGACAACTAATCAAACGACTGGAGCGGGAGCGCCGAGTAATACGGCTCAACTGATAGTCAATGCAAATGCGGTGGTGATCGGCAAAGGTTTTACTCCGACGCGCATTCAACCCGGCGGAACATCAACCGTCACTGTTTATTTAAGTAATGCTTCAAATCTGGTCGCAGCGACGAATGCATCATTTACCGATACATTGGTGAATATGAGTGCTGTCGGAGGACCAATTGGAGGAACTTGTCAGGGAACAACTCCTAATGTTCTGCAAGCGGGAGCGACCAATTTGAGCTTTAGCGGTATTACTGTACCTGCTCAGTCGCAATGCACAATCACTTACCGGGTGACGAGCAATAAGACCGGAACTCATCCGAATGTTTTATCCGGTGTTTCATCTGATCAAAACTCCATGCCGGGAGCGGTCAGCAACATAGCAAATTTGACAGTGACGGCACCGCCTTCAATTACTAAATCATTCTCTCCGTCAACAGTCTCTTTGGGCGGAATATCAATGCTTTCGTTCACGATCAACAATCCATCAGTAAACGTCGTCGCACTTAATGATGTCGGCGTTGAAGATGTCTTTCCTGTCGGTATGCAAATAGCCGACGTGCCGGCTGTAACGAGTACCTGTTCGAACGGATCGGTCAGCTCGATCAATGACGGCAAAGGAGTCTTTATCGCTGCGGCAACTATTCCGGTCAACAGTTCCTGCACATTTACAGTTAATGTAAAAGCCACGCAAGCTGGATCATTGGTTAATACGACCGGAGCTGTTACATCATCGAACGGCGGAGACGGCAATCAGGCATCGGCGACACTTTCGGTCGGTCAAAGAACGAACGTCGCATTGGCATCAAATGGCGGAGTAGCTTCTGCATCATCGGTGTTCAATGATGACGGCGCGGCATCGAAAGCCAACGACGGAGTTCGAGTGTGGGCAACGTCGGGAGCGTGGAAAGACGCGACGGCTAATTTCTACCCGGATTGGCTGCAGGTTGATTTTAATGGCAGTAAAACCATTAACGAGATAGATGTTTATGCCGTAAGAGATGATTTCTGGAATACGGCGGAACCGATGCTCGGCGAAACGTTCACGACTTACGGCATCACGGACTTTGATGTTCAGTATTGGAACGGCAGCG
>DASVRD010000070.1:0-88711 GCA_036388775.1 Pyrinomonadaceae bacterium | reverse complement strand
TTGCCTTCATTAACTAACGCACCGAAACGGACAAAAAACTATCATCACTCGGATATTTTTTTCAGTTTTTTTTTTCACTCCGCTGCAAACTAAAAGATGGCAGAATTAGCCGGTAAAAGTGTAATGCTGAATTAAGTCTATTAATGGCAAACTTTAAAATACTCCTTGTGGGAAGCAGCTTTAACACAGTACGGCGGTTTTTATCACAAGTTTATTTAATTATCAAAAGTTTTTAACCTTATTTGAAAAGAGTATAGGAGTATCTGTAATCCGGTATTTTTATTTATAGGAAAGCGGTTTATTAAGCGGCGAATGGCATATAAATAACTTTTGAAGTTTGTTTTTCTTCACCTTTTTCCATTTGTTCACGTTTGATTTTATTGCGGGCGATAATCAAAGCTCGCTGCACATCGTCAAGCATTGCGGCATCAAAACTCATCGTTTTTTGCGTGCACCAACCTAAACCTTCCGTCCAGGTCGAGAGTCTAAGCGTAACCTGATTTTCGTCGTCGAGCTGGACTTCGATTTTTTGATTATCGTTTTCAATCGGCAGGGATTTGAATTTCAGATTTGTTTGCATTGGTTGAATAAATTTATAAAAATGATGTTGAAAATGAATACCGTTTTCAACAAATATTATCTTTGATGCTCAAAATAACGTCAAGTCGGGAAAACATTTCCTCCTGAAGTTTCAACGACGTATGATTTGAAAAAGTTTTGCGGACGAAGAATTTTCCGCACCGCATTTTCCGCAGCCTGTGGCGCAACTCGAATCCGACAATCCGCGAAATTTGAGCCAAGCGCGGCGTACTGCGAAAAGCGACGCTGCGAAGATAACCAGAAAAACCAGAATTGTTTGCCAATCTTGCATTGCAGAGTTTGAATCTTTAAAAGCCCAAAAGTTTGCCGATTTGAAAAGTGAAAAACGACGCCGCGTAAGCCAAGGCGGTCATATAACCAATCATAAAAAGCGTCCAGCGCCATGAGTTCGTTTCGCGGCGAACGACGGCGATTGTTGACATACATTGCATCGCCAGCACAAAGAAAACCATCATCGTCACTGCCGTCAGAGGCGTCCAAGCAGGCGAGCCGTCGTCTTTTTTCGCCTCGCGGACTGCTGAAATCAGCGAATCCGATTCGGCGTCCGCGTCCTTGCCGACGTTGTAAATGATGCTCAGAGTCGAAACCAAAACTTCGCGAGCGGCGAAAGAAGAAATCAGCGCGACGCCCATTTTCCAATCAAAACCGAGCGGCGCGATAACCGGTTCAATTACGTGTCCGATACGTCCGGCAAAGCTGTTTTTAAGCTGCTCCGCAGCTTCGTTCGTTGTTCGTTGTTCGTCGTTCGTCGCGATTTCCGAATTCTGAGTTTGGATTTCGGGTTCGGGATTTTCGGTTCTTGGAAACGTCGTTAATGCCCAGAGAATGATTGAGATTGCCAGAATTACGGTTCCGGCGCGTTTGACGAACATTCCGGCGCGCTGGAAAACGTTGAGAAAAACATTTTTCCAATTCGGCAGACGATACCGAGGCAATTCCATTACGAGCGGCGGCGCGGGAGCTTTCAGAACCGTTCGTTTTAAAACGAAAGCGATGACGATTGCCGTGACAATTCCGAGCAGATACATCGCCAGAATCAAAACTGCGCCGAGCGACAAAAAGCCGAAAACATATTGCCCGCTAAAAAACGCCGCAATCATCAGGGTGTAAACCGGCAGCCGCGCCGAACAGCTCATCAGCGGCGCGATCAAAATTGTGGCGAGCCGGTCTTTCGGATTCTCAATCGTCCGCGTCGCCATAATTCCGGGAATAGCGCAGGCGAAAGAGCTTAAAAGCGGGACAAACGCTTTGCCGTGAAGCCCGACACCGCGCATCAGGCGATCCATCAAAAATGCGGCGCGCGCCATATAGCCCGTGTCTTCGAGAATCGAAATAAAGAAAAACAGGAGAATGATTTGCGGCAAAAACACGAGAACGCCGCCGACTCCGGCAATAATTCCGTCCGTCAATAAATCAGTGAAAAGTCCGGGCGGCAAATTGTTTTTTGCCGCTTCGCCGAGCGCGCCGAAACCGGCGTCGAGCAAATCCATCGGCAGCGTCGCCCACGAAAAAATTGTTTGGAAAATCAGCAATAAAATTGCCGTTAAAATTGCGAGACCGAAAACTCTGTGCGTCAGAATGCGGTCAATTTTTTCGGAAACGGTTGTTTCAAAAGTTTGTTTTTCTTCGACCGCATCGCTGACGACGCGCGAAATCCATGCGTAGCGCTGAATAATATTTGAATTTCCGTTGCCGTTTTGCTTAAAAAAGGGCAGAGAAGCGGACGACATTTTGTTTTCCAAAACCCGAAAAATTGCCGCTTGCAATTCTTCGATGCCGCGTTTTTGCGCGGCGATAATCTGAACGACCGGGACGCCGAGTTCTTCGGAGAGTATTTCGGCGTTAATTTTTGTTTCGCTTTTTTCGGTTTCATCAATCATCGTCAGAGCGACGACGAGCGGAATTCGGTATTCGACAAGCTGGGTGACGAGATAAAGATTGCGTTCGAGATTCGTTGCGTCAACGACGGCGATTATGACATCCGGCAAATTAACCCCGGCGATTTTTCCGGTTAAAACGTCTCTCGCAATCTGCTCGTCAATCGAGTTGGCGTCTAGACTGTAAAGACCGGGCAAATCAATCAGCGTCGCCGTTCTTTCATCCGCAATTCGCCAGACGCCTTCTTTGCGCTCGACCGTGACGCCCGGATAATTGGCGACTTTTTGCCGCAAACCCGTCAAAGCGTTAAAAAGCGTCGTTTTTCCGGCATTCGGATTTCCAGCCAAAGCTACGGTGATTCGGTCTTTGGTTTTCGGCTTTTGTTCTTTGACAGCTATATTTTGCACTTAAAAAGGAAATAGAAAGCAGATGACACGGATCGAACAGATTCAGGACAGTGACAATAATAAAATTATCTCTGGTTTATCTGCCGTATCAGCATCATCTGCGGATTATTACTGTTCAATAAAAATCAAACCGGCTTCCGAACGGCGGATGGCAAGGTGCGAATTTCGAACGCGAATTTCCAAAGGGCAGCCGAACGGCGCGTTTTTTACAACTCGAACCGGCGCGCCCGGCGTGACGCCCATTTCAAGCAGGCGGCGCGAAACGGCTTCGTCGCCTTCGACCGATAAAATTCGAGCGTTGGCGCCGATTTCCAATTCGGCTAAAGTCCGGTTTTCACTTTGATTTTTTAATTTCATTGTTAAAAAGAGAAACGAAATATTGTTTAAGCTAATATAACTAAATTGAAATTGATTTTCAATTTCGCTTAGCTTAAACGAAATCAAAATTGAAAAAGTTTAAGATTATGGAGTCGGAGAGCCTGCTAATTCTGCGCGAATCTCGCCGAGCGGGGAACTAAACGAAAAACGCAGCGGGCGGCGTTGTTGGTCATCCGAAAGCCAGAGCTTTAATCCGAGCGAGTCCGAACGCGGATCGCCAAGCGTTAAATTGAGCTGCACGGCTTTGATTTTTTTTCCTCCAATGTCAACGGTTTCTCTTTTGGCGAGCTTAAAGCTGACGATTTTGGCTGAACTGCTGAAAAACAAAGCGGCTTTTGTATCGCGTGTGGTTTCAATCCGAAACGCGCGAAGAGCGTAAGCGAGCGAGAGCAAATCGTAAGTGCCGATTGGAACTTCGACGGTTTTTCCTTTTTCCGTGGTCACGGTGCCGCGTTCCTGATCGAAATTGTAAAGGTCGCCGAAGCGGCTGAGCGAGCCGCCGGCGCGCATTTCGCTGCGATACGGTGTCAGAGATTCCGGGTTGATGTAAGAAGTAAAAGTGCTTCCCGTTGGAAGAAACGGGTCGGACGATTGAACGATTTTCGCGGTTAAATTAACGGCGTCGCGCGTGAAATAAAGCTTGCGGTCAGGGATTTCAAACTGAATCACGCCGATTTTTTTATTTTGCCGAAAAACATCGAAAGTCAATTTTTCTTTAAGCGCAAACGGCAAATCGGCGGCAAGCGGTTGATTTTCGACGTAGGGCTTCGGCGGCGGAATCGGGTTGCGTTTTGGCGGCGAAACGGTCGTCGGAATCTGCGGAATGTTCGGGTTGGTAGTTATCGGCGGCGTGGCGATTGTCGGAATCTGAATTTCCGGCAGCAGAATCTGAACGCTCGCTAATTCGGCGCGAATCTCGCCTTTTGAATGTTTGACCTGAAATGAAATCGGCAACCGCCGCTCGTCGTCGCTGACGATCATTTGAAAGCGAAAGCGATTGTATTTTTCGTTGTTGGCGATTTGAAACTGAACGACAAATGCGCCGAAAGCGCCGACGGCGGTTGAAACAGTCATTTTTTTGACGACTTTTAATTCAACTTCGTAAATCTGATTGTTTTCGACGACCCGCAAGGGAAACGTCGAATTCAAAGCGAGCGGCAGCGTGCGGACTTGATAAATTGCAGAAATTAAATCGCGCACGTTGTTTGCGCCCGGCGATTGGTTTTCGGCAAAATCGCGCTTAATGTCGGTCGGGGCGATTGATTCGCGCAAAGTGCGTTCTATTCTCAGCGGCAACCCGGTTTCAGGCGAGATAAAGCTGTTGTATTCATTATCGAGCGCGAGCAAAGTCGCTTCGACCATTCCGGTCGTTTTCACCCGCGCGCGCAAATGAACCGCGTCTTGCTCGCCGACTTTTTCGCGTGCTACCGTATGCAGCTCGACAAAACCGGCGTCGCTAAAATTGGCAAAGCTCACGTGATAAGTGAGTTTTTCACCGACCGGAAAACGTTCAGTCTGCGCTTTGGCGGGAAACGCAAATGAAAACGAAATGATTAAAACGAAAGAATAAAAAAGCAATTTCATCAAAACTTTTGATGCAAAAAAATCAAACTTAAAAAACAACAATCTTACACATTAACAGATTCTATCTCAGCCAAAATATTTTCCGCCGAGTTTCTGCGGTTCTCGACTCGCAAAATCGGTCTGCCGACAACGAGATAATCCGCGCCCGCGCGAACGGCTTGCGCCGCAGTTAAAACGCGCTTTTGGTCATCGCCCGCAATTGCGGATTCGGGTCTGATTCCGGGCGTCACAATCAAAAAATCTTTCCCGACGGTTTCGCGTATCGCGGCGATTTCCAAAGGCGACGCGACTACGCCGTCCAAACCGCAGGATTCGGTTAATTTCGCCAGTTTCACGACTTGCGGCAGAACTTCGTTTTCAATTCCTACTTCGCGCAATGATTCCCGATTCGAGCTTGTCAAAACCGTCACGGCAATTATTTTCGGCTGTCGCAATTGCTCGCGCGCGCATGTTTCACGCACAACCGAAGCGGTTCGTTCCATCATTTCGCTTCCGCCTGCGGCGTGCAGATTAAACATCCAAACGCCGAGTCTCGCGGCTTCGACCGCTGCGGCGGCGACGGTGTTCGGAATATCGTGAAATTTTAGATCGAGAAAAACGCGCGCGCCCGATTCGGTTAATTCGCGGACAAAACCGCCGCCTTCTGCGACAAAAAGCTGCAAACCGATTTTGAAACCGACTCCTAAGTCTTTCAACTCGGCGACAATTTTTCGCGCCTCGTCTGTCATTGAAACATCAAGAGCGACAATAAGTTTTTCTTTATTTTTCGACATAAAAATCAATCGCTGGTGACTGTAGAAACAAATTTGCCGTTACGCCAAACATAAGAGCTTCCGCAACATTCTCCGATTCCGACAAAAATCGCGTCATTTTTATACCTGAAATTTCTTTGCCAATCGTAGCTGTAATCTTTTTCGCCTTTTTTCATCAAATCAATGTAATCGCCGCCTTCTAAAATATAATGTCGGTAACCGTTTGAACTCCGTAAAAAAGCAATGATTAATGATTTCGGCGAATTTTCATTGCTAATTTGTTTTCGCTCTATCAAAACGGCGTAATCAATTTTCCCGTCGCCGTTCCAATCGCCTTTGACGAGATTCGGTTCGTAAGAGTGTTTTCCGGCTTGATGATTAATTTGAAATTCCTGTGAAACTTGCGCCGGGCGATAACTACGAAATTCGTCCTTCAAGATTTTTTTGCATTCCGCAGGAAGTTTTATATTTTGAGCTTTAGCCGTTGTAAAACTCGCCGCAAGCAGAAACAATGTAAATGCTAAAAAGTGTTTCATTTTTTATTACTCCCAATTGCTTCTTGAAACGAGCGAAAATCTTTTTCTTGCAAGATTTTAATCAATCCGTCGTTGATGTCGTGCGCAACGTTCAAACCTTGATAAACAAACCCAGTATAAAGCTGAATGAGCGAAGCTCCGGCGGCGACTTTTTCAAAAGCGTCCGCTGCGGTAAAAATACCGCCGACTCCGATTATCGGCAATTTGCCGCCGGAAAAGCGAAAGATTTTTTCGACGATTTCGGTCGAGTGTCGGGTGAGCGGTTTGCCGCTCAAGCCGCCTGCGCCAATGCGCTGGATTTCGGTTTTCGGTGTTTTCAGATTTTCACGATTGATCGTCGTGTTTGTCGCCACAATTCCGGCGAGCTTTAAATTAATTGCGACGCCGACAATCGCTTCGATTTCCATTTCCGTTAAATCCGGCGCGATTTTCACCAAAAGCGGGACAATTCTTTTTTTCGGGCTTAATTCACGATTTCTTTGTTGGAGCGCATCAAGCAGTTCGGCAAGAGCGTCGGCTTTTTGCAGCTCGCGCAGATTCGGCGTGTTGGGCGATGAAACATTGACGACAATGTAATCGGCAATCGGGTGGACGAGATCGAAACTCTTTAAATAATCTTCGGTCGCCGCTTCATTCGGCACGATTTTGCTTTTGCCGATGTTCATTCCCAAAACGCACGGCGGGCGATTTTTCTTTAATCTTTCGACAACTTCAGCCGTTCCGTCGTTGTTAAATCCGGCGCGGTTGATCAAGGCTTTGTCCTGTGGAAGGCGAAAAAGACGAGGTTTGGGATTTCCCGGCTGCGGATGAAAAGTCGTAGTGCCGACTTCGACAAAACCGAAACCGAGACGGGCAAGCTCCGAAGCGACAATGCCGTTTTTATCAAAACCAGCGGCGACGCCGACCGGATTTTTGAATTTCAATCCGAAACATTCGATTTCTCCAAACGGCGAAAGATTTTGATTCGGGACAAATTTCTCGGCAAAACCGGATTTTAAAAATTTGACGGCTAGCTCGTGAGCCGTTTCCGGCGGCAGACGAAAAAGCAAAGGACGAATAAAGTCGTAAATCGTTTTCAACGGCATCGTTAAGTCGTTACCCTCTTGAAAGTACCAAAACAAAACAAAAAATTCGATTCACGATTACTATTCACGATTTACGATTGAACGATTTACAATTTACCATTTACGATTTACCATTTCTGGCAAGATGGCAGAAATAAATTTGGTGGAAAAATCGAGAATTATGGATGGGGCGCGAATCAAGCGCGCTTTGTTTCGGCTGGCTTCTGAGATAGTCGAAGAAAATCAGGGAGTGAAAGATTTGTATCTGGTCGGCATCCAGCGGCGCGGAGTCCCGCTGGCAGAACGTCTGGCGGATAAAATCCTGGATTTGGAAGGCACGCGCCCGCCGCTCGGAATTCTCGACATCACGCTTTACCGCGACGATTTATCAACCGTCGGCGCAAACCCGATTGTCAACCGCACGCAGCTCGACGCCGACATCGAAGACCGTAAAATCATTCTCGTTGACGACGTGCTTTACACCGGCAGAACGGTTCGCGCCGCGCTCGATCAATTGATGGATTACGGACGCCCGCGCCGCGTGCAGCTCTCTGTTTTGGTTGATCGCGGCAAAGAACACCGCGAATTGCCGATTCAAGCCGATTACATCGGGCGCACCGTGCCGACGAAAAAAAGCGAAATCATCAAAGTTTTGCTCTCGGAATTCGATAACGAAGAAGGCGTCGGGATTTACGAGCGTCCGACCGCGTAATTTTATTCGATGCCCAAACCATTTCGCCGAAAAGATTTGCTCGGAATCCGACATCTTTCCGTCGCCGACATTCTGAAAATTTTAGACACGGCGGAAACTTTCCGCGACGTTTCGCGCCGCGAAGTCAAAAAAGTCCCGACGCTTCGCGGCAAAACCGTCATCAATCTTTTTTTCGAGGCTTCGACGCGCACGCGCACCAGTTTTGAACTCGCTGCCAAACGCCTTTCCGCCGACGCCATCAATATTTCAATTTCAACTTCGAGCGTCACCAAAGGCGAAACTCTCCTCGATACGGCGAAAAACCTCGACGCGATGCAGCCCGACGCGATTGTCATTCGTCACGGTTCGGCTGGCGCGCCCCACCTGCTCGCCAAACATTCGGACGCTGCGGTCGTCAACGCCGGAGACGGCGCGAATGAACATCCGACGCAGGCGCTTTTGGACGCGATGACGATCCGCGACCGAAAAGGGCGAATCGCGGATTTAAACGTCGCCATTATCGGCGATATTCTTCACTCCCGCGTCGCTCGGTCGAATCTTTATCTGCTGACGAAATTGGGCGCGCGAGTCAAAGTTTTCGGACCGAGAACGCTGTTGCCGCCGGAATTTTTGGGTTTGGTCGAAAACAATTTTGAAATCGCTTCGAGCCTGGAAAATGCGCTCAAAAACGCCGACGTGGTAATGATTTTGCGGATTCAGAAAGAGCGGCAGGATTCGGCATTTTTCCCTTCGATGAAAGAATATTCGATTCATTACGGACTGACGCAAGCTCGTTTAAATCTTGCCAAAGAAGACGCCATCGTTTTGCATCCCGGTCCAATGAATCGCGGCGTCGAAATTTCTTCGGATATTGCCGACAGCTCGCGGGCGTTTATTTTAAATCAAGTTGAAAACGGTTTGGCGATTCGGATGGCTGTTTTGTATCTCGTCACAGGCGGCGCGGTAGGTAGCTCGCAGGAATGAGCAGAAAAAAGTTATGTCTCAACCTCGTTATCAGATTTTCGTTAGTTCAACATTCCGCGATTTGCAAGAGGAGCGGCAAGCTGTTTTGAATGCAATCTTGAAACTTAATCAGTTTCCCGCCGGGATGGAAATTTTTCCTGCCGCAAATGATACGCCTTGGGAAATGATTGAGCGGATTATTAAAGATTCCGATTATTATGTTTTGATTATCGGCGGTAAATACGGCTCGATTGATGCGGAAAGCAATCTTAGCTATACAGAAAAAGAATACCACTTTGCTGTCTCACAAAATATTCCGGTTTTACCTTTTATTCACTCGGAACCCGGACAAATTCCACGCGATAAGTCAGAAATGAAACCTGAAGTACAAGAAAAACTTGATGCTTTCAAACAAAAGGTTAACAAGCATCATTGTAATTATTGGCGGACAGTTGATGAACTCGGAACAAATGTTTTGGCTAGTTTGAGTATGTCTTTTGTTATGAATCCGCAAAAAGGTTGGATTAAAGCTGGCGGCACTGATAAAAGTGAATTATTAGAACGTTTAGCGGTCTTACAACAACGGTACGACAATTTAATTGAGGAGAATCTAAAGCTTAAAGATTTATCGTTATTTTTAGACATCGCTCAATTTTCATTTGGAGACGATGTAATTAACCTGAACTACAAATATGAAAGCCGCATAAACCCAAACTTTGTAATTCAATCAACTTGGAATCGGTTATTTTCTGAGTTGGCTGACAATTTAATTGCTAAGTGTGTTGAAAACTCTGTTCAAAAAATCTTAGCAAATTATGTTTTTCAGGAGCTTAAATTAAATTATGACAGAAAACAATTAAGTCAATTACTTGATGCTGAAGTAATTAAAACTTCCGATTTTGAAATCTCAGACGATAGCTTTGTCGCTGTGCGTAATCAATTTTTACTTTTTGGTTTAATTGATATTTCAGAAATAAGTTATCAACGTACATCGCCACTTCCTAATATGTCATTTACTGAAGTTATATGGACATGGCAGTTAAGTAATAAAGGGCGGAAATTATATCTGAGTCAAAAAGCGATTCGTCGTGAAAACATAGAGAATTCAATTTAATAATCTATTAAAAATTAGATGAAACTTTTAATTGCAGGCGGAAATTTAATTGATCCGGCGACGGGTGAGAACAGCGGAAAAAATATTTTAATTGAAAACGGGCGCGTTGCTGCTTGGCTTAACGAATCGGACGTTCCGCCGGAAGACGCTGAAGTTTTTGATGCGACCGGATTGGTTGTCGCACCCGGTTTTATTGATCTTCACGTTCATTTGCGCGAACCCGGACAAGAATATAAAGAAACAATTGCTTCGGGCGGGGCGGCGGCTGTGGCGGGCGGTTTTACGTCCGTTTGCTGTATGCCGAACACAAATCCGGTCAACGATAACGCAGCGATTACCAGATTTATTATCGAACAGGCGAGGCGGGCAAATCTGGCAAATGTTTTTCCCATCGGTGCGGTGACGAAATCTTCGGACGGCTGCGAATTGGCGGAAATCGGCGAGATGAAAGCAGCCGGAGCGGTTGCCGTTTCAGACGACGGGCGACCTGTGCCGAACGCCGGAATGATGCGTCGCGCGCTCGAATACGCGAAAGATTTTGATTTGTGCGTGGTTGACCATTGCGAGGACAAATCTTTGTCTGCGGGCGGAGCGATGCACGAAGGCAGAATGTCTTTGATGCTCGGTTTAAAAGGAATACCGGCGGAGGCTGAAGAATTGGACGCCGTGCGCGATTGCCTGCTGGCGGAAATGACGGGCGCGCGCATTCACATCGCGCATATTTCGACAAAAGGCGCAATCGAAGCCGTGCGGCGGGCGAAAGAGAAAAGTTTAAAAGTGACGTGCGAAGTCACGCCGCATCATTTCGCTTTAACTGATGCGAGCGTAGAAGGCTACGACACGAATACGAAAATGGCACCGCCGCTTCGTTCACAGGAGCATTTGGAAGCGGTTTTGGAAGCGATTAAAGACGGCACGATTGACGCGATTGCGACCGATCACGCGCCGCATCACGCCGATGAAAAGTCGCTCGAATACGATCACGCGCCGTTTGGAATTGTCGGTCTTGAAACCGCCGTCGGTTTGGCTTGCACAAAATTGGTTCACACCGGAATTATCGGTTTGCAGCGAATGGTTGAAATGTTTTCGACCAATCCTGCGCGCATTTTTAATTTGCAGGACAGAGGAACTTTAAAAGTCGGCTCGATTGCCGACGTGACGATTTTCGATCCCGATTTGGAATGGACTTTTCGCGCGGCGGAGTCGAAATCGAAATCGAAAAACACGCCGTTCGACAATTGGCAGTTTGTCGGAGCGCCGGTTGCGACGATTGTCGGCGGGAGAATTGTTTATCGCCGCGATTTGAGCTAAGGCAGTTAATTCGATTGAGTTTTAGCTTCCTGTAAATTCTCTGCGGCTTGTTGTGTAAATTGGGAATCGGGATATTTTGATTTCATTCGGTCAAAAACCGTTTCGGCTTCGGTGAACCGTTGGCGGCGAATGTTAATCGTTATCAATCCGAAAAACGCAGTTTCATTTTGTACGCCGTTGGGGAATTCCGACAGAGAATCATTAAAAAACCTTTCGGCTTCGTCGTAATCTCTCAATTTGAGATAATTGTCGCCAGCCGCGACTAAAGCTTTCTCGCGCAAAGCCGTGTCGGTTTTTATTTGTTTGGTTTTGAGCGCCTGTTTGAAATATTTATTGCTCAGGAAAAGCGCGTTGATTTTGCGATAAAACTCAGCGATTTTTACCAGAGCGGCGGCGTTGTCTTTGTCGGTTTCCAACTTTAGATTCGGCGCTTGTATCTCGGAAAAATCTTTCCAAACATTTTTCATCATTTGATGAATCGCCGTTTCGGTCGCGCGTTTGTCGTAACCATGATGAAAATCGAGCATATTTCCCCACGAATCCGCCACAATAACGTGCGGAATGCTGGAGACTCCGAAATGCGCGACCGTTTCGCGGTCGCGGGCGTAATCAACCGAAACCGTGACAAATTCTTCGGATAGTCTAGAGATTTCCGGTTTTGACCAGAGAGTTTTTTCCATCGTGTCGCAGTTCAGACACCATTCGGCGTTGAATTTAATCAAAACCGGCTTGCCCGATTTCTGCGCCGATTTGAGCGCGGTCTTGAAATTGGTTTGCCATTGAATCGCAGCCGTTGGATTTGCTTGCAAAAAGGTGGAAACGCCAAAAAGCAAAACGAACAAAGATGTGACAATTGATTTGATCAACATACCGATTATATTTTTATTTTGAGAAGCATTAAATGGCATTCAATTGTAAAATTTAAACGCAACAAAGTAAATTCTTTTACCAAAGCTCAGCAAAAGCGTTTTGCATTTCGATCCGTAGTGCCGTTTCAAATTCAAGTTAGCCATTTGCCGTGATATGTAAATGACTGCCTTTTTTATTGATTCGATTCGACAAGCTGCCGCAAAGCCTCGCCCGCTTCGCCAGCCGCAGCATAAATCTTCTCGCGGTCGTCCGGCGAAACTTGCTGTACGAAATAAAGAATCACGCCGATATGTTCGCCTATTTGCTGTTTGAAATGATCGGAAAAGTCGTCTCTCTCAAATAACGGAAGAGCCAGCTCCAAAGCATTTATCGCGTCATTGGCAGCTCTTTCCCAATCTTCCAGCTTTATCAATGCCTGAACGCGATTTCTGACGTTTTTGACGAAATCCGGTAGAACGTGGAATTCGCCGCGCTGCAAACAACTTTCCCGCACTCTCTCACTGTTATCGTATTCAAAAACTGCTTCCGTTAATTTGCCGAGATTAGCAAGAGCATTGCCTTTGTTCATCAAAGCTGTTGCTAAATCATTTGCCAATTCATCACGATTTTCTTCTTCAACTAATCTGCGAAGAATAGAAATTGCTTTGTCAAACTCATCAATTGCTTCCAATAATCTTCCCAAACTATCGAGCGCGATTCCTTTTCCGTTGAATGCTCCGGCGAGTTGATTTTCAAGGTCTGCGCCTCCTCGTTTCTCGAATAAAAAGCCGTAAATTTGTCCGGCACAGCCGTAAAGATCAATCGCCCGCCGGAAAAAATTTTTGTCATATGCTTCGTTTCCTTTTTTATAGAGCAGTTTAGCGGCGTAATTTTCCAACGTCTCATCCGAAAAATCTTCAAAAACTGGTAATACTTCGGACTTGCGGGCTTGCTCGCGGAAATAGGCGTGCAATTCGTAATATCTCGTCCGGCGCACATCTTCGGTCACAGTCGCCAAACCGTGTTCAAATAAACGCGCTATCGCCTCAGCCGCCTGTTCCTCGTCGTCAAACAACGCTTCCAGAGCTTCGTAAGGCACTTTCCGGTTGAAAAACGCCATTGCCCGCAAGAGCCGCTGCAAATCTTCGGACTGCGCTTTAATCTGCGCCGCGATGAGGGCTTTCGTCCGCCGAATCTCCGGTCTTTCCTCGTCGCGGTCATGCTCGTAAGCGTCAAATTTCGCCCACAATTCATCGTCGTTCATAAACTTTGCGAAAGTAATATTCTTCGCCGCCCACAAGGTTTTGATTTTCGGCGCCGTCAGATAATTGACGAGCGAGGAAACGGCTTGCGGAATATAGCAAACGTCTTCGAGAAACCGCACCAGCAGAACTTCGTCGGCGCGGTCAAGCCCGGCTTCCGCTCCCTTCGTTCGCAAATAATCGAGCGCGTCCGCTTTCGGCAAGCCTTCTTTGAGCTTTTGTTTTACGTCGGTCAATTTATGCAGTCGCGCGTTGAAATGATCTTCCGGTTCGGATTGCGACAAAACGAGCGCGCGCAAATTGTGATTGCCTTCAAACAAAGCGTTGAGAAAAGCGCGCGGTTCTGCTTCCGCGACCGCATAGTTGCGTTTCGAGTCGAGCCACGATTCAAAATTTTCCAACACGAGCCAGATCGTTCCAATGTCTTTCAGCGCGCCGAACAAATGTTTGTTAATCCATTCCGCAGGTTTCTCGCCTTCCTGCGGGTTGTAATCGAGCCGCACGCCGAGCAAATCGGCAAAGTCGCTGACAATTCTTGAAATCGTCCGCGTCGAGCCGCAATCGAAACGAATAATCCGCTGCACTTTCGTTTGAAACGCTGGCAATATCAGCGCGCCGTCGGTGACTTTCTGCAAAACTTTGGTCAACAAATAGATTTTCCCGAAACCGCTCGGTGCGACGACCAGATGAAAACGTTCTCTGTCGTCGCACATTGCCCGTAAAACCGCCGCCGTCTCATCAACCCGGTCGTAAACCTCGACCGTCAAATCCGGCAGATTTAAACAGGCGATTTGCTGGTTGAGGGACGGTTTATCGTCGAGCTTCCCGATAATAACGTCCAGTTTTTCGTTTGCGTCATCCTGTTTGCCTTCGATAGAGTCAAGACGAGAAAAAAGCTCTTCTTTAAACTGCAAAACTTCGCCAACCAAATCTTTGATTTCCGTTTGCAATAGCCCGAATGATGTTTGCAAATTGACGCTGACGTTTTGGAGCAGAGCTTTTTGTTCAAGACGATCTTGTTTATCAAGCGCGGCTTGAACTTTTGAGTTTGATTTATATTCTTCGTTAAAAAACAGGCAGACAAGCCCGAACCATTCGTATTCGGTTTGCTTTCTATCTTTAATTTTGAGTTGAACAATTTGAGCCGCTTCGTCGGAGATTTCCTTCCAGCCTTTTTCGATTTTATCTTTCAGCAAATCAAAACCATTTTGGCTAAATTCGACGCTTTTTATTCCCAAATATTTCTCGTAATACCTGTTTTTGATGTCATTCAAAACAGCTTCTTTAAGTTGTTTAGCGACATTTCGCTGCGTTATTTTGTAATGAGCAACGCTGCTTTGATCGAAAACGGCAAAGATTTCTTTGTAATCGAGATTGGTGTCAAATGTTTCAGTCTCCACTTTCGACAAATCTTCACGAAGGCTTTTGCTGACGTTCGATAGCCAATCAAGGTCGGCGGGTTTGAAATACCTGTTTCTAAATTTTTCAATCAAGCCGGTTCTTTCAGATTTTATATCTGTGAGACACGATTGCACTGCGAAAAATGTGGCTAGTATTTGCGCTTTTGCTGCCGCGCGTTGTAAATCGTGATTGAGTGAATTCGGGTCGAGCTTTTCAATGCGTTTTAGAAATTCCTTATAAGCCAGCGAATTGCCTTTATTAAACCAATCAGCAAACAAACCGCCGATTGCTTCGCCGAAAATAGCTTTTTGCAGCTCATCGAATTTGAATTTACCGCCCTCTTGATTGGAATTTAAAGCATAAGCGACACCGACGACGCCAGCCAGTACGCGAAATGAAGTTAATGCCGTGACCAATGTTAAAGACATCTTTTAATTAAGGTTAATATTGCTGTCTGAGCGAATGCCGAAGCTTAATTAACCCGGTTAGAAGCGAAAGGATTTGGAAAACGATAGCATCTTACTTTATCTCTTCCGGCAATGTCGAAGAAAATTCGAGCCAGCCGCCGTCTGGATGAAAAAAGCCCAATTTTTGGGCGTGCAAACAGAGACGCGCGAATTCGCGTCCGCCGTAAAGCGCGTCGCCGATAATCGGATGTTTGATTTCGGCGCAGTGAATTCGCAATTGGTTGGTTCTGCCCGTGACGGGTTCCAGTTCGAGCAAAGTTGCATCCGCGCGCCTCTCCAGAACTTTAAATTTTGTTTCGGATTCTTTCCCGTCCTGCAAAACCCGCCAGTGCGGTTTTTCTTCGAGTCTGCCAATCGGCGCGGAAATTGTTCCTTCGTTTTCCGAAACGACGCCTTCGACAAGAGCGGCGTAAATTTTCTTGACCAATTTGCGCTGAAAATGCGAACCCAAAATCCGCAAAGCGCGCGCCGTTTTGGCGATGACAATTAAGCCGGAAGTTTCTTTGTCGAGGCGGTGAACGATTCCGGGGCGAATTAATTTCGGATTTTCGATTACGGTTTCCCCATTGAGATGAAAAACCAGAGCGTTTGCTAGAGTTCCTGATTTATCGCTGTTTGTCGGGTGGACGAGCATTCCGGCGGATTTGTTGACGACGAGAATTTCATCGTCTTCAAACAAAATTTCAAGCGGAATATTTTCCGGCGTCATTGCGGTTTTTGCCGCCGCGTCAATTGAAATTTCAACCACATCGCCGATTTTCAAGTGATAACCGACGGGTTGCGTTTCGCCGTTGACGAAACACAGATTTTGGCGAATTAAATCGGCGAGAAACATTTGGCTGTATCGGCTCAGATTTTCAAACGCGAATTTATCGAGCCGTTTTCCGGCGTCTTCCGTTGCGGCTTGAAATCGAAAAGTTTGCTGCATTTGAACGAAAAGTTTGAAAGCGTACTTTGCCGACGTTTTCGGCTTGTTAGAATTTACCTAAAAGGCGAGGAAAACTGAAAATGAGACTAAAGGGAAAAACGGCTTTAATTACTGGTGCGGGTTCCGGGATCGGAAAAGCGGCGGCGCTTTTATTTGCCAAAGAAGGCGCGCAAATCGCCGCGCTCGAACGCGACGAGGAAGATTTGCAGAAAACGGTTGTGAAAATCAAAAGAGCGGGCGGCGAAGCCGTCGCGGTTGTTGCAGATATTTCTTCCGCTTTAGAAATGCGGCGGGCGCTGGAAAAAACAATCGAAAGTTTCGGGCGGCTCGACATCGTTTTCGCCAATGCCGGAATCAACGGCGTTTGGGCGCCGATTGACGAATTGGAGCCGGAAGAATGGGACAAAACAATCGAAACAAATCTGCGCGGCACGTTTCTGACCGCAAAATACGCGATTCCGCATCTGCGTAAACGTGGCGGCTCGATAATTATTACTTCTTCGATTAACGGCACGCGAGTTTTTTCAAACGCCGGCGCGACGGCTTATTCCAGCACGAAAGCTGCGCAAGTCGCGTTTGCGAAAATGGCTGCGCTCGAACTGGCGAAACATAAAATCCGCGTCAACGTCATTTGTCCGGGCGCAATCGAAACCAACATCGAAGAAAGTACCGAAAAGCGAAACATCGAAAAAGCGAGTGAGCCGGTCGAATTTCCCGAAGGCACGACACCGCTCACGGACGGCGAACCCGGAACCGCCGGACAGGTCGCCGAGCTTGTTTTATTTCTGGCTTCCGACGCCGCTTCGCACATTACCGGAACCGAAATTTACATTGACGGCGCAGATTCGCTTTTGCGAGGTTAGGAATTTCACCGCAGAAACACGGAGACACCCAGATTTACTTTGTTTTCTCTGTGTCTCCAAAACTCTGTGGTAATTTAATCTTAATGAGCGCCGAAGCGGAAAAAATCGAAAATTTGACGCGCGATTTGCCGGATGCTGATAGTGCGAAAAGATTTTTCTCCGAACTCGAATCAAAACACCCGAACGAAGCGAATAAACTGTTGCGAGAGCAAAATCGCGGTTTGCTTTCAGACGTTTTAGCGCTCGCGGCGTGGAGTCCTTTTCTGGCAACGACTCTTTTGCAGCATCCCGATTACATCGTCTGGCTCGGTCGAAACAGACGGGAAAAACAAAATCGGACGCCGGAAGATTTGCTCGAATCTCTGGCGCGTTTTGCGCTGACAAATTCCGCGCTCGATACCCATACTTTGCTCGCGCGTTTTCGCCGCCGAGAGCTTTTGCGGATTTATCTCAACGACATTCGCAATTTAGTAACAATTGCGGAAACGACCGAAGAGCTTTCAAATCTCGCCGACGCCTGTTTGGAACACGCTCTGCGCGTTGCCCGACAGGAATTGGACAACCGTTTCGGCGTCCCGCTCGAATCGGACGAAAAAGGAAAAGCGCGGCGCGCCGAATTTTGCGTCGTCGCGCTCGGAAAACTAGGCTCGCGCGAATTGAATTACGCTTCGGACATTGATTTGCTGTTTCTATATTCGAGCGACGGAACGACGAGCGGAACGGGCGCGCGCGGCTCGGTTTCCAACCGCGAATATTTCGTCAAGCTGGCTGAAAAATTAACCAATATCGTCGGCTCGCAATCGAACGAAGGCGCGGCTTATCGCGTAGATTTGCGGCTTCGCCCGCACGGGCGTGTCGGCGGGCTGGCGATTTCTATTCAAGAAGCCGCTAATTATTACAAACAAACGGCGCGCGATTGGGAACGGCAGGTTTTGCTTCGTTCTCGCTCGGCGGCTGGAGACGCGCCGCTTTTTCGCAGGTTTTGGTCGGAAATCGAGAGCTTTGTTTATAGAACCGATGTGTCGGTCGAGGATGCTTTAGCGGCGGTTCGTCTTTCAAAACAGAAAATTAATCAGGAACAGCGGGCGGAAAACGGTTTTAACGTAAAGCTCGGAACGGGCGGAATCCGGGAAATCGAATTTATCGCACAGGCTTTACAGCTTGCTCGCGGCGGCAGCGACGCCTGGCTGCGCGCGCCGCATACTTTGATTGCGCTGCGGCGTTTGGCTGACCGCGCTTATCTGGCGGAAAACGAGCTGGCGGCTTTGTCCGACGCTTATGTTTTTCTGAGGCGGCTCGAACATCACCTGCAAATGGAACACGGGCTGCAAACTCACGCAGTTCCAGACGGCAGCGAAAAACGCCAGCTTATTGCCTGCCGAATGAATTTTTCTGACACCGAAATTTTCGACGAATCTTTATCAATTCACACTACGGCTGTCAATCGAATTTTTGAAAAGGTGTTTCGAGTGCGGAATGCGGAATTCGGAGTGCGGAATGAAAACCCGGATTTACCAATTACGGTTGAAACGCAAATCGAGCAAATTGTTGCTGACGCAGCGATAAAAACGGATGATTCCGAATTCCAACCGCAAAAATATTTTGAAATTTTACAAAAAGCAGTTGCCGACGCCGAAAATTTTCACGACGAATTGGCGGTTTTGCGCATCGAATGGCGGAAATTTTACGAAGAAATCCGGCAATTCGATGCCGCCGAAAAATTGTCGCTTTCCGAATCAAAACGTCTGCAAACCGAATTAGCCGAAGCCGCAATAAACGCCGCGCTTTTAATTTCCAAAAAGGAAATGAGCCGGAGATTCCATTCCGCATTCCGCATTCCGCATTCCGCACTCGATTTGGCTGTTTTAGGTTTGGGAAAGCTCGGTTCGGGCGGAATGGATTTCGGTTCGGATTTGGATTTGATTTTGATTTACGACGATTCAAAAGAATCTCCGGTTGATAAATTGACGAACGCGGAATTTTACGCGCACGCGGCTGAAATTTTTGTCAGCGCGCTGTCGAGTTTGACGCGCGAAGGCTTTTTATATCGGGTTGATTTGCGGTTGCGCCCGGACGGGAAAAACGGCGCGGTTTGTTCGGGCGCGTGTTCGTTTTTGGATTATGTTCGCACGCGCGCGGCAGTCTGGGAATGGCTGGCTTACGTCAAATTGCGGGCGGCTGCCGGAAATCTCGAATTTGCTCGAAGCGTTGAAGAAAACGCCCGAAAAAACATTCACGAGCGCGCCTGCGAGATTGAAAAAACAGAATTAAAAGCCGAAACGAAAAGAGTGCGCGAATTGCTCGAACGCGAAAAAACGAAAAATTTCAGACGCGGAGAAATTGACATCAAATACGGCGCGGGCGGGCTTCTTGACGTTTATTTTGCGGTCAGATTTTTGCAGTTGCGTGACAGCGTGCCGGATGAAAGTGAAAATCGCTCGACCGCCGCGACGCTCGAAAGATTGCGCGCCGCCGGTTCGCTCGATGAAGACGATTTTACGGCGCTCACGAACGGTTACGATTTTTTGCGCCGCGTAGACCATGCTTTGCGGCTTGCCGCAGGGCGAGCGACCAGAATTCCTTCGTCGTCGCACCCGCTTTTAAATCAAGTCGCCGTCCGCCTTCAAATTTCCGAGAAAGAACTGCTCGAACTGCTCGTTTTGCGCACAACTGAAATACGATCCACTTTTAACAGACTTTTCCGATAAATAAGCTACACGGCGCGATGTGAAAGTTGAAAAAGTGTCGCAATCAGCGTAAATTACGATTTGCACTCCGCGTAAAATACTCTCTTTTTTGTAGAAGGCTTAAAAAGCAAATGAAAATCTCAAAATCAATCAAATTCGTGTTTCTCACCGCGTTCGTTTTAGGCGTGTTTTCAACAATAAACGCGCAAACCGAGACGCTGACCAACGCCGAAATCGTGCGGATGTCGCAAGCCGGTTTGAGCAAGCAAATCATCATTCAAAAAATTTCGGTTTCGACTGCTAAATTTGAGCTTACGACCGATGAATTGGTGAATTTAAAAAAAGCGGGCGTTGATGACGATGTAATTGCCGCGATGTTCGAGGTTAGCCGCAAAATCAACAAGCAAAACGCCGGAACTCTCGCCGAGCCGAATCCGAACCCGCCGCCCAAAAAAGACCCGGACAAAACAGCGGCGCAGCTTTTGAAAGAAGCAAAAACAATTTCATTCTCGAAAAGGTCGGTTTACCCGGCGCTCAAAGATGTCGAAAGCTCGCTGATGAACAAGGAGCGCCGCGCCCGTTGGGAGAGTTTCAATTTAACGATTGTGCAAAACGGCTTCGAGGCTGATTTGGTTGTGGAAATCGGGCGCGAGTTTTTGACTCATTACAATTTCCGCGTCGTTGACGCCAAAACCGGCAGAACCATTGCCGCTTCGGGCGTAACTTCGATGGGCGGCGCGCTCGCCGGAAACGTCGCGGACAAATTGATCAAAAGGTTGAACGAGGTTTTGGCGAACGAATCGAAATAGTTCCAGGATGTTACGCTAAATCGGGCAAAGCCAATTGATTAAACAAAGAAAATTTCTTTCTCTTGCAACGATTTTGTGCCTAAAGTGTGTCCAATCCTTACATTCCATTAGACGACGAAAATAAACAATTTAAAAGGAGTTAATATGAAAAGCAAATTATTTTCACTGGTCGTTCTGGTTCTAATTGCTTTGTCCGCGAGCTTTGACGTTTCCGCACAGGAAGTTCTAAATAATAAAACAATCATTGAAATGGTCAATGCCGGATTTGGAAAAGCCGTCATTATTGGAAAAGTTAAATCCAGCGCGGGAAAATACGATCTTTCGATTGATTCTTTAATGGCGCTCAAAAAAGCGGGCATTGATGACGAGATTGTCGCCGCTATGATTGAAGCTTATAACCGCACAATGGGCACAGGCGGAGGCGCGGCGGCTGTTCCGTCAGACCCTCACGACCCGATGTCGCCGCATAATTACGGCGTATATCTTTTTGAGGAAACGGAGGGCGCACGCAGATTGACGCAAATCGAACCTTCGGTTTCGGCGCAAAACCGCACCGGCGGAAAGGTCACCCGGGCAATCACGCCGTTCGGGTTAGGAAAAGTGAAAGTCAAAGCCAATCTTTCGGGAACAGCTTCTAAAATTCAACTTAAACAAAGCCAGCCGGTTTTCTATTTTTATCTCGACGCGAAAAGCGGCGGCTTGGATACCTTAAGCGGAATTCCGTCAACGCCGAACGAGTTCGTGCTTGTCAAATTCAATATACGTGACGATAACAGGGAATTGACAATTGCAAAGAGCAACGCTTACGGCGCGAAGGGCGGTATTTCGGATGAAAGCGTCGTTGAGTTTTCATCTGAAAAAGTGGGTGAGGGAATTTACAAAATCACGCCTAAAGCTCCGCTCAAAAACGGCGAATACGCTTTTTATCTTTTAAATTCGGGAAATTCAAATGCGAGCAGAGCGATTGGCTCGAAATTCTTCGATTTTGGAATTCGTCTAGCTAATTTGTAAGTTGTAATCAACAAATTGTTTCAACCGTTTTTCACCACAAAACCACAAATAAAAAGAAAAGACGCCCGGTTGCCGCCGTATGGGCGTCTTTTCTTTTAACTCCGGGGCAATTGTTTTTGCTACCGCTTAGGTAATCCATCTTGCGCCAGGAAATCAACATTGAGAGCTTCGCCCGTTACCATTAAAACTTGCGGCGGGAAACTATAACGTTTGCTAACAATTGTAATAACCGCGCTGCTCCCGGCAGCGACATCATTAAACCGATAACGTCCGCTAATTGAGGTGCGAGCATAACGAGTCTCACCGTTTTCATTCGTCAAAGCAACCAGAGCATTAAAAAGCCCGCGCCCATTTGAGGTTATCACTCGTCCGCTGATTGTCACCGAAGCGGCTGTCGGCGAAGACTGTAATTCATAAGCGCCTATATCCGTACCGTCGCCTCCGGTTGCATTTGGAGTCGAGGGCAAATCAACCCGACGAGCAAAGCCGCGCTGGTCGGTCGCCGCACCGGAGTTATTACCGGCGTCAATCGCAGGAGAACCTGGTAAAAGCGCGTGAGTTTGCGTCTGACCGCCGTTGTCTGCGAGCGATCCCAGTTTTGGATCGCCGCCGATGAGATTAAAAGAGCTTGTCGGTGAGATTCCGCCCGCGATGTCAGGCGAAGAAGAATTGATTACGAGGTTTCCGGCGACAATCGTATTCGTTAAAATTAGCGATCCTGAGTCACTGTTGAAAATTCCTCCGCCGCTGCCCGAACCGACAGCGCCTTGCGCTGTATTGGCAGTGATTGTCGAGCTTGTGATCGTCAATGTGCCTGTATTGTAAATCCCGCCTCCGTATCTCGCCGTATTGCCGCTGACGGTGGAATTCGTTAATGATGCCGTGCCCCCGTCATTATAAATACCTCCTCCGCTAGTACCGCATCCGTTGCAGAGTTCTGCATTATTCCCGCTAACGGTTGAGTTTGTAACCGTCAACGTTCCGGTGCTGTAAATACCGCCGCCGACACCGCCCGCTCCTCCGCCCGCCGGTGAAAAATTACCGCTCACGCTTGAGTTTGTTAACGATAGAGTTCCGCCATTATTATAAATGCCGCCGCCAAAGCGAAACGGTGTGGCTGGCGTGACTGTTCCGTAACCGCCCGTAATCGTAACGCCTTCGAGTGAAAGATTCGCGCCCGGGTTTACAACAAAGACGCGGCTTGTGTCATTGCCTGAAATAAATAACCGGCTTGCCCCGGTTGTGTTTGTGATAGTCAACGCGCCTGCTGTTGAGGTTGCGTTTACCACCAACTGACCGCTTGTTAACGTGATTGTGCAAACCCCGCCCGCCGTGCAGTTTGGGTCGCTTGAGGGAATTGAAAAGTTTATTTCGTCGTCTTCGACGGTTAAGTTCGCATCTGCAATCGCCGCCCGCAAACTGCCTGCACCGTTATCCGCAGTTGTTGTCACCGTGTAAGCTGCCGCTTGAGCGCCAACCGAAAATAGGATGACGAGGCAAAACGCCAAAATAACGACGAAAAATGTGTGTCCCGCGAGCTGTTTCATTACGACTGTCTCCTGCTCATTTGTGATTTTATTTGCTTCGCTCTCTTTACAATCGTCTTAGTAAATATTTTACGCATGTACAGCATAAGAGCAGTAAATTTTTAGCGCAACTAAAGCTTGGACAATTTCGTTTGTCATCTGCCTTGTTTGAGCAAATGTAAAATTAAATTCTGTTTTAAATTGTTCGTTCGGAATTTCTTTGTCAATATTTTGAATTTTCCCGTTTAAGTTTCGCTATACTTTATATATGCGAACTGCGCTCATTCATCATCCGATTTGTTTAAAACACGACACAGGCGAAGGACACCCGGAAACCGCCGCGCGTTATACGGTCGTTATGGAGGCGCTCAAAGGCGATGAAGCCTTATGGGAGAATTTGATTGAAATCGAAGCTCCGGCAGCGCCGCGCGGAAACATTTTGGCTTGTCATACGCCGCAGCATTTTAAGCGAATCGAAAACGCCGCCGAAGAGGGAAATCTGTATCTCGACGCCGATACAGTTATTTCAATGCAATCGTTTGAAGTCGGTTTGCGCGGCGCGGGCGCAGCGTGTCGGGCGGTTGACGCGGTGATGAGCGGGGAAGCAGACAATGCTTTTGTGGCGATGCGACCGCCGGGACATCACGCGACGCGCGAAGCGGCGATGGGATTTTGTTTGTTTAATAACGCGGCGATTGCAGCGCGTTACGCGCAGCAGAAATATAAGGAAATCGAACGAGTCGCCATTGTTGATTGGGACGTGCATCACGGAAACGGGACGCAGGGGATTTTTTTCGACGACCCGACCGTTTTCTTTTTTTCGATTCATCAATATCCGTGGTATCCGGGAACCGGCTCGCGCGGCGAAACGGGACACGGGCGCGGGCGCGGTTTTACACTCAACGTTCCGGTCAAAGCGCAGACGCCCGCAAAAGAACAGCGCCGGATGTTTGAAGCAGCAATCGAGAATATCGCCGGGCAATTCAAACCCGATTTGATTATCGTTTCCGCCGGTTTCGACGCGCATCGAACAGACCCGCTCGGACAGCTTCAGCTTGAAAACGAAGATTTCGTGTCGCTGACGCGCACCGTCAAAAATTGGGCGAAAGAGGTTTGCGGCGGAAAAGTTGTTTCCTGTCTCGAAGGGGGCTACAATCTCAAAACGCTTGGCGAAACCGTCCGCGCGCACGTTTCTGAATTGAGAAGCTAGAATTTAGATTGGCTTCAATTCTTAATTCTAACTTCTCAATTCTAAATTCATTAAGGAGTCAGAAATGCCCGATTTGGAAATTCAATGCGTCCATTGTAAAGAAGTTTTCTTGTTTTCGGAAAAAGATCAGGAAGCGTTTTATCGCCGGAATATGGCGCCGCCGCAGCGTTGTCTGCAATGTCGCCCGACGCGGAAAAAGCTGGAAACCGGAGCCGCTTCCAATAATCGTTATGAAATCGTCTGCGACCGCTGCGGCAGAAAAGACACCGTGCCTTTTGCGCCGAAAACCGGGCGCTCGGTGATGTGTTCCGAGTGTTATTCGTCAACCCGGCAGCGTGTCCGAACCGCTTAGCATTTCTTCACCCGGCATTTATCATTTAACAATTCGCGGCAGATTTGCGCTTGAAAATTAAATGATAAATGTTTAATTTAAAATGACGAATGGATTTTGAAACAATCAAATTTGAGCTGCTCGAATCGGTCGCCGTCGTGACTTTAAATCGTCCCGACGCGCTCAACGCGCTTTCTTTGCAGCTTGTCAAAGATTTGCGCGAAGCTCTGCGGCAGCTTGCCGAACAGCGGGCGCGGGCGGTTGTTTTAACGGGCGCGGGACGCGCTTTTTGTTCGGGCGGCGATTTGCGCGAGATGCGGCAGATTGCCGAAAAGACCGGAAATCTGGCGGCGTTTTTTGAAGAGCCTTTAAAAGCTCTGCACGATTGCATTTTGACGATACGGCAAACGCCCGTTCCGTTTGTCGCCGCCGTCAACGGCGTTTGCGCCGGAGCGGGAACAAATTTTGCGCTCGCCTGCGACATCGTTTTCGCGGCTGAAAACGCGACGTTTAATCAAGGTTTTGTGAAAATCGGTTTAACGCCCGATTGCGGCGGGAGTTATTTTTTGCCGCGTGTTGTCGGCGAAAAGCTCGCCGCCGAAATGTTAATGACGGGAGACGCAATTGAGGCGAAACGCGCGTTAGAGATTGGAATGATAAATCGCGTCGTCGCCGATGCCGAATTGATGACCGAAGCCGTTAATTTTGCAGGGCGTCTGGCGCAAATGCCGACCGCCGCCATTGGGCGAATCAAGCAGATGCTCGCCGCAACGTGGACAAACGATTTGCCGACACAGCTTGACGCAGAACACGATTCGCAGATTCAAAGCGGCAAATCAATTGATTTTAAAGAAGGCGTCACGGCATTTTTCGAGAAACGTAAACCGATTTTTAGAGGCGATTGAAAATTTGATTTAATTTTTTGGCTCAAAGCCGCTAGCGCGACTAAGCCTAGCGGCTCTTTTATTTGTTCGTAGTTCGTAGTTCGTAGTTCGTTGTTTTTCTTTGCAACGAACAACGAACAACGAACTACGAACCAGATTTTTTATGTCTTTAACTTACGCCCAGCTTATAGGCGGCAAACGCGATTTCAGGAATTTATGGCTCGGACAAGTCGTTTCCGAGCTTGGCAACTGGTTTAATTTTATCGCCGGTTTGGGATTGGTGCGGGTTGTTTCGGGCGCAGCGCCGGACGCGGCTGCCATCATTCTGGTCGCTCGCACCGCGCCTTTCGCCTTGTTTATGCCGCTCGCGGGCGCGCTGGTTGACCGCGCTTCGCGGCGCACTGTAATGCTTGTCACTGATTTTGCGCGCGCAGTCGTCGCTCTCGGTTTTTTGCTCGTCAACGAGCCTGGGGATTTGTGGATTGCTTATTTGTGTTCCGTCATTTTGTCGCTTTTGACGGCGTTTTTTGAAGCTGCGAAAAACGCGGCAATGCCGAACGTCACGGGCGAAGAAGGTTTGCTTGCCGGCAACGCATTGATGTTTTCGTCCAGATTTTTGCTGATGAGCGTTGGCGCGGCTCTGGGCGGCGCGGCTTCGGCTTATTTCGGTTATCAAATCGCATTTATTATTAACGCCGTTTCATTTATCGTCTCGGCTTATTCGATTTGGTTGATTCCGAGCGAAGCGATGCACAGCCAAAAGCAGAAACCGCAAATTGATTTGGAGAACCGGGTCGCGTCGGTTTTCAGCGATATGAAAGACGGTTGGAGCTTTATCAAAGGGCATCCGCTCGTTCTGACGATTATCGGCGTCAACATCATCTGGGCTGTCGGCGGCGGAGCGGTAAATCTGATTGCCGACCGTTTGGGCGGCGTCGTTTTCGCCGGAAAAGACGGCTGGAGCGCTGACGGAGCGGTGGCGGCGATTTACACCGCTGGCGGTTTCGGTTTGTTCGTCGGAATGATGCTGGCGCGCAGAGTCGGCGATTTTGTCGAGCGGCAAAAGCTCGTCGTTCCGTTTATCGGCTGGATGCTGATTTTTCAGGGCGTCTTGTACGCCTTTGCCGGATATTTGCCGAATTTATGGATGGTGATGGCGGTGATAATTGTTTCGCGCGCGTTGCTCGGAGTCGAATACGCCGTTCAGGAAACGATGCTGATGCGCGCCATTCCTGACGATTTGCGCGGGCGCGTGATGACGACCGACCGCGCGGCGGAAATCTCGGTTTTCAGTCTGTCGAATCTTGCGGGCGGCTGGTCTCTGTACGCGATTTCGCCGCAAATGCTGACCGCGATTTCCGGCATTTTATCGGCGGTTTCGGGCTTGTTTTGGTTTTTCAGAGTTTCAAAAAATAAACTGGAAACGCCAAACTCTGAAACTAAACCGATGGTTAAAGCCGAAGCGTAATGATTGAATGTGACAGGTTTAATCACACAAAGGCGTAAACATTGTTTTCTTCAAGCCACTTTTGCTGAAGCTGACAAGGGGATGAAACGTCGGTTTTGACGGTTTGGCGAATAAGGATTTATTTTAATCTGCGTTTCATAAAAACCGCGATCTCGCCATCGGGATAATCGGTGTTGGAATAATATGAAATATCCACTCCTTCGATTTTGAAACCGAGCTTGCGGTAAACCTCAATAGCGGCGGCGTTCGTGTTTTGCGTCTCGCAAACGATTGTTCTCAGTTCCGCCTCTTTCGCATTCTCCGCAGCACATTCCATCAATCGTTTGCCGATGCCGAGATTACGATGCGTTTCCGCAACGTGAAATTCGTACACCCACAAACTTTGATTCCACGTACGCGCTTCGGCAATTGCAAAACCGACAAGCAAATCGCCGTCAAATGCTCCGAATGAATGACCGTCTTTAAGAACCTGGTTATATCGTTGAGTTGTTTCATCGTCAAAATGGTCGTACTTTTTGACATAAGGTTGATTGAGGGCGACGAATCGGAGTTCAAAAGATATGTGGTTTCCCGAATCGGTAAGCATAACTTCATACTTTCCGTGTGAAGAATAGCCGCTCGCAACCCGCTGCAAATCTGCCTGATTCAGATTTTCCAAAGCGTAGACTTCAATCATTGCTTTCTTTGCTTCTTTCCAAATTGAGAACAGCGCATTTGAAGCGTCTCCTTTTCCCGGTTTACGAATAAAAATCTTTTAAAGTTCTCGCTCCGCTAGCCGCTTTTATTGATCGAAAAGAATCACGGCGACCGAATAGAGGCAATGCGGTATAATAAACAATTACCGCAAACAAGCGCGTAATAATTGACTTTAAATAAAATTATTCAGATAGGAATATATGAAACAGGAAGAAAAAATAGAAGATTCCAACTCCGTAGAAAATCCGACAAATGTTTCTGAGGAAGATTCAAACCGGGAAGAATCCGCGACGGATTTGTCTCCTCTGGCAGATTCCGGGAAAGCTGATAATTTACCCGTCGAAAGCATCGGTTCATACGCCAGAATAGGCGAGCTGCTTGACGGCGAAGGTACGGAAAGACGCGGTCAGGCTGATTCCGAAAGCTAAAAAGCACGGTCGGTTACCTGCTTTTTAGCTTCTGAATTAACGCCCGGAAAATTGGTTCTCAGGGTGTTGTCGCAGGTTTTTTCAGTTCCGGCTTAAAAGCCGGAAGGCGTCCAGCTTCCGTTGACATCGCCGATTAAGACGGCTGTATAATTCTCGTCCGCATCGAATCTTAAAGCGGAATAACTGCGCGAAGGGGGCGCAAATTTCCATTGTCCGGCTGCTCCGCTTCTCGTTGATTGTCCGTTAGCGGCAACATAACGCAGGATTTGCGTCGCATCGAAAGGAGTAATTGTTCCGCTGCCATCCGTATCGGCTGCCAATCGTTGATTTGTGTTTAAAGCATTCGGTCCTTGCTCGCCTGCGGCGACGTGCCGCAAAACCATAGTTGCGTCAAACGAGCTGATGCCGTTTTCATCTCCCGTCTTTGACAGCGTTACTGAGTAGCTGCCATTTGCAGTTAAATTCTTAAGCAGGTAAAAACCCGTAGAATCGGTTGTTGCCGAAGCCGGAGTTGTGCCTCCGATTGCCGCCGATACGCCGGAAACAAACTTTTGCGGTTGATTTGGCGGCGTCGTGCCGTAAGAAACCGTGCCGGAAATGCCGATTGTTTCTTTTGCCAGTTCGCCCAGATATGAGAGCGCGAGCTTTGTGAATTTAAGAGCGTGATCGGCGTTGTTGTTGCTTTGAGAAATGGTGTCGGTCGTTTGATGAATGTACGGATTCCCTGGAAAAGGCGATTCAAACGGAAAAGAAGCCGGATAACCTTTGTAATACCAGGAAGCATGATCGGAGCAGCCGTAACCGCAAGTCGAATTAAGGACGGTGAGCGTCGGCTGATAAGTCGCAATTAAATCACGGAGAAACTGATTTTGCGCAGCGTTTGTGTAATCGGTAATGATGCCGATGTCAACGTTAGGGTTATTTTTATAATTCGTCATATCGAGCTGCAAAACGCCGACGACGTTGACTCCGCGCGCTTGAAAATCCGTAGCTATTTCATTTGAACCGCGCAGACCGATTTCTTCCGCCGCGTATGCCATAAATTTAACGGTGCGTTGCGGATGAAAATTTTTGGCGAAAAGGACGCGGATCGCTTCGGTCATACTTGCAATGCCCGAAGCGTCGTCGTCCGCACCCGGCGCCAGCTCTGAGTTGCGGTTGATCGAATCCTGATGTCCGCCGACTACGACAACCTCATCGGGAAAAGTCGTCCCGCGCACGGTCATAATAATTGAAGGTTGCGGCGATGTAGTCGGCGAATGATTAAAAAACTCGACCGTAACGTCGCTGCGCCCGGCAGCAAGCTCAGTCCATTTGTTTTTTATCCAATTTGCCGATTCCAAACCGCTCGGCGAATTGTAACGGCGATTAATAAAATCATTCGAAAGTCTGATGATTGTCTCTCGAATTTGCGATTCCTGAGCTTCGACGTGAAGGGAGTTGACCAGCGTCGGATTGTTAATTGCGTATTCAACCGCCTGTAGATTAGAGTCCGCTTGCAAACCGTCTTCAACCGCAAGGCGCGCGGCTTCCGGCGTTTCGTGCGAGGTAAAACCGCCGCATTTTTGAAACTCTTCGTGCATATTCCGCGTCAATTCGAGCATTTGCCGCTCATCAGCCGCAACTACCAAAAATCCCGCGCGTTTTTCGACAACTTTCAAATCGAGGTTGTCGCCTTTGTTTCTGACAACCTTTTGAATGTGCCGAAGCTCTTTTTCGTCAACAGTCACCCAGCGCACAGAGGACGAATCATCCGATTTTTTGTCGGCGCTTTCGTTCGTTTGAGCGTAAGATTTTAGATTGCTAAAGGTTGCCGAAATTATGAGAATCAATAAAATTGCGAGAGTCGCGAGCAGAAGATAATGCCTGCGGTGAACGGATAAGGTGATCATATAAATAAACCTCTCTGCTGTGAGCCGGTTATATTATTGCTAATACTATAACTTATTGCAATAGCCAGATGTTTCGGACAGCAGTTACGGTTTAAATAAATTTAATGAACATTATTGTTTGATAGCGGATGTGTTTTGTTTGAGCGTGATTCGGGTATTTATTTTATCAATCGTGAATTTTTCTTTTTGCCCGTTTGACCAGACAACTTCAAGGCTAGTAATTTTGGCGTTTTCTCCAATCCCGATATGAACGATTTGTTCGTTTTGAGAAGCGTAACTCGCGCCGCTGATTAAATCGAAACGCTGGTTCAAATTCCCCGCCGTCACAAAAACGGTAGAGCCGATTGCGTCTTTCGGAGTTTTTTGCGAGACATCGCCCACGAGCTTGACGGCGAGCCAATTATTTTTCGATTCGCCGACGTTTCTCAAAAGATTCGGCGCAGCGTCAATGTTTGCGACTACGGCGTCTTCATGTCCGTCGTTGTCAAAATCCGCAATCGCCAGCCCGCGCGCCGGAATCGCAACCGCCAGACCGCTGTTCGGCGCGGCACCGATTCGTTCAAATCTGATTTGTTTGCCGTTTCGCGCGTTTTTGAAAAGAAGCAATTGCTGCGCATAGCTTGTTCCCCATTGAAAATTATCAACGCCTGGATAAACGTGACCGTTGGCGACGAGAATGTCTTTCCAGCCGTCGTTGTCGAAATCCAGAAACGAAGTTCCCCAGCCGAGAAACGGAATCGTCGGTTCGCCAAGCCCGGCTTGAAACGTCACGTCGTTAAAATTTGCGTCCCCATCGTTTCGGTAAAGTGTATTTGAATCGTCCGAAAAATTTGTGATGTGAAAATCAACGCGCCCGTCGTTGTCGTAATCGCCGACCGCCAAACCCATTCCGGCTTGCTCGCGCCCGTTTTCGTTGAGAGCGACGCCCGATTGATAGCCTATTTCTTCAAATGTGCCGTCGCCTTTGTTCAAATAAAGTTGTTTCGGAGTCGAATCATTGACGACCAGCAAATCAAGCCATCGGTCGTCATTAACGTCAACAAATACCGAAGAAAATCCATAATAATTGCCTTCGTCTTTAACTCCGATTTTGTCTCCGACTTCTTCAAATGTGCCGTCCGGCTTTTGGTGAAAGAGCTTATCTTTTGCGCCTTTCAGCCCGCGCGGACCGCACATCACCGGCTGACCGCGAAATTGACACGGATTGGCTGCCGCATTCACGGCTTTACCAGCGTCAACCGGACTCGGCGGCAGATTTTTCAAATCGAATTCGATATATGCCGGAACGAACAAATCCAGTCTGCCGTCCCGGTCGTAGTCGCCGAATGCCGCGCCGGTGTGCCAGCCTCGAATCGCCACTCCGACTTTTTCCGCCGCATCGGTAAAAGTTCCGTCGCCGTTGTTTTTATAAAGCCTTGAAGTGCCGTAATTGCCGACGAACAAATCGGAAAACCCGTCGTTGTTATAATCGCCGACCGCCACGCCCATTCCCCAACGCTCGTTTGCGACTCCCGCTTTTTCGGTCACGTCTTCAAACTTCCAATTGCCGAGATTGCGAAACAGCGCCGAGCGCGGAGGTTTTTCTTTGCCAAGCTCGGCATTCATGGTCGAACCGTTTAAAAAATAAATGTCGGGCTTTCCGTCATTGTCATAATCAAAAACCGCGACTGTGCAGGCGGCGGTTTCGATGATGTAGTTTTTATCTTTCCCGCCCGAAACACATTGGAAATTTTTAAGCGCGGTGGTTGCCGTCGCATCTTCAAAAATTTTCGGGGCGTTCGCGTCAACAATTCCGACGGTGCGTTTTGAAGCGTAAGTTTTGGCTTCGCCGGTGGAAACGCCGCCCATTTGCTGGGTTTGGGCGAAAACGGAATTTGCGGTAATTACCGATAACACGGCTAAAAATAAAAACTTTTTCATTGCTCTTTGATCGTAAGATAACGGTCAATTGCCGGATTTTCTATTTTTTGAATTTTTCCGCTCGTCCAGCGAATCTCGATTTGCTTGACTGTGGAAGATTCGCCCAATCCGACTAAAATTCGCGAATCGTTTGCCGAAATATAACTGCCCGCGCTCGATACGTCGAAAATCTGTTTTTTGCCGCTTGCATCGGTGACAATCACGCGCGAGCCTTCGCCGCGAGGCGTTGATTTTGCGCCGCGCAAATCAATTCCAACCCAGTGATTTTTCGTCCCGTTGTTTTTTAAAACGATTGGCGAACCGTCGGTTTGCGCGATCACGACATCTGCGTCGCCATCATTGTCCAAATCTCCGACAGCCATTCCGCGAGCCGATAGATCAATTTTAAACGCATCGCCGGCGGCAAACGAAACGTTTTGAAATTCTTTTCCCGCATTGCGCATCAGAAGCGGAGCTTGTTTGTATTTCAAAAACGACGAGGTTTTTTCAATCGTGTCGAGAACATGGCTTTGCGCGACAAATGCATCGCGCCGCCCGTCGTTGTCGGCGTCCACGAATTTGATTCCCCAGCCCGCGCCTAAAATCGAAATTTGCCCGACTCCGCTCGACTGCGTGACGTAATCGAAAACATTGTCGCCCAAATTTCGGTAAAGCGGATAAGTTTCGTTCGAGAGGGTCGTGATGATTATGTCTTGCCGCCCGTCGCCATCGTAATCGCCTGCATCAACGCCCATTCCTGAAAAGCGTCTGCCTTTTTCATCGAAAGCAGCGCCCGCAGTCAAAGCCAAATCTTCAAAAGTGCCGTCCGTTTTGTTGCGGAAAAGCTGCTGCTCGCTGTTGTCGTTGGCGACGAAAACATCAGTCCAGCCGTCGTCGTCAAAATCTGCGAACGCGACGCCCAGCGCTTTTCCTTTTGATGCGGCGATTCCGGATTTTTCTGAAACGTCTTCAAACGTGCCGTCCGGTTTTTGGTGAAAAAGCAGCGATGTCGCGGGTTTGAAATTATCCGGGTGACAATAAGCGCGATAACCCGGTCGCGTGTCGCCGCAGACGAGCGAGCCTTTTTCAAAATCCCAAATCAGATAACGCGCGACGAACAAATCGAGTTTTCCGTCCCGGTCATAATCGAAAAAACCGGCGCTCGTAGCCCATCCGTCAACGCTGATTCCGAGTTTTTTCGTCGCGTCGGTAAAAGTTCCGTCGCCGTTGTTCTGATAAAGGCTCGCGCCGCCGAAGCGTGTGACGAACAAATCCGTTAAGCCGTCGCGGTTGTAATCGCCCGCTGCTATTCCGAAGCTGTAGCCTTCGCCTTTAACTCCGGCTTTTTCGGTTGCGTCTTCAAACGTGCCGTCAGGTTTTTGCCTGAAAAGACGATTCCAAAATTTTGAGTCGCTCTTTTCGGGCATTTTGCCTCTCGGCATCGGGTCTGAGATTGCCGCGCCGTTGGTGAAATACAAATCGAGTCTGCCGTCGTTGTCAAAGTCAAACAGAGCGACGCCCGCGCCCATTGTTTCGAGCAAGTATTTCTGCGCGGTCGGGGAAGCGGCGTGTTTAAAATTGATTTTGGCTGCGGCGGTAATGTCGCTGAAGGCAACGGGCGAGGGAAATTGCGGCGCGGTCGTCGCCGGACGCTGAATCTCGCTTGTGTTGTAAGACTTTCCGGCGACAGTCGGCGTCGGAACCGCTTGTTGAGCCAATGCGGCGGAAACAAAGCCGATTATGAGAAAAGCGGCTGTTCTGAAACTTCTGTAAAATTTCATATTTGAGGCGTTTGATGTCAGCGCCAGTGGCGGTTTTGCTTTTTTCAGTTTCGGACGGTTTCGCCCGCGCGTCAAATCGGAAAAGTTTATTTCTCGATTTCTCAAGAATTTATTGACAAAAATAGGAGACTCTGTTATGAATTTATCGTCTTTGTAAAACGTTTGCGTAAAGGTTTAACCGCTTGAAAAATCAGCTTTTCAATGATTTGTTGAAAGTTAGTTAAAGGAGGCGGTTTAATCCGAATGCGATTTGCCGGTTGCTTGAAAAACGGAAGTTGCTCGACATCCCACGGTTTGTTGTTTTTAACTGTTTTGTTGCGGAAACCGATTAAAGCGAAAATTATTTTGCGCCGTAACGAATCAGCCGAAGTTAGCACTGTTGCAGCGATGATTCTGCATAGCGCGCGGACTTTATAGTTTAATTCGGCAACACCGGCGATTTTACATTTCCCTTGATAATTAAAATATTTGCTTTCGGTCGGATGATGACGAAAGCTGCAATTAAATTTCTCTAAACAATCACGTGAAAGTGAAGGAATTAGATATGAAGACCCTGAGATTTTGGACAATCGCCCTCGTGCTGCTGATTGTCGGAAACGCCGCAACGGTTTTCGCGCAGAGCGACCGCGGAACGATTCGCGGCACTGTGACCGACCCGGCAGGCGCAATTGTTCCCAATGCAAGAGTCGTGATAAACGGTCGAGAGACCGGCGAAACACGCGAAACAACCACCAGCGAAGACGGGTTTTACACTTTTCCCGAACTCCGTCCGGCGGTTTATCAAATCACTGTTGAAGCGCAAGGCTTTCAGCGAACCACTCTCGAAGATTTTAAAGTCTCTGTGCAAACAACGCATACGGCTAACATCCAGCTTCAACTTGGAGCGGGAACCACCGAGGTTACGATTCAAGCCGAAGGCGAAACTCTGCAAACGGAAACTCCGGTGCGGCAAACAAATGTCACCGAACGACAAGTCAAAGAATTGCCGCTCCAAGTCTCGGCAGAGAGCGGCGGGCGAACACCGCTTGCCTTTATCTTCCTCGACAGCAATGTAACATCCACAGGCGAAGGCGCTAATACGGGCGACCGGGCGGCAAATGCTTCCCGTTTTCGAGTCAGCGGCGGTCAGGCGCTCGGAACTGAAATTCTGATAGACGGCGCAGCCACACGGCGCGCTCAAAACGGCACGTTCTTCTCAGAAGTCGCACCCGGTCCAAACGCCTTTCAGGAGTTTACAATCAGTACCAGCACCTTTTCCGCAGAATTCGGCAACACGTCGGGTGGTGTCGTTAACTTCAGACTCAAATCCGGCACCAACGATTTTCACGGGGAAGTTTACGAGCTTTACCGCAACGCAAAATTAAATGCCAACAGCTTTCGGAACAATGCCGAAGGAATTATGCGTCCGCAGGACACACAGCATGATTTCGGTTTTAACATTGGAGGTCCCGTCGTGCTTCCGGGCTTCGGAGAAGGTACCCCGTATTTGAACATATTGAGAAACAGAACCTTCTTCTTTTTCAATTATGAGGGGTATCGCTTTACCCGCTCTGAAACGGTTAACATTTCAGTGCCAACGGAGCGTATGCGGCTAGGCGATTTCGGCGAGTTGTTAACAGACCCTGCTGTTCTGAGCGCATTCCCCGGCGGTGTTCAGATATTTAATCCACGCAGCGGATCGCCTGGAAACAAGACGCCCTTTTTAAACAACATCATTCCGCAATCGGCAATTGATCCGGCTGGCTTCCGTATTCTGCAAATGTTCCCGCATCCGACAAAAGCCGGCGTTTTTCGTAACTACTCTGCTTCGAGTACGGTTCCGACCTCGATGAATAACTCGGTCTTTAAGATTGACCATAACATCAATAATGATCAGCGAGTCTCGGTCAGCTATTCATATCGTCAACTCGGCACGCTTCAGGGCGGCTTTCCGCGTTTCCCAAGTCCCTTTGTTGCCTTTGGACGCTGGGATCAGGTTTTTACATCGCATCTTGCCCGCGTTCAGCACGATTACAACATTACCCCGAATTTTGTTAATCACTTTAATTACGGGTTCACACGCTACAATGTGGTAAATGCGAACACAACGATTGGATTTGATCCATTCTCGCTTGGTATTCCGACCGGCTCGCTGCTCGGCGGCGCTTTTCCGGCAGTTGATTTTCCGGGATATGGAGATCAAACAGACCCGATAGTTAATAAACAATCGCTTCGCTCATATCAGGGCATCGGATCAACCTTTTTCAACGATTTGCCTTTCGCAGATAACACCCATCAATTCTCTGATTTCGTGACTTCGGTTTTTGGGCGTCATACTTTAAGAATCGGCGGCGATTTGCGTTTTCAAGTTTTCAAGCCCAATCAGGTGCTCGCGCCGGGCGGCTGGTTCAACTTTCGCCATAACCAAACGGCTAATAATAATGATGATCAAGGGTGGCCTATTGCCAGTTTGATTACAGGTTCGACCGAGTTTGCTTTTAACAGCAGCAAAACAATCGAGCCTGAATATCGTTACTTTTACCCGGCGGTGTTTGTGCAGGACGATTTCAAAGCAACACAAAAATTAACCTTGAATTTGGGCGTTCGCTACGAAATCATCAATCCGCGAACCGAAGCACAGGGACGCCTCCGCAGCTTCGATCCTGATGCTATTAATCCGGCTGTCGGGCGACCGGGCGCACTTGTTGCCGCTAACGGTCAGGGCGGGCTGAAAGCCGAGCATCCGGGAATCGCTCCCGGAGATAAATCGGCAATCGGACCGCGCGTCGGCGCCGCCTATGCGCTTAATAATAAAACGGTTTTGCGAGGCGGCATCGGATTGTACTACTCGCCCGTGCTTTACGGCATCGGCGGCAGCAACATCATCACCGAAGGCGCTGAAGGATATAACACTTTTACCGTTTATCCGCAGGGCGGTTTCGATTCGAATATTTACCTGAGTAGTTTTCCGGCTCGCCCTTCAACAGACCCGAATAATCAATTTATCGGAGGCGACGTTACATATTTCGACCCGAACTTCAAAGCGGGGCGAACCCTTCAATACAGCTTGGATGTGCAGCGCGAATTGCCGTACAACTTTGTCGCGTCAATCGGCTATATCGGACACCGGGCAGATCGCCTGCGCTCAAACTTTGAGCGTGTCAACGCGCTCCCGCTCAATGCTTTGAAGCTTGGACCTGAAATCTTGAATGCGCCGTTGGGCAGAATTACAAATCCGGCGAACGCGGGGGATATTGCGTTTGCGAATGCCGCTCGCGCTTATGCCCAAACGGTGGGCGTCACGCTTCCGACTTCGCGCGACGCAGTTTTTCCGGGGTTTGATGGTCCCGTGCGTGTAGCATTGAGACCTTTCCCGCAATACAATCGCATTAATAATGCGCTCGAAAGTCAGGGAACGAGCGAGTACAACGCTTTGCAGGTTAAGCTCGAACGGCGATTTGCGCAGGGCGTTCAGTTTAATGCTTCGTACACTTTCTCAAGGCTTATAACCGATGCGTCCGAAGATTTGTTTGGCGGAAGCCCGCTCGGTCAGGTTTTGCAGAATCCGTACGACAGAAGCTCTTTAAAAACGGAATCCGCCGGTAGTATTCCGCATGTTTTTGTCATCAGCTATATTGCCGAACTGCCGTTCGGTAAAGGCAGACGCTTTTTGAATAAGGGCGGAATTCTCGATAGAATTGTCGGCGGCTGGCAGATCAGCGGTATTCATCGCTATCAATCCGGCGCGCCGCTGGCTATCATCACCAGACGCAATGTCGGATTTCTGAACGACATTTTTAACATCGGCAGTTTGAACGCTGAACCGCAGCTTCGTCCGAATTTGACGGGTCAGCCGATTCTTACCAGTAACGACCCGCGAGGACTCGGATTTCAACAGGTCAATCCGGCGGCTTTCTCTCAACCGCCTGATTACGGAGCTAATCCGGCGTTCTTAAACCCGAATGGCACGCTTAACCCGGCTTATAGCAGTTACTATGCAGACCCGTTAAGATTCTTCGGTAATGCGCCACCGGTTCTGGCTGATGCCCGTGGATTACCTTTCTTAAGCGAAAACTTAAGTTTATTGAAGAAAACCCGCATCACGGAAACGGTTACATTTGAAGCCCGCGCTGAGGTCTTCAATGTCTTCAATAGACATCGCTATAACGGACCCGACAATAATCTGGAAAGCGGAAACTTTGGTTTCTCCAGTGTTGTCAATGACTACAACGTTTTCGCCCCTCGTTCAATTCAAATTGGACTGAGACTTATATTTTAGTTAACGTTGGATTTTTTCATAAGCGACGCGATAAAAACTTTATCGCGTCGCTTATGAATTAAAAGAAGAGTAACAAAAATTTCGTAGACAATAGGTTCAGCTTTAAAAAGCGAGAGGACAAAGCCGCAAGCAACTATCTTGAATGATTTTAATGAAGCTTTTTGGGTTTCGACATTGCTGTTGTTTAGCATTAGTTCTCGTGCTGACCGGAGCTTTCGCGGCAACCGGAACAGCGCAAATACGAGCCTCTGCCGTCGGGAATCAAGCTGATGGCTTAATCAGCGAGGCTGTTCATGCATTAGAAAACGGAAATACAGCAAACGCAAAAACTCTTGTGCAGCGCGCGCTCGCCGCATCGCCTGATAACGTCCAGGCGCACACACTAGCGGGCATTCTCGCCGACCGCGAAAACAATTTGCAGATAGCAGAACGCCATTTCGCCTCCGCAGTCAAACTCTCTCCGCAAACTCCCGAAACGCACAATAATTACGGAGCCGTTTTGCTCAAGCAAAATCGCCTGGCGAATGCAAAGCGCGAATTTACAATCTCTTTACAATTAAATCCAAATCAACAAAGCGCGCTCGTTAACTTGGGGCAGATTCATTTTAATGAGGGAACGCCGGAAGCTTTGCGAAGTGCGAAAGATTTATTTCAAAAAGCGCAAAAGCTCGCTCCCGATGCGGAAATATCGCGCGCGCTCCTGATTATCGCTCTTCGGCTCAACGAAAATACCGAAGCGGCGGAATATTATCGTCAATACTTCGCGCTCGCCGGCGGCTCGACAAATACTGATTCTTCGCAAAAGGTAAAACAGAGACTTCAGCTTGGCGCGTTATTGCGCGAGAACAATTTGCTTAATGAAGCCCGACAGGAATTTGATGCGGTCGCCGCGCTCGAACCGTCAAACGTTGAGGCTTTGATTCAGCTCGCCCGCGTGCATCTGGCGCGGAAAGATATTCAGGCAGCCGGGCGAACGCTTGAAGGAGCGGTGGCTCGCGGGATAGATGACGCTCGGATATACTCAGCGCTCGCCGAAGTTTATCAAGCCTTCAATCGCTTTGAAAACGCGATTCCGGCAATGCGTTTAGCGATTAAAAAAGAGCCGGGCAATGAATTGTACCGCGCCCGTTATGGTTTGCTGCTGGTAGATGCGAAAGCTCCGGCGGCGGCTGTGATTAGACTGGATGAAGCGGTCAGGGAATTTCCAAATTCCGCGCGGTTGTGGCTCGCTCTCGGCATCGCTTATACGGACGACAACAAAACGATCGAAGCGCGCTCGGCATTTGAAAAAGCGCTGGCGATTGATCCAAAGCTGGTACCGGCTTTGGCGTATTTAGCGATGAGCTTTTCCGAGGAAGCAAAATATGAAGAAGCCGCGAAGATTTATGAGCGCGCGCTTTCTCTCGACGAGAAAAACGCTGTTCTACACTATCTCTTGGCGGACACCTGGTTGAAATCTACAAACCCGGACTTAATACGAATCGAAAAAGCGCTTAAACAATCAGTTACGCTCGACGCCGGATTGGCTTCGGCACATTTAGCTCTCGGTCGGCTCTACGTTCGTCAAAACCGTCTGGTTGAAGCGCTCGGTTCATTGGAAAGCGCTGTTAAGCTTAAACCGGAATTGATTGAGGCTCTTTACCAGCTCGGACGAGTTTACGCCCGGCTCAAGCGCAATGAAGAATCGCAGAGGACTTTAGCTAAATTTAAGCAATTGAATGATTTGAAAACAGAGCAAAAGGATATTGATCGCCGTGAGCTGGTGCGTCGTCTGGCGAGCGTGCGTTTTTAGGTGAAAAATGATGAGAAAACTTTTAATTACAGCCGCAATCGTCCTATCGTCGAGTATTTTAATTCAAGTTTATGCGCAACAAACGCAAAGCTCATCAACCGCTCAAACACAACAAAAGCCGCAGTTTGAAGAATGGAGCGACGATTTTAATCAAGACAAGCTCGACGAAGCAAAATGGGAAAAATATACGTTTGAAGGCGGTTCGGGCGGCAGGCTCGAAGTAAAAGACGGCGAGCTTCGCATTCGCAGTATGAGTAAAACGCGCGCCGGAATCCGCTCTAAAAAAGAATTTGCCGGCGACCGCTGGATTGCCGAAGCGCAGGTCGCTAAAGTCGGTGCCCAACAGCCGGAACCCGGATCAAGCGGGCAGCCGCTCGGTTTCGCCGCGCTGACGATTTTATTCGACGGTTCGGGACGCAACCGGATTGAATGGATTTTGACGAGCGAAGGCACATTCGAAGCATGGTCTGCCGTGGATGGGCGAACCGAGCGCCTGGATAATCGCAAGCTCGGAACGAAGATGAAAAATCCGGTTTTATCAATCGTCCGGCGCGGCGACGAGTTTTTGTTCGTCCTCAACAGCCCGGACGGAAAACCCGAAGACGCGCAAATCGGCTTGAAAACAAACGTGAAAAATATGCCGAAATCGTTTCGCGTGATGCTTTACGGCTTCGGCTCGTCGGAAAATAATTGGAACAACGCCCGCGTCGTGGTGGCGAAATAGTTTTCTAAATTTAAGAGTAACTGGAATCTGGCTTGAAACGAAAAGCGAATGTTTTACGGAAACAAATTTCGGATTTTGATTTTGGTGATTGCCGCTTTGCTGCTCAGTTCAGCGAGCTTTGCCCAAAATTCGACGGGTTTAAACAGAAAAACGGCGCTTTATCAAAACCCGATTTTTGATTTCGATTTTCCTGACCCAACCGTGATTCGCGCCTCCGACGATTATTTTTACGCTTATGCAACTCAAACAATCGTCAACGGAAGCTGGATAAACATTCAAGTCGCGCGGTCGCGCGATTTGGTTAATTGGCAAAGATTGGGCGACGCTTTGCCCGTCAAACCAAATTGGGCGAATCAAACGCAGGATTTCTGGGCGCCGCACGTCCAATATGCCGACGGTAAATATTTTATGTATTATTCGGCTGACCCGAATTCGCGCACAGGGCTTTGTCTCGCGGTTGCGACGGCGACAAATCCGGCGGGACCTTTTACCGATAAAGGCGCGCCGATGCTCTGCGGCAACGGATTTGTCAATATTGATCCGATGACTTTTGACGATCCGCAAACCGGAAAACGCCTGATTTATTGGGGCAGCGGTTTTCAGCCGATCAAAGTGCAGGAGCTTGCCGCCGACCGGATTAATTTCGCGCCCGGTTCACAAGCCGTAAATCTGATTTTCCCCGTCAGCGATCCGAATCCGAACAGTTATCGGGATTTGGTCGAAGGCGCTTGGATAACGTATCGCAACGGGTTTTATTATTTGTTTTTTTCCGGCGACGATTGCTGCACCATCGCGCATTACGCCGTGATGGTTGCCCGTTCGACATCTGCAACCGGACCTTTTACGATTTTCCCCGAAAACGACGGCGTGATTATCCGGGGAAACGATAAATGGCTCGGACCCGGACATAATTCGGTTATCAGGGACGACCGCTCGACCGATTGGATTGTTTATCACGCTTATCACGCTGATAATCGGGCGCGCGGGCGCGTGATGCTGATGAACCGGCTGGTTTACGGCAGCGACGGCTGGGTGCGGGCGGAAGCCGGAGCGCCGACAATGGAAACAAGGATTGCGCCGTTTGTTAGTTGGCGTAGTCCAAACGCAAGTTTGAAATTTATTTCAAACAACTGATGCTTGATTTTTTTGAATAAATTTTAGATTTTTGATTGGCGATTTTTAATTGGTGTAAGGTTTTATCGAACCGGCGAAAAATCCGAAATCTAAAATCCGAAATCTAAAGTCGCTAAAATCGAATGAGCAGCATAAAAGACGTGGCGCGCGAAGCCGGAGTTTCAACGGCGACCGTCTCGCACGTCGTCAACAACACGCGGTTTGTTTCCGACGAAGTTCGCTCGCGGGTCGAGCGCGCAATCGAAGCGTGTCGTTATTATCCGAATGCTCACGCTCGTTCTCTGGCGTCGGGAAATAGCCGCATTTTGGGTTTGGTTATTTCGGATATTGCCAATCCGTTTTTTCCCGAACTCGTCAAAGCGGTGGAAACGGCGGCATTTGAACGCGGTTACGATGTATTTCTTTCAAACACTAATTATGATGCCGAGCGCGCTTCGCATTACGTCCGGCGTTTTATCGAACGAAAAGTCGCGGGCGTCGCGCTGTTGACTTCGGAGCTTGATAAGAAGTTGATTGAAGAGCTGGCGCGACGCGAAGTTCCGGTGGTTTTTCTCGATGTCGGTGAAGCCGGTTTGCATATGAGCAATCTGCGCGTTGATTACGAAACCGGAATTGAGGAAGCGATTTTGCATCTGGTCGCGCTCGGACACCGGGAGATTTCGTTCATCGGCGGACCGCCGCATTTGCGTTCGGCGCGGCGACGACTCGAAGCCTTTCGGAGCGCGAAACAGCGATTATTTCCCGACGCGGCGGACGGAGTTTATTTCGGCGATTTTAAAATCGAAGGCGGTCGCCGCGCCGCGAGCGAGATTTTGGCGGGCGGAAAATTGCCGACCGCTGTAATGGCGGCGAATGATTTAATGGCGCTCGGCGCAATCAGTGAATTTCGAGCGGCTGGCGTCCAGGTGCCGCGCGACGTTTCCGTCGTCGGTTTTGACGACATCGCTTTTGCGGCGCTTTCCGAACCGGCTTTGACGACCGTCAATCTGCCGCTCGGCGAATTGGGTAAATATGCGGTTGAGGCTTTGATGGAAACGATGTCAAATCCAGACCAGCAGGGCATTGAAATCACTATTCCGACGCATTTTATCGTTCGCGCTTCAACAGCGCCTGCTCGTTTGTCGCCCGACGGCACAAAACATGCGCGAAAAGCCGTTCGCGTCAAAAGTTAATTAAAAGAGTTATGCATTTAACCAAAAAATATTCGAGATTTTCACAAATTCTACTCGTTGTTTTATTCAGCGCAATCTGCGTTTTCGGGCAGCGCGCGACTTATACCAATCCGGTGCAGGCGGGCGATTATCCAGACCCTTCGGTGATTCGTGTCGGCAAAGATTATTACGCTACGGCGACTTCTTCGGAATGGGGACCGGAATTTCCTATTTTGCATTCGCGCGATCTGGTGAATTGGAACATCGTCGGTGTCGTTTTTCCCAAAAGACCCGATTGGTCGGTCGGAAATTACTGGGCGCCGGAAATCTGGCAGGAAAACGGCAAGTTTTACATTTGGTATGTCGCGCGCCGCAAAGACGGACCGCTTTGCATCGCCGTTGCAACGGCGAGCAAACCAACCGGACCTTATACCGATCACGGCGCGCTCGAATGTCAGAAAGTTGGCTCGATTGACGCTTTTCCGATTCGTGACGAAAACGGAAAGCTGATGGTTGTGTGGAAGGAAGACAGCAATAGTGTCGGCGAACCGACGGCTCTTTGGGCGCAGGAGTTTGACGAAAGGCGAATGAGACTTGTCGGAAATCGCCGGGAAATTATGCGAAACGATCCGACGACTTGGGAAGGTCACTTAATCGAAGGTCCCTTTATTATTCGCCACAACGATTATTTTTATATGATTTACGCCGCAAACGCTTGTTGCGGTCGCGGCTGCAATTACGCGACGGGTGTGGCGAGATCTAAAACGATTTTAGGTAATTGGGAAAAATACGACCAAAATCCGATTCTCAAAGGCAATGAAAATTGGAATTGTCCCGGACACGGATCGGCTGTCACGACCGAAACCGGGCGAACGTATTTTATGTATCACGCTTATCACCCGAAAGACACAAATTACGTCGGGCGACAAGCGTTGCTCGACGAGATACAGTGGACGCCCGACGGTTGGCTGAAGATCAATAACGGAAACGGTCCGAGCAAACAAGCCGCCTCGCCGCTCGGAGTTCCCGAACGCGATGAAGAATATCGGTTTGTTGACGAATTCACATCACCGACTCTGCGTTTTGGCTGGCAATGGCTCAACAACAGCATTCCGGTTTATCGCATAAACAATGGCTTTTTAGAGTTGTCGCCAAACGAAAATCAGGACAGAAACCCGATTGGCGGAATTATGGCGTATTACACGACCGTCGGAGATTACACTGCGACGACGATGATTGATGTCGCCAGCATCAGAAACCGCGCGATTGCCGGAATTTCGGCTTATGGGGACGGCGAAAACGCGCTCGGTTTCGGTCTGCAAAACGGCAAAATTGTTGTTTGGAGACGCGAAAAAAATAATCACCGAACTCTTTCCACGCACGACGCGCCGCAGGGAAATCAACTTCACCTGCGATTAAATGTGCGTGACGGGCTTTTCTACAGCTTTGCCGTCAGCGGCGACGGGCGCAATTTCCGAAACGTCGGCAACGAACAAAACGGCGATTACCTGCCGCCGTGGGACAGAGGCGTGCGAGTCGCGCTGACCGTCGGCGGGGCGGAAAACGCGGCGGCGCGTTTCGGATTTTTAAGAATCGAGCCGAAAACGATAAGAAGATAAATACCTTTGAATTTAAGGAAAAAAAGATGAAATTGTTGATTAACAAAAATATTTTGAGCGCGTTGCTGATTTTTGCTTTCGCGCTTGTTTTGGCGGGCTGCAATCGTTCGGGCGGACAAGGCGCGGGCGGCGGAGGCGGGGACAAGAAAAAAATCGTCGGTTTTTCGCAAATGGAAAACGACGGACCGTGGCGCATCGCCGAAACCAAATCAATGCGCGAAGAAGCCGCCAAACGCGGTTACGAATTGATTATTACGGACGCGCAAAAACAAACCTCGAAACAAATTTCCGACGTGGAAGATTTGGTGGCGCGCGGCGTTTCGGCGATTTTCCTCGCTCCGCGCGAGTTTGAAGGACTCGCTCCGGCGCTAGCCGCCGCCAAAGAAGCGAAAATTCCCGTGTTTTTGATTGACCGCGAAGCAGCCGGAAAAGTCGGCGAAGATTACGTTACATTTATTGGGTCGAACTTTGTTCAGCAGGGAGAAAGAGTCGGCGAATGGCTCGCCAAAAATACTAATGGTAAAGCCGGAATTATCGAGCTTCAGGGAACAGCCGGAGCGTCGGTTGCGATTGACCGCGCGCAAGGTTTCAGAAACGCAATCGGGAAGTATCCGGATATGAAAATACTCGCTTCGCAGCCCGCCAATTTTTCCCGCGCCGAAGGGCAGAAGGTGATGGAAAATCTGATTCAGGCGCACGGCAAAAACATCACCGCCGTTTACACGCACAACGACGAAATGGCGCTCGGCGCGATTCAAGCCTTAAAAGCCGCCAATATGAATCCGGGCAAAGACGTAAAGGTCGTTTCGGTTGATGGGCAAAAGAGCGCGCTCGAAGCGATTATGGCGGGCGATTTGAACATCACGGTCGAGAGTAATCCGCGTTTCGGTCCGATTGCTTTTGACACTTACGAAAAATTCCTGCGCCGCGAGCAGCTTCAGCCGGAAATTATTCTCGAAGATAAATTTTACGAAGCGGGAAACGCCGCCCAATTCGTCGCCGAAGCGTATTAAAAAATATGGCTTGGATAAAAACGATTCCGCTGCGCGAAGCCGACGGCAAACTGCTTGAGCTTTTGACGAAACAGCGCGGATTGTATCCGCCGGAATACGCAACGCCCGCGCCGGGCGCGAGCAGTTCCGGCGAATCAATCGTTGAATCGCACACATTGATTCCAGATGCGCTGTTTCACGCTTTTTCGACTTTCGGCGCGCTAATGTCGCCGGATTTGCCGCTTGAAAGACGGCAGCACGAGATGATTGCGACGATGGTTTCAATCACGAATCGTTGCCATTACTGACTGGTTTCTCACGCGGAGTTTCTGCGTCGGGTAACTTTGGACGATGAGCTGATTGAAGGGCTGAAAACGGATTACCGAAGCGCGCCGATTTCGGAAGCCGAGCGCGTGATGTGCGATTACGTCGTGCAGTTGACGAAAGACGCTGTTAAAATCACGCCCGTTTTTCACGAAAAACTGCGCGCGGTCGGTTTTGACGACACGGCGATTTTGCAGATTACGCTGATTGCGTCCTGGTTCAATTACATCAATCGCGTTGCCGACGCGCTCGGAATCGGACGCGAATAAACGGTGATTTAAAGCTAATGAGAACGAACGACGAACAACGAACAACGAACGAACCGCTTTTGCGGATGCAGAACATCAGAAAAGTTTTTTCCGGCGTGGTTGCGCTCGACGACGTTAATTTGACGCTTGAGCGCGGCGAAGTTCATTCGCTGGTCGGGGAAAACGGCGCGGGAAAATCTACGCTGATTAAAGTGATGACCGGAGCGTATAAACGCGACGGCGGCGAGATGTTTTTAGAAGGCGAGGCAGTCAATTTTCGCTCGCCCGAAGACGCGCAGCACGCCGGAGTGGTCGCGGTTTATCAGGAAGTCAATTTGTTGATGTTTCGCACCGTCGCCGAAAACATTTTCTTAAATCGTGAGCCGCGCCGTTTCGGGTTTCTCGATTGGGGAAAAATGAACAAACAAGCGGGCGAAATTTTAGAGCGTCTCGGTTTGAACATCAATCCGAAAGCGACTTTGGGCAGTTTGAATATCGCTATGCGGCAAATGGTGGCGATTGCGCGCGGCGTTTCTTTGGGCGCGAAAGTTCTGGTTTTGGATGAGCCGACGAGTAGCCTGACCGAAAAAGAAGTTCATATTTTGTACGACGTGATTCGCCGCCTGAAAGCCGAAGGCACAGCGATTGTTTATATTTCGCACCGTTTTGACGAGCTTTACGCCGTGTGCGATAAAGTGACCGTATTGCGCGACGGAAAATATGTCGCCACGCGCGATTTAGCGGGCTTGGAAAGATTGGATTTGGTTTGTTTGATGCTCGGCAAACAGCGCGAAGAATTGGAAAAGAAAGGCGCAACCGCTTTCGGAGATCATCACACGGGCGAAACCGAAAGCCTTCCGCCGCTGCTCGAAACCGAAAATCTGACTCGCGGGCGACGGATGCAGAATGTCTCTTTGAACGTTAAACGCGGCGAGATTTTGGGAATGGCTGGGCTGCTCGGTTCGGGAAGAACCGACGTGGCGCGTGCGATTTTCGGCGCAGACCACAAGGAAACCGGGCGCATTGTTTTGGACGGCAAAGAAATCAATCCGCGCAGCCCGAACGACGCGATCAAAGCCGGAATCGCTTTTCTTTCCGAAGACCGCAAAGCCGAAGGCATTATTCCCGAATTATCTGTGCGCGAAAATCTGACGCTCGCCGCCTTGCCCGCGCTGACGAGCGCAGGAATTGTTTCTCGCGCCAAACAAAACGAGATTGTCGAAAAATTTATGCGGCGTCTCGGAATCAAAGCAGCGAGCGCAGACCAGAAAATCCGCGAGCTTTCGGGCGGCAACCAACAGAAAGTTTTACTTGCGCGCTGGCTTTGCCGCAACCCGAAATTTTTGCTTTTGGACGAACCGACGCGAGGCATTGACATCGGCGCGAAAGGCGAGATTCAAGCTCTCGTCAACGAATTGGCGAAAGAAGGTTTGGGCGTTTTGATGATTTCGTCCGAGCTTGAAGAACTCGTCGAAGGCAGCGACCGCGTAGTCGTGATGCGCGACGGCAAACTGTCCGCCGAGCTGCGCCGCGACCAAATTTCGCAAGACTCAATTATCAACGCAATGGCAGAAGGAACTTAAACGATGAAGTATGAACGATGAATGATGAATTGTTTGTATTCCGCGTTCATCATTCCTAATTCATCATTTCCAATTTATGGCTGAAGCGACACCGATTAGACAAGACACGCGGGCGAGACAGAAGCTCAATTTTATGGATTACGCCCCGACTTACGGCGCGGGGCTAGCGCTTGCGCTGCTCGTGATTTTGAATTTAGCTTTAACGCCCGGATTTGCTTCGATAGATAATTTCCGCAACATTCTCGTTCAGGTCACGCCTACAATGCTGGTCGCAATCGGAATGACGTTTGTGATTGCGACGGGCGGAATTGATTTGTCGGTCGGTTCGATAATGGCGATTGCTTCGGCGGTCGCGGCGGTTTCGCTCGATTATGGCGCGGGCGCGGCTATTTTAATCGGTTTGGCAGTGGCAACCGGCGTCGGAGCGTTCAACGGGATTTTGATCGCGGGATTTAAGATTCAGCCGATTATTATTACGCTCGCAATGCTGATAGCCGGGCGCGGAATCGCGCAGGTCATCAGCAACGGCGGACAACTTATTCCATTTAGCAATCCGAGCTTTGAGTTTTTCGGTAAAGGCGATCTTTTCGGAGTTCCGGTTCAAATCATCGTGCTGGTTGCAGTTGTTTTGCTCGCCGTATTTCTGCTGCGCTCGACGATTTTCGGGCGTTATGTCGCCGCCGTCGGCGGAAATGAAACCGCCGCGCGGCTGTCGGGCGTACCGACGAATTGGACGAAAATTTCGGTTTACGCTTTGAGCGGATTGCTGGCGGGAATTGCCGGATTGATCTATACGGCGCGTTTGGGGGCGGCGGATGCTTCGAGAGTCGGTGAAACGATTGAATTGGACGCGATTGCGGCAACAGTCGTCGGCGGAACGCCGTTGACCGGCGGACGCGCGACAATCATCGGCACGGTTATCGGCGCGCTGATTATGGTCGTGATTTCGACGAGCATCAATATGAACGATTACAAATATTCGTGGTCGCTCGTGATCAAAGCCGCGATTATTTTGCTTGCCGTTTATTTGCAGAGACCAAAAACAGCTTAAAAAATATGCGAAAATCCGTTCAAATTTTCATTGCCGTTTTTCTGCTTTCGATCACGGCGTTTGCCGCGCCGAAATGGAGCGAGCAGCAAGCCAATGATTGGTATCGGCAACAAGGCTTTCTGGTTGGGGCAAATTATGTTCCTGCTTCGGCAATCAACGAGCTTGAAATGTGGCAAGCCGATACTTTTGACCCAAAACGGATTGACCTGGAACTCGGCTGGGCGGAAAGCATCGGGATGAACACGATGCGCGTTTTTCTCCACGACCTGGCTTACGAGCAGGACAAAGAAGGTTTCAAAAAACGGCTCGACCAATTTCTAACGATCTGCGCCCGGCACAATATCAAGCCGATGATTGTTTTGTTTGATTCGGTTTGGGACCCGAATCCCCAAATCGGCAAACAGCGCTCGCCTCGTCCGGGAGTTCACAATTCCGGTTGGCTGCAATCGCCCGGCGCGAAAGCTCTGGCAAATACGGCGGAATATCCGCGCCTCGAACGCTACGTCAAAGATATTGTCGGCTCGTTTGCCAAAGACAAGCGAATTAATTCCTGGGACATTTGGAACGAACCGGACAATAAAAACGGCAACGATTATGCAAAACAAGACCCGCCGAACAAAGTCGAGCTTGTTGACAAACTGCTCGCGCTGTCATTTGAATGGGCGCGCGCGGCAAATCCAACGCAGCCTTTGACTTCCGGCGTCTGGAAAGGCGATTACTTCAAAGAAGGAAAGCTCGATTCGACCGAACAAATCCAGCTCGAACAATCCGATTTTGTGACTTTTCACACTTACGAACCGGCGGAAGATTTTGAAAAGCGTATTAAATTTTTGCAGCGTTACAATCGTCCAATCGTCTGCACCGAATATATGGCGCGTCCGCGCGGCTCGACTTTTGTCGCCATCTTGCCCGTCGGGAAAAAATACAACGTCGGAATGATCAACTGGGGTTTTGTGCAGGGCAAATCGCAGACGAATTATCCCTGGGATTCGTGGGAAAAGCCTTATGTCGAATACGAGCCTTGGATTTGGTTTCACGACGTTTTCCGAACCGACGGAACGCCGTATTTGCGCGAGGAAACCGATTTAATCAAACGGATGACCGGAAAAACAAAAGCCGCCGGCGCCCGGTAAATATGAAAGAAGAAATGAAACCACAGATGCACACCGATAAACACGGATTTTTCAAAAAAATATCTGCGTCAATCTGTATTTATCTGTGGCTAATTTTCTTTGCTTTAAATCTCTCAGCACAAACTTACACAAATCCGGTGATTCCGGGCGATTTTCCCGATCCGTCGGTAATTCGCGTCGGGCGGGATTATTACGCGACCGCGACGACGGGCGGCTGGGCGCCGCATTTTCCGATTTTGCATTCAAAAGATTTGGTTAATTGGCGAGTCGTCGGCTCGGTTTTCGACAAAAAACCGGATTGGGTGAAAAGCGATTTCTGGGCGCCGGAATTCGCCGAAGACAAAGGGAAATTTTACGTTTTTTACACGGCGCGGCGGTTTGAAGGCAAAGACAAAAAAGGGACTTTGTGTGTCGCCGTCGCGGTTGCCGACAAACCCGAAGGAAAATACACCGATAAAGGCGCGCTCATTTGTCAGGAAATGGGTTCGATTGATGCGTTTTTCCTCCGCGACGAAAACAATAAGCCGTTTTTAGTGTGGAAAGAAGACGGCAACGACCGGCAGCAACCGACGTGGCTATACGCGGCTGAATTGGACGCGAGCTTGACCCGACTGAAAGGCGAACCGCAAAGGCTATTCCGCAATGAAGGTTCCGGGTGGGAAAATCACGTCGTCGAAGGCTCGTACATTTTGCGGCGTAACGGCTGGTTTTATCATTTTTATTCGGGAAACGCCTGTTGCGGGCGTGACTGCAACTACGCGCTCGGCGTGGCGCGCTCGCGCACGCTGTTGGGCAAATGGGAAAAGAACCCGAAAAATCCGATTTTGGCGGCAAACGACGTTTGGCAATGTCCCGGACACGGAAGTATGGTTAAAACGCCGGACGGCGCTGATTATTTGCTGTATCACGCTTACCGCAAACGCTCGGACGCTTTTAACATCGGGCGCGAAACGCTGCTTGATAAAATCGAATGGACTGCCGACGGCTGGGCGCAGATCAACGGCGGGCGCGGTCCTTCAAACACGGCTGCGCTGCCTTTTGCAAATTCGCCGCAAAAACCGTTTGCAGGGATTTTCAATGAATTTAACGAATCCGGAATCGAACCCGATTGGCAATATCCGCTTTTTAACGACCAGATTTTTCGGCTTGAAAACGGATTCTTAAAAATCGCGCCGACCGAAAAACAGCTTGCCTCCGAAAAAATGCCCGAACTCGTTTTAGCCGAACGCACGGTTTCGGGAAATTATACGGCGACCGCGCGAATTGACGTTTCAAATTTAAAAGCCGATGAGTTTGCCGGACTTTCAACTTATAGCTGGCGTACGAACGCGGTTGGCATCAGCGTCGGAAACGGCAAAATCTTAGTTTGGAAACGCGACGGCGGAAAGCATCTGGAAACCAGCAGCGCGGCTTTGCCGCCAGGCGCAAAATCAATTGTATTGCGAATTGAGGCGAAAGACGGCGAGTTTTACAGTTTTTCGTTCGGCGCGGACGAGAAAAACTGGCAGCAAGTCGGCGAGCGAATCACCGAACGAAACGTTGAAGGCGCGCGAATCGCCCTTGTTTACAACGGCAAAACCACGAATCCAACAGCGCGATTCGACTGGCTGCGCGTTACGCCTAATTAGTAAATCGCGAATCATAAATCATGAATAGCCGCTTACTTACGATTTACGATTCACGATTTACGATTCACTTTAACTATGAGTCAAGCTGAAACCACAATCAGAGACACGACCGAAGCGAGACGGCGCACTATGGCGGCAAAAATCGGCTCGATTATGCAAAGTCAGGGCGCGCTCGTGATGCTCGTTCTCGTCTGCATTATCGCCACGATTCGCTATGAATCGTTTTTGACCGAAGAAAATCTCTTAAACGTTTTGCGGCAAAATTCGATGCTCGGATTGGTCGCGCTCGGAATGACGTTCGTGATTCTGACGGGCGGAATTGATTTGTCGGTCGGTTCGATTCTGGCGCTGGCGGGCGTCGTCGCGGCTTATCTCGCGCCGCAGGGAGTTTTTGTCGCCACGCTCGGAGCCGTCGCCGTCGCAACTCTGTGCGGTTTGATTAACGGCGTGATTATCGCCAAAGCCAGAATTCAGCCGTTTATCGTGACGCTCGGAATGATGATTGCCGCGCGCGGCGTGGTGCTGGCGATAACCGACGAAAAATCGGTTCGGATTCCTCCTGCTCTATTCGATTTTACATATCTCGGTCGCGGTTCAATCGGCGATTTTCTGCCCGTTCCGATTGCGATTTTAATAGTTGCGTTTGCAATCGGCTGGGTCGTTTTAAATTACACGCGCTTCGGGCGGCACGTTTACGCGCTCGGCGACAACGACGAGGCGGCGCGGCTGCTGGGGTTGAACATCGCGCGCACGACAATCGGCGTTTACGCTCTTAGCGGCGCGCTGGCGGGACTGGCGGGCGTTATTTTGGCGGCGCGTTTAGGCGCTGGAAATCCGGTCGAAGGATTCGGTTGGGAGCTTTCGGCGATTGCGGCAACGGTTGTCGGCGGAACGCTCTTGACCGGCGGGCAGGGAAGCGTTTTGTCAACACTTGTCGGCGTTCTCCTGCTTGGCGTGATCTTCAATCTGTTTAATTTGGAAGGGCAAATCAGTCCGTGGTGGCAGCTTGTTCTGCGCGGCGTGATTTTGCTCGTCGTGGTTGTGATTCAAAATCGTTTGACGAAATTGAAATAGTCAGTATCGCCTGCGGTAGAGGGCGGCGCTGACTTGTTGTTTTATGAATCAGGGACGTTATAACAAAGCGGAAATCGAACAATTTACTCAAACTGCCCTCGCCGATAGTTTTTGCGTTTTGCCCGGTCATTTTCCAAAAGAAAAAATGCTGCGCTGGCGCGAGGCGTTTGAACCGTTGCTGCGCGAACACATCGAACGCGAAGGAAAGCTGGAGAATCGCGGCGCGAATCGGTATTACGTGACGCTGCCGTTTGAGGGGCTGTTTGCCGACGAAGAGATTTTTGCCGATCAAGATATTCTGGCGATTGTCGAAAATCTCGTCGGCAGGGATTTTACGATGGTTCAACTGGCGAGCGATACGCCGCTTTTAGGTTCGGATTATCAGCCGGTTCACCGCGACGCGCCGCCTCTGTTTCCAGAAATCGAGCAGGAAACGCCGATGTTTCAGCTTGCGGTGAATTTTTCGCTGGTTGACATTACGCCGGAAAACGGTCCGTTTGAAGTCGCGCGGCGGACGCATAATGTGACTAAGGAAAGAGGCTTGCAGATGATTGAATCGGGCGAAGCTCCAATCGAACAGCTTTTGCTCAAAATGGGCGACGTGATGATTCGAGACGTGCGCCATCTGCATCGCGGAACGCCGAACAAAACGGATGAGCCGCGCCCGATGTGCGTTATCGGTTACAGCCGCCGCTGGCTGTTCCGACCGGAAGTTTCGATTACAATTCCCCGCGCAGTTTGGGAAACGCTCTCGCCGGAATCGCAAAAAATGCTGCGCTTTAATCGAATTGTCGAATCGCTCGCCGATGCGCCGAAAGAGGAAATTTATCAGGCATTTGCTTATTAAATCTATGCGATTCATGAAATATTCGGTTAATCAATCGTTTTTAATTTTGATTTTATTTCTTGCCGCATCGTCTTCTTTTGCTCAATCTTTGTACGAAATGCCGACCGGAGTCGAGCCGCGCTGGGCAAGCCCGGAAAATCCGACGGGCGCGAAAAGCGCGGGCGGAACGGTAAATGGCGGGCGAAAAGGCGCGCCGACGATTGCCATCAAAGCGGGCGAAAGCAAAGTTTTAGCCGAAGCGAAAAACACGAGCGGAACAGTCAGAAGAATCTGGATGACATTCTGGGATCGCTCGCCGCAAATGCTCCGCAGTCTGAAAATCGAAATGTTCTGGGACGGCGCGACAAAACCGGCGGTCAGCGCGCCGCTCGGCGATTTTTTCGGAATCGGTCTTGGGCAAATCACGCAGTTTCAATCCGTTTTTTTCTCGAATCCCGAAGGCAGGAGCTTTAATGCGATAATTCCGATGCCGTTTAAGACGGGAATGAGAATCGTGATGACGAACGAAAGCAAAAACGATTTGCCGGAGCTTTTTTACGACGTTGAATACACAATCGGCGATAAACATCCGGCAAACGCGCTTTATTTTCACGCTTATTATCGGCGCGAAAATCCGACCGTTCTGCAAAAAGATTATGAAATTCTGCCGCAAATTACGGGCAAAGGGCGTTATCTCGGCGCGAATATCGGCGTGATTGTGAACACGAAAGAATATTTCAATACCTGGTGGGGCGAAGGCGAGGTCAAAATGTTTCTGGACGGCGACCGCGCTCTTCCGACAATCGTCGGCACGGGAACCGAAGATTATATTGGCACGGCTTGGGGACAGGGCGCTTTCGCGCATCTTTATCAAGGCTCACCCGTGGCGGACGAAAAAACGATGCGCTGGTCGTTTTATCGCTATCACGTGACAGACCCGATTTATTTTTACCGCGACATTCGGATCACGATGCAGCAAATCGGCTATCTCGCCGAACACAGCCGCCCGCCGCTCATCGAAAACAAACGCACGCTTTATCGCGCCGGAGCGGGGCGCGTGCCGATGGATATGACCAAAGACGGTAAATTTGAACGCTCCGATGATTGGTCGAGCACGGTTTATTTTTATCTCGATAAACCGACAAACAATCTGCCGGCGATTGATTCGGTGGAAAAACGAACGGTCGGTTTATAAAAAATCAGCCAAGTTGCCGTTTCGCCTCGTCAATCAAATCGTTGTTTAGCTCGTAAGAAAGCGTATTGCCCGCCGTTTCTTCGGATTTTGGCGGGTAAAAATGTTTTTGATAAACCGGATATGCTTCGGTTCGCAAATGCGCGAGCATCGAATGTCCCCGCCGCGTTTCGCGTTCGTGCCTTAAGGCAGAAATATCAACGGGCGCAACCACGATTCTTTCGCCCGGACCGGGTGATGCGTCGGCTAAAATTCTGCCTTCAAAATCAACAACCTGACTGCCGCCCGACCACGAATAAGGCGGATAATGCTTCAAGCTCGCGGCTTGGTTTGAGGCGACAACATAAGCCGTGTTTTCAATCGCTCTGGCTCGATTTATAATCGTCCACCAATCCATCGGCGCGGTGGCGTTCCAAGGGTCCATATAAGCCGAAACTCTTACTAAAACTTCAGCGCCGTTTGCCGCAAGCTGGCGAATCGCTTCGGGAAACAGCCAGTCGTAACAAATAGCCGCGCCGATTCGTCCAATGGGCGTTTCGGCGACCGGAAACAGCGGTTCGTCGTAGCCTTCGATGTCGTGCGGGCTGGTGTGAACTTCAAACGGAATCCAAGTGTTTACCTTGCGATACTTGTACAAAACGCCTTCAGGTCCGATTAGCAAAGTTGTGTTAAAAAGCGCATTTTTCCATTTTGGATCAATTTCGAGCATCGTCCCGGTTTGAATATAAACTTTATGCTCGCGCGCTTTTTGTTCGAGCAGCTCGGTGTGTTCGTTCGGAATCCGCACGGCGAGTTTTTTAGTCAATTCCGCTGCGGTCGCATAAACCGGCGCGGCGTGTGCGAATTCTGGAAAAACAACTAATTTAACCGGCAAAAAAGGCGCGCTGCCCAAAATCGCCGAATCAATCATTGACAACATTCGCGCCGTATTTTGGCGCATCTCGCTGCGTTCGAGCGGATTCGGCAAATCGGTTTGACAAGCGGCAACCGAATATCTGATGTGCTCCATAAGAATCAATTACGAATTTCAAATTACGAATTACGAATTATTTAAATAATGATGCTTCGATGCGCGGGAGAGATTTTTTTACGGTTCGGGTTGTGAATTCTTCATAAATTCGGCGCTTTTCTTCGGTCATCGGAAACTGTTCGTCCGCGCCGTAAGGATATTTTTTCATCGCTTTAAACGGCAGCGGCAAAACCGCGTCGGGGCTGCCGGAATTGATGTCCATTTCTTTGCTGTAACCGTCGGCATAAAGCAAAAACGTGCGTTTTTTACCTTGCGGCGGTTCGGGCAGAGCCGGGAAACTCAAAACAATCTCGTCGCCGGTTTTCGAGATGACGAAAACGTCGTCAATTTGTTCGAGCAGCGTTTTGACATCGCCGAGTCGGGTGAAATTGCCGTTAAAATATTTCCAGCGCCCGTCGCGCACAACCATATCGTAGTTTGCGGTGATCATTTCGGCGTATTTAATTTCTTCGGAAAAACCGCGTTCACGCAAATCGGCGCGAACGGGTAAGAGTTCAGTTGTTTTCACGTCGGTTTGTTCGGAAGTGTCAACGGCGATTTTGTCCCAGTATGTTTTAAAGTTAGTGACGATGCGGACTTCGCGTGAATCGGTCAAAAACTTGCCGGTCAAATCTACGACAACAGTTTGCGGACGACCGACGGAAATTCCGATGCTTTCAATTGCAGTTTGCCATTCGCCTTTTTCATTTCTGACTTGCAGTTTGGGTAAAAACAGAGACTTGCCGCTTTGCGCGGCAGCGACGTTATCTGATGAAAAAGCGTAATCAGTCCAGCCGGTCAACAGAAGCAGACTTCTGCCGCGATAATTTTTCTTGTTGTCCAATTTCAAAGTCAAGCTGTGCGGCGCGGCATATCCGCGAATATTCAGCGATTTAAAGGAATCGTAAAATTTGCGGTCAAGACCGGAAACGGCGGGCAAAACGTCGCGCCCTTTACTGTCAATTGCGGCGAGCGGCGAGTGCGCGCCCTGCGTTGTGTACAAAATTCTCGTATCCGCTGTCGGAATTCCTAAACCTTCATTCGGATAAATTTCCCTGTCCGCGTCATGTTCAACGGCAATCAATTTCACTTTGTCAACAAACAAAACTTCCTCAAGCTCATTCGTGACGCGGATTTCGTAACGCCCGTTTTTGGGTTTCAATTTATCCGGCGCGATTCGCACAAATTCGTCGGAATCGGGATAGTGATAAGCGCCAGCCGCTGCCCAGTTGCCCATTTCGCCGCCGCCTAAAAAGTCTGTAATAAATTCAAACCACTCGCCGTTCCAGGCATATAAATATGGACACGACGATGGCTTTCGGTCGAGTTCTTCGATTTTCAGCGGCTGGTTGTTTTTCGCCGTCCGATTTTCCGGCGCAGCGGGGAAGTCAATCTCGGCTTGCACAACGCCCGAAGTCCAGATGACTCGCACCGCATCAGGCTTTTCGCGTTTACCCAATCCGAAATGAATGTTTGATGGAGCGGGCATGGGGCTGGCGGAATAACTTTCGAGCTTTTGCGCAAGGCTTCCCGCTCGCAAATCAACTTTTGCGCCGATGCCCGTCCGATTGCTGGCGCGCCCCTGCAAACGGACAATTTCCGAATTGTTTGAATTACCGCCGATGTTTCGCAAAAAATGCAGGCTGCCGTTTTCGCCGTAAGCGAATAAATCAATGTCTCCGTCGCCGTCAGTATCGCTTGATAAAATGTGCCTCGATTTGATCGGCGCGTCGTTTGGCTCGGTTTTGATTTTGAACGCGGATGAATCGGCGTCGCTCCAGCCGTCGCCCAGATTGCGCGCCAACACAAAACCTTTTCTCGTGTTGGCGATCAAATCTAGCAAACCGTCGTTGTCGTAATCCAAAAATTGCGCAGAATGGGCGTTTTCAACTCCCTTCGGCGCGTTTTTTAACGTAAATTTGCCGCGTCCGTCGGAAACGGCAAGAACGCCTCCGGCATCGGCTTGACCGAAAAAGAAATCAATGTAAGCGTCTTTGTTAAAATCGCCCGCCGCCACGCATGTCCAATCGCCGTTTCCGGGTAAACCGACTTCATCGGCTACATCTCGAAAAGAGCCGTCGCGCAGATTGCGAAAAAGCTGCGGCTTTACGCTCCGGTTGAGGACGAGCAAATCAACGTCGCGGCGATTATCGTAATCTGTAGGCACGACGGCTACCGCCCCACTCGCAACATCAATCTTTGCCTTTTCCGAAATGTCGGAAAAAGTTCCGTCGCCGTTGTTGCGCCAGAGACGATTCGGCGCAGGTCGCGATCTGCTGTGACCGCTCATAAAACCGCCGAGAAAAATATCCAAATCGCCGTCGTGGTCGGCATCAACAAATGCGCCTGCTAGTGAAACGTCCGAATATTGCGGCAGTTTTACTGCGGTTGTATTGTTTGTGAATCTGCCCCTTCCCGCGTTGCGAAACAGCAAGCCTTGTCCATCGCCGAAAGCGAGCAAATCAGTCAACCCGTCATTGTCGTAATCGCCTGCAATAATGCCGAAAACGTAAGTTTCAAACGGCTTTGCCAAATCGCCCGCCGTTCGAGTCACATCAGTGAATCTTCCGCCGTCATTACGATAAAGGCGCAGCGTCGCGGCGCTGGCGGTGAATTGCGCCAAATCCAAATCGCCGTCGTTGTCAAAATCGAAGAGCGTTGCGGGACGCTGCTTTGTCTCATTTATTTGCGGCGCGTTTTTTGAATTACGAACGGGTGATTTGACGATTGGTAATCCAATATTCTCGTATTGAAAAACTACTTTCGGCGGCGTTTTATCAACCAGTTCGCTTTCCGCGCCGGTCGAAACAATCGCTTCGGCGTAGCGTCCCTGTTCGAGATAATTTTGCCCGATGCTCGTCGCCGCGCCGGATTGACGGAGGCTCTGAAACCGCGTCATTAATTGCTGTCCTTCTTCGCGTTTGCCCGCTCGCAAAAGTGCGGTCGCCAAATTATAAAGCGCGGTTGAGTTGTATGGTTCGGCGGCGATGGCGGCGCGAAAAGCGGCGACGGCATCGTCGTATTGCCGCTGCTGCATATAAATCTGACCGAGATTGACGTTCGCGCCGACATCCGTCGCGTCAATCGTCAAAACTCTCTTAAATGCGCAAACGGCGTCGTCTGCGCGGTTTTGAGTGCGGGCGATTAAACCTAAAATATAAAACGGTTGCGGATAGTTTGAAGCAGTCTCGGCGGCTTTTTGCGCCTCTGTTCGAGCGTTTTCGTAATCGGGCAAGTTGAAAAGCGCGATTGCCAGATTGACACGGGCGATTTTTAGATTCGGATCAAGAGACAAAGCCCGGCGAAAAGCCTCTGCGGCTTCCTTGTGGTTAAATTGTTCGAGCAACGCGACGCCGCGATTGTTGGCGCGAAAAGCCTCTTCGCGGGTTCTAAAGGCAACGGACTGTTGATTAACTTGCGCGGAACTTCTTTCGTGCGAAAAACAAATTGAGATTAGAGCGACGGCGGACAGCACGAAAGCTGAAATCCAAAGTCGAAAATAAAATTTCATAAAACCTGCTTGCTCGATTGAGGACGCAATTTTCTAAAATGACAAGACCGACGTTTTTCAATTATAAAACAAAAAACGTCGGTCTGAAGAAAAGGCGAAAACAGTCAACTATCAACTGTGAACTGTCCACTGTTTGTCAGAAATGTTTTCCCGCTTTCGTTTTTGCAATTTAGTTTACAGTTGATAGCTTCTTATAGTTGATAGTTCTTTATCTCGGAACTGCCGTTCCGTCAAAATAAGCCTGAGTTTTCGGAAAAACGAACATCGCCACTTTGCGTCCTAAATCCAATCCCGCAATGTTGTCGGCTTGAATGTGATAGCCGCCCATCACGCGGGAAATGCCAGCCATTTCCGCCGTTGCAGTAAAAGTCGGCAAATCGAGCGCGACATCGCAGGTCAGTTTCGCGTCCTGCGGCGATTGACCGAGACGCATCTGGATTTTTTCGCAGGCAAATTCGGCTTCCGTCAGCTCGCCGGCTTTGCGTTTTTCCGTTTCGCCGAAACGGTCGCTGCCCGTGAATAATTCCAGAACTTTCGCGCAAGCCGCGCTGACCGTGCTGTGACCGGAAACATAGCCGGGAAACGGCGGCGTAATGAAATTATAAGGCGAATAAGGATGCCATTCTTCGGCGGGCATTTCGACGACACCTTTGCCCGGTCCAGCCCAGCCCTGTACTTTTTGTCCTTTGTAATAATAGCGAACGAGCGTCCACGGGCGCGACGAATCGTAAAAGCGTTTCGATTCCCAGGCGGCGATAAAAGCGTCAAACGCCACGTTTCCGACCGCGAAAAATAATTTTACGTCTTTATCAATATCGTGTTTATCGCGCCGCGAAACTGCCTGGGCAAATCTGAGCCAGTGACCGGATTGCCCTGTCGAGCGCGGTCCGTCGCGCATAAATTCGACAATCGCTTTTTGTTCGGGCGACAGAGCGGCGTTAAAGGCAAGAACTTCGTCAATTTCTTTTTTGAGCTGCTCGGAACTGACTTTCGGCGGCGGAGGCGGGCGAAACTGGTCTCCGCGTTCGAGCGCAAACGGCTTGACGCGATACCAGTGCGGCGTTAAAAAACCGGGCGTCGCGGTTTTGCCGTTCCCTAATTGGAAAATAATCGGCTGCCAGCAATCCGGGTCAATAACCTTGTCAACTGAATTAATCGGGCGGTAAAAAGTGTAATCCGAATAAGGCTTGCCGTTCGAGCCTAATTCGTCGCCAAACTGATTTGCGCCGTCGTGTTTGCGATATTCAACCAAAGCCGCCGCCGCAACGTTTCCGACGCCCTGCGGTTTGGAAAGATCAGTCGTATTGTCGTTCGGGTCAAGCCCGCGCTGCCGCATTTGCCCGGAAAGCCATTCGGCGTCTTCGGGAAAAACAAAGAGCATCGCGCGATAGGTCGCATAAGCAACCGCTTTTTCCTTGTTAGCCGGAGTTCGTTCCGATTTAGGGCGGCGCAATTTATCGCCGAGCCTTGTGCCCACCGCCTTTTCGTCGTAAGCCGCCCAGGCGTCGTACATTGCTGTGACGATAATCATTAACATCCGCGAACCGACTGTCGGGCGCGGCGCAACGCGCTCGTGTTCGCGGGCGGTGGCTTCGAGCGCAACATCGAGCCATTCATAAGCAGCGGATTTGACGTGCTGAGATTGAGCCGAAATTGCAGCCGATTTATTGACTTGCGCAAAAGTTCGCGGCGCTGAAACCGCGCTCAAAATGGCGGTTATCAACAAAACGGAAAACCAGTAGCGATGATTCATAAATGAATTTAAAGTTATTTATTGGCTTTTGTCGGAGCCGGTTGTTTGACAGCCACTTCACCGATTAAAGCGGCAAACTTGCGCTGCGTTTCAGCCGACCAGCCGGGAATTAAATCTTTAACAACGCCTTTTTCGTCAACCAAAATCGAAAGCGGCACCGAATAATCGTCCGTCGCGTACAATTGCTCGATAGCGCCGACGCCGCCGACGAAAATCGGATAATTAACGCGCCGTCTGGCGACATAACCGCGAACGTCAGCATCGGGCTGCGCGTCAACGTTCAGACCGATTAAATCAATGCCCTGCGCGGCGAGTCCGGGGCGCAATTTCTCAAGCTCCGGCATTTCTTTGGCGCACGGTAAACACCACGTCGCCCAAATGTTGATTAAGGTTTGTCGTCCCGGTTTGAATTGTTTCTGCAAAGACCTAGCCGCCGCGCCTCCGACTGTTTTTAAAGCAAAATCCGGCAAAGGCTTGCCAATTTGAATTTTCAATCCTCGTGCGAAAATCTCAGCTTTGGTTAAAGGATTGGGTAAATTGGCGCGACCGAGCGCGAGAGTTTGCGCTTTGCCCGTTCCCGCTTTCAAAAGCAAAGTCGAACCGGAAACGGCGTTTTCTGCGTCGAAACGTTCGGTTTTGCCGTTCGACCAGGCGACTTCAATCCATTCGGCGCGCTGGTCTTTGCCGAGTCCGAACAGCAAGCGCGGATCGTGCTGCGAAACGAAGCCTGAACCGCCCGATTTGATTTTCGTCAACGTTCCGGCTGATGTTTTGACGCGGACAATAGAGCCGAAAGCGTCGCGCCCGATTTCCTTTCCGCCTTCGAGCGCGATGCGCAGAAAATTGCCGTCCTGTCCGACATTGTTGCGGAAGAGCAAATGCGATTGTCCCTGAATCGTCGTTGAAAAAACGTCCAAATCTCCGTCGTTGTCGAAATCAGCAAAAACTCCGGCGCGTCCGTCCGAAATCGAATCAATACCGGAAACGCCGGAAATGTCCGTAAATTTTTTCCCGCCCAAATTCAAATAAAGCGGGTCGCGCTCGTAACCGCTAAAGGAAAATCCCTGTCCGAAAATCAGTTGATTCTGGTCTGAGCGCAACGCTCCTTTTTCTTCTTTCTGATCGTTTGAATGCGTCACAACTTGACGCCAGAACTGACTTCAGGTGTCTTTCATTGACTTGCCGGAAATAAAGCCGTTCGGCGTGTAAATGTCTTCCCAGCCGTCGTTGTCGAAATCAATAAAACCGCCGCCCCAAGCCCAGCCGCCCGAAAAACCGCCGACTTCCGCCGTCACGTCTTTAAATTTTCCGTCGCCCGTGTTTTCGTACAAATTATTTCCTGCGGCGAGCTTTTTCAACACGTTGTCTTTTGCGCTTGAATTGGGAAACAAACGAGTTAAAATCCGGTTTCCAGCGGTCGAACTCATATTCGTGGCGTGTAAATCGAGTCGCCCGTCGTTGTTGTAATCGCCGAACGAAACGCCCATTCCGTTGCCCGGATCGAGCACGCCGCGTCCTGCGGCTTCGTCAACAAAACGGTCGCCTTTGTTAATAAACATCGCCTTTTCGCCAAAATCGTTGGCGACGTATAAATCAATTTTGCCGTCGGCGTTGACATCCGCAAATTCCGCCGCGTAGCTCCAGCGTTTATCGTCAACGCCCCATTTTGCAGCTTCTTCGCGGAAAGTGCCGTTGCCTTGATTAATAAAAAGAAGGTTCGGTGTCCCGTTTGTCGCGCGAAACCACGAATCCGGCGTGATTTGCCCGTAACGATTGTACGAAGTGACGTAAACGTCTAAAAAACCGTCCGCATTTACATCGCCCGCCACCGCCGAAAACCCGATAGATTCTCTCGCAACACCGGCTTCGAGCGAAACGTCAGTGAACTCCAGTTTCCCGGTTTTCCGAAACGAATTTTCGAGCAGAATTTGCTGACCGACCGAAGAGATAAAAACGTCCGAATCGCCGTCGTTGTCATAATCGAAAACGAGCGGCGCAGTTCCCGAGGCTAAATTTTTGACTCCGGCTTCTTCCGAGGCGTCGCGGAAATTGCCTTTGCCCGTGTTTAAATAAAGATAATTTCGATTAGCAGCGGTGACGAAAAGATCAATCCAGCCGTCGTTGTCGAAATCTGCGGCAGCCGCGCCGTGCCAGACAAAACCGCTGTTTTCCGGCGTTCCGTAAGTAGGCAAAGTCGCGCCGATTCCGGCGGGAACTGCGACTTCGGAAAATAAATCCTTTTCGGCGACAACCGAATCAAAGCTCAAAAGCTCGAACGAATCGAATTGCCAATGTTTATTCGCGCCATAACGCACGTTTGCGTTAAACGCTCCGCGCGCCCATTCTCGCTTGCCTTCCGTGTCGCGCCCGATGACATAAAAAGCGATTCGCGCGCGTCCGGTCGCGCCGACAACCGCAGTCGGCTGTTTTGCGCCCAAAACGGCTTGCGCTTTTTCATCGAAATTGGCTTCTTTGACTTTGAAACGCGCGTCTTCGATTTCGGAAAAATGCGCTAAAAATTCAGACCAGCCGTTTAAGAAATCTTTTTTGGTTAATTTATTTTGATTGGCTGCACTTGACGGGGCGGATTGCGTTGCCGATTCCCATTTGTGAACGCCGATCCATTTGATTTGATTGACGACTGAGGCAGGACGCGACGGAAACGTCTGCGACGCGAGCCGAGCCGGAAAATATTCAGCCGTCAGCGCCGCATCGCGGTCGCGCGCGGCAATTGAAAGCTCTAACAAATCGTTTGCCAGCGATTCGGACAAATCCTCTATAATTTCCAATCTCTTACGTTCAACCGTTTGACTTTTATTTGCAGTTTGGACTGTTGAGGAATTCGGATTCTGCGCGAACGGCGCAACGCGAGTCGCGTTGATTAATAAAGCGAGCGCGCAGGCGATTATAAATAGTTTTCGCGCCGAAAAAGTTGGACGGTTCATTTTGCTAAGTTTGATGCTTTGTAAGGAATAGCTTGTGCTATTTTCCGCCATTTTAACCCGTAAAAATCGGTTTGACAAATTCAAACGCCCCATTCTGTCAAATAATCATAATCTTTATTGCGAAATTTAACGGTTAAGAAAATTGATTTTTTCTTTCGATAAAGTTATAAACAAAAAGCACCCGTAAAATCCGTTGCTATCCTAAAAAGACAAATTGGGCGCATCAGTAATTAATAAAATCTAAAAGGAGACCGAGGATGTTGTTAAATCCTAACGCCGCCGGTTGTTGGCGCAAGCGTTTGATTGCGCTAAACGCTTTATTTTTACTTATTTTCTCCGGCGCGGTTTCGCTCGCAAATGGTTTGCCGCCCGACGCGCCGATTTTAATCAGCGAAAAAGATTCGACGCGCGCGTTGACCGCTCGACCGACGAAAAAAGGTTTGGACACAAAAATCAGAGTTTTTAGACCCGGCTCAAACACGCTGGTGACTTTGTTTGTGACGAATCTGGATTTGCTGCCGGGCGAAGGCGCAAACGCTTTTCGCGCCGATATGGAAGACGTTTTGAATCGCCGTTATCCCTTAACCGTAGTTTCGCTCGATAAAACCGAACGCGAAGGGATTTACGCTTTAACGGTTCGCCTTCACGATGCAGTCGGTGATGTCGGCGATGTTTTAACGCGCGTCGCCTGGCGCGGAATGTCGAGCAATCGCGTGCGCGTCGCCATCGGACACGTCGGCGACGGTTTGAAGGACGATCCCGATTCGGTTCCGACGCCGCTGCCGGAGAAATCAGTTGCGCCTGAAACGAGAAATTCTCGCGTTGCGGAAACCGGCGGCGACCGCGTTCGGTTTATGGAGCAAGCTACTTTCGGACCGAATGCGGCGACTGAATTGCGGCTGCGGCAATTAGGTTTTCGCCGCTGGATCGAAGAACAAACGCAGGGCAAAACCGATTCGAGCGGCGTCCAGCGGTTTTCGACTTTTCCGTATCCGAGTGTAATTCCGCTGCAAACCGACCTGAATTTCGGCTGTGCTAATCCTCCTCATATCGTTCCAAGTTTGATTGCTTGTCCGCGGGATTTTTACTCGATGTACCTGCTGCAAAAGTGGTTTTATCGGGAAGCGCTTTACGGCGAGGATCAGCAATTGCGCCGCCGTGTTTCATGGGCATTAAGCCAGATTTGGGTGGTTTCGGGGCGTGACATCGTGCAATCGGGGCGGATGCTGCCTTACATTAAAATCCTCGATAAATACGCTTTCGGCGATTACCGAAAGCTGATGGAGGAGATGACGCTCAATCCGGCAATGGGGCAATATCTCGATATGGCGATCAGCACGCGCCAGAGTCCGAACGAAAATTATGCCCGCGAGATTTTGCAGCTTTTTACCATCGGCGTTGATTTGCTCAATCAGGACGGGACGCCCGTTTTAGACCAAAACGGCAATCGCATTCCGGCTTACACACAGGAAAACATTAACAATTTTACCAAAGTGTTCACCGGCTGGGAGTTTTGTAATACGAACTGTCCGAATTCGCAAAGCGGAATTCCTAATTACCGCGATTCGATGGTCGTCGTTAATCCGACGAGACACGACACCACCCAGAAAATGCTGCTGAACGGAAAGGTTTTGCCCGCTGGGCAGGACGCCGAGGAAGATTTGCGCGAGGCTTTGGATAATATTTTTTATCATCCGAACGTCGGACCGTTCGTCGGAAAACTGTTGATTCAGCAGCTCGTCACGAGCAATCCTAGTCCGGCATACGTCGGGCGCGTCGCTGCGGCTTTTAACAATAACGGCGTTGGCATCCGCGGCGATATGAAAGCCGTAATCAGTGCGATTTTGCTCGACCCGGAAGCGCGCGGCTCAATCAAAACCGATCCCGATTACGGAAAATTGCGCGAGCCGGTGCTTTTCGTTTCCAACTTTCTACGTCGTTTAAATCCGCAATCTCAAGCTATTAGTCAGGGCGGCTTTCAATGCAACGGACAGAGCGACGGAGTAATAAACGACGCATCGTCCGCAGTTTTCGAACAGGACGTTTTCAACCCGCCGAGCGTTTTTAATTATTATCAATTGGACGGAAGCGTTCCGAACACAAATCTGGCGGGTGCGGAATTCGCCATTTTCTCGACCGGAACAGCATTAAAGCGAGCGGATTTCATTGACCGAATGGTCGTGCCGCAAGGAAACTACGAGTTGACCGGAATTCCGTCCGAGGGCGGTCATCCCGTTTACGCGCCGTGCGGAACAAGAATCAATCTCGACCGCTTGCTTCAATTTGCGCAGACGGATTTGACCGGCAGTGTACTGGTCGAACAGCTCAACCGCGAAATGCTGCACGGCTCAATGTCGGCAAATGTTCGCAACCACATTTTGGTGGCGGTTCAAGCCGTTTCGCCCGCTAATGCAATGAAGCGAGTCCGAACTGCTGTTTATCTCGTTGCAACTTCATCGCAATTTCAAGTGCAGAGGTAAGAAAACAATGAAAAAATCGAGAAGAGAATTTTTAAAATCGTCTTGCCGAGCGCTTTCGATGACGGCTATGGCTATGCAGATGCGGCATTTCGGATTGGTCAATGTATTGGCGCAGGAACATCTGAAAACCGAACCGTCAACGAGTCCCGAAGCCGAATACAAGGCTCTGGTTTGCGTTTTTATGCACGGCGGAAACGACAGCAATAATACGATTGTTCCGAATTATGACGAAGGCTATAACCAGTATGCAGCGGCGCGTCAGGCGCAGGGATTGGCGATTCCGAGAGCAAATTTGCTGCCGATAACCCCGCCCGCAATGAACGGGCAGGTTTACGGTCTGCATCCCGTATTAGCGGATTTAAAGACGCTTTTCAACGCCGGTAAAATGGCTGTCGTCTGCAACGTCGGCTCGCTCGTCAAACCTCTAACGAGACAGCTTTATCAATCCGGCGCGCAGCGACCTTACCAGCTTTTCTCGCATCCGGATCAGATTCAGCAATTTCAAACCGCCGTTTCTTCCACTCCGGCGGCGACCGGCTGGGGCGGAAGAACCTCAGCAAAAGTCGCCGGATTAAACAATGGTGCGGCAATCCCGATGATCACTTCGATTTCCGGCTCGACAATTTTCAGCGTCGGGAATGGAGGCTCACCGTTGATAATTGCGTCCGCGCCGACGCCGCTCAACAAGGTTTTGAGTTTAAGTGGTTTCGGCACAGCCACGGACGAGTTGGCGCGCCGCGCAGCAATGGAAAAGATCAGAGGAGAAGATTTAAGTCAGACGCTGGTTCAGGCGACCAGCATTTTAACTCAGCAAGCCGTCAACGTTAGCGCTGAACTTAGCCAGGACCCAACCTTGACGGTCACTTTTCCGAACACGTCGCTCGGAAATCAATTGCGGCAGGTGGCGAAGCTGATGAAATTCCGCACCCAATTAAATATGAGCCGCCAAATTTTTTATGTGCAGCTTAACGGGTTCGATTCTCACGGCGGGCAATTGACGAGTCACCCGAATTTATTGACGCAGATCAGTCAGGCGTTAAAAGCGTTTTACGATGAAACTCAGGCGCAGGGAATTGCCAATCAGGTGACCACGTTTACGATGTCGGATTTCAGCCGCACGCTCAACCCGGCAGGTGCCGGTTCGAGCGTCGGCACGGATCACGCCTGGGGCGGACATCATTTCGTCATCGGGGGCGCAGTCAACGGCGGAAACTTTTACGGCAGCCCGACCTCCAACGGAACGATTTTCCCAACCCTGGTCAACAACGGACCGGACGATGCGGAAACTCGCGGACGAATTATTCCGTCGGTCGCAATCGAGCAATACGCCGGGACGCTGGCGCGATGGTTTGGTCTTTCCGACGCGGACATTCCGCTCGTTTTCCCGAATATAGCGAATTTTTCGACCTCAAATCTCGGCTTTATGGTTTAAAAGAAAAATTCACCACAGTAGACACAGAGGCACAGAGATTTAAACAATAAAAATCTCTGTGCCTCTGTGGTGAAAACAATTATTGAGTGTCGCTGACGAACTTTTTCAGACCGGCGGCTTCGTCAATTTTATTTTCCAATTCTCTTAACTCTTTCAGCGCGCCGTAATTATGGATGACTTTTTTTGTCTTGCCTTTGAGCGAAATCGAAGTCGTCACGGGCGGCAAATCCGCTATTCGCATTCCGTTTTCGTCGGTTTCGTATTTATCTTTGAGAGAAAAATAATTGATGCTTTCAAAGGCTTTTACTAATTCCTGAACCTTAGCTTTCGGAATTTTGAAACGCTTTTTGCCTTTAAATTTGACATTATCGACGCCGCTGTAAACTACCGTCCCGTCACCCGAAATCTGCGCCGAATAAATCGGACAAGTGCCGTAACACGCTCCTCTTTCAATCGTAATCAGAACTTCGGAATCCGATTTTTTCTGCGCTTTCGCATCGTCGGAGAAGCCAAAGAAAACGAGCGTCGAAACCGAGAATAGAAAAACGAACGAAAGATTTTTCAAGTTAAATTTCACAAACATCGCTTATTCGATGCGGCTTTTTCAGGTTTCAGGCAAATTTTACTTGTCGAAAGTTAAGTTTCTGACAAAAGTCCAATCGCCGCTGCCTTCAACTTTGATGTTGCCGACGCCTTTTGCCGCAACGACCATATTCGCCGGATACCAGAGCGGCAAAAGCGGCACATCGCGGCTGATGATCTCTTGCGCCTGCACGTAAAGCTGCCGGGCTTTTTCTCGGTCAATTTCGTTGACGGCTTGGTCAATCAGGCGGTCGAATTCCGAATTTGAATAACGGCTGCGATTGCGCGAAGCGCGTTTGTCGCTCGGAATCTCGCTCGAAGCAAACAAATCTTTGAGGAAAATCGGGTCTTGATTGCCGCCGACCCAACGCGCCGTCGTCATTTGAAATTGTCCGAGCTGAAGCTGCTGGAGCATCGTGTTTAATTCGGCTGTTTCGATTTCGACCGGAATGCCGATTTCTTTCAACTGATTTTGTATCACCTGAGAATACTGGCTGACGGCGGCGTTTCCGGCTGAGATTTTAAAACGAAGCGGCTGCGGAAAGCGCATTCCGTTTGCTCCGGCGGGAAAACCGGCTTCGTCGAGTAGCTGTTTCGCGCGCGCAGGATTGTATTCGTATTTCGTTCCGGCGTGAAAAGCCCACGATTCTTCGGGCAAAATCGAATGTGCCAGTTTCGCCTGTCCGAACAGCAATTCATTGATTAACTGCTCGCGGTTCATTGCGTAAGCGATTGCCTGTCGCACTTTTGGATTGTCGAGCGGTTTCGCTTCGGTGTTAAAACCGACGTATTGAATGTTCGCGCCCGCAAACTGCTGAACCTGCAAGCTCGAATCCGTCGCGAGAGATTTAATCGTATCGGGCGAAAGATTGATCGTCATCGGCGCGAGATGAACGCGACCGGATTTTAATTCGGCTTGCAAAGCGTTGGCGTCGCCGACGGTTTTGACGCGGATTTGTTTGATGTTCGGCGCGCCTTCCCAATATTCGTCAAACGCGGTTAATTCGACCACGTTTTGCCCGGTGTCGAAGCGCTCGAATTTATACGGACCCGAGCCGAGCGGAGCGTCTTTTTGTTTGTCGAAAGTTCCTTCGGGAATAATCGCAATCGCCACCAGATTTGAGAGCAAATTGTTTCTCAGAGCCGGGCGAGCCAATTTAATATTTAGAGTTTTCGCATCAGGCGCAGCGATTTCCGTAATCATCGGCGTTTTTTGCCCGTTGACGGTTTCAAAAAACGCCGATGCTTTCGCGCCTGATGATTTCAAAAGCGAATCGAACGTATATTTCGCATCAGCGGAAGTCAGCGGTTTGCCGTCGTGAAATTTCACGTTGTCCTGCAAAATAAATGTGAGCGTCGAGCCGTCAGGCGATGTCTGAATCTCTTTCGCCAAATCGCCGACGTATTCAAACTTCTCGTTTTTCTTGACCAGAACGTTGAACATCAGATTTCGCAGACGCTCGGCGTTGGCGTCAACGGCTGTCGCGCCGACCGGATCAAGCGTGGAAAACTTTGAATCCAGAGCGATTGTGAAAACCTCGCTGCCGCGCGAACGGCAGGCGGATGAAATGCCGAAAACCAGGGTAATAATTGCAAATAAAAAAAGTAATTGAAAACGATTTCTCAAATTTTTCCTCCGTAACTGTAATCGAGTTTTTTGTTCAATTCGGCAATTTTGTCGGATAGCTCTCCAAAGCGGTTCGGATCAAATTCGTGAGGCGGTTTCAAGAGCGATTTTACTTCGCCGATTCGCTGCAATGATTCGTCGAGCCGTTCAATTTTCAGTTCGCCGGTGCGAAAGCCTTCGAGTAGGGAATAATAGCTTTTACGCACGGCTTCGAGCGACGAGCAAATCAAAATCATATCTTCTCCGGCTTGAAACGCCGCTCGCGCCGCTTCTTCAATCGAACAATGTCTTAAAATCGCGCCCATTTCCAAATCGTCCGTCAAAACAAGGTGTTTGTAGCCAAGCTCGATGCGGAGCAACTTGGTGACGACATCGAAATTAATCGAAGCCGGTGTCAGTCGTCCGCCGAGCTGTCCGGTCGAAAGATTGACTCTCGGAAAACCGCCGTGCGAAACCATAACGCAGCGCACGCGGTCGTCTTCGTCCTGACGATAGACAAACAGCTCGATGTACGGCGCGAGGTCTTGCGTGACAAGATCGTCATGCGTGAGATTGACAATCGGCATTTCGTCGTGCGAATCAACTTCGCCCGCGCCGATGCCTGGAAAATGTTTCAAGCAGCCGAGAATGCCCGTGCGCTGCAAACCGCGCAGATAAACCATCGAATAACCGAGAACTTCGCCGGGCGAGCGCCCGAACGAGCGCGAATACAAACCGTTTGACAGCAAATCGCGTTCGGGCGTCATAATCTCCATAACAGGAGCGAAATTCATATTAAAACCAAGAATTCGCAGCATCTCTCCGGTGATTGAACCGAGCGTGCGGGCGGCGGCAACATCGCCGTGCTGACGAATCACGCGCGGCGGCGGCATCGGCGTCGAGATTCGCCGCAGACGGTCAACCAACCCGCCTTCCTGATCGAGACTTATAATCGGCAGAACGGGCAAAATTTCCCGAATATCATCAATAAATTTGCGGGTTTGATCGAGGCGGCGAACGTTGCGCCCAAAGAAACAAACTCCGCCCGGTTTTATTTCTTCGAGCACCGCGCGCGTTTCCGCGTCGGCTTCGGTGCCGGGCAAACCAACGAATAAAAGCTGCCCGACTTTTTGTTCGAGCGGTAGAGAAAGCAAAGTTTCAAGCATTAATTAAACTTTTGGAGAGTCGGCGAAAACTTATCGCAAATTTTGGCGGATTAAAAAAGATTTGGCAAGTCCGTTTTTAAAACAAAACAGAAATGACACAACGGCGGACACAGGAGAAGCCGGTTATTTCATTAAAAGAAAATCTCGACTTTTATCATAAAAGTCGAGATTTTCTTTTAATACAACTGATTTTCGAGGATTATTTTCTCGTGAAAACCATTTCCGTTGAGTTCGTGCCGCGCGGCGATTCGACATCGCGTTTGACGGTCAAAGTTTTGCCGTCCGCGCTCAATTCCCAGGTTTCTTTTACGGCAATTGTCGCTTGTCCATTCGGAGAATCAATCGTCTGCGTGCGCGTAAGATTGATTTTGTTGTCTTTTTCAACTTTGGCTTTGAGCGTGGCTTGCCCGCCCATCGCGCCTTCGGTAGTTGTTTCCTTGCCTTCCAAACTGTAAACGGTTGTCCCGTCTCCTCCGCCGAAACCGCCGCCGCGATTTCCGCCTCCGCCGCCTGCCGGAGCGCCCTCCGGCGGCGCTGCGCGTTTGGTTGTCGTTTCGACTTTTAATTCTTTATCGGTTTGCGTGACTTTCAAAGTCATCCCTTCAATTCGTGAGCGTTCGCCGAGCTTTGATTTGCTCGCGTCGAGCGTCCATTCGCCGGAAAAGTCCGACTTCTTGGATTGTGCCGCCGCGCCGATTGCAAAAAGGCAAACAAACGCGAAAAGTATCGCTAAATTTTTCATTTTGATTTTCTCCTCTGGAATTTTTAGAAAGTAGCCTGATTTTAAGACACTTAGAAATCGCGTTTGGTTACTAAATGCAACATAAAGTTTTGTAAAAATAAAACAGCCGGAAAACCGACCGTTTGAAATTCTCATTAAATTGTGAAATGTGGAGTCGCGGTTTTATCTTTTCCGTTGTTTCGGATCGAGTAATTCGCGCAAGCCGTCGCCGATAAAATTGAAAGCCAAAACGGTTAAAGCAATAACAATGCCGGGAAACAGGAGAACGTGCGGAGCGTTTGCCAAAGTGTCGAGTCCGCGCGCTTCTTCGATCATTGTTCCCCACGAAGGCGCGGGCGGCGGAATCCCCAAACCTAAAAAAGAAAGCGACGCTTCTGATAAAACCGCGCCCGCCATTCCCAGGCTCGCCTGTACAATCAAAGGCTGAATGGCATTCGGCAAAATATGAACAAATAAAATCCGCCAATCGCTTGCGCCGAGAGCGCGAGCGGCTTGGACGAAATCGTATTCGCGCACTTTCAAAACCTGCCCGCGCATCACGCGCGCATAGCCGACCCAGCCGATAATGCACAAAGCCAAAATCAGTTTTCCCAAACCCGCGCCCAGAAACGCGACGAGCGCAATCGCCAAAAGCAAACCGGGAAACGCGAGAAAAACGTTGAAAAGATAACCCGAAAGAAAACGGTCGAGCCAGCCGCCGTAAAAGCCTGCGAGCGCACCCAAAACCGAACCGATAACAGAGGAAACCGCGACAACAATAATTCCGACTTTGAGCGAAATTCGCGCTCCGAAAACAACGCGCGAAAAAACGTCGCGCCCCAGCGCGTCCGTGCCGAACCAATGCTCGGCGGAAGGCGCGGCAAAACGCATCGCCAGATTTTGCGCCGAAGTATCGTGCGTGGCGATAAACGGCGCAAAAATAGCGACAATCACCAAAATTACCGCGACCGCGATTCCAAAATAAGTTAAACGGTTCAAGCAATTGCGGATTGCGGATTGCGGATTGCGGATTTTTGAAATTGAAGTATTTTAATTAAAAAATCCTTATTCAATTCGCAATCCACAATCCGCAATCCGCAATCAGGACAGTCTGATTCGCGGGTCGAGCCAGCGATAAACCCAATCGGTCAAAGTGTTAGCCAAAATATATGTGACGCTGATTACCAGAACGCAGCCTTGTACGAGACGATAATCGCGTTTGCCGATTCCGTCTTCTAAGAGCAGCAAGCCCAAGCCCTGCCAGCCGAAAATGCGTTCGGTGATAATTGCGCCCGCGAGCAAAACGCCGAGCTGCAAGCCCAAAATCGTGACGACCGGAATCAAGCCGTTTTTCAAAACGTGCTTGTAAATCACGACTCTTTCCGATAAACCTTTGGCGCGCGCCGTGCGGACGTAATCTTCGCCGAGTTCTTCGATCACGGACGAACGCACCATTCTGGTTAAAATTGCAGATAACGCCGCGCCCAATGTAAATGCGGGCAAAATAATATCTTCGGGGTTTTCGCTGCCCGTCGGCGCAAACCAGCCGAGCCTGACGGCAAACAGAAAAACCAATGCCGGACCGATGACAAAGCCCGGCATACTGATTCCCAAAAGCGCGAAAAACGAAGCGAAATTATCAATCAGCGAATTTTTGTTCGTGCCCGCTAGAACGCCGAGCGGAATCGCAATCGCGACGGCAATCAGCATCGCGGCAAACGCCAGATAAATCGTCGCCGGATAGCGTTCGAGAATCATATCCAAAACCGGGCGGTCGGTTCTAAACGAAGTTCCCAAATCACCTTGCAGCAGATTCGCCCAGTAATCTACATAACGGTTGTCCGCACCGTGCCATTCAAAACCTTTCTCTCCAAAAGCCGAAAAGAAAAACGCCGGTCGGTCAAGCCCGTGTTTAGCGCGAAAAGCGGCGTACTGTTCGGCGGTCGCCTGATCGCCCAAAATCGCCTGCGACGGATCGCCCGGGACAAGCTCAATTAAAAGCGTGACGAGCGAAACAACCGTCCAGACGACGAGCAGAAAAAGCGCGAAACGGCGCACAAAGCTGAAAATTTTGTGTCGGTTCATCAACCTGTTTTCATCCCGATTTTTTTTCGCCTAAGTGAATTGCGGCGATGCCGCCGGTTAGATTTTGAAATTCTACACGGTCAAAGCCTGTTTCGGCGAGCATTTTCGCCAATTCTTTTTGATTCGGAAAACGCTGCACCGAGTCGGGCAGATACTCGTAAGCTCCGCGCGAGCCGGAAACCGCTCCGCCGATTCTAGGCAAAACCGTCGTAAAATAAAAGTTAAAAATTTGGCGAAAACCGGGAATGATCGGACAGGAAAATTCTAAAATCGCAAGCCGCCCGCCCGGTTTTAAAATTCTGTGCAGCTCAATCAAACCGTCCTGCCAATTCGCCAGATTTCGCAAGCCGAAAGCGATTGTCGCCGCGTCAAAGCGATTGCTTTCAAACGGCAAACTTAGAGCGTCGCCTTCGATATAAGGAATCTCGGTTTGATTTTTGGCGTTTTTTTGAAAAGCGATTTGGAGCATCGGGCGGCAAAAATCCGTTCCGATGATTTTCGCGGGCGAGTTTTTTTGTAATTCGAGCGATAAATCGCCGGTTCCGCAAGCGACATCTAAAACGAGCGCGTTCGGATTTTTCAACACTTCAGCGAGCTTATTTCCGACCAAACGCCGCCAGCGTTTGTCTGTGTTGGCGGATAAAAAATGATTTAAAAAATCGTAACGGCGGGCGATTCCGCCGAACATTTCGCGCACCGCCCTGGCATGTGCGATTTCGTTTTCAGTTCTTGTCGCCACTTTATAAATTCAGGAAAATATCACAAATGAAAAACGCAAACTATCAACTCTACACTGTAAACTATAAACTGTCTTGCAAAGAAACAAAGGTTTTCTGCAAGAGAGTTTATAGTTGAGAGTTGACAGTTGATAGTTGTGGATCAATCCTAATTTTCGAAAAAGCCTTGCAGCTTCTATTTTTTGCTTCCGGGAGCGTCAATTTGCGGCTGAATTTTTTCGGCGTCGCCGACAATGACGATTGCCTGCGGAACGTCTCTAAAAAGTTTTGCGGCAATGCGTTCGGCATCTGCCGCAGTCACCAATTTCATCAAATTTAACCGTTCGCTTGCAGCGGGTGTTTTGAACGTTTCAACGTTCATCCATCGCTGCGAAGCGGTTTCCGGTTTTGCCAACTCGGTTTGCAGCGCGTTTAAAATCTCGTTTTGAGTTTCCGAAAATGCTTTCGCATCAATTTTTTCGCTCGCGGCTCGATTGATTGCCGCTCGGAGCGCGTTTAAAGTTTGCGCCGCTTTTTCGGTCGGAACCGAAGCACGGACGATCAGCTCGCCGGGTAAAACGTGCGCGATGTGTTCGACCTGAACCGCGCCGAATTCGGTTTGCAATTTTCTTTCTAGCGATTTCGCCCAAATCGCTGCCGCAATCGAATCTTTGTCGTTTTGCGCGAGTCCTCGAACGGCAATTCGGATTTCCGCCGTTTCCGCATCAGGCGCGTCAACAATTAAAATTTTTGAATCGGGCGCGTCCGGTTGCCGAAACGTCGAAAGCAGCGGTTTGTCGGCTTTTTTCCACGAGCCGAAAAACTGTCGTACCGCGCGCAAAGCGTAATTTTCTTTGACGTTTCCGATAATGACGAGCGACGAATAATCCGCGTTTAAAAAACGGTCGCGGGCGAAAATTAAATCGCCGTATTCGATTTTGGCGAGCGATTCGAGCGTTCCGGCGGCGGCTTTGCCATACGGAAAATCTCCATAAAGCCGACGGCGTATGGCTAAATCGGCGATTGCAGCCGTGTTTTTGCTTTCTTCCTGCGCTTGCCGCAGACGCGCTTCGCGCACTTTTTTGAAATTTTCCGGCGTAATCGGCGGCGCGACGACGGCGTTCCGCACGGCGTCGAGAATTCTTTCAAATTCTTCGTCGTTTCCCGTCGCCGTGATTTCAATGAAATCGTAATTGGTTGCGACGTTTAAAGAGCCGCCCAAATCTTCTTCAAAAAACTGTTTCGTTCCTTCGTCGGGAATCAATATGTCGCCGAGCAGCCGCATCGTGCCTGATTTCTGCGCCGGATCAAACGTCGCGCCCGCATTGACGCGGAGCTTGACGGTGATTTTTTCGCTTTTCGGTTCGGGCAGAAGGAAAACTTTCAGACCGTTTAAAATTTGTTCTTTTCTCGGTTCGCGCAGGGATTGAGCGTGAGCAACCGAAAAGGCGCTTGCCGCCGTCAAAACAAGCAGCACAAGACGCGAAAAATTTCTAAATTCGAGCAAACTAATTTTAAGTTTCATTGCACCAAAGATTCTGAGAGAATATTAATCAAGTTTAGATTTCCCGAAAGCAGCCGGTCAACGCTAAAAGGCATCAAAAAATGGATTCCAAAACGCCGCATATATTCTCCAAGGTTCAAATTCGCGGCAAACAGCGTTATAATCCGGCAACGAGCCGCTTCCAAGATTGGTTTGATGCGGCTAGAATCCTAAAAGTTAGTTTCCGTTAGTGAAAGGTAGAAAACAAGTGAGTAAAACAGTAAAGCACTGCGAAGTTTGTCAAGAAAATTTTGGCGACCGTTTTAGCTATTGCCCGGTTTGCGGCGAGACTTTGAGAACCGTCGAAGTCGGCGGCAATCAGGCATATTCGGCTTCGTCAAACGCGGCTTCTCAAGCTCCACCCCCGTTTGTCCCGCGCGAGGAAACTGTCGCGGCAGTAGCGACGACCGCTCCGCTTTCTCAGGAAAGCGTTCCGGCTTACGTCACGCCGGAACCAGCAGCCGCCAACGGTTCGGCGACCTTTAAAACCAACGAACCGAGCTTGTCAATCGAAAACTTCGACACCAATGCCGAAAATTATCACGATGACGGTTTGTTTCATCTGACGATTTTGCAGGCTCCGAAAACTCATCGCCGCGATTTCGGTACGGGCGCGGGCTTCGCTTTGGGGTTTATGGTCGTCGCCCTCACCGCCTTGTTGATTTGGGATATTTTCAATTTCCCGCTCGATGGCATTGATCCGGTCGGCGATGATCCGCTTTTTGCCGCAGCTTTTCTGGCTGACCCGCAGGCTGTTGAGGAACCGGAACCGGAGCCGATTAAGAAAGATAAAGAAAAAGGCGGCGGCGGTGGCGGTGGCGGTAAAAATGACCCGAAACCCGTTCAGGAAGGCGAGATGCCGAAAATGACCAGGGAAAAACAAGTCATTGCGCCGGATGTTGACCGAGTTATTCAACCGAAGTTTGAACTCAAACAGCAAGCCACGCTCGAAGGACCGGAAATCAAACAAAAGCCAAGTATGGAGAGATACGGCGTTGTTAATGGCGGAAAAGATGCCTCGGGCGGAATGGGTGAAGGTCGCGGCTTGGGCAGCGGTAGAGGCAGCGGTATCGGCGGCGGAAACGGAACCGGATACGGTAATGGTACTGGTTCGGGTATTGGCAATGGCGTTGGTAATGGTATTGGAAACGGTAGGGGCGACGGTGGAAATGATGTAGGAGAACCGCCGCCGGTAGTTGCAAAAAAAGTTGAAATTGTTTCCGAGCCTTTGAAAATTCTTTCGCAGCCGCGTCCCGGCTATACCGAAGAAGCCAGAAAAAATAATGTGCAGGGAACTGTTCGCGTCCGAGTGACGTTTTCGGCATCGGGACAAGTTACCGGAGTTTCCGCCATCAACAGTTTGCCTTTCGGATTGACTGAAAAAGCGATTGCGGCGGCGCGCCAAATTCAATTTATTCCGGCAAAACGGAACGGCGTTCCGACTTCCGTGCAAAAAACAGTCGAATTCCGATTCACGATGTACTAAAGAGATTTTTACCTGTGTGCTGAAAGCAGTCGCCGCACAGGATTTTATTCAATTTCCGGCATCGCTTTTCGTTATTAATCTTAAAGCGATGCCGTTTTTCTTTGGAAAGCGGCATCGCTTTTTGCTCCGCGCAAATGTGTTTTCAGCTTTAATCAGCATTTACTAAGAAGACTCGTTTGGTTACGTTTTCGCCAAACGCACAAAATATGTCTTGACGGTAAACCGAAAGAGGGACTAGCTTAATTTCTTACTTAATTTTCTCGGCTTGTGTTTGCTGTCCGTTAAAAGTCACAACTGCTCCTGTTATTTGCCCCGTATCGCCGTATACAAACATGATTTGTGCGTCATACTCTTTAACAAAAAACTCAATATCAGATTCAGGCAGCAATTCTACTTTAGGCTGTCCCGTTGCTTGTCCCATCAACTTATCGCCTTCTCTTGTGACTGCAACAAAAAAATTGGGAGCAAGCCGGTACTCTCCCAGATACCGGTCATAAATTTGAGGGTTCAGCGTAATCGCTTTTCGCTGCGGCGCTGTTTGTTTCAAGCCGAGGGCAATCGCAGCCAAACTGCGTGCCATCGTGTTGACGGGGACGCTATCTAAGTTGCTGAGAACAATTACGCAAAGTTTATCTTCGGGATAACGTGCAATAGAGCTGGCGAAACCATTAATCCATCCGCCGTGACCGATAAACTTTCGATTCAAATGTTTGGTCACCTGCCAGCCATAACCGTGTTCCGCCGCGTACGCGGTAAAAATCGCGTCCAGTGATTTTTTGCCGACAAGTTTTTCCGTATACAAAGCTTCGTCCCAAAGTTGCAGGTCTTCGACCGTCGAGTACAGTCCCCCGGCAGCAAAAGGAAGCGACATATCCATATAGGGCGCGTTAATCAAGGTGTTGCGCTGCAAAGAATATCCGGCAGCGCGATGTTTTAATATCGCCTTGTTGTTATCATATCCCGTGTTCTCCATTTTCAATGGTTTGAAGATGTTTTCTCGCAAAAAGGCTTCGTATGGCATTCCCGACGATTTTTCAATTACAGAACCGAGCAAAATATATCCTAAGCTGCTGTAACTGAACCGTTTGCCGGGTTTAAACTCGACCGGCGCTTTTTTTACAATTTCCAAAATATCCGTTGCGGGCGATGGCGATGCCAATACCTTCTCGTATCCCCACACATTAACATAATCCGGGATACCGGAGCTGTGCGTTAAAAGATGATGAATAGTTACGGGCTTCCAAGCTTCCGGGCAGTTTGTTAAGTAATTGCAAACGGAATGCTCGACATTCAGCTTGCCCCGCTCCTGCAACATCATAATCGCCATTGCTGTAAACTGTTTGGTGAGAGAGCCGATCCTAAACTTGGTTTGCGAGGTGTTGGGTATGTCGTTTTCAATATTTGACATACCATAGCCTTTACTGACAATCACTTTACCGTTCCGCGTAATAAGAATTGAACCGTTGAAATGATCGGATTTCATCGCTGCCGTCATTAATTCATCAACTCTGTCGGCAATTTCCTGAGCCGAACAGGGCAAAAAGCAGAATAATGTTAACAGACACAATAAGGCGGGTCGGTGAAGTTTAGTAAAAAAATGTTTAATCATGACATTTAAGCGCGAATTCAAATTTAATTATTGCTTTAAGTAACGGCGCGAAAGCATTCGGGCAAATCACTCTTTCGGCAGATAGTAGCCGTTGCGCGCGCTAACCGTCACTTTGCGTTCCTTGCCCCGCTCGTCATGCGCCTTCACTTTTATCTCTAATTTGTGCAGACGACCCTTATTCTGCTCGTTCTCTTCGAGCGTAAAACCAAGCGTATAGCGCGACGTTAAGTTATTGACCAGCTTCTCGAACGCTTCAACATATTTTTTAACGCTGCCGACCCGCGCCATTTCGCCGCCCGTTTGCTTTGTAATGTCGGCGACGACTTCAACTGTTCCGGGCATTTCTCGGAAGTCGGTTTTTTTTGCAATATCGGCAGCCCAGCCGGTAAGAAAAAATGTTCTGATTCGCAAAAGGTTCACAGTAATACCGGTTTCGAGCAAACTGCGAATCATCTCGTCGCGCACGGCGAACGGAAAGTAAGTAAGATCATCTGCCGCAACAACCATTACGGCTTGCGAATTTGGGCGTTCTACCGCCGCCCGGCGAAGCGTCTCGGTGGCACAGGCAATACCCGACGCGGTGTTTACGACACTATAGCTCCAATCTATTTGCTTGTAATCCCGCTCGTATTTTGCCGAGAGGTCTAGCACCGACTCAAATGCCGCAATTATTTTTTTGCGATCACGAGTAAAATCTTGCAGCATGTGCAGCGGCGGGGGAGTCTGCCGCGAATCAGGATTCAACGGCGAGCAGGGAGAATCGGCTTTTCCCAACCACGAAACGGCAATCGCCACTTCGTCTTCGGGCGGCAGCTTCGCAAATGCCGAGGCTAATCGCGAGACCGCTTCTTTGTTGTGAAAAGTTCGCCCCCAATGTCCGTAAAAATCTATGACCAGCATTAACGCGCGTGGTCGCCGCGTTTCGATTCCGGTACTGAAATAGGTGAGTTCACGCTCACGTCCGTCATCGAGCACTGTAAAGTTATTGCGAGTCAGGTTTCGCACGGGAGCATCATTTTTTTTGTCTTTGACGAGGGCATCTATAAAAACCACTCGCGTTCGGACCGTAATCTTGTCTTCGTCATCGTTCTGGGCTAGGACGGGCATCATCCAAGCACATGCGATCAACATACCCAACAAGACAAATAGTCTGGCTTTGAGCAAAGCTGCGTGGCGCGTATTTGTTTCAGACAACATAAATGATGATAAACATCAATAGAGACACCGATGCAAAAGTCGCGGCGGTGTCTCTATTAATTCGTTTAATTGCATTTCAGGTCTGGCATCTCAGACTAGTGTCCGCTGCCATTAAGCTTATCAATTAAACGTGCAAGTGTTTGGGTGAGGTTTGTTGCGAATATCGGGGTTAAAAGCGCAACGAAAAGCGGCATTGGCAGCTTGGGCGATAAAGCAATTGAGTCTGTTCCGGGTGCTTGTAGCAGCGATTCCGGCACATCCCGCGCGTTCCGCGAGAACGAGGCTGCATTTCCCGACACACTTAATATATCTCCAAATATAGGTGAAGAACTTTCTTGCTTTCGCTTTTTCGGCGAGCGAGTAAGAAGCCTTGGAGATGACAGACTTTTTCTGTGGACCCTTATCGTTTTTCATTTGCTGGAGCTGCATATCCAATTGATAGCGGTCTCTGGTCTCGAAGTTTTGATACGGGCTATAGTAGCCAGAGTATGCCGGTTGCTCGCGGTACGGAGCGCCGCCATCCGGCGGGTAATACAGCTCGTCAACTACAGTCATTCCTTCCGGGTCTTCGCTATCAAAGTCATTGACGACCGCGTTGTAGGTGTCAGAGTTGCCGGTTTCGGCGTCGTGAACGTAAATTGTACCGTCCCAGTAGCTTTGATCTCCGTCGGTTGCCATAATTATCATCTCGTTACCGTATGCGTCGGTATCGAAAGTCGAGTTAAACGAGTTGAACGAATTAAACGACGCGGAACGAAATATCGGTGATTTGAGCGTAGTTGCGGTGTTTGCATCGCTCTCTTCGAGGTAAATCATGCTCGCATTCCAGTTAATTCGTTTGTTGATTTTTTCGAGGTCTTTTACCGCTCGGTTAAAAGCTTTATCTTTAGTGCGAAGCTGATTAAAACGCAGTTTAACCGCATCGCCTTTAAGTACCTTGAATTTTTTTTCTTTTACACCGGACAGAATGGCGTTTAATCCGATTTCAGGGGTTACGTTCCCGGCGGTATTGTCGCCTGTTGTGGCGGCGGCATTGACTGCCGGAGCGAAGTTAGGTGTTATTAATGTCGCGAAGAATCCTAAGATCAGCGCGAAAAACAAGAGGCTTTTGACAAATTGTGTAGTGTTTTTCATTTCTAGTTACTCCTCGTAATTCTGAGAATTTTTTCTACTTTCTTTTTTTAGAGTTGTTGAATGCCATGCCGTTTGAGGACACGTGCACTTCAGAGTGTTAATTACTGATACGAGTCGAGCTGACTTGTAAGTGAAATTGATTGTTTATTGAGTGAGATTAAAAAGTTTTATAGTCAGTTAACCATTTGCAGTTATGGGGCGCTGGTTAAGAGGAAAACTTTAAGGGTTCTCAATTACAATTTCGTAGCGATTACGATAAATTGAGAATACATTCCCAAAAAAGCCTCGGTCGGCTAGAAATCTAACATTGCAAAAAAAAATGTTGATAGGCTGTTAATAGCAGCCTTTAATCGAAAAATCAGCCGCTTAGCTAACAGTCCGCGCGGAAGCATTCGCATCCGAATTTTTCAAGCCCGCGTGCGTCGAGAATAATAATGCGACCCCGCTGATAGTTAATTAAACCTTTTTGCTGAAGGGCGCTGGCGGCTATTGTGACCTGGCAGCGGGCGACGCCGAGCAGTTGCGCGATTAAATCTTGCGTTAGTAAGAAAGAATTCGATTTTAATCGGTCACGGCTGATTAAGAGACAGCCGCAGAAGCGCTGCTCAATGCTGTGAAACCGATTGCAAACGACGGCTTGAGCAGTTTGGCAAAGGACGGAGTGAGCGTAGCGTAAAAGCACCGATTGTAAAGCGCCGCTTGAGCGTAGCTGTAACAGCAAATTATCGGTCTTAATCCTTAACGCGTCGGATGCTATTTGAACGATAACCTCACAAGGCGTCTTATTGACTTCAAGCGCAACCTGCACCCCGATCATGCCTTCCCTGCCGATCATGCCAATCTGAACGGTTTTGCCGTCCGGCGTCGCGGAAAGCAGTGAAATCATTCCGCTTACGGGAAAATAACAGTGTGTAATATCGTCACCGCCGTGCAAAATAACCTTGCCCTTTAACAGACGCACGGGTTTTAGAAAAGGAAGTAATCGCTTGTACTCTTTATCGGGCAAAAACGACAGCAATTGATTTCCGACAGTTTGGCTAGAAAGTTGTGAGACAGCCATATGTTACTCCCACCTAACATATACGTATTTATTTTGTTGTTATGCATTTAGGCTATATCGTCAATTCCGCCGGGCAAGTTTTGCCCGGTCAACAAGCATAAAGAAGGTTTTTGATATTATTGTTTGAATTCCGCCGCAAACCTTCTTCGCTTTATATGCCTTCAACTGAGTCAACTGTATTTTCGCCATTTTGCATTTCTAACTCTCATTAATCTAACGCACCAAAAGCAGGTGAAAACTATCATCATTTGAAAAAGTTTTTCAGAAGGTCTAAAAATAAGCTGACTTTTAAAGAAAAAGCCGAACCAAATTGGTTCGGCTTTTTCTTTGTTTAAAACAAAACAAATATCTTACGTCAAATTTCCGATCACATTTTTGATTCTCTCGACGGCTTCTTTCAAACGTTCGAATTTTGTCGCGTAAGAAATCCGAATATAGCCGGAAACACCGAAACCTGCGCCGTCGGTCGTTACAACGTGCGCCTCGCGCAAAAGCAAATCGGAAAAATCCGCAGACGTTTTAATTTTGCCGTTGAGATAGCCGCGCACGTCCGGGAAAGCGTAAAACGCGCCTTCCGGCTCGCTGCATTGAAAGCTGCAAATTTCGCGCAGAGCGGGAATTAAATACGCTCGCCGCCGCGCATATTCTTCAATCATCGCATCGAGAGATTTTCGCGTCTCCTCCCAGTTTTCAAGCGCTTCGGCGCAAGCGGCTTGGGCAAACGAAGTCGGATGCGTCGTCGAATGGCTTTGCAGCTTGTTCATCGCTTTAGTCCATTCGGCGTTCGCCACCGTATAGCCGACGCGCCAGCCGGTCATCGCAAACGTCTTGGAAAAAGTTCCGGCGATGCAGACGAACTGCTGCAATTCTTTGGGCAGCATCGCGGTCGAAAAAACCTGGTGGGGCGGATAAACAAACCGCGCGTAACATTCATCGGCGACAATGAAAACGTTTTTTTCGGCGCAAGCTTCGACAATCTTGCGGAATTCCGCGCCCGGAATAACGCGCCCCGACGGATTGCCCGGCGAATTAATGATTATCAGCTTGGTTTTATCGGTGATTGCGCGTCTGACTTGTTCGGCGTTTAAAACGAAACCTGTTTCTTCGGTATCAATTGTGACGATTTTTGCGCCGGTAAAATTGACGATTTCAGGAAATGAAACCCAATAAGGCTTGTGCAGCAAAACTTCGTCGCCCGGATTTGCCGCGGCGCAAACGGCATTAAAAATCGCTTGTTTGCCGCCCGATGTTGCAATAATTTGATTCGGCTCGAAATGCGTGTTGAACTCGCGCTCGTAAAAACTTTGAATTCCTTTTTGCAAAGACTTCAAACCCGGTGTTGGCGTGTATTTCGTGACGCCCTGCTGCAACGCCTCAATCGCATAATTCTTGATGTGCTGCGGCGTATCAAAATCAGGTTCGCCGACGCTCAAATCAATCACATCGGCACCGCTTTCGCGCAAATCTGCGGCAGCCTGCATCGCGGCGAGCGTCGCCGACGGGCGCATTCTTTTTACGGCTTCGGAAACAGGAAATGATGACATAACGAAAATCTTATGCGAAAAAAGAAATATTACAAAATAATAAAACTAAATTTTCGCTAAATCTTTTGGAGAAATTCGACGCGGTTGCCAAACGGGTCGCGGAACTCGAAGCGTTCGTAACCCGGAATCGGGACGCCTTCTAAAATTTTGATTCCTTTTTCGCCCAGTTTCTCGCGCCAACCCGCCAGATTTTCGACCGCGTAAGCGAGATGAGCTTTTGTCTTTGTGCGGTCAAAATCGGCTTCGGTTCCAACGTGAATTTGAAAAGCTCCGAGTTCGAGCCAAAAACCGCCGCGCCCTTGCAGCGATTCGGGTTTTTGAATTTCCTTTAAACCGAGAAAATCACAATAAAAATCTCGCGCGGCGTTTTCCGCACCCGTTGGAATTGTGATTTGAGCGTGGTGAACGCGCTCCAAAACAAGCTTCATAAATCAACCTTTCTTCAGCTTCTTCCTCATTCTCGTTTCGACGGAAGCCGGAACCAGCCCGTCAATCGTCCCGCCGAGCGTGAAAACCTGTTTGATTAAACGCGATGAAACGTAAGAATATTTGTCGGCAGCCATCAGAAAAACGGTTTGAATTGCGGGTTCGAGCCGGCGGTTCATCAAAGCCATTTGCAACTCGTATTCATAATCCGACACGGCGCGAATGCCGCGCACAATCGTTTGCACTTCGCGCTTGCGGGCGTATTCGACAAGCAGACCGCTGAAATCTTCGACAATCAAACGACAATGGTCGGTTTTTATCTCCGGCAAAACTTCGTCAAGCATTTTGCGTCGGTCGGCGACCGAAAACATCGGATTTTTCTCCGGGTTATTTAAAATAGCGATGATGATTTCGTCAAAAAGTTTCGCGCCGCGTTCGATAATGTCTAAATGCCCGTTTGTCACGGGATCGAAAGAACCGGGATAAATAGCTCGTCGCATAATCAGTGCGGAACTTTATCATTAAAAAACAAAAACTTGTAGCCGCCGGTTTTCAGCCTGTAATTATTTTGTAAAAATTGAATGCGGAGCGGGCAAATTTACTAAATCCGTCAAAAATAAGTTATATTTTGAGGCTTGCAGCAAAAGCAATTCGTCTAAAAAATGAAACGTCAGAAAACGGAAAAAAAACAAGCCGCCGCCTTTTACGATTTGGAAGGCACGCTCGTGCATACAAATCTCGTCCACACTTTGGGTTTTTACGCGCAGCGTCAGCAAGGATTATTTAAAACAATCACCAAATCGGCGAAGACATTGGCGAAGATTCCGCTGTTTGCCGCAACCGACGTTTACAGCCGCAACGTTTTTAACCAATTTTTCTTTAAAAGCTACGAAGGCGAATCCGAAGACCGCCTGCGGTTTTTCGCCGACGAATTGTTTGAGAAAACTCTTAAACCGGCAATCTTTCCGGGAACTTTTACGCTGCTCGAAAAATCGAAAAAATTGGGTTTGCGGCAAATCGTGATTACCGGAGCGTTGGATTTTTCGGTCGCGCCTTTGCTGGAATATCTGGGAATTGACGAGTTTGTGGCGAACCGGCTGGAATTCGTCAACGGCTACGCGACCGGACGACTGCTGCCGCCCGTGATGGCTTCGGCGACCAAAGCGAAATGGATTCGGGAATACGCCGAACGCGAAAACATTTCTTTGTCCGATTCCTACGCTTATTCAGACAGCATCTCCGATTTGCCGATGCTCTCAATCGTCGGACATCCGGCAGCGGTCAACCCCGATTTTCGTTTGAAACAAACCGCTTTGCAGCACGATTGGGCGATTTTGGATTTGAAATAAAGATATTTATTTATGAAAACAAAATTGACTGAAGACAAAGCTACCGCAATAACAGTTAATGAAAGACTGTTTGCGGTTAATTTGTTTGACTCATTTTATAAAGCTGTTGAAAAGAAAGATGCTATAGATTGGATAAAATTTTAGCAATGTGGAAATTAGGCGACCGGTTAAATATAATGGCTACGTAGCCAACTAGCGTGACTTTGGAGGTGGAAAAGATGTCGCACACTGTAAAAGAAGCAAAAAATAATCTGAGCAATTTGATTCGTTTGGCGGAAAAAGGCGAGCCGCAGATAATTCGCCGAAACGACACGGAAGTTGCCATTGTGGTTTCGATTTCAGATTGGCGAAAAATGAGCGGCGAGAAGGAAAGCCTGGTCGAGTTTCTGCAAAAAAGTCCGTTGGATGAAATAATTCCGTTTTTGGAACGGCGGGAAGATTTGCCGCGCGAGGTGTCTTTTGAATGAGCTTTCTGCTGGATACCAACGTAATTTCCGAACCGAAACAAAAGCAGCCGAGCGTAAAAGTGTTGGAATGGCTCGACGCGCAGGACGAAGCGAAACTTTATCTCAGTGTTTTGACAATCGGCGAAATCAAAAAGGGAATTGCCCGGTTGGAATCAAGCCGGAAAAAAGCCGCGCTCGAAAAATGGCTGGAAGAATTACGAATTCGTTTTTCACGCCGAATTCTGCCTTTGTCCGAAAAAACGTTTTTAGTCTGGGGAAAAATGTGCGGCGTGTTAGAACGAAAAGGCGTTTTGCGTCCGGCATTCGATTCGCTTCTGGAAGCGACCGCTTTGGAACACGACCTGATTTTTGTGACTCGAAACGTCAAAAACTTCTTCGATTCGCCGGTCACAATTTTGAATCCCTGGGAAGATTGATTTCCAGTTCATCAAATTTCCAAACAACAGCAATAATTTTGAAATATGGCTTTACAGCTACGCAGAAAAACACACGAATCAATAGTTTACATTGACCGCGACAGCGCGCCGCGGATTATTCCGTTTGGCGAGGATTTTATTCTCGAAGATTTGCCGGTCGGAACCAGGATTTTGTATCCGAATCCGCCGATTCAAGGCTTGCCGAACAGGGAAGCGGCGATACGTTATGCGGTTAATCACCCGCTCGACGCCAAACCGCTTTACGCGCAGCTTGAGCCGGGAATGAAAGTCACCATTGCGATTGACGACATTTCGATGCCTCTGCCGCCGATGCAGACGCCCGATGTGCGTCAGACGATGCTCGAAGTCATTCTCGATATGTGCCGCGCAAACGGCGTGGACGATATTCATTTGATTATCGCCATTTCGCTGCACCGCCGGATGACCGAGTGGGAAATGAAGCGGATGGTCGGCACGAAGATCTTTAACGAGTTTTACCCCGACCGTTATTACAATCACGACGCCGAAGACGACGACAATCTCGTCACGCTCGGAGAAACGCGGCACGGCGAACCGTTGCGTTTAAACAAACGCTGTGTTGAAAGCGATCTTTTGATTTACGCCAACATCAATTTTGTGCCGATGAACGGCGGGCATAAATCCGTTGCGGTTGGTTTGTGCGATTACGAAAGTCTGCGCGGGCATCACAACCCGAACACGATTTTAAAATCCGACAGTTATATGTATCCGCCGGATTCGGATTTGAATCATAAGATTAACAAGCTGGGAAAACTCGTTGACGAGCATTGCAACGTCTTTCACATCGAAACCGCGCTCAACAATCGAATGTTCAAAGAAGGCTACGACATTTTGACGCGTAACGAAGACGAGTTTTCATTTGCGGACAGATTGAAATGGGAAGCGATGAAACGCACTTTCTCGAAATTGCCGCGCGCCGCGCGCCGAAAAGTGCTGGCAAATATTCCTTCCGAATACGAATTGATTGCCTGTTATGCAGGCGCGACCGAGCCGGTTCACGAGAAAATATTGGAAAAAGGTTATCAGCAATATACAGTGCCGGTGAAAGGTCAGGCGGATATTTTGATTACCGGAATTCCCGAAATTTCGCCGTATAACGTTTATTCAAACTTAAATCCGCTGCTCGTGCAGGTGATGGCTTTGGGCTATCACTTTAATATGTACAAAAACAAGCCTTTGGTGAAAAAAGGCGGCGTGATGATTATCTCGCATCCGTGCGTTGACGAATTCGATCACGTTCAGCACGCGCCTTACATCGAGTTTTTCCACCGTTTGCTGCCCGAATCGCGCGACGCCAATTATTTGCGCGACAAATACGAACGCGAGTTTGCCGAAAATCCTAACTACATCGAAATGTACCGCCGCGGCTACGCTTATCACGGCGCGCATCCGTTTTTTATGTGGTACTGGGGCGAAAACGGACGCGCTCACATCGGCAAAGTCATTGTCGCCGGAGCCGAAAACGCGCACGTCCCGGAAATGCTCGGTTGGGAACGCGCCGACAATTTGACCGAAGCGATTGCGATGGCTCGCTCTTTTATGGGCAGAAGCGCAGAAATCACGATGCTTCATCAACCGACAATTTGCATCGCTGATGTTGAGTGAATTAATGAATTGTTTGAATAAAAAAAGCCTGTCGTGAATTCACGACAGGCTTTTTTTATTGTTTGTTTAGCAGTTTAAGGTTTGCCAGTCGCTGCCGGATTGATAACTTTCCCTTCGGTATCGTATTGTTCGACGCTGCCGTAAGCCGCCAGAATGTTGCGAACTTTTGAGGCGTCGCCAACGGCGACGATTTGCAGATGCGGCAAATCGAGATATTTCTGCGCCGCGCGCTGCACGTCGTCAACCGTGATTTTCGAGACCTGCTGCGGGTAATCGTCCCAGTACGAAACCGGGAAACCGTAGAGTTTCTGCGTCACTATGTTTGAGAGCAAAGCCTGCGGCTGTTCGAGCGAGAGCGCGAAGCTTCCGATGATCGAGCGCTTGGCGTTTTCGAGTTCTTCAGCCGGAACTTTTTCGTCACGGATGCGCTT
>DASVRD010000069.1:0-6296 GCA_036388775.1 Pyrinomonadaceae bacterium | reverse complement strand
TGCCTGCAAAATTCGTCGTCGCCGAATCAAGCCTTTCTGAATTTTGAACGTCTGCGGTTTGATCGGGCAAAACTAATCAACCGGCGTTCTTTGCTGATCGGGCGCATCGGACAATGGCATAATCCGTTTGCTGTTCGGGCGCGTAATACTCTGACAAAATTCACAACGCAAAAATCGCTCGAAAGAAACTTCGACGGCATTTACAATTACCGCGATTCAAATCTTGCCTAAAATCTGATTTTTATAAACATTAAAGACAGATTGTTTATGTTTTTAATGAAAAATTCGTTTGATTTTTGAAAAACTACGCGGCTTGCAAAATGAATTTGATTATCCCGGCGTGATTGCAAATGTTGCCGAAAACGAAAATCGCCCAATCTTCGTGCAAATGGCGATTGAGCGATTTTTCGTTTTCGGAGGCGCTTGACCCAAATAGAACCGAAATTCAGTTTTCAGATTTTATATGGTTGTTTTTCGCCTGCTGCGATGTAAGCGGTTCGGTCTCGCTTTTGTCGAGCTAGTTTCCGGCTTTGAGGTCGGCGAGCGAAACCACGAATTTGCGATTGTCGGACACGCCGTTGAGCATTCCTTTTAACGTTTTTTCATCTGTTTTTGAAACGTCTACACCATAAGAATCAAGCTTTGACCGCAAATTTTCAAGTTTGTTCATTTGGCGGTCGTAAATGTCTGTGTAAATTGACAAAACGCCGTTTTCGACGAATATCGTCGTGGTTGATGTCAACGAAAATTTCGCCGTTAAGATTTATTGCGCGGCGTTCGGTATTTTTTCGAGCGTTCTCAATTTCTTGCTTTGAAATGTCAAAACCCGGAGCAGACGAGATTTTTTCGTTAAATCGAAAATGTCGTCGCGCATCACACGAACGCAGTCGCGCTCAAAAGTCAATTACAATTTCTGAATTGTAACGGTCACCAGAGGCTTTTCGCCCGCCGTGCGCGAGTAAGCGACCCAATAACCGGCTTCGGGATATGCAACACGGTGATAAACCGAGCCGTCCGGCTTTGTCGCTGCGGCTTCATCGGCGCCCGCGCCGAAAATGTCAGCGTATTTCGGCGCGTTTTTGTGTTCGCCCGTGTAAGTGGCGGAAATCAAACGCACCTTTTTATCTGCATCGAGGCGGATTTGCATCATTTCATTGTCGGATATTTGGTAGAAAAAGCCGTCCGTATCTTCTACCTCAGCTTTGCCGAGTTTTTCTCGCACGTCTTTCGCCGCTGTGCCGATGGCGATTTCTTTGAGATTGGTCAAAACCGGCTTTTTGACCGCGGCAGTTTTTTCGGCATTCATCTCCGCCTTGCTCTGCGTCGCCGCATTCTGCGTTTCTCCGGGAGTTTGTCCTTTGACGATTGCTCCCGAAAAACAAAATAAAAAAGCAAAGACAATTAATATTCGAGTTGTTTTTGCCGCCCGCGCACTGTGTGTTTTGATTTTCATTGACATCTTTTGTAAACCTCCAAAAAAGTTGATTTCTATTAGTTAATTTTTATTATAACTGTCCTGCGTTTACAAAAAATTGTTGAAAACACTCGGTTCAAATGAGTGTTTTCACTCAGAGCGGCAAGTAATACAGAAATCGCCGGCGGAAAGAAGATAACGCGCGATCTCGACGCGGTTAGTAAAATTTTTCTTCGCGAGTATATGGCTGACATGATTTTCGACCGTACGCACGCTGACGTTCAGTTCGGCGGCGATTTCCTTGTTGCTCAAGCCGCGCGCGACGGCTTCGGCTATGCGCTGCTCGGCTTCGGTTAAATCTTCGTCGCGAACGAACACGGTTTCTTCCGGTTTTTGATTGCTGATAAGCTGTGCGATTGTCGAGTGCGTGCGTTCGACCCGCTGAAGAATATTCCTGACTACTGCAATGAGTTCGTCCGGCTCGAACGGTTTTATCAGGTAAACGTCAACGCCGGATTGAAATCCTTCAACGCGGTCTTCTGTTTCGTCTTTGGCGGTTAGAAAAACTATCGGAATTATTTCCGTATGCGGCGAGGATCGAAGCCGCCGGGCGAGCGCGAAGCCGTCCATTACCGGCATTCGCACGTCACTGACGATCAAATCCGGCAGATTCTGCGTGACCGAGACAAGCGCGTCCCTGCCGTTGCGCGCCGTCGTTACGTCGTATCCTTCGCCGCGCAGAATTGCCGCTACCGCCCGCAAAAGATTCGGTTCGTCGTCAACCAGAAGTAATCGCTTCGCCATATATTTCTTAAGTTTCTATTTTTCAAAGATATTTTATCACAAGCAGTTCGGCTTTTTGAGTAGAAACAATTACGGGTTTTGAGTGTGAATACTGTCGGTAGCGAACGGTCTTGGCGGATAAAATTTAAATTGATTACCAGAAAAAGAAGGATTTGAGGAAAAACTATGAAAAGGATAATTTTATTGAATAAGAATAAGGAATTTACAGGTGAGGTTTTCAGAAAGACAACAGCGGCAGCACTCGCTTTCGCGCTCGCATTTATGGGCTTCGGTTTCGTTTTGACCGGCGAAACGAAAGCTCAGACGCGTCGTTCAACCAGGCAGACGCGCGTCAACGACCGGCAAGTCGAACAGATAATCCGCAACATCGAGCGACGCAGCGACGCTTTTCGTTCGAGTTTAGACCGAGTGCTCGACCGCAGCCGTTTTGACGGCACAAACCGCGAGAATAACATCAACGAATTCGTCTTAGATTTTGAAAATTCGACGGATGAATTGAGAAGAAAATTCGACGGACGCACTTCGGTTGACGAGGACGTTTCAAACGTTCTCGTGCGAGCCGCGCGCATTGACGATTTTATGCGAAGAAATTTAGCGCGCGAAACCGAGGCGCAGCGTGACTGGAGAAATTTGCGCACGGATTTGAATCAACTGGCGAATTATTACAGCCTCGCGTTTAATCTCGACAATCGTCGCTATATGCCCGCATACACTCCGGGAACCGGCATTTTAACTAATGCCGCCCGACGTTTTTCAGGAACGTACCGTTTGAACGTCCCTCAAAGTGACAATGCGCGATCCGCCGCCGACCGTGCAACGCAATATTTAAATCAAAATGCGCGCTACCGCATTTACAATAATCTCGTCAGTTGTCTCGAAGCGCCGGAAATGCTCGCGGTTGAGCGGCAGGGAAGACGCGTGATGCTCGCGTCGAGCCGTTCGCCGCAAATTTCACTGGACGTTGACGGTCAAGCGCGCGTTGAGCGTTACCCGAACGGACGCACGTCGAACGTTCGCGCGGCTTTTTCCGGCGACACGCTGAACAATCGTCTCGAACGGCGACCGGGCAAGCGATTTTACGGCGATTTTTTCGCCGCTCGATAACGGACGCAGAATGCTGGTCACGCGCCGCGTTTTCGCCGAAGGTTTAAGACAGTATGTCGAAATCAGAAGTTATTACGACCAAACTTCGGAAACGGCGCAGTTTGACCTTTACAACAATGGCAATTGGACGAATACAAGCGCCGGCAATGCCGGAGTCACCAACAATTTTATCGTTCCAGACAACACGATGCTCGTAGCCACTCTGAATACGAATCTTTCGACCAAGACGACGCGCGAAGGCGACCGCTTTACGATGACGGTTCGCAGCCCTTCGCAATACGCCGGCGCGGTCATCGAAGGCTACGTTTCAAACGCGAATCGTTCGGGCAGAGTAACGGGACGCTCGGAACTGACACTCAATTACGAAACGATTCGCCTGAATAATCAAACTTATCGCTTCGCCGGATTTACCGAAAACGTGCGAACGAATTCCAATGAAAACGTGCGGATTGACAACGAAGGCGCGGTCAGAGAAGGCGACAGTCAGACCAATTAAACCATCGGGCACACGGCAATCGGAGCCGGTATCGGGGCATTGCTCGGCGCCATTATCGGCGGCGGTAAAGGCGCGGCAATCGGAGCGGCAATCGGCGCGGGCGGCGGTGCCGGTTCGGTTTATGTTCAGGGACGCGACGATCTTGAGTTATCAAACGGAACGGAGTTCACAATTCGCGCAAGCGCGCCGCCTAATGAATAAAATAAAACAATTCTGGGCAAATCTGCGGGCGAGCCTTTGGTTTGTGCCGGGCTTGATGTTAACGTTTGCGCTCGGGCTGGCTATCGGATTAATTGAGATTGATTCGAACGTCAAATCTGAATGGCTCGCCGATTTTCCCCGCCTTTTCGGTCTCGGCGCGGACGGTTCGCGCGGTATGCTGACGGCGATTGCTTCTTCGATGCTGACGGTCGCCGCGCTCGCCTTTTCCCTGACGTTAAACTCGGTCGCGCAGGCTTCGGCGCAGTTCACGCCGCGCATTTTTCGCAATTTTATGCGTGACCGCGCCAATCAATTCGTTCTCGGCTATTTTGTTTCGGTTTTCGCTTTTTGCCTCGTCGTTCTGCGAACGATTCGCGGCGGAGACGAACTGAAATTCATACCGTCGCTCGCCGTAATGACCGGTCTGGTTCTGGCGCTCGGCGGCATTCTCGTTCTTATCTTTTTTATTCATCACATCGCCGATTCGCTGCAAATCACGACGATTCTCGACAACATTACGGACGAAACGAAAGAATCAGTAAAAAATTTGTTTCCGGAAGAACTCGGCAAAGAGGCGACGGAACGCGGAAAGGCATCGGCTTGGCGAGCCGAGGACGTGAAAAATTGGATAAAAATTTCGGCGCGCGAAGCCGGTTACGTGCAGAGCGTGGATTCGAACGGACTGCTCGAATATGCAGCCGACAATAATCTTCTGATACGAATGCGGCTCGGCATCGGTCAATTTGCAGCTGGCGGCGCGACTCTGGCTGAAATCGCGCCCGACACCGAAATGGCAAACCGGATTGCCGCGCTCGAACCCGAAAAAATCGAGGAAATATACGATTTTTTCAGCCTCGACCGTCACCGCACAATCGAGCAGGACGCCGGATTCGGAATTCGTCAAATTGTTGACATCGCGTTGAAAGCTCTTTCGCCGGGCGTTAATGACACGACGACAGCCGTTAACTGCATAGACAATCTCGGCGAGATCGTCGGCGAAATTGTGCGAAGACGTCTGCCCGAAAAAGTCCGCTCGAAACACGGAGTGCCGCGCGTGATAATCGTCGCGCCGGATTTTAATGACTATGTTGAAACGGCTTTCGATCAGATTCGCGCGAGCGGCAAAGCGAATCGGGCGATTTTCGAGCGGCTTCTGGCGACCTTAACTTTTCTCGCCGAGCGCGCGAACACTGAATCGCAACTGGCAACGTTGAGAAAACAGGTGGAACTAATCGGTGAATTCGCCGAACAGACTTTGGAAACCGACTACGAAAAGGAAAAAGTACAAGCGAAATTAATCGATGCGAAAAAGGTTTTCCCCGAAAAAAAGGAATCTTCGCCGCGATTTGAAGACGACGGCTTAACCTCGTCTTCAACGTATTCAAACTTGGAGGGCAGTGATTCATCACCGACTCGATGATTTTCATAACTTAAAATTATGCTTCTACTATTTTTGCAAAATGAACCGGCGGACGCGGGGTTTGACGTGGACGTGATTTGGAATTCGCTTTACGCAATGTTTAATTCGTTTCTTTCGCGGCTGCCTTACATCATTGTCGGCATTATTGTTTTTCTGATTTTTGTGGTCATCGCGCGCGTTGTCAGCCGCGTCATTCATACTGCGGGCGTGCGCACGCGGCTCGACGTAACGCTCGCTGATTTGCTAGGGCGGCTGGCTTCGTTCGTAGTTACGATTCTCGGTATTTTCGTCGCGGCGGTCGTTATTTTTCCCGCGTTTCGACCCGGCGATTTGATTGCCGGTCTCGGCATTACGTCGGTCGCCGTCGGATTCGCATTTAAGGACGTTCTGCAGAATTTTTTCGCCGGAATTCTGATTTTGTGGCGGCGACCGTTTATCGTCGGCGATCAGCTCAAATTCAAAGACTACGAAGGCACGGTCGAAGAAATCAATGTTCGCTCGACGCGGCTTAAAACATTCGACGGCGAACGCGCCGTCATCCCGAACGGCGACATCTACTCGAACGCGGTGCTCGTCAAAACCGCATACGAAAAGCGACGCGTAAAATTTGTCGTCGGCATCGGCTATCTCGACGACATCGAGCGGGGACGCCAAACGATTCAGCGCGTTTTAGACGCGACCGAAGGCGTTTTGCAGGACCCGGGACCTTGGATTTACGTTTCGGAACTCGCTCCGTCGTCGGTTAATTTTACGGTGTATTTCTGGACGGATTCCCAGCAGGCGAACGTTTTGAAGGTTTCCGACAAAGTGGCGACCGGAATAAAATACGCTCTCGACAAAGCAGGAATTGATATGCC
>DASVRD010000068.1:0-32278 GCA_036388775.1 Pyrinomonadaceae bacterium | reverse complement strand
AATTTTTTGCCTGAGCCCGGTGATCTACTCAGAACATATTTTTGAGACGGCTTCTAGAGCAGATTTCATAAAAGTGAAAGACAAAGAATTAAAAGGGATAAAAGGGATAAAGGGGATATTTCTTGTTTTTATCAATCCCTTTCATCCTTTTTATCCCTGTTAATTTTCTGTTTTTATCCTTCGACTAATTGGAATTTGCTACAGACATAAAAAGCGCGATTTGTTTAGCATTTTTTAAGTAATCTGAACAAGCGGTTTTTCCGCTCCGAGCGGTTTGGCGTCTTTACCTTCAAGCCGCAGAATTTCGACTTCTTTAACAAATTCTTCGACAATATCCGCGCCCGCAACGCGGCGCATCGGAACACCGTTTTTGAAAATCATTCCAACGTTTCTGCCAAAGGTGATGCCGAGCTGCGAATCGTGAGCTTCGCCGGGACCGTTAACGGCGCAGCCCATAATTGAAAGCTCAAGCGGTTCTTCGACGTGCGCCAGACGACGTTCGACTTCGGTCACGATCTCGACGAAATTATCAATGTCCAGACGCCCGCAAGTCGGGCATGCGACAATCGTAACTCCGCGCTGCCGCAGACCGAGCGATTTTAAAATTTCCCAACCGACTCGCACTTCTTCGTGCGGCTCGGCGGTCAGTGAAACGCGAATCGTGTCGCCGATGCCTTCGTGCAGCAAAATCCCCAGACCGATTGACGATTTAATCGTTCCGCCGAATGGAGTACCGGCTTCGGTGACGCCGAGATGCAAAGGGTAATTAACTTTTTGCGACATCAAACGATAAGCCGCTACCGTGCGATGAACGTCCGACGCTTTCAGAGAAATGATAATGTCGGAAAATCCCAAATCTTCCAAAATCTGAATATGCCGCAAACCGGATTCGACCATCGCTTCGGGCGTCGCCGTGCCGTATTTTCGCAAAAGGTCTTTTTCCAGAGAACCGCCGTTGACGCCGATTCTGATCGGCACTTTTTGCGCTTCTGCGGCGCGTACGACTTCGCGCACGCGGTCAATCGAGCCGATGTTGCCGGGATTTATCCGCAGCTTGTCAATTCCGGCTTCGAGCGCGATTAAAGCTAATTTGTAATGAAAATGAATGTCGGCGACGATAGGAATCGCTACTCGTTTGCGAATCTCTTTGAGCGCAAGCGCGTCGTCTTTGGTCGGCGCGGCAATTCGGACGATTTCGCAGCCCGCCGCGACCATTTCTTCGATTTGTCTGACTGTTCCGTCAACATCGGTAGTGTCGGTTTTCGTCATTGATTGAATTGCGACCGGCGCGCCGCCGCCGATTTGCACGTTTCCGACTTTTACCGCTTTTGTTTCTTTTCGCATAAAAGAATGAAACCACAGATATTCACAGATTAACACGGATAAAATTTAAATCTGTGCCATCTGTGTCTATCTGTGGTTAATTTTCTGTGAAATTAGCGTCCGACGATACGCGAGATGTCAACAAACATCACGGTCACCATCAACAATAAAATAATGGCTAAACCAGCCATCTGAATTCGTTCGCGGACGAGTAGGGAAAGTTGCTTTCCGAAGAGAGCCAAAACGCCTTCGATTCCGAGAACCATAATTTGTCCGCCGTCGAGCATCGGAATCGGCAGCAGATTGAAAATTCCCAAGCTCAGGCTGATTGCCATCAGCATCGCAAAAATGCCTTCCCAGCCCATCGCTTGCGCAGCTTGCGCCGATTGCTGGAAGATTCCGACCGGACCAGAAACCGTATCGCGCGCCGCGCGATTTCCTGTAAAGACCTGCCCTAAAGCCGTTCCGGTCATTGATAAAATTTCCAGATTTGTGTTAACAGCGTGGCTCACCGCCGTGCCGATGCTTGCAGGTTCGCGCGGGACGCTGATTTGCGCCGGTCCAATTCCAAGCCGTTCTTTACCATCGGAAAGTTTGCGAACAGTGGCGGTCAAATCCACGTTTTGACCGCCGCGTTCAACTTGAACTTTGAGCGGCGCAGCTTTGTTTTCCTGCACGAAACTGACAAGCTGCTGCCAGTTGCGAATATTCGTGCCATTGATTGCAATAACGCGGTCGCCCGGCTGCAAACCGGCTTCGGCAGCAGGCGAACCCGATTCAACTTGCCCGATTACAACCGGTTTTACGCCTGCGTCGGGTTCAGCATCGAGAACTCCGAAATTTTGCCCGCTCATTTCAACTTTCGACGGAGTGACGGTTAAAGGAATGCGCTGTCCGGCGCGCTCGACAACAATCGGAATTTCCTGTCCGGGACGCAATGCGGCATCAACTTCAATGTTTCGCCACGTCGGATTTTCCGTTCCGTTAAACGCAACGATCCGGTCGCCCGGTTTAATTCCGGCTTGCGCCGTCGCGCCGTCCGTCTTCATCGCGCCGACAATCGGCGTCGGCATTGCCGGAACGCCGTACATCATCGCCGCCGCAAACGGAATCGCCAGCGCCAGAACGACGTTCATAAACGGACCGCCGATCATCACGAAAAACTTCTGCCAGCGCGGACGCAGCTCGTACAATTCCGAAGCCGGGACAGTTTCCGACGAATCGTCCGCGCCTTCGAGTCCTGAGTTCGACTCGTCGCCGTACAATTTCACGTAAGCGCCGAGCGGAATCGCCGAAATCCGGTAATCGGTGTGTCCCCATTTAAAACCGAAAAGACGCGGTCCGAGTCCGAAAAACGAATAGGCTTCGACGCGCATTCCGAAGAATTTGGCGACGAGAAAATGTCCCAACTCATGAATGTTAATGGCGACGCCGAGAATAAAAAGCGGTACTAGAACGTAATAAAGTAATATATCCATCGGGAAAGTTCTTTCTGCTGCGGTAGCAAGCGTTTCAGGTAATTATGAATGATTTGTCGAAATCTTAGAATCAAAACTTGCAAAAAGCGTTGCTAAAAAGTTTAAGTCCAACCGCTTCGGACAGTCAAACAAACTTTGCACGCGGCGCGGATTGTTTTTCGATTTCCTGTTCCGCCCGCATTCTTGACTCACGGTCAACTGCTAAAATAATTTCGAGATTTTCTACTGCTTTCGTTTCGTGCCGATTCATCACGGCTTCGATAATTCGCGCAATTTCCGAAAGGCGAATTTTGCCGTCGAGAAATGCTTGAACGGCAATCTCATTAGCGGCGTTCATCGCGGCGGGCAGCGTTCCGCCCGTTTTTAAAGCTCGATAAGCCAAATTCAAACACGGAAAACGCTCTGTGTCCGGCTCTTCAAAGGTTAATTGCGAAAGTTTTGAAAAATTTAAAGGCTCAAGCTGACACGCTTTTCTTTCCGGGAAAGTCAGCGCATATTGAATCGCGTGGCGCATATCCGTAACGCCCATCTGCGCGATGATTGAGCCGTCAACCATTTCAATCATCGAATGCACGATTGATTGCGGATGCACGACAACCGAAATTTCATCAGCGCCGAAACCGAACAACCTTTCGGCTTCGATAACTTCCAAACCTTTGTTCATCAGCGTCGCAGAATCAATCGTATTTTTGACGCCCATCTTCCAACTCGGATGATCTAAGGCTTCGGCAACGGTCGCGCAGTCAATTTCTTCTTTTGTTTTCGTGCGAAACGGTCCGCCGGAAGCGGTTAAAATAATTCGCCGCACTTCCTCGCGTTTTTCGCCGCGCAAACATTGATGAATCGCATTGTGCTCGGAATCAACGGGCAGAATCTCGGCTCCGTTTTCCCGCGCTGCTTTCGTCATCAATTCGCCCGCGATAACGAGCGTTTCTTTATTGGCGAGCGCCACGCGCTTTCCGGCTTCGAGCGCGCGCAGAGTCGGGACAAAACCGATTGCGCCGACCGTCGCGGAAACAATCGTGTCGGCTTGCTCGTGAGTCGCGGCGGCAATCAAGCCTTTTTCGCCGATTTCGATTTTTGGAGTTTTTGAGATTTCAGATTTGAAATTCGAGATTTTTTCGAGCAGCAATTCGGCGCATTCTTCGGTTTCGACCGAAACCAGTTCGGGCTGAAAACGCCTGATCTGCTCGCTCAATTTTTCGACGTTTTTCCCGGCACCGAGCGCAACGATGCGAAACTCCGGTTCTTTCAAAAACTCTACGACTTTCAGCGCGTTGCAGCCGATTGAACCGGTCGAACCTAAAATCGAAATTCCCCGCTTGGTCATAAATTAGTGAAAATAGAATCTAGCGAAATAGTAAAGAAGCGGAGCATTGAAAAGCAAACTGTCCATTCGGTCGAGCAATCCGCCGTGACCGGGCAAAAGATTGGCTGCGTCTTTGCTGCCCGCGCCGCGTTTGATCGCGCTTTCCGCCAGATCGCCGATGACGCCGACAATCATCATCACCGCCGCGAGCGGCAGAGCGACAAACCATTTCAGTTCGGTAAAAAACGTAAAACTGGCAACAGCCGCGAGCAACAGACTTGCAACAAGCGCGCCGATTGCGCCTTCCCAAGTTTTTCCCGGCGAAATAACGGGCGCGAGCTTGTGTTTGCCGACGAGCTTTCCGGTGTAAAGCGCGGCGATGTCCGCGCCCATTAAAATCAAAAACAAAAATGCGAGCAGCTTGGTCGAAAGATGCGGGTGATTTTCAAACCCGACGCGCAGAGCGACGAAATAACCGCCCAGAAAAGCGATGTAAAAAACACCCAAAACCGTGACGCCGATTGCCGCCAGCATTTTGGAAAAATCGCGGGCGCGTTGAAACCGAAACGCTTGCGAAGCGACCGCCGCGATGATAAAAATCGCCAGCGTCATCACCAGCAAATCCGGCGCTTTGGTCGGCGCGTCAAACAAAAACGCGATAAAAATCGCCGCCGAACCGAGAAAACCGAGCGCGGCGTCCGCTCTGAGCTGCATCGTTTTGGTGAATTTAAAATATTCAAACAAAGCCAAAATAATGGCAGCAGCCGCAATCGCCACGAAAAACAAGTTAAACTCTTGTCTTTGCGGGAAAAAATAAGGCAAAACGATTGCCGCAATCAAACCGGGCAGCGCGACAATCGCGGTAATAATTCGATTCATTCAGTTCGTTCAATAAAATTCAAATTCTTAAATCCGGTCGGCTGTAATCGCTCGGCGCTGGATTCGATTTGGGCGAAACAGTTTTTACCGGAGCTTTCTTTTTATTTTTAAGCCACAAAAAACGATTAATTTCGACAATTCCGGGAACGACGAAAAACGCGCAAACCGCGCCCAAAATCGCGCCGGTCGCAAATCTGGAAAAATGCGTATTTTCCAAAATCCCTAAATATCCCAAAGCAAAATCAATCGCAGTCGGTATGGGTGCGAGAAACAAAACAACGCGCGACGGCGCGTCCGCGCTGTGAACCGAACGGAAAAAAGGATACGCCAAAATTCCGATTCCCAGTCCGGCATAAACGCCGAAACAGCGCGCGCAAACGGCAAGTTGTTCGCCCGCCAGATGCATCGAGCGATTGGAAAGCTGGTGACAAAGATACGAAAAAGGCGTGTAAATGTAACCAGCCGCTGCAAAACCGTTAGCTTTTAATATTGGAGCGGCGACGATTAAACCAACCCAAAACGCAACAAAAAACGCGGTTGCGCTCCACGCCGTCCAATCGAGTTTTTTCGTTTTTTCTGGAGAAATATAATTTTGCGCCGCCAGACTCACGCAATCTGTTTTAATTCAAACAGCGCTCGTTCCGCAAGCGCGACGGTTTCGTTGACGTTTAAAGTGCCGTTCGTAATTTGAGCCGAATTAACAATAAAAACGTTTTCGAGCGAGGTTTTCATTGAAGGAAGATTGGCGGAATAATTCAAAGTCGAAAGCGCAAAAACCTGCCGGACGCGCGATATTTTAAACTCCAAAACATCGGCGCGCCGAAAATGCGTGTATATTTTTTCAATCGCCGCGAGAAACGTTTCTTTGATTTCATCATCCGTTTTCTCAAACATCGCATCGTCCGGCGCGACATATTTCGGCAAATAGACAAGCGAGTTTCCGTCGAATTCCGATTTATCCACCAGCGCGGACATCTCAATCACGGCGGTAAACGGCGCGTCGTCCGTAATGTTGGTCACATAAAAAGGCGAGAGCGGATTTTTCATTAACACCGACGCGCAGACGATTCCCTGATACCGAATTCGATTCAAACGCTCTTTCTCGGTTTCACTCAATTGCGGACAAATCTTCGCCGCAATATTCGCGGGCGCAGTGATAAAAACAGAATCAAAACTGTCAACTGTCAACTGTGAACTGTAAACTGTTTTACAGTTATCTCTTTGATAAATTAAAACGCTTCCGTCAGATTGCTTTTCGATTTTTTCGACGCGCGAATTTAATCTGATTTCAACGCCTTTTTCCCGTAAATGCTCGCCGAGCTTTTCCAAAATTCGCGCGTAACCGCCGCGCACATAACCGAACATTTCTTTTTTAAGCCCGCTTTTTCTGGCGGCGTACATTCGTTGAATCGTCGCCCAAATAAACGCGGCGCTCGTTTCTTTGTAACTTTCACCCAATTTTGCGCGAAGCAGCGGCAGCCAGATTTTCTGGAAGGTTTTTCCGCCCGATAGTTTTTCGAGCCAATCGGCGACTAAAATTTGTTCTAATTTTTTCCAATCGTTAATGCGCGAAGCGTAAAAGATTGTCGCGCCGAGCCTGAATTTTGAAATCAAATCGAGCGGCGGAAAACGCAAAAATTCGAGCGTGTTCGACATAGAAACGAGCTTGCCGTCCGTATAAAATCCGGTTTTCGTTTCGCGCCACTCAAGCTCGTTTTCGAGTCCGATTTCGGCAAGTATTTTTCTTAAACGCAAATCCGAAAGCAAAGTGACGTGATAATGTTTGTCCCAAACAATCTCACCCAAATTCCAAACCGAAGCAAGCCCGCCAATCTCGCTCGCTGATTCGTAAACGGTAACTTTGGTGCCGCTTTCGGCAAGACGTAAAGCGAGCGTCAAACCGAGAAAACCGCTTCCAATTATGGCAATGTTTTGCGCTGCTTCAGACATTGTTTAGCTATTTTATTAATTATTCTGTGCGTAAAATTTACAACACTAAAAACTGCAAAGTAATTTAATACAAGACCGATTAAAGCGAAGAAAAGAGCTGACCCTTTATTTGGGGGAAAGAATGTTCCGACAAAACTAAAAGGAGCCCCTAAAAGACCAAGGTTTAACTCCAAAGGTCTCGTTGGACTCATTGCAATTGCAAAAGTTACATACAAGGCAAAAATCATAGCTGCTCCAATAAGAGCGACTTTGCTAATTTTTTTAGAGATAAAATAGTAGATTCCGATACTGCTTAAAATTAGCGGGATAAATAGAAAAGCTAAGAACAGAAATATTACCCACCATTCAAAATGCAATTCACCCATCATAAATTTATTTTTCCATTATCTTTCTGTTATTAACTAAATAATTTGACTCGCAAACCGAACATTTTACTTCAAATTCTTTCGCATCTTCCGCCGAAAACTTATGAAAAAGCTGCCCACATTTGCAGACCGCGCCGATTGAGCGCGCGGGCGAGCCTAAAACCAGATGAAAATCCGGTACTGATTTCGTCACCGTGCTGCCCATTCCGACCATCGCCCAGCGTCCGATCTCCAAATCGTTGCCGATTGTGCAGTTTGCGCCGATTGTCGCGCCTTCGCGCACCAAAGTCGGCAAAGTATGTTCGTCGGGTTCTGATGGACGCAAAGATTTTAAATCCGGCATTGTGGCGCGCGGAAAACGGTCGTTGGTGAAAACCGTGTGCGCGGAAATCATCACGCCGTCTTCAATCGTCACCGCCGCGCAGATGTAAACCGAAGCATTGATTTTGACGCGGCTGCCGATTTTAACGTCGTAAGCGATGTAGGTTTTTTCTCCGACGATACATTCTTCGCCGATCCGCGCGCCGTGCCGGATGTGAACGTTGTCCCAAATGCTCGTGCCTTCGCCGATTTCAACGCCTTTTTCAATTATTGCCGTTGGGTGAATTTTAATCATAAGATTTTAGCCGCGAACAAACACAAAATTAAACGGAAATTTTATTGAAATTATTTTGTGTCTTTTCGTGTTTGTTCGCGGCTAACTGATTTCCATTCCTTGTATTTTTCGCGCAGACATTCATAGCATGGACGGAAACCGGCGGCGATTGCCGTTTGTTCATCGGCGAAAAAGACGCGCTGTTTGACGTAGTGACCTTTGGCAATCCAACGCGCCGCGCCTTTGCAGTCTAATGTTCCGTAGATTTTATCTTTTCGATGCCCGCCGAGAGCGCCTTTTGTCGGGCTTTGATAAAACTTTCCGTCCGCGCCGAGCAGCGTGTAGGTTTTCATTTCAGGAAACTTTAGTCCAATGATTTTGGTTCATCGAAGCGTAAGCGGCTTCGATAACTTGAACCGAAGCTAGAGCGTCGGTTGGCTTTATCAATAATTCTTCTTTGCCGCAAATCGCGCCCGCGAAGTTTTCGATTTTCGAGCGGAAAGCCTGAACTTTATCGTAGCCTTTGCCGAAAACGGTCCAGTCGGGATTTGAATGCAGCTTGTATTTTGATTCTCGCCAGCCGATGTGTAAAGTGCCGTTTGCGCCGTAAATGCTAATGAAATACGGCAAATCTTTGTTGATGCTCCAGGTCAAATCAATTGTCGCCTGAACGTTCGTTTCGGTTTTTAAAAACATCCGTACATTGTCTTCGACCGCGATGCTCTGACCTTTAGCGCCTTCGATTGTCAAAACTTCCGAGATTGCGCCGAGAAAATAGCGAACAATGTCAACCGAATGCGTGCCGTTGTCAATCAAAACGCCGCCGCCGCTCAGATTCACATCCGAATTCCAACGCCGCGTCATATCAACGCGCGCGGTAAAAGCGTTTTCAAAAAGCAAAATCTCGCCCAAAATTCCCGAAGCCAGCAGAGATTTAGCTGTTATTACGTCCTCGACGTAACGAAATTTAGACGCCATTGTGAAAACCGTTCCGGCGCGCTCGGCGGCTGAAATCATCTCGCGCGCTTCGCCAGTGTTTAAGCACAAAGGTTTCTCGCACAAAACGTTCGCGCCTCGATTCAGAAAATGAATGGCGATTTCCGGGTGGCTAACAGGCGGCGTGGCGACGATGACGGCGTCTAATCCGGTTTCGTTTTTCGCCAAATCTTTGTAATTTCCGTAAACTCGTGCGCCGCACGTCTCGGCTAAAGCGTTTGCGGCTTCAACGCGCGTGTCCGCGATTGCGGCAAGCTCGCAGCATTCACTCGTTTGAAACGCCTGCGCGTAGGTTTGCGCGATTCCGCCCGCGCCGATTAATCCGAATTTGAGAGATTTTTTCATTGTTTTTTAACGCAGAGACACGGAGACGCGGAGTTTTTGAAAAGATTAAAGAGATTTTCTTTTTATCTTTTGCTTTCTCTGCGTCTCTGCGTCTCTGCGTCTCAATTCATCCTTAACTTTTCAGCAGCCAAGCGAACAGCAGAAGCGATGTAAGCGACGTGTTCGTCCGTGTAACGTTCATTCCATGGGAGAACGAGAATGTCGTGCAAGCCTTTGAAAGTTCCGGGGAATTTTTCCGGCGCGTAGTCAATCGCTTCGGGTCTTGCCAGATTGAACGGGAAATGGCTGTCGCCGAATGTGTTTTGCTCGCGGAAAACTTCGCACGCAAAAGCCGGTTTGACGATGTAGCGCGGCGCTGAAAAGATATTTTTCTCTTTGAGCAGCTTCGCCATTCCGACCGCGCCGCCTTCGATTTTCGTGTCGTCAATGCGCAGACAATACTTCCAGTAAACGTGCTTTGCGCCTTCGGCGACGCGCGGAGTTTCGATTCCGTCAATTCCTTGCAGCATTTCCGTCAGTTTTTCGGCGGTTTGAACGCGGTTCGAGACGGAAAAATCGAGCTTGTCCATTTGCGCTACTGCGACCGCCGCCTGCAATTCGCTGACGCGATAATTCAAAGCCAAAAAATAATGATCCGGGTTTGCATCGCCGTAGCCCCAGGCTTTGTTGATAAACAAAAACATTCGTCGGGCGAGCGCGTCGTCGTTTGTCACGACCATTCCGCCTTCGCCGGTCGTGATATGTTTGCCCTGCTGCAAGCTGTAACAGCCGATGTCGCCGATTGCTCCGGCAAATTTTCCGTTTTCTTGGGCTAAAAATGCCTGCGCCGTGTCCTCGATGACCGGAATTTTGCGCGCCCGCGCCAATTCCATAATCGGCTGCATTTCGCACGGATTTCCGAAAAGATGCGTGACGATGATTGCTTTCGTCCGCTCGCTCAAAACTTTTTCAATCGTTTCCGCCGTAACGTTGCAGGTCACCGGATCAACGTCCGCAAAAACCGGAACCGCGCCCTGATAAACAATCGGCGACAGCGCGCCCATATCGGTGATTGAAGTCGTTACGATTTCGTCGCCCGGATTCGGATTTATCGCGGCAATCGCGCAGTGAATCGCCGCCGTGCCTGAAGTACAGGCGTAAGCGTGTTTCGCGCCCATTTTTTCGGCAAATTTCTTTTCCAGCGTTTTGCCGAATTTGCCTTTGGTTGTGGTCAAAGTGCCGCTTTTCAAAACTTCGGCGAGCAGTTCCAGTTCTTCCGCGCCGAAGGTTCTGCCCGAAGCGTCCTGATCGGAAGGCAAGGTCATTAATTCTTGAGTTAAAACAGGGTTCATATTTTTTTATTTTCCAATTTTGCGGGGCTAACCGCGATTTTTTCGGTTTCGTTAAAAGTTTTGTTCTGCAAACGCATTTTGCCGAGTTTCGTTAATAATTTTATGTGTCCAGCGATTGTTCTGGCGGTTTTCATTTTCGAGAAACCGAACAATCGGACTTCCAAAATTGCCGGATGTTCGACGACTCTTTCGCCGCGCAAAACCAATTTTCCGAGCATTTCCGCAACGCCCAAAAATCCGTTTTCCTGCAATTCGACGTTTTCAATCCGGCTGCGGCGATAAACCCGGAAACAGCTTGTGTAAGTAGAAAGTTTCTGTTGCAAAACAGTTTTGTAAAGAAAAGATGCGCCTTGCGACAAACTCAAACGCCAAGCCGGAACGTTTCGCACGCCGCCAGCCGGATGATACGGCGAAGCCGTAACCATCGCCGCGTCTTCAGTTAAAAGCGGAATCATCTGCGTCAATTCGTGTGGATCGTAAGTGCAATCGGCGTCAATCGAGCAAACGATTTCGGTTTCCGCCGCTCGCAATCCGGTCATAATGCCAGCCGCGACGCCTTTGTTTTCATCGTGGCGGATGATTCTGACATTCGGTTTTGCGCCGAACAGCTCTTTTAATTTTTCAAACGTTGCGTCTTTGCTGCAATCATCTACGAAAATAAAAGACAAGTCGTAATTGAGCGCGTTTTCCAAACTCTTTAGTGTGTTTGCCAGATATGGAAGAGATTTTTCTTCGTTGTAGCAAGGAATTACAACGGTGACTTTTTCCTTTTTTTCACCGCCGAGACGCAGAGACGCCGAGTTTTTTAAAGAGAGTGTAACGAGATTTGATTCTTCAAACTTCTCATTATTTCTAATTCTCTGCGTCTCTGCGTCTCGGCGGTGAACATCCGCTAAACCAAGAAACTCCGAACAATTGGTAAATCGGTAGCGGCTTAAATTTTCGTTTAAAATCCAAGCCATTTTATCGAGTTTGCGGTAATGCCGGACGCGCGTCATCCGCGAAGCGGCGTTGATGCGCGGCTGTTCTTCGTCCAATTCCCAAACATGGAAATACAAAACAAACGGCGCTTCTTCGGTTTCAATCCAGTTCTGGACTTTTCGCCGCATCAGCGTGTAAGGAAGCTGGCGGAAATAATTTCCGCCGGAAATCGGGAGCAAATAATTACCCACGCGCGCGGTCGAATACGGAATTTCCCAGATTGTCTTCCCGGCGGCGCGGTGTTCGTGCGCGGCGCGGCGCAAACGAGCGTTTTTGATTCCCTTCCAGGTCGGCAAAAACGAAGCGTCGTAAACAAAACCTTCTTCCGCCAAAACATCGAGCGTCCACAAATCGCGCGTATAATTCAATTTTTCCGCCGCGCGATGTCCGAAAATTCGTTGTCTGCTCGCGCGTTCCAAAACTTCTCGCGTCCGGCGGGCGTCGGCGCGAAACTCGGCGGGCGACATTCTGGAAAGCGGGCAGTGGTTATAGCCGCGCGAAGCGATTTCGTGACCGCGCCCGGCAATCTCCCGAATCAAATCGGGCGTGTTTTCGGCGATCCATCCGAGAACGAAAAACGTGGCTTTGGCGTTGTGTTTATCGAGTAAATCTAAAGTTTTGAGCGTATTTTGGACATAACGCGGCTCAAAGCGCGACCAGGTTTGTTCACGAATCAAACGGTCAAACGCTCCGACTTGAAAATAGTCTTCGAGCAAAACCGTCAAAAGATTCGGTTTCGTCGCTGATTCTTTTTTTGTCGCAATTTCGCTCATCAAAAACTTTAATTAACCGCCGCAAATTGAGTTTCAAGAACTTTGACGATTCTTGCGGCGGCGCTTCCGTCGCCGAATGGATTTTCGATTTGTTTGACCGAATTTGTCCAGCTTTCGTCCAGATAATTTTCTTCCAACAACTCGCCGAGTCGCTGCGGCGAACCGCCGACGAGCTTGGCGACGCCCGCAGTAACCGCTTCCGGTCGTTCGGTGTTTTCGCGTAAAACCAGCAGCGGTTTTCCGAAAGAAGGCGCTTCTTCCTGTACGCCCCCCGAATCGGAAACGACCAGCCACGAGCTTGCCATTATTCGCGCAAAATCCGTGTAGCGAAGCGGCTCAAGCAGGAAAACGCGCGGATTTTCTTCAAAAATTTTTGCGGCGGCTTGTTTCACTGCCGGATTCGGATGTACCGGAAAAAACAACGCAGTATCGGTGTGTTTGGCGATGAAATCGCGCAAAACGCGCAGATTTTCGGTCATCGTCGCGCCGAAGCTTTCGCGGCGATGCGTAGTCAGTAAAATGCGTTTTAAATCATTTGTTTTCGCCAGCAGTTTGGCGATTTCGCCTTGCCCGTTTGTTTTTTTGCCGATTGAATGAAGCGCGTCAACGACCGGATTTCCGGTGACGAAAATGTTCCGCGCGTTAATGCCTTCGTTGACTAGAGTTTCGCGGTTAAATTTGGTGGCAGCGAAATGAAAACGGGCGATTTGCGAAATCAAACGCCGGTTCATCTCTTCGGGAAACGGACTGTCGGCGCAGCCTGAGCGCAGACCGGCTTCGACGTGACCGACCGCAATCTGACGATGAAATGCCGCCATCGCTCCGGCAAGCGCCGTTGTCGTGTCGCCCTGCACAAGCACAACGTCAGGCTTTTCGAGTTCTAGAATCTTATCGAAAGCCGTCAGAACGCGCGCGGCAACGTCGTTTGGTTTTTGATTCCGGCGCATTACGCGCAAATCGTGGTTGATTCGGATTTTAAAAAGCTCGACAAAAGGCTTAATTAAATCGGCGTGCTGACCCGAAGAAACGACAATTGTTTCAAAATTTTTGCGATTCGCTTTTAACTGCCGGACGACGGGCGCGAGCTTGATAACTTCCGGGCGCGTCCCGAAAAGCACTACAACTTTGGTTTGTCTCCTGTTGCGTTCGGCAAAACAGAGTTCGCTGCGAGATTTTTCCGGCGCGGGAAAGACGGTTTGTTCAAAATCGGCGGATTTTAGATGCGGCAGCTTCATATTGAAAATTCGGTCGCGGGAGCGATTTTGAGTATTTTTCTTTTGCGGCGGGAATTCATCACGTCGTCCTTTAAAAACAAAAGTTTAAATAAACGGGGTTTCCGTGTTTTGTCGAACTGAAAAGGAGCTGTAATTTTTCTGGTGAGAGATCGCTGCGGCGGGCAATAATCAAAAAGAGCCGCGCCTTTGATAATTTAGCACGGCTCGTCGCGGATTTGTCGAAAAAATTTTATTCGGGCAATTTATTCCGGCTGTCCTTTGCATCCCGCGTTAAAGAGCGCGGGTTGTTTGGTGCTGATAATCGGGTAGTTTTCGGCTTCGGCATTCATCTCCAGCCATTCGGAATATTCCGGCGGCAGAGACATATCGGCGTAAATCGCTTCGACCGGGCATTCCGGTATGCACGCGTCGCAATCAATGCAGGTGTCCGGGTTGATATAAAGCCGGTCTGACAGCTCGTGAAACGCTTCGACCGGGCAAACCGCCGCGCAATCGGTGTATTTGCATTCGACGCAGGGTTCCGTCACAACATAAGTCATTAATAATTTCTCCTCAAACCAGTTGACAAATTTCAGTAAAAATTAAAACCAGAATATACTTGTCTGACGTTTTGAGACAAGTTTCACATTGTAATTTTTAGGTAAATCGAATATGGAAAAAATCGAGTATCAGGGATTTCCGAACTGCGTTCGTCTTACAAATAACGGGCTTGAAATCATTGCGACCACCGATGTCGGACCGAGAATTTTGTTTTTCGGCTTGCAGGACGGCGAAAATATTTTGGGACTTCACCCGGACGCGAAAGTAGAAACGGGAATCGGCGCGTGGAAGCCTTACGGCGGACATCGTTTGTGGATTGCGCCGGAAAATATGCCGCTTTCTTACGCGCCCGACAACGCGCCAATCGAATATTTTTTCGACGAAACAAACAATTCGCTGCGGCTTCGCGCGCCGAAAGAAGCGGCGACCGAAATGCAAAAGGAAATCGAAATCGCGCCCGATGCGGAAGGATTTTCGATCAAACATCGAATCACAAACCTCGGCGCGAGCGAAATCGAATTTGCGCCCTGGGCTTTGACGATTATGCGCGCGGGCGGCGAAGCCTTGATTCCAAACGAGCCTTTTGCGCCGTATTCGCCGGAAACTTTGCTGCCCGTGCGCTCGTTTGCGGTTTGGTCTTACACGGATTTTACAGATTCGCGCTGGACGTTCGAGAAAGAATTTATTCGCCTGAAAACTGACGAAACTTTGCATAATCCGCAGAAAATCGGCGTTTTTAACCGGCGCGGCTGGATTGCTTATCAATGGCAGGATTTGCTGTTTGTGAAAAGATTCGATGTTGTTTTAAACGCGGCTTACGCGGATATGAATTCAAACACCGAAATTTACACGGCGGGCGGTTTTATCGAAGTCGAAACGCTCGCGCCGCTGCAAAAAGTTCAGCCCGGAGAAACAGCCGAACACATTGAACGCTGGTTTTTATTTCAAAACAAAAATTTGGAAGATTTAAAGCAAGTTTTGTAAAACCAATTACCTTGCAAAAACTTCTGCCGAAAATTTCGGTGATTCCTAAAAAATTCAGCAATCTGAAATGCGGTTTGTAAATCCGGCTGTTTTTCATATTGTAAAAGTTTGCCGCAAATAAAAACTGCCCGCCAAACCTCGACGGGCAATTTTTATTTTTATTGTGATGGCTAAGGCGCGCTCGTCAAATAAACGTCCCAAGCCCACCGTCCGATCTTAGAGTTGCGCGCGTCTTTGATTTTGGCTCGGTATTTAAATCGGTTGCCGTTCTCGTCCTGCTTTCTTGATTCGTGATAATCAAGCTCTAGTTTCATTACATTTAGATTTTGTAATGCGTGCATCTCATCCGGCTCCGATTCTCCGTTGTGATTGGCGTCCTGCCACAATCGTAGAGATGCGAAAACGTTGTCGGCTGCGGTTATCTCTCCGTCCTCGTTGCCGCCGTTTGCGGCTTTATCAAACTCGGCGAGGGCGAGAAATCCGTTTTTCTCCGCTCCGGCGGGCGGTTCGGGCTGCAAAGTAAAATTGCCGAACATTTCTCTGCCGTTATCAATTGTTCCGTTGTTGTTTCGGTCTAAAACAAGCCACGCATCATCAGAACCCGCCGCCGTCCATGAAAGTTGTTCTTTGCCGCCGGTCGCATTGAGATTAAACCTTACTCCGTCGGCGTTGTTGGTCAGATTAAATCCGTTTCCGGCAACATCTAAAACAATCGGCGAAGCACCGCATTGACAATAAGTGTAATCCCATTGCCCGCCATTGTTGTAACAGTTATTAATCTGCTCGTCGGTAGCACAACAATTGGGTATTCGATTTGACTGATCTTCGTAAGCATTTTCAACCTTTATGCCGATTTGACTTTTAAGATTCCTGCCGGGTCCGCATGTTGAGCAGCATAATCCGTTGCTCTGCGGGATGTCGCCATCAGGGCAGAATCCATTCGGATCAGGAGGAGTTGGATTTGCACACAATTGTCTTGGAGTTGGAGTGGGCGTTGGTGTTGGTGTTGGACAGTAAATAGTTCTTACCGCATTATTATCGCAAATTGAGGGACCAGCTTCATTAAAAGTGGAATCAGAATTTGAATGAGAACCCATTATTGTATTGGGGTAAACTGTGCAGCCTTCGTTGACCTTACAATCACCTAAACCTAATAAATGTCCTGTTTCATGCGAACCAAAGTACTGAAAAATACTATTATTATTAGTAATCCAAGGGACAATTTGAATTCTTGCGCTTATAGTCCGGTATTCAACGTCAAATCCGTGAAAAGTAGCACCAAAATATCCGTTTTGGGGGTCTTTTCTTTGCCAGTAGATAGTACTTATTGGAGCGTTTGCATTGTAATTAGTAAAAGTTTGTGATCCAAAACCATAAAAAGTAATATTAGAACAATTATAAAATTGCCAATCGTTCCATTTAGAAACGCCGATTTGAATATCGTTTTTCTCAGGCATATTGTCCCACGCGCTATCAATCTTGACTTGATATGGTACATTAGGCTTTAAACTGAATGTTACTGGATTTCTATCAGTGTAAAGTGGCGATTGACAGAAAGAAGTTTGTGCTTTCGCATTAGATTTTATTTGTATAGCAATCGTAAAAGTACAAAGTATTAATATACTAATCTGAATAGTTAATTCCTTTTTATCCCTGATTTTCATAATTATTCCTTAGTTTTAAGGGCTGTTTCTGGGGATTTTGCAATTGCGTCACGAACAGTTTTCACAAATTCGCTTATATTCTTACCTCTATAAGTTTGAAACTGGTAAGCACCATCGAGCGGGAAAACTTTATTTTCTTTTAATTCATACCCGGTTAGGATTTGATAATTAGGGCTAATTTCGTCAGCGGCAAGAAACAGCAAATATTGCTTGTTCACGCGCGGCATTTCCTTTCCGGCAACAAAATACAGTGTTTTGTTCCCATTTGGGTAATGCACCATTCCTCCTTCTCTATCTATGGTTATCTCAGCACCTTGAACTAATTTCGGTGAGCTATCACTTTTTAACACCTCGTCAATACGAACGGTGAACTCCGAATAAACACTTAGTTTGTTGTTAGAAACAAATGCTCGTGCATCAAGTATCTGACCAATAACAGCAGCATTGCTCTCGGCAATAGGTAATGCCCCATAAAGAGGCGATCCATGGTCGCTACGAGCGATTATCGAAAAAGGCTCGCTTGGTATATCGCTGCTTACGAGAGGTGTTTTGTCATAACGCTTGTTTTTAGCTGTTCTGAGGGAACGCAGTTGAGCATTGTTATTTTCCGAAGGACTATATTCGGCAATTGGAAACTGGCTTTCAAATTCATGTCGCGTTTGTTTTTCTTGAGCAGATTTATCTTCTATCTCGCACAATACCTCTTGACTGCGCAAGGTTGTTACAGAAAAAGATGCTGTTGCAAATACAACAATACCGACTATAATCCATATTATTCTGTTGCTTTTCATATCAAATCTCCTAAGAACTGAGTTGTTGAAGGTTATTCTGTAATCTATTGCGATAGCTGAGAAAACAGTAGAATCAGAGCCGAAAGAGTTATTAAACCCAACCACCTTGTAAGTGAAATCCGTTGTTGTGAAAATCGGCTTTACTATACGCCTCGCATCATCTAACGTCAACGATTTTTCTGTTTGTGAAATTAATTTCTTTTACCTATAAAAAAGACACACTTTTCGCGTGTCTTAATTCTTGACTTTAGACGAGCTAGCTTTTTTTGACAGTGAAAATTTGAAACAAGTCGCTTCGAGAGCCGACACAATAAAGCACGGCTGCAAATACTTAAACTGTTAATAATAAATGTGGCTTTTACAATTACTCAAACTGCCCTTTCTCTGTTAAGATGTGCCGAACTGTTTTTAATAATTTAAGGGAGAATTTGAAGCGAGAATGAAAGCCGAGAGAGATTTATCTTTAGACTTTTTGCGCGTTACCGAAGCGGCGGCGATTGAATCAGCCAAAACGATGGGACAGGGCGAGCGCAAGCATTCGGATCATGTCGCGGTCGAAGCGATGCGCGAAGTGATGGACACCGTTCCGATGCGCGGGCGGATTGTGATCGGCGAAGGCGAGCGCGACGAAGCGCCGATGCTTTATATCGGCGAAGAGCTTGGCGGCGGCAGCTTTGACGACGCGCAAAAAATGAATTTGCCCGAAGTTGACATCGCCGTTGACCCGCTCGAAGGGACGAATCTGTGCGCCAAAGGTTTGAATAACGCAATTGCGGTTTTGGCGGCTGCCGAGCGCGGCGGATTATTGAACGCGCCGGATATTTATATGGATAAAATCGTCGTTGGACCGTCGTGCCGAGGTTCAATTGATATTGACGCGCCCGTTGCCGACAATCTCAAAAACATCGCTCGCCGACTTGGGCGCGACGTTGATGATTTAACGGTGATTGTTCTCGACCGCACGCGCCACCGAAAATTGATCAACGATATACGCGAAGCCGGAGCGCGGATTCGTCTGATCTCCGACGGCGATTTATCAGCCGGAATTTCCGCCGCAGTCGCCGGAACAAACATTCACGCTTTGATGGGAATCGGCGGCGCGCCCGAAGGCGTTATTACGGCTGCCGCGCTGCGCTGTCTGAACGGCGAGATTCAGGCGAGACTCGTTTTCGATCCCGAAAGATTGGATGTTGACGCTTCAAAAGTGCCGAGCAAAGAAAAAGTGATGACGCGAATGAACGAGATGGGAATTTCAAATCCCGATAAAATCTATGACACCGCCGATCTTGCGCCCGGCAAACGAATTATTTTCTGCGCGACCGGCGTCACCGACGGCTCTTTGATGCGCGGCGTCCGCTTTTTCGGCGCGGGCAAACGCACGCACTCGCTCGTGATGACAACCGAAAACAAAGCGATTCGCTTCGTTGACACCGTTCACGTCGAAGGCGGACCCGATGCAGTAATCAGATTTTAGATTTTGGATTTTGGATTGTTTTTCGCTTTTATAAATTGTGGATTAACAATCCGAAATCTGATCTCATCCGCTTAACTTCTGCTTTATGAAACCGCTTGCCAGTCTTTCGCTCGATTTGGACAATAAATGGTCGTATATGAAAACGCACGGCGATGCGGGCTGGGAATCTTTTCCGTCTTATCTCGACCGATTAGTCCCGCGTGTTTTGGATTTTCTCGAAAAACGCGAGGTGAAAATCACATTTTTCGTCGTCGGGCAAGACGCCGCGCTCGATAAAAACCGCGAATCGCTCGTCGCGCTTCACGCCGCCGGACACGAGATCGGCAATCATTCTTTTAACCACGAACCCTGGCTTCATCTTTACACCGCGCAGGAAATCGAAGACGAATTAAAACGCGCCGAAGATGCGATTTTCGCGGCAACCGGCGCGGAACAAATAAAAGGCTTTCGCGGTCCCGGTTTTAGTCTCTCGCAAACAGTTCTGGAAACGCTCGCAAGACGCGGTTACGACTACGATTGCTCGACTTTTCCGACATATTTAGCGCCGCTGGCGCGGGCTTTTTATTTTATGACCGCGCCGAAAATGAGCGCGGAGGAAAAGGCGAAACGCAAACAGCTTTTCGGTAAATTTTCCGACGGTTTTCAGCCGCTCAAGCCTTATGTCTGGCAGCTTGAAAATCGGAATTTGGTTGAAATTCCGGTGACGACTTTTCCGCTCTTAAAGACGCCGATTCACGCCAGCTACATTCTTTATCTGAGCAGTTTTTCACCGTTCGCGGCGCGGCAATATTTCGATAAAGCGATTAAAATATCGAAAAAATTCGGCTACGAGCCTTCGATTCTGCTTCATCCGCTCGATTTTTTGTGCGCCGAAGACGCGCCGGAGCTAAAATTTTTCCCGGCGATGAATCTGCCGCTCGAACGAAAATTGGAAACGATGAGCGAGATTTTCGATTGCCTCGAACAAAATTTCCGGGTCGTCAATATGGCTGAGCATTCACGCAGCGTGCGACAAATAAGCTCGCCCGCAGTTCGCACGTCTTTTGAGCGCAGAAGCTTCTCGCAAATCGGCGAATAAAGCCGCAAAATCATTTTCAGTGGACGCTTTTTCAGTCAAAAAAATCCCCTTCGTTTGGCTGCTCGTTGCCGCGCATCTTGTCGTCGCAATTCCGCTCGCCTGGGCGCTCAATCTTTGGATTGACGAGGCTTGGACGATGCAGACGACGGCGCGCGGCGTCGGTTACGCGCTGTCCGAAGGCGTTTCCGGCGAACGGCAAGCGCCGCTTTATTTCGTCCTGCTCGCGGTTTGGCGTTTTTTTGACGATTCGCTTTTCTTCGCCCGTTTGTTTTCAATTCTCTGCACAGCCGCGTCCGTTTTCGCTTTCGACCGAATCGCCGACAGAATTTTTGCGGGCAAAGAAAAATTGATTTTCGTCGCCTTTTTCGCCCTTCATCCGTACACGATTTGGGCTGCGCTCGAAGCGCGCGGCTACGCGCTCGCAATTTTCCTTTCGTGCCTTCTCATTCTGTTCTGGCTCGACGCTTATGCCGCCGAGCGGCAAGACGGGCGAAAGCAGATTTTTTACCTCGTTGTCGCGGTTCTCGCGCTTTACACGAATTATTATTTCGGATTTTTGCTGGTTGCGAACGCCGCCGCGCTCGTTGTTTTGCGGCGCTGGTCGGCGCTTAAAAATTATCTCTGGCAAATGGCGGCGGTTGCCGTTGCCGCCGCGCCGTTATTTTTAATCGTTCAGCAGCAATTTTCCGTTCGCACGGCGTTTTACCGAGCCGAGCCGTCGCTCAAAGAAGGATTGAAAACTCTTTGGGAAATTCTCAACAATTTCGTTTTGCCGGCAGACTCGGAGATTTTATCGAAAATTCGGGCTTGGGTTGTGCGGTTGGGCATTTTGGCGGCGGCTTTTGTTTTACTCAAAAGTAAGCTGCGCCGTTTGTCGCCGCTTTCGCTCGCATTCGGGACGATTGTCGGCGTTGTCGCCGTTTTTTTTCTGGCGATTTATTATCGGCTCGGAGTTGATTACGTTCAGATGCGTCACGCCGTAATCCTTTTTCTGCCCGCGATGCTGCTTCTCTGTTCGATTCTCAAAGATTCAATCAACGGCGTTCGCGTCTGGCTGATAATTGCGACGGTACTCGCGTTGTTTTCTTCGGCTGCGCTCGTCGCGCGTTACACGCCGCTTACCAAACGCGGCGATGCCGAGCGAATCGCCCGTTTTATCGAGAAAAATGAGCAAAACAATCAGCCAATCGTCGTTTTCACGGTTTACAATATTCTGCCTTTAAATTTTTATTATCGCGGTTCAAATCAATTCGTTCCGAAACCGGAAGCGATAACTTTTGATTGGAATGCCGAGAACGCGCCCGATAGCGCAACTCGATGGCAGCGCCAAATTAATTTTATAACTTCGCAAATTCCGCCCGAACAACAAGAAATGTGGCTGGTCACCGAAGATTTTTGCGACGCCCCGGAAACGGCGATTCAATGTCAACCGCTTGAAGATTTTCTCCGGGAGCATTACGTTGTAGAGAGAACGGAATTTTTCTTTCATCGAAAAGTGCGATTGTTGCGGAGGAAATGAATGAAGCCTGAAATTGTTGAACAAGAAGATATTACTGAAAATATTAATACGGTTGAAAAACCAGTGATGCGCTGCGAACGCTGCGACCGCGAAACCGACGAATACGTGATGTTTGTGCATCCCGACAACCGCCAAAGCATCATCTGCTGGAGCTGTCAGCAGCGCGACGACAAAAATTTTAATATGAAAGACGGCTGGCGCAAAACGGAGCGCAGCGGCGGCAGATTTCTGCGTAATTCTCCAAAAGATTAACTCTTTCTCTCTGTGTTTTCTCTGTGACTTCTCTGCGCGCTCTGTGGTGAAAAAATCTTTAACACAGAGAACACGGAGAATACACGGAGAATTGACACAGAGTTTTTGTTTTTAATGGCAGTTCGTAAAATTTCAGAATATCCGGCGCAGGTTTTAGCAAAAGTCGGTGAGCCGGTAACGGAATTCGATCAGGCTCTCGAACAGCTTGTCGCCGAGATGTTCGAGACGATGTATGAAGCGGAAGGCGTCGGATTAGCCGCGCCGCAAATCGGTTTGAGCTTGCGGTTGTTTGTGATGGATTGCGAAGGAATTAAGCTCGTCGCGGCAAATCCCGAAATCGTCAGCGCCGAAGGCGAACAAACCGGCGACGAAGGCTGTTTGTCGGTCGGCAAAATTCCGGCGGTCGTCAAACGTTTTCAAAAAGCTACGCTTCGCGCTCAAAACGAAAAAGGCGACTGGTTCGAGCGCGAAGCTGAAAATCTCGCCGCGCGCTGTTTTCAACACGAAACGGATCATTGCGACGGCAAGCTCTTTATTGATCATTTGCCGAAGCTGCGCCGCGATATGGTTATAAAAAAATTTCAGAAAGAGAAAAAATGGCGATGACGAAGAAAGCGGTATTTTTATTTTTTTGTTTTTTACTCTCGCTGCAAACGACCTTTTCGCAGAACCCGCCAATTGATGAAAGGCAGCGCCTGATGCAGCAAATCCCGGCGCTCTACAATCAAGCCAAATTCGATGAAGCCATTTCTCTCGCCGAAAAGCTGCTCAAAATCGAACGAAAAACCGGAACCCCGGAAAATGTTTCGACCGCCGTTTTGAATCTGGCAATTCTCAGGAAAGAACGTTTTCAATTTAATCGCCGTAAAATCGGATCGCCGCAGATTCCCGTGAGAGAAAAAATTGAACTCAGCGAGAAAGCGGAAAAGGATGCCGATGAAGCCGAAATGCTCTTCCGCGAGTTTTTGGAAATGAAACGGGGAAACACAAAATCGGAACTGCTCCAAACCTCAACGGCGCAGAACGAATTGGCGGGGATTATCATCAATAATCTCGATTTGCCCGACAATGTGAAAACTCCGCAAGCGCGCACCTCGCTCGCACGTTCGCGGATTGACGAAGCCGAAAGCTTTTTCACGCAAGCTCTCGATAGGCGGGAAAAATTGCTCGGCGCCAACGATGAAGCGACGCTCGCAACGGTTCTTAATTTAGCGGATTTTTACCGTCAATACGTCAATTTTGAAAAGGCTTTGCCGTTTTACGAGAGATTTTTGGCGGCAAAAGATAAAGTAAAAAATTCAACTAATCTGGTTTCGGCACTGCGCTCATATGCTTCGATTTTAATTACGACCGATCAGGAGGGAAAAGCGCGGGAAATCGTCAAACAAATAGAATCCGCTACCGGCAAAATCGAACCGCTGCCCGCGGCAGACGTTAATTTATCTCTGCGAATTACCAGAACCGGACTGGCTCGCCTGCAACAAATGGAGAACAAAGGCGAATTGATCGAACGCCTTTCAAAAGAACACAAAAAACGACTCAAAGTGAACATCGTGATTGACGAAACGGGCAAGGTTATCGAAGCGGTCGCCAACTTTGATGATGAAAAATGGAAAAGCCAGTTTGAACAATCGGTGCGCCAATTAGCTTTCAGCCCATTTGTTTATAAAGGCACGGCTCAAAAAATGCGCGGCTGGGTTTTCTACCCGCAGTTGCCTTTTAAATAATGGCTCAAATTTCGCGCCGAGCCAATATCGTAAACTCCGCGACGATATAAATCTTCGAGCAGATTGACGAAAATCTTGGCGGTAGCGAGCGCGTCTCCGCCGGCGCGGTGGCGGTTGTAAATCGGAATCGAAAAGTGTTCGGCAATCGTATGCAAACGGTGATTTGCCAAATCGGGGAGCAATTTTCTCGACAAACGGACGGTACAAAGATGCGTGTTAGCGACTTTGCAGCCTTTGAATGTGCGGCAGATTTCCGCATTTAAAAATTTAATATCAAACGCTGCGTTATGCGCGACCAGCACGGCATCGCCAATAAAATTCAATAAATCCGCCGCGACTTCCGAAAACAACGGCGCGCCGGCGACCATTTTGTCGGTGATTCCGGTTAGAGCCGAAATGAACGGCGGAATCGGCGTTTGCGGGTTTAAAAGAGTCTCAAATTCATCAACAATTTCGCCGTTTTTAATTTTATAACAGCCGATTTCGGTCATTCGGCTGTAAGGCGGTTTTGCTCCGGTCGTTTCGGTGTCGAAAACAATAAACTCCGTTTCGGCGAGCCTTAATTCATCATGATTCGGCAAATTCAATTCGAGCGTGTAATTTTCTTTGAGGCGAATGCGCGAATCAAAAGCGATTAAGTCCGCCACGAGCAGAGCCGCAAATTCTTCGTTTAAAGTCGGGACTAACAGAATTTGGTCGGCAACGGTACTCGCCCGCAGGCTCCCGCCGTTAGCTTTTAAAAATTCGATTAAATCGTGAATTAAATCCGAATCCAGAATTAAGTTTTGATGAGCCGGCATCGCTGCCGCCGATTTTATCATTGTCATTGCGAATTTTGCGAAATAGGAAGACTTTCTTTTTCCTTTGCCTCAATTGTTTGATACGGGCAATGCCTGCATCCGTTGCCGCAGCAATAGCCGCGCTCGCGTAAAAAATGCGCGGTCAAAACCATCAAGCCGTTTTCAAAATAATAATCGAGATTTTCGATAAATTCACGGCGTTTTGAGTTTTGCTTATCTTCAATGCGGCGCGGTTTCACAAATTAAAATTTAGCTGGTAAATTTTTATAACTCAAATTTGAAGAAAACAGGACTTTCTCAAAAATGAAAACCAAACTGTAAACTATGCACTGTAAACTGTAAACTGTTTTGCAGAAAATCTTTCCTCGCAAGATAGTTCATAGTTTACAGTTGATAGTTTATAGTTACGGCTGTTTATCGCATTTTTGAACATGTTCTAAGAAATTGAAAAATATGTTAAACGAAGGTGATATTGCGCCGGATTTTACGGCGCGCGATGAAAAAGGAAACGAAGTCAAACTAGCGGATTTTCGCGGCGAGCGCGTCGCGCTTTATTTTTATCCCAAAGATGACACGCCCGGCTGCACGAAGCAGGCTTGCAGCCTGCGCGATTCTTACGCGGATTTGACTGATAAAAACATTAAGGTCTTGGGCGTTTCGCTCGATGATGAAGCATCGCATCAAAAATTTATCGGCAAATTTAATCTGCCTTTTACTCTGCTTGCCGATACAGACCGCAAATTGAGCGAATCTTACGGCGTTTACGGCGAGAAAAATATGTACGGCAAAAAATATATGGGCGTCAGCCGCACAACTTTTTTGATTGACGAAGCGGGGAAAATCAAGAAAATCATCAATAAACCAAACGTCGAACAGCACGCCGACGAAGTTATCAAAGCGTTTGAAGCCTGATTTTCATACAACTTTCGGCGCGTTTTCGGCTTCTAAAACTCGCACTTTCCCGATTAGCCGTTAAAGCGTATAATCGAAAAGTCGTCTTTTGGGGGCGACAGGCTTCGACAGGGGTTAGTACGGTCTTTGAATGCACGTCGGGCTTTCTTAGTAGCTCGTTAAAACACTGAGAAAAAACAATTGCCAATAAACAAGAATTGGCTCTCGCAGCCTAGTTAATTCTAGTAACTCGAGCGTCTCACCGTCAGGTTGCCTAAGTCGGACGGAGCGAGATGTCACACAATTTGGGCTAGAGCGCGTTCTCCGCCTGCGGCGCGCTTGAAATTTAAAGTCAGGTTAGTTTTCGCTGAGGTCTTGTCAATTCACTTACTCAGCGAAGGCGAAATTTTAAAGAGAATTGACTAAACGTGTAGATTTCCTAGTCGACAATCTTTGGATGCGGGTTCGATTCCCGCCGCCTCCATTTCTAATAATTCAGACTATCATTTAGAAAAGCCAGCGTTTACCGATTAGGTTCGATAAACACTAGCTTTTCTCTTTTACTTGGACGGTGGTATTTGGATCGTTTTGTGTCGCTTTTCTTGAATCAAGTCGGGGAAATGTCGGGATGGAAAACTTGTTCCGCATGGAAAAGCCGCCAATTTCGGCGGCTTTTTAATTTCTCTGGGGTGGCAGACTTAAACTTTTATAAATGAATCCGTGAGCGGTTTACGTAAATGTAAAGTTTATCCAAAATTGCAATAACCGTGCTAATTAACGCGATGATTTTAAACAAGTCTACATCCATAAGCGAAATTATAAAAAGATAGCTAATTGTGATCTACTCTTCTTCCTCATCTTTTTGTTTAAACGCTTTGTAGCCATATCCACCCAAAAAACCTCCGGCAAACGCAACTAGCAGTTCAACAATCCTGAAATACAGGCTTTCTTGATCTTTGGCAAGAAAATACGTCAAGAACACAAAAATGGCAGCAAACAAGACTATCCAGATTGTTTTGAAAAAACGGTCACGCTGTTTGTCTTCGTGGAATCTTTGACCGTCTTTATCATAATTGGAAATGACCTGTCCAATGTGTTCCGATGTGATTTTTTCATCAAAAGCATCGGGAGGCGGAGGAAGGTTACCGAAGATTAAGGAAGAACGCTCAATTATTGAGCGTTCAACGGTTTCTCGATAAGGCGGGGGGATTGCCGCCAAAATCTTGCTGAGTTCTGCTCCTGTTAAAGTGTCTGGTTTGGAGGGTTGAGCAGAAGGGGCGTCCCTAGTTTGAAGACGCTCCCCTTGTCCGGTGGTATGAATATCATCGTTCATTTTAACGTGCGACAGCCTGAGCTTGAGCTATAGCCCGATCTTTTAGTCTGCGAAAGCCTTCCTGAACAGTATCTCGGGTATACCGCGTAGCTACGCCCTGAAGTGCCGCGATGTACTCCTGCTCGGAAAGCTGTCCGTTAGCCTTTAAATCGTTTAAAACTCTGATTGTTCGACGATAAGCCAAATTTCGCTTACGGGACTGTTTTCGCGAATGTTTTATCTTAAGCATTTTTACTAAATCTTGACTGAAAACTTCCTGCGTTTTAAGCAGTGGGTATAACAGCAAACAACAATATTTCCAAATTCGGAAAATTGCAACTTAAATTTCATCTGTCACAATTATATACTTTGGACAGAAAGCTTGCTAGCCACCCTAGCCGCATTTTATACGCACTTTCTTTGTTTTGCGTTGCATATCAGTTTAAAATTCGGGAAAGTTTGTTTTTCATGTGAGCCAAAATGAATGGTCATGAGCTGACTCAACGCCCTATTAGATGAAAATATGATTAAATCGGTTTTTCCATTGCTTAATATTTCCTTTAATCTTAAGTTCTCGAGCCTTTTCCCTTCGCCGAGTCTTAAAACAAATTAGTTAATCAACCAGCCAATTAATTCAATCCAAAAACTTTTACGGTGTACTTGCTTGTTTTTGCAATCCCTTTTGTCTTTCGCCGCCGCTTTTCGTTATTTATCTCTTCACTATTTCCGGACTTTAACTTTTTCACTTTTAGTCGGGAAAATGCCAGGGTGTTCCAAACCTGCTTTTTCTCATTTTCCTTATGAATCTCTTTGCTGAAGCACGGTCGTGCTGACGATGCCGCCTCCATTTTCCTATTCAAATATTTATAGAAATAGGCGACTTTTAAAGTCGCCTATTTCTATTTATGGACAAAACGCCTTGGAATCAATTGATTTTTATCTCAGCAATTCCTGCCGCTTTGAGTTGACGGTTTAACTGGATTAAATCCTCAACTTCAATTTTCCTCCAATTTTCAATCGCCGCCTGCGAATCTCGCAAAACGTCGCCAACTGCATTTGTCAATTGCGTCGTTGGCGCGGCGTCAACTTCTTGTAAATTGTCGAAAAGAGTTCTGATGCGCGATAAAACGGTAGAAATAGATACGCTGCCCGGGCTGTTTCCGGCGGAAATTTCTTGCAGCTTTTTGCCGAATGCCTCGATTTGCGCCGAAACCGCCGCGTTTTGTCTGGCTTGCTCTTTCGCTTTTGCCAAATTTGCTGTTAGACTTTGCAGCTTTCGGCTGATTGATTGAAATTGCAGCCAATTATCATAAAGCTGTTTGGACAAATCGAACTGCTTTTGCAAATCCGCGTTTGTAGCTTTAACGCGCGGATCCATTTTTACCGTCAAAGGCTGCGAAAAATTTTTGCCGTCAACTGTTAAAACGATTGTGTAATCACCGAGCATCGCCCACGGCGAAGTCAGATTCGGCGCTGTGTTGCGGTAAACTGCGGCGATTGGATAAGTCGGCTCGACGCCCGGAATCGGCGTGTAATGCAAATCCCAAAGAAAACGATGCATTCCGGCTTGGTTCGACAAAATTTGCGGCTGGCGAATCCAATAAAACGGAACGTTGTTTGTATCTTTGACCGGCTCGGCTTTTTCCGCGCTCGTATAACGACGAACGACATTTCCCGCTTTGTCTCTTATTTCGAGCGCGACATTTGAAGCCGATTTGCCGAGATAATAATCAATCATCGCGCCGTCGGGCGGATTTTCTCCGGCGGGTTCATCGGGCGGCAAAGGCGTGTCGGTGTTTAAATTCCATCGCACGCGCAAAGCGGTTTGCGGTTTGAAAAGCGCGGTTTCGATTTTTGCCGCAAATTGTCGAAGCGGCGTAATATTATCCAGAATCCAGAATCCGCGCCCGTGTGTTCCGACGGCGATGTCATCGTCTTTGATAATCAAATCGCGAATCGAAGTCGGCGGCAGATTGTATCTGAGCGACTGCCAGTTTTCGCCGTCGTCGAACGAAACGTAAACCGTCCGCTCGGTTCCCGCGAAAAGCAAGCCTTTGCGCTGCGGGTCTTCGCGCACGACGTTGGCAGTTTGTCCGGCGGGAATGCCTTTGACGATTTCCTTCCAGGTTTTTCCGCCGTCACGCGTGCGATAAATATGCGGTCTATTGTCGTCGAGCCGCAAAGTGTTGACCGCCGCGTAAGCCGTTTCGGCGTTGAAATGTGAGGCTTCGATGATCGAGATTTTCTGCCAGGCGGTGATTTCCTTCGGCGTGATGTCCTGCCAATTTTTGCCGCCGTCAATTGTGCGATAAATCAAACCGTCGTCGGTTCCGACCCAAATCCGGTTGATGTCGTGAAACGAAGGCGCGACGGCGTAAATCACGCCGCGCTGCGTCGGCTTTGCGGAAGATTGTGTTTTGTATTTGCCGATGCTTGCCGGAACTTCCCACGTTTTGCGCGACAAATCCGGGCTGATTTGTTCCCAATTGTTGCCGCCATCGAGAGTTTTCCAGAGCGTGTTGCCGGAAAAATAAAGCGTTTTGTTATCAACCGGCGAAAAAACAACCGGCTGTGTGCGAATCATTCGCCAATCAGCCGAGCGAAACGGTTTCGGCAGAATGTTTTGCGCTTGTCCGGTTTTTCTATCGAAACGAGTCAATTTCCCGCCGTAAACGATGTCAGGATTAAGCGGATCGGCGACTATATAACCGTATTCTTCTGCGCCGACCGGCGTCCACTCGCGAAAAGTGATTTCGCCGTAATCGCCACGACTCGAAACGCAAGCCGAACCGCTCTCCTGCTGTCCGCTGCACAGGCGATACGGAAAAGCGTTGTCGGCGGAAACGTGATAAAGCTGCGCCGTCGGCTGGTTGTACCACGAGCTCCACGATTTTCCGCCGTTTAATGTCACAATCGCGCCCTGATCGCTGCTCATCGCAATAATTTCCGGGTTGTTCAGATTGATCCAAATGTTTTGATAATCGTCGCCGCCGGGCGCGCCGCGAAACGAATTCCACGTTTTTCCGCCGTCAATTGATTTCCAGGCGACGATGCTCGCGGCATAAATAACATCCGCGTTTTTCGGATCGAACTGCAAATCGCCCAAATCGCCTGACGCGATGCGATTTGCCGGTCGCGTGTCAGTTGTCGCAATTATCCAGGTTTCGCCCGCGTCATCCGAACGATAAAGTTTTGTATCAGTCGGCGTCCGAACGCCGGCAAACAAACGCTTCGGATTGCTCGGCGCAATTGCGAGACTCGCCTGCGTGATTCCGGCGGGCAAGCCTTTGGTCAATTGATTCCAGGTTTTTCCGCCGTCAATTGATTTATAAATTCCGGCGTCCGTTCCGTCAAAACGCGCGTTTTCCCAAGCGCCTTCGCGTGCGTCCCAGAGCGAAGTGTAAACGACATTTGAATTTGTCGGATCAATCACGACATCCCAAGCGCCTATGTTTTCGTCTTTACCCAAAACCTTTTCCCAGGTTTTTCCGCCGTTCGTGGTGCGATAAATACCGCGTTCTTCGTTTGCGCCGTAAGGATGACCGCCGACCGCGGCAAAAACTTTATTTTCGTCGCGCGGATCAACTGCGATTTCGGCGATTTGCTGACCGTCGCGCAAGCCCGTGTTTGTCCAGGTTTTTCCGCCGTCAATTGATTTATAAATGCCGTCGCCGACCGACAAATCCGGGCGATGCAAGCCTTCGCCGCTGCCGACGTAAATCACATTCGGATTGGAAACCGCGACGCCGATTGCGCCGATGGAGCCGGTCGGCTGATCGTCAAAAATCGGCGTCCAGATGCGCCCGGCGTCGGTCGTTTTCCAGACGCCGCCGTTGCTCGGAGCCATATAAAAAACGTGCGGCTGATTCGGAATGCCCGCTATTGCCCGCGTCCGGCTTGCGCGAAACGGTCCGACGTTGCGCCAATGCAAAGCCTCTCCGAATTGCGGATTCAGATTTTGCGCCGAAGCGATCGAGTTTGTCGTAACAGTAACAACAAAAATAAAAGAAAATGCGGCGAACGATTTTAATAAATTCATATTTTTTGTTTGTGACCCGCGGCTTTTAAATTCGCATAAACATTTAAAATCATTTTCGCCAAACGTCAACTACCGGGAACAAATGTTGAAAACAAATAAAGCCCGCTTTCGCAGGCTTTATTTGAAAATTGAATGGAATTTTGGAAATCTTCTTTCGCTATTATTGCTCCCACTTCCAGCTTTCCATATTCAAGCTGCCGATTTCAGCGTAACGAGCGGTAATTCTGGCGACGTAATTTTGCGTTTCCTGAAAAGGCGGAATCTGTCTGCCGTATTTAATTACCGCGCCTTCGCCTGCATTGTAGGCGGCAAGCGCCAGCCGAATGTCTCCGTCGAATTTATTCAGCAACCAGCGCATATATTTGACGCCGACTTCGATATTTTGCTGCGGATCATAAATATTTTTGGCTCCGAAACGAATCGCGGTCGCCGGAATCAACTGCATCAATCCGCGAGCGCCTTTGTAGGAAATGGCGCGCTGCTTAAATTTTGATTCCTGATTCATTTGGGCGTAAATAAGCAGCGGGTCAATATTGTATCTGAGGCAGGAATCAACGATAAAACCGTCAATTATTGCATCGCCGGTCGAAAAAGCGCCGAGCGATTTTCCTTCCGACATTCTTAACACGTGCGATGATGAGTTTGTCTGTTCGGGTTCGATCTGCGGAGTTATTAAGTTTCCGTTTTGAATTTCATCTTCGAGCAAATCGGGAGTTATGATGCCGGTTTTTATATTATTGTAATTAACGATTTGCTGGTTGGTTTGGGCGGATGCGGAAACTGCGAAAACGAGGGGCAGAAGCAATAAAAGACAGATTTTTCTCATCAATAATAAAATTCCTTTATGAAAATACAGCGCAGTCAAAATGCAATGATTTAACTGCACTGAGAGTTAAATTGTTAATTGGAAATTTGAAACCGCTGCTTTAAAACTTACAGAAAGTCTTAAAGTAAAAAGAGATTAGAAACCGGTATAATTAGTAGAATTTCCGGCAGTTCTAAACTACCCAAAAAAGTTAATTTCGTTACAGGATTTATCTCAATCGAGGCTTCTGAAATTGTTCGGACTTTTGTAAGAGGGTAAAACTCAATAAAAAGTTGCTATATAATTTTCGTCCGGACATTTTTGTTAACTTTCGGCGCTTACCCGGCTAATAAATTAAGCCTTCAATTCGGCTCGTCTCTTGACAATTTTTAATGAAAATCTTAACGCTCTAAAAAAGGATTTGTTTTGCTCAACCATCTTCCAATCGGCATTTTTGATTCTGGCGTCGGCGGTTTGACCGTTTACCGCGCTTTGCACGAGCGTCTGCCGAATGAACGTTTTGTTTATTTGGGCGACACGGCGCGAGTTCCTTACGGCACAAAATCGCTCGCCACAATCGAGCGATATGCGATTGAAAATTCGCGTTTTCTCGCCGAGCGCGGCGTCAAATTGCTCGTCGTCGCCTGCAACACGGCTTCGGCGCTGGCGCTTCCGGCGATTCAAAACGCGATAAAAATTGACGTTATCGGAATGATTGAACCCGGCGCGCGAAAAGCGGTGGAAACCGGCGCAAAACGAATCGGCGTGATTGCAACCGAAGCTACAATCGGAAGCCGCGCTTACGCCAAAGCAATTAAAAATTTTAATCAACAAACGGAAGT
>DASVRD010000067.1:0-24031 GCA_036388775.1 Pyrinomonadaceae bacterium | reverse complement strand
GTAATCGCCCGGCGTGATAATGTCGCCGTTTGAGCCGAATTGTTCGCCGCGAAAAGCGCTGTTGGTGCTGTTGGTGATATACCAGTTGCCGCCGTCGGGGCGGAAAACAGAAATGTCGGTTTTGCCGTCTCCATCGAAATCGGCGACGACTTTGCCGGGGCTTAAATTTATTTCGTACATTCCACGCCCGTAAGTTGCCGCCTGTATCAACCCGCGCGAATCGGCATCAAGCTCTGAAATAATGACAGGCGGCATTCCCATATTAAAGGTTTCCCATCTATTGCCGTCGGTAGTTGAACGGAAAACGCCGATGTCGGTTCCAACATAAAGCGTGTTCGCATTGCGCGGATCAATCAACAAAGTATTGGTCGGAATATCAGGTAAATTTCCGCTGATGTCAGTCCAATTGGCTCCGGCGTTTGTCGTTTTGAAGACGTGCCCGGAGAGAAAGCCGGAAACGGTCAGATAAGCGGTGTTTGAATCCGAAGGGCTGACAATGATGCTCTTGATGAATCTATTAGGCAAGCCTGCTGAAATGTTTGTCCAATTTACGCCGCCGTTGGTGCTGACCATTACTTTTCCGTCAGACGAGCCGGTGTAAATAACATTTGTGTTGGATTTGCCGACGCCGATGGCTGATAAAAGCCCGCCGTTGGTTAAATCCTGCGTTCCGCCCGGCGCAGTCCAACTCACGCCGCGATTAGTGCTCACGTATAGCCGATAGGTGCCAAAATAAATCGTCGAATTTACATCGTTTCCGACAAATGGCGGATAAAAAGCCACCCGGTCGTTGTTAAATTTGGTCGGGTTCCCAATTAGTGCGGCAACGCCTTGTATCTGACCGTGGTTAGCGTGGCGAAAAACGTTGTGATAAACGACGGTAGAGTAAACAATGCTCGGATCAACCGGATCAATCACGACTTGACCGCCGTCACCGCCTTCGAATTCGCTCCAGCTTAAATTTCCCGTTCGTCTCTGCGTTCCGTTGTCCTGAGTTCCGCCGTACGAGCGTGTCCGGTCGGTCGGATGCAGATCGAGACTCGTAAACATCGACAAACTGAGCGTCATATTAAGATTTTGAAATGTATTCGCCCCGTCGATAGATTTATAGAGTCCGCCGTCATTGGCGAGGTAAAGCAAATTCGGATTTGAAGGCGAAATATAGAAATGATGCTGATCAACGTGAACCTTTCCAGTCCCCCAAGTCCAGTTTCCATTGATGATGTTTGTGGTGAGATTCGTATAGCTTGTTCCGCCGTCGGTCGAGCGCCACAAATCTCGCGTTCCGACAAAAATCGTGTTCGAGTCTGCCGGGTGGACAAACAAATAACAGTTGTAGCCGAATTGCCCTGTGTCGAAATTAGACCCCTTATTCGTCCAATTTCCGCCCTCGTTGTTGCTGATTTCGAGGCGCACGGTTGCATCGGTGCCGACGAGCACATAAACGTTTTGCGGAGCCGCAGGCGTTACTGCGACTTTGATGTTGGAAGTTGCCGAAAATGGCGCGGTATAAACTCGCGTCCAGGTTAATCCGTTGTTAGTTGATTTGAAGACGCCAGGTGTAGGAGTATTCCCCACCACACTAACTGCCTGCATCGCCATATAAAGCGTACCGGGAGATGTCGGATGTTGAACCAAATCCATTGCTAAGCCGCTGAAAGTTTTTGTCCAATTAATGCCGCCGTCGGTCGAATACCAAAAACCGCTCTGCGCGTTGATTCCGTTTGCATTACGATAAGTAAATTGAGTCAGGTAAACGCGATTTGCGTCCGTAGGATCAACTTCAACTTTTGTAATTCTACCGGGCGCGGGCAAAGTGCTGCTGCTCACGCGCGTCCAGGTTTGTCCGGCGTCGGTTGATTTGAGCACCCCGCTCCCAAAATAAGCATTAGAGACTTTATCGCCCATTCCGGCATAAACAATATTTGGATCACTGGGCGCAAAAGCAATCGAGCCGACAGCCGAATCAACATGATTATCAGAAACGGGAGCGAAATTCGCTCCGCCGTCAATAGAGCGCCAAACGCCGCCAATCGCCGCGCCAACCAGAATGAGGTTGGGGTTTGCCGGAGAAACGGCAACTGCGTTGATCCGTCCGCTGGTTACTCCCCAATTGTTGAGCAAAAGTGTATTAGTCGGCATCGGTCCGATAGATTTCCATTGCGCCGTGAGCGGGCGATCCCCATACCTTTGCACCCGTTCAGGGCGCCGTTCGAAAGCCTTTCGCCGCGCATCCGGCGGCACGTCGTTAAACGGATACATTCTTTGCGAGATAAGCCAGTCGGCGCGTTTTTCGCCGTCGCCTTCAAATTCCTCTTCGATTTGCGGCGGAAAAACCTTGAGCGCCCAGGTTGCTTTTCGTCGCAGTTTTTTCTTCGCGCGTTTTTTGGAACCGCTCTTTTTAAGAGTTCGCTTTTTGTCGAAACTCTTTTTGGCAGCCATTTTCTTTGATCTCGGAGTTTCGGCAAGCAACGAAACGGTACCGCTAAAAACCATTGATAAAAGCAAAAGAAGACAAAATCCAAAACGAATTTTGGGTGAGCTTGATAGTCGAATTTCTGTTTTCACGTAATTGTATTCTCCAGATTTTTTTTTGTATAAAGGCTTATTAATAAAAGATCGGTTTAAGCATTTCAGACAAAAGTAGGCTGGTTAACAGGGGCTGCCTTGAAAAGGATCGGGCGGTGAATCATTGGCAGCCCCTTCGTCATTTTATTTTTTAGAGCCTTTTTTATTTACTAGTTCCAGCAATTATGGGAGAAAAGCAGAAGGAATCGGTTTATCTTCTGTAATGCCAAACTGTTGACCGAAGAATGCGCCATTGCTGCTGTTAGATCTGTACCAGTTTCCTGATCTGAAGACTGCAACGTCTGCTTTTCCGTCTCCATCGTAATCCGCCGGAACCGGAACATCTCCATTCTGACCGAATTGAATGGCAAAGAACTGATTGTTCTGTCCGCTGTTTAACCGGTACCAGCTTCCATTTGATGGTCTGAAAACTGAAACTTCTGTTTTCCCATCTCCATCGAAATCTGCCGCTGCGGCAATGTCTGTCGCAAATCCCCATTGAACGGCTCGGAATTGATTTGTAGAGCTTTCCATCCAATACCAATTCAGATTTCCATTCGTTACTCTGGTCACTGCTAAATCAGATTTACCATCTCCGTCAAAGTCTCCAATAATCGGTTTATCTCCAGTAGCGCCAAACTGGACTCCGTTGAATTGATTCGTTGCGCTATCAAGCCAATACCAGGTACCGTTTGAGGGACGAAACACTGCTATATCAGCTTTTCCATCTCCAGTGTAATCAGACGGAGCGGGTAGGTCTCCAGGTGAACCGAACTGAGTGGATTTCATCGCTTCATCAGAACTGTTGATTGAATACCAATTGCCGTCTCTAAAGACTGCAATATCAGTTCTGCCGTCTCCATCAAAGTCTGCCGGTGCCAGAATGTCTGTGGCAAATCCCCAGTTTCTTCCCGAAAAGCCTGATATGGAACCTTGAATATACCAGTTACCGTTACGGAATACGGAAACGTCCGCTTTACCGTCTCCGTCAAAATCGAAGCGAGTTCTTTGAGCGGTTGTTCCAAGCGTGTTTTGTGAGCCGCTTGCCGGATTGGCTAATTGGTAAAGCGCATAATTTCCTGTATTCGCATTCTTTTTATACTCATACAGGCGAAACTGATAGTTTGTATTGCCGTTCAAATTGCCGATAGTCGTGTTATTGCCCGGACCGCTGTAAACGACACGGTTCCCGTCACCTAAATCGACTTCCGGACCGGGTGCGTATTCGGTGCCGTCCAGAGGGAATTTGTTCGGTGCGCCGCCCGCCCGCATAATCAGCACACGTCCGTCGCCGTTGCCGTTCGTCCAGTTGACGGTCATCGAATTGCTCGTAATATTGGAGAAATTCATCGCGGAAGCATTCTGCGTCGGAACGTCGAAAAGATCGTGCGTCGGAAATGTCGTGGTGCTATTTACACAATTCCGACCAAGATTAGCCAGAGCAGTCTGAAAACCAGAAGCGTTTGTGCGTTTGTTTACGATTACCGCCCAATTATACTGATCGTTAGTCCTGAGCATTTCACTGGAGCTGCCATCGAGCGAACCGCCGTGCCCCCACGTTTGTGCGTTAAAATTTATAACCCAGCCCTTGGCATAGCCGCTAAAAGTTGCAGAAGGCGTGGTCATAATTTGGATAGTGGTCGGAGAAAGAATATCGGGACGGCTCGGAAAATTGTCGACCGCCGTTAATAGCCTGACCAGGTCACGCGAAGTCGCAATCCAGCCGCCGTGGGCGTCCATTGCTTCAATACTCCAGCCGCCGTATTGCCAGGGAACGAATTGTCCCGTTCCATAAGCTGAAAGCGTCGTAAAAGTGTTGATGTATTCGCCTTCGCGTTCCTGCTTATCCGCAAGCAGGTTTTTGCCCAAACGAATATCGTAAATGCCGAGCGGCGCAAAGATGTTTTGTTTGACGTAATTCTCGTAAGTCAATCCGGTTTTCTTTTCGATTACTTCACCGAGAACCAGATAACCGATATTTGAATAGTTATTACCGGTGCCCGGAGCAAAATCCAACCCTTTCTGAATTGAAAATTTAATCATGGCGCGTCGCGTCACCGGATTTGCCTCTCCCAAAGTTTGAGTAACGTGAAGCGGAAATGCAATCGGGTCGCTGTGTCCATAGCTCCATGGATAGGGCGACAAAGGACCCGGCGGCATCGGCAAATCCCGATTCCAACCAGCGGAATGCTCGAGCAAATTTTGAATCGTTATGTTATAAACGCGCGTGTCAGTGATATTCGCATTAGCGAAATAAGGATCCGCACTAAGAATCCCGCCGGGACCGAAAGGTTTATCGCTCAAGCTCAACTGCCCGTTTTCGATCAGCTTCATGATGGCAATAGAAGTGATCGGTTTGGAAATGCTGGCGATGCGAAACATATGATAGGGCTGTGTAGGCTCGGTTCCGGCTTGATTAGCAACTCCAAAGGCGCGCATGTAAACTAGCCTGCCGTTTTTGGCAATGGCGAATGTCGCGCCGGGAATCTGATAATTGGTGAGGAATGTTTGCATTTGAGTATCGCACTGGCTCATGGAACCAACCGGAATGCCGGTTTGCGCAAATATCGGCAAAGCGAAAGCGAAAACCGTGAGGGCGACAATTCCGATTAATAATTTGCGTTTCATTTCTTAATTCTCCTCTTCGTTTAGGTTTTCAATAACTTTGATTGTTTTTCAAAGTTTTGCTCAATTTGTTTGTTTTGTCTTCGTTTCACTTTCGGATATAGTCTTTTCTCTTGCCTGTGTTTTCGGTTAAAACTTTCTTTTAGCTTCGTTTTATCAAGCCGCTCAGAATCAAATCGGCTATTTTTGAAATTTTCTTTTCAAGTTCTTTTCGTCTTCCAAGTTCGCTCGCGCTCAAGCTGTATGGCAATAAGGAGTTTGTGGCAAACAGAATCGCGTTTGCCGTTGACTGTATTTCTTCCACATCGAAAGAACCGTCTTTTCTGCCTTCTTCTAAAACATCGGCAAAAACTTTCGCTTCGAGAGCAAAATGCTTTTCACGGCGCTGCAATAAAGAAGACCTGATGTCTGCCAGCAGATCGCTTAAACTTTCCGTATAGTGCTGCACGTTGTCAAAACGGAAAAGCACTCGTGTTAAAAGCATTTCTCGCAAACGTTCCGAAGCCGAACCATCTCCATGTGCGGTCATTTGCAGATTAACCAGCAACCGGAAAACTATCCGGTCAATATGAGCAAGAACCAACTCCTCTTTACTCGGAAAATGCAGATAAAGACTGCCTTTAGCGATTCCAACCTCTTGGGCAAGATTGTCCATCGTCATTTTCTTATAACCGAATTGATTTAAAAGCCGGTCGGCAGCGTCTAGTATCAAATCTTTTATGTCCTGGCGTATTGCAACGTCTCGCATGATGTCGTGATATGACCCAAATTCAAAATCAGTCATACCATAAATGAGGAATCAATAATAGTCAAACTCTGTATCTTAATTTTTAAGCGCAAATATACTAGAAAAATAAAATTACTTAAAATGGTGCTAACCAAAGTTAGAATGTGTCAGTTATGACTCACCTCCAATTTCGGTCAGAAAAGGGATTTTTAGTTTAAAGACAAACGGAGTATTAAAACGAATCAGAAAGCAATCTGGTCCGGCTTGGCAAAACTACAATCTCGTTTTTCCCTCCGAGATTGGAACGCCTCTCAATACTCCAAATGTTACGAGGACATTCAAGAAAGTTTTAGTAAAAGCAGGAATTAGGACTTCAATCCGTCTTTATGACTTGCGCCATACTTGTGCAACATTACTTTTGTTGGCAGGTATAAATCCAAAGATTGTTTCAGAGCGACTAGGACATTCTACTGTTACTTTGACCTTAGACGTTTACTCGCACGTTTTACCGGGAATGCAGGAAGCAGCTTCGCAGCATCTGGAAACAATGATTTTTAGCAAAATCAATACGCTCTAAAAATTTCGCACAAATTTCGCACACAAAATGAAAAGGGCATCAAAAATGATGCCCTTAAGTTTTTGATATTAAAAGTGGCTTGGGACAGAATCGAACTGCCGACACGCGGATTTTCAGTCCGCTGCTCTACCAACTGAGCTACCAAGCCGCGCGGAGGTTTTTAATGCCAACGCGAATTTAAAACTATAAAGAAAATTCCGCGCGTCTGTCAAACTAACGATTTCACTCAATAAATATCGAAGGAAACGATCCCTGATGGTGTAGAAAAACCAAATTCGAGCCAACGGTTTATTGAATCGGCAAAATGTAAAAAGGCGCAAATCTCAATTTTGGATTCGCGCCTTTAAATTTATGTTTTTTTAGTGCTTGAAACTTAGCTCGCTTCGACCGCTGCCCCGTCGAGGGCGGGCATTCCGAGTGCTTTGCGAACGTCCGTTTCGATGCGGTCGCGCAAATCGGTGTTTTCTTTGAGCATATTTTTGACGTTTTCGCGTCCTTGTCCGAGGCGTTCGGTCGCATATGAAAACCACGCGCCGCTTTTTTCAACGACTTTGTGATTGACAGCCAGATCGAGCAAATCGCCTTCGCGCGAGATTCCTTCGCCGTACATAATGTCAAACTCGGTTTCTCGAAATGGCGGCGCGACTTTGTTTTTGACGACTTTGACTTTTGTGCGGTTCCCCGTCACTTTGTCGCCTTCTTTGATGGCGCCGATGCGGCGGATGTCAACGCGAACCGAAGCGTAAAACTTGAGGGCTTTACCGCCGGTCGTCGTTTCGGGCGAGCCGAAAAAGACGCCGATTTTTTCACGCAACTGGTTGATGAAAATAAAGCAGGTGTTAGATTGCGCGACGATTGCCGTCAATTTTCTCAAAGCCTGCGACATCAAGCGCGCCTGCAAACCCGGCAGCGAATCGCCCATATCGCCGTCCAATTCCGCACGCGGAACGAGCGCGGCGACCGAGTCAATGACAATTACGTCAACGCTGTTCGAGCGCACCAGAGTTTCGGCGATTTCGAGCGCCTGTTCGCCCGAATCCGGCTGCGAAATAAATAGATTATCAACGTCAACGCCCAATTTTTCGGCGTATTCCGGGTCCATCGCGTGTTCGGCATCAATGTAAGCGGCAATTCCGCCCTGGCGTTGCGCTTCGGCGACAACGTGCAGCGCGAGCGTCGTTTTGCCAGAAGATTCCGGTCCGTAAACTTCGATGATTCTGCCTTTCGGAAAACCGCCGACGCCGATTGCCGCGTCCAGACTGAGGCAAGTCGTCGAGATCGAACCCACTTGTTCCACCTGACGCTCGCCCATTTTCATAATCGAGCCTTTGCCGAATTTTTTCTCAATATTTGCCAGCGCGCCTTCAATCGCTTTGCTTTTATCCGTGTTCATCGTCATTCCCTCAAATGCCATTGTTTTAAAACTCTCCTTTAAGATACTGAAATCAAGTTTAGCACAAAAAGAATGAGTTTGTGAAATATTGTTTCACGAGTGAAACAGGTTTTTGTTAAAAATCTGAGATTTTTTTCCCGGTTCGTTCTTCAAATTGCTCTGCGAGCGACAAAACGCCGCCCGCAGTTTCGTCTCTAACGATTCTTTCAACGCGCCAGAGCGGAAAAAACTGGTCGCTTAAACCGATAAAATCTTCCTCTCTGATAATTGCGCCGATGTAATCTTCAAAAGCGTTTAAATCAATTCCGCGCATGAAAACGCCCGCGCCGGTAATTTCTTCCAAAACGCCCCAGACTTTCTCGCGCGGGCTGTGAAGAACCAGAATTACGCTCGTTTTTGCTTCGATTTTCGACACGATTTTAAAAAATCAAAACGGGAGTTTAGCACGTTTCGCTGAATTAGCTAATGCGAAACGGCGGCAATCGCATATTCGCCGTTGTCGGCAATAATTTCGGTTTTTAACTGATTATATTCGGGCAGTTCGTGAAGGCGCGAGAGCGGAACAACTACCAAAACTCGTTCCTGCCCGGTTTGTTTCATAAATACCAGAATGTCGCTCGCCCCGAAAAATTGCCGTTGTTTTCCGTTGTCCAGTCTGACGGTTCTGCCCGCCGCGTAGAATTCGAGAGAATGCGAAATGTCGTGCAAATTTAAAACTTTTTCGTTTATAAAACCGCTTTCGGCAGCCGCTTGCACGAGATATTTTTTCGTGTCGCGCCGCGCAAAATCGGGCGCGACGAACAAAAGCGCAATCATGATCAACGCGAAAGAAGATGCGGCGACAATTTGTACAATCAAACGGCGATTGCTCGATTTTGAGGCGAAACGCCGCGCTTCTTCTGCGGCAAGAATGATTGCCGCCGGCAGCGCGGGCAAAATGTAGCCGGGCAGCTTCGAGCCGGAAAACGAGAAAAACACAAGCGGAACGAGCAGCCACACGAGCGCGAATATTTTTAGAGAATGTTGCGAAAAATCAATTGGTCTTTGGTCTTTGAAAAGCCTCCAAATTGCTGCGAGCAAAAACGGCGTCCAAGGCAAAATGAACGCGGGCAAAATTGCCCAGAAAAACCAGAAAGGCTCCGGGTGCGCGAATTTGTTTGAAGCATAACGGGCGAAATGATGTTGAATAAAAAAATCATCAACAAACGTCCAGCCGTGTCGCAAATACATCGGCGCATACCAGACGGAGGCAACCAGAACGCTCAGCAAATTTCCCCAAATCAAACTAAGTAAAAAAGTTTTGGACGGAAATTTTCTTAAAGCGGCGAAATAACAAAACGCGACGCCGAACGGTAAAACAAATCCGATTAAACCTTTTGCCAGAAGCGCGACTCCGATGAAAAAGTAAAAACCTGCGAGAGATGCAATGGCGCGCCGACGCGGAGACGCGGCGAGTTGAGAAACGAAGAAACAAGCTAAAGCGGCGGTTATCGGAAAAGTCAGAATAATGTCAAAGCTCGCAGCGCGCGAAAAAACAATTAATCCGATGCTTGTAGCGGCAAGGAGAAAGGCGTAATTCGCGTAATCGTTCGCTGTTCGTTGTTCGCTGTTCGTTGCCGGATTGTTTGAAACAAAGCGGCAAAGCAGATAAATTGTGAAAATTGTCAGCAGACCGAAAACTGCCGAACCGAAACGCGCCGAAAATTCGTTGACTCCGAGAATTTTATAAGCCGCGATTTCGAGCCAGTAAAGCAGCGCCGGTTTTTCAAACCAATTAAAACCGCCGAGCGTCGGCGTTATCCAATCGCCGCGTTCAAACATTTCGCGCGCGACCTGAGCGTAGCGCGGCTCGTCCGGTCCGACGAGCGGTAAGCGTCCCAAGCCAAAGAAATAAACGAAAACAGTTGCAAGGACAAAAAGAATTTGAAAAGTCTGAGTTTTGGTTTTGTTCATTAAACTCGCCGGATTAAAGCAACGAATTTAAGAGTATTACCGAAATCAAAATGCGTTTCAAATTCACGTTAAAACAGAAAAGCCCGCTTTTAAAAGCAGGCTTTAATTTCGTTAAAGAATGACGGCTTTATTTTCAAACAGCGTCATCACTCGTCGTTGCATTGCCGGCGGCTGTCCAGGCATCGCCGGTTCCTTTTGACAGGAGCTTGTCGCCGAAAGGATAGCCGCCGCGCGTGAAGCGCCAATAGAAAGCCCAATACGTGCTAAAAGAGCGCTCGATAAACCAAAGCGGCGCGTAAAAAACGGTCGAAATCGGGAAAAAATTGGTCGCTCCGTCATTTAAACCAAGCGCCGCCGTGAAAACGGCTCCAACCGCAACTAAAAGAGCGAATCCGAGCGCAAAAGCGAATCCGCCAAACGACCAAAACAAAACCAGAGCAATCGGCAGAAGCAGAAAAAATGCGGTTTTCGCGCGCATTATGAAATCTTCGTAGGCTTGGCGCGGGCGCTGTTCGATCCATTTGCGAAAAGTCGCAGGACGTTTTAAAACGAAAAAATCTCGTGCGTATTTAATTCGCGCATTTTTCAGACGAAAATGCCTGACGATTTCCTCGTTATCGAACAGCACGTCGCCGTCGTAATGTCCGACGCGCCGCATCGCGCTGCGGGTGACGCCGAGCGTTCCGGTGTAATCGCCTTCACGAAGCCATGCGCGATTAATCAGCATTCTGGCAGCTTCCATTCGCGCCCAAAATGGTAAGGGCAGAAAATAATTTTGCGGGCGCACCATTTCGTAATCGGCGAGCAGGCGGCTCATTCTCTCGACATCATCCGGCGTGTAGCGAATGTCGTCGTCGGCAAGAATTACACGCTCGTGCGCGGCGAGCGCGATTCCGGTGTGAATGCCGTTGACTTTGCCGTTTAAATATCGGTATTGCGGGTCAACCGTTTCGTGACGGCAGCGGTCGTTCCAAACTGCGTCATAAGCAGCGAAAATTTCGGCGGGAGAACCGTCCACAACCAAAATTTCGCAGCCGGAAGCGCGAAGCAAACCGAAATATCTCCGAAAATCTTCGGCTTCGGCGCGGTCAAAACGAGTGCGGCGAATTGTCAGCAGATAAGTGCGATGCTCGGTGCCGTTTTCCGTTTCTGAACGATTTCCGATGTTTTCATCTTCAGACATAAACGATTATTTGAGTGAATAAATAGTTATTTCACGAAACCTTAGCGCAGACTGTACGCATTCGTACTACCTTGAACAGAGGATTTTTCTAAAATTAATTTATAAGAACAAGGCGGGAAATTTCGGTGCTGAATTTGACAGTCAAAAAAAATCCATACAAAGGCGCGGCGCAGCACAGCTCGTATGCTGAGTGGCGCGACGGAAAATTGACGAGCGCGCTCGGCGCGCCGCAAAAACTGCCGTCATTAGCCGCTGCGATTCACGACAAATTTCGGGCGCACGTTATAAATCAGGATTTCCCGTGCGTCGGCGCGAAAGCGGCAATCAACGGAAATTGTTATCGTTTCGGTTTTTACCGCCAAATGAATCAGCCCGCGGCGACCGCGACGCTTGCGCACGATTTGTGGGAATACGCGCGGGAGCAGCCTCAATTCGGAACCGATTATGCGACGTTTATTGCGACGTTCGCAGCGCCGATTGTTTCGGACGAAGAAACCTGGGAACGGCTTCTCTGGGCGCAGCTTCAAAGTTTGCACGAGCTAGACAGCTGTTTTTACGATTGGAGCAAAATGGTCAGCAGCGACCCGGAAAGCGCGGAATTTTCATTTAGCTTTGCCGAGACCGCGTTTTTCGTCGTCGGTCTGCATCCCGCAAGCTCGCGTCTGGCGCGGCGTTTTGCCTATCCGACCCTGGTTTTTAACGCTCACACACAATTTGAAAACCTGCGCCGGAAAAATAAATTCGAGCGAATGAAGGAAATTGTCAGAGAGCGCGATCTTAAATTGCAAGGCTCGCTTAATCCGAATTTGAGCAACTTCGGCGAACAAAGCGAAGCCCGTCAATATTCCGGGCGCGCGGTTGAAACGGATTGGAAATGCCCGTTTCACGCGCTTTTAAAGAAAACCGAAAATTCAGATGAGTGAGACAAAACAAACAAACGAACCGGCAAAGCATTATCATCTCGAACCGCAAACCGGCGTAGGTTTCACTTTGCAACGCGGACGGCTCTTGAAAATCATTGATCCAAAAGGCGAGCAGGTTTCGGATTTAACCGCTTTTTCGCTTGCAGATAAGCGCGAATGGCTGTCATCGGGGCGCACGATTGATTACGCCAACACGATTTACATCACAAAAGGTCATACGCTTTATTCAAATCGCAGCCGACCGATGTTTACCATCATTGAAGACACTGTTGGACGACACGATTTTTTGCTGACTCCGTGCAGCCCCGAAACTTTTCAAATTATTTATAACAATCACGAACCGCATCCGAGCTGTTTTGAAAATCTTTCGACAAATCTCGAAAGATTCGGCATCTTGCCCGATATGATTCCGACGACGCTCAACATTTTTATGAACGTCATTGTCAAACCGTCGGGCGAATTGCAAATTGATCCGCCGCCGTCGCGCGCCGGAGATTATTTGCTTCTGCGCGCCGAAATGGATTTGATTGTGGGCGTTACGGCTTGCTCGGCTGAAATGTCGAATAATTACAGCTTTAAACCGATTGATGTTGAAATCTACGAATAGTTTGGGGCGAATTTGAATTTTAAATTTTGCTTCCGGTATTACAAAAAGCAAAAGGCGATTAAAATTGAGCGAAAACAAAAAAGGTCTGCGCTTTGCAAAGCGCAGACCTTTTTAAAATAGGCAAACAAACGTAAATATCAGTTTTTACTGCGGTTTACGGCACAAAAGCGGCGGGAACCGGCTGGTCGGACGTGATTCCGAACTGCACGCCGCTAAACTGATTATTGCTGCTCTTTAAGCTGTACCAATTACCATCGCGGAAAACCGAAACATCCGCTTTTCCGTCTCCGTCGTAATCCGCCGGAACGGGCGTATCGGTCGCGACGCCGAACTGGACGCCGTAAAAACCGCTCGACGAGCGTTGGATGTACCAATTTCCGGCACGAAAAACGGCTTGATCGTCGCGTCCGTCGCCGTCGTAATCAGCCGGGACTGGTTTGTCCGATGCAAGTCCGAATTGTAAACCTCTGAACTGATTCGTCGAGCTTTCGAGCCAATACCAGTTGCCGTCGCGAAACACCGCGATGTCGGCGCGGTTGTCGCCGTCGTAATTAGCCGGAACGGGTTTGTCCGAAGCAATTCCGAACTGCACACCACGAAATTGATTGTTCGAGCTGTTGAGGAAATACCAGGTTCCGGCACGAAAAACCGCAATGTCCGCTCGCCCGTCACCGTCGTAATCGGCAGGAACCGGCACGTCATTCGCCAATCCGAATTGAACGCCAACAAAAACGTTATCGCTCGAACGCAAATAATACCAATAACCTTCCCGAAAAACTGCGACATCGGTTTTGCCGTCACCGTCATAATCAGCGGGCGCGAGCCGGTCTTCGGCGACGCCAAACTGGATGCCGTAAAATCCGGCAGTCGAACGCTGTATATACCAATTGCCCTGACGGAAAACGGAAACGTCGGCTTTGCCGTCGGCGTCGAAGTCAAATCGAGTCGGGCGCGTCATAACAACGCGAAGCAAACTGTTGCGCGGCGCTCCTCCGTAATTGTTGAACACTCCGCCGACGAGCAATTTGCCTTCCGCTTGCATCAACAGCCTGCGGACGGAAAACAGCCCATTGTTCGGGAAACCGCCGTCGGCTTGTGTTACCAGGCTGCCGTTTGAATTAAGCTGTGCCAGGCGATTGCGCGGCGCGTTGTTGTAAGTAGAAAATTGTCCGCCGATGGCAATTTGTCCGTCGGAACGCAAGGCGATTGAAAACACAAGTCCATTGGCTCCGGTTGAAGAATCAAACGATGTGTCGAGCGAACCGTTGGCGTTTAAACGAGCGATTCGGTTGCGCGGGGTTCCGTTAAATGAAGTGAAATTTCCGACGGCTAATATCTTGCCGTCCGGTTGTAATGCTATATCATAAACCGTTGCGTCAAACCCACCCGCCGGATTGAATGTTGTGTCGGGCGAGCCATCGGCGTTGAGACGCGTGATGCGATTACGAGTTAATCCGGAATTGGTTGTGAAGCTGCCGCCAACCAGCAGTTTTCCGTCCGGCTGTCGAACGATGATTCGCACGGTATTATTGAAATTGCCTGTGAAAGATTGGTCTAAACTTCCATTGGAGTTGAGCCGCATCATGAAAGTAGTGGACGAATTGGTGAAAAATGCTCCGCCGACTAAAATTTTCCCATCCGGCTGAACCAAAACATCAAACACGGTGGAAAAAGATGTGAAATTGAAGAAAACTCCCGCCGCGGCAAATGTCGAATCGAGCGTTCCATCCGAATTCAAACGGGCGAGGCTGCGCGCATTGCCGCCGTCATAGCCTCCGAAAGCGCCGCCGACAATTATTTTACCGTCCGGTTGAATCGCAATATCATAAATTGTATTTGAGGTATTCACGAAGTCGGGCGTGAATCCGATTCCCGAATTGAATGTCGTGTCGAGCGAACCGTCCGCATTAAAACGAGCTATTTTAGAGCGCGATGCCCCGTTGGCTTGATTAAAATTTCCGCCTGCGAGAATTTTGCCGTCCGTTTGCTGCGCGAGAGCATTAACGGTTCCGATTGTACTGAAAGTCGGATTAAACGCCTGATCGGTTCTGCCGTCCTGATTGAGCCGGACGAGATTGCGGCGCGGTTGATAGTCAAAAGTATTAAACAATCCGCTCAACAAAATCTTACCGTCTGCTTGTAAAGCAACGTAGTAACCGGCGTTGTCGGTTTGGCGCAGAGGAAAAGTGGTGTCAAGCGATCCATTCGCATTCAAGCGAATCAAACCGAAATTAATTCCACTGCCCCCAAAGCCGCCCGCTACCAAAATTTTGCCGTCAGGTTGAAAAACGAAATATTCTCCTCCGTCGAAGCTTCTCCCGATATTTGGATTAAACGCCGGATCGGGCGCGCCGTTTGGCGTTAGCCGAACTAAGCCGGACGGATAGAAAACATTGTTGTAAATCTGAAATGCGCCTCCGATCAAAATATTGCCGTTTGATTGAACCGCCATTGCGTAAACGCCCCCGTCGGTTCCGCCGCCCGCCGGATTGAACGTTGCGTCAATAGAGCCGTCAGCATTGAGCCGCGCCACATTGGAACGGTTGTTAATCAGAAACGCGCCGGCGATTAAAATTTTCCCGTCCGCTTGAACATCAACTTCTTCGACAAATTGGTTTGACGTAAAAGGCGAGTTAAAGCTCGTGTCCAAAGTGCCGTCCGTGTTTAAGCGAATCACTCCGAAACGCGCCGTGCCGTTGTAGGCGCTCAATCCGCCGGAAATCAGAATCTTTCCGTCCGGCTGCAAGGCGATTGTATGAACAGTACCCGCTGTTCCGGCGCCGCTCGGATTGAAAGTGCTGTCGAGCGTGCCGTCAGGATTAATGCGGACGATACCGCTTCTTACGACGCTGTTGTAAACCGTGAAAGAGCCGCCGAGAAGCAATTTGCCGTCGCTGAGCTGAATAATTTCGTAAACAGCGCCGTTCGGACCTTCGCCGCTCGCATTAAACGTATTATCGAGCGAACCGTCCGCATTTAAACGCGCCAGATTATTTTTTTCGGCATCGTTAACTATAGTAAAAGCGCCGCCAACGAGAATTTTTCCGTCGGCGAGCGGTTTGGTTACGTGAACGCGCGTATCTCCGTCGGTTACGCCACCGTTAAAAGTCGGATCGAGATTTAGTTGAGCATTAGCAGCATCGGCGGTTGCTAAAACCGTAAAAATGACGAGCGCGAAGAAGAAAATCCTGCCGAAAGGCGCAGATTTGTCTCCGAAAATAGAAATTTTATGTGAGTTCATCTGATCTCCAATTTTTTGGTGAATCGAGTTGTTGATTTGATGTTTGAACGTAATTTTTGTGCGATTGCGGCGAAAGGAGAAGAACTTTCAGCTTCGATTATAACGTACAAAAATTCGGATAAGATTACGACGAAAAAGAAATATTTGCAAGAATTCGGACGAGGAGAAAAAACAGTTAAGAAAAAGCAATGTTCTTGGATTTTCCGCCGTTCTTGTGACATTCTCTAACGAAAATGAACGACACGATTGAGAAGATAAAAACAGCCGCGGTAGGAGTCGGAAGTTTGGGCAGGCATCACGCCAGAGTTCAAGCCGAGCTGGCGCGAACCGGAAAAACAGAGTTTGTCGGCGTGTGCGACCAAAACGAAGCGACGGCGCGACAAGTGGCAAGCGAGCAAAATTGCGATTTTTACACTGATTGGCGCACATTGCTTGATAAAGTTGACGCGGTTTCAATCGCCGCGCCAACCGAAACTCACGCTGAAATTGCGGTCGAATTTTTGCGGCGCGGCGTTCATTGTCTCGTCGAAAAACCGATTGCGCGAACGCTTGAAGAAGCCGATCAAATTATTGATGCGGCGGCAAAATCAGGCGCAAAATTGATGGTCGGGCAACTCGAACGTTTTAATCCGGCGATTGTCGCGCTTCGCCCGCACGTGACAAAGCCGCTTTATTTTGAGATTCACCGCATTTCTCCGTTTCCGGCGCGCTCGCTCGATGTTGACGTTGTTTTGGACGTAATGATTCACGATTTGGATATGATTTCGTGGTTTGTCGAATCGGAAATTGCCGAGATTCGCGCGGTCGGGATTCCGATTTTGACCGACAAAGTTGACGCGGCAAACGTACGGCTCGAATTTAAAAACGGCACGGTTGCCAACATCACGGCTTCGCGCGTCGGCGCGGAAAAAATCCGCAAAATGCGTTTTTATCAGCCAAACGCTTATGTCGCGGTTGATTACGTGACGAAATATGCGGCTCTCACGAGCCTCGCGCCGGGCGCGGAAAATCCGTTGTTCGGAATCAGAATCAATCGCCTCGAAATCAACGATGTCGAGCCGCTGCGAGCGGAAATCGAAGCGTTTGTTGATTCGATTTTAGAAAACAAAACGCCGCCGGTAACGGGCGAAGACGGACGACGGGCTTTGAATTTGGCTTTGGGAGTTTTAGAAAAAATTGACGAACACCGCAATCGGCTGACTTTTTAACAATGATAAGCGAAGCAATTTCCTCGTTTTTAAGTGAACGAATCAAAGCCGGAGATTTTCCTTCGGCGGTTTATTTGGTTGGCGAAAAGGGCGAAATCAGATTTGCCGACGCGCTCGGTTTTGCCGTTAAAATCAGCGACCGGGAAATTCCCGCGCAACTTGAAACGATTTACGATTTGGCGAGCTTGACCAAAGTTTTGGTCACGGGCTTGCTCTGCGCGAAATTGATCGAGCAAGGCGAAATCAAATTAAACGATTCGATTTGTCATTATTTGCCTGGCTTTCAAACGGCGGAAAAGCGGCATTTAACCATTCGCGATTTGCTGTCGCACGTTTCAGGTTTTCCGGCTTGGAAACCTTTTTATTTGCTTCGCAATCGCTCACATGCACAAAACAAAATCGAAAATCCGAAAGCCGAAGCTCTCGCGGCAATTGGATTGGAAGATTTGCAAAACGAACGGCGCACAGTCGTTCGCTACAGCGATTTTAATTTTCTGACGCTCGGATTTCTGCTCGAACAAATTTATGACGCTGATTTGGCGGAAATCGCGCGGAAAGAAATTTTTGCGCCGCTCAAACTCGAAAAGACGGCTTTTAATCCGACTGCGCCGCGCGAACAAATTGCCGCATGCGAATTCGGCAACGAATACGAAATGCAGACTTGTCTCGAAATGGGTTATGAAATCCAAAATCCGCAGGCGATTTTTCGCAATCGTTTGATTTGGGGCGAAGTTCACGATGCGAATTGTTATTTTCTGGGCGGCGCAAGCGGACACGCGGGTTTGTTTTCAACTGCACGCGAAGTTTTCAAAATCGCTCTCCAATTTCTGCCCGCCTCGTCCCGTTTGCTTAAACCGGAAACGTGCAATTTGTTCAAAACCAATTTCACGAAAAACTTAAACGAATCGCGCTCGTTTGCCTTTGAGCTTGCCGCAACGGAAAACTCGACCGCAAGCCCTGCTTTGGCGCAAAACAGCTTCGGTCATCTCGGTTTTACCGGCACTTCGCTGTGGATCGAGCCGGAAACTGAAAGGATTTTTATTTTACTGACAAACCGCACTCACCGCCGGCTTCCGTTCGTTAACATCAACTCGACGCGCAGACATTTTCATGAGCTGGCATCGGCGCGTCTCGATGAGGTTTAAAAAATGTTCCATTTACGGTTCGGAGATAAAGTTTAGATTGGTCGTTTCCTGATTGATTGTCAGGGCTTGCGGCGCGAACCGATATTGTTTGGAAAAAACGTAAAAAGTATAAGTTTCTCCCGCCATAACGTCTTCAAATCTGTAATAACCGAGCGAATTTGTAATTGCCGTTCTGGTTTCTCCGAGATGATTCGTCAGATAAACGCGAGCCGAATAAACGCCGCGTTTTCCCACCGTCACGCGTCCTTCGACTTTGACCGACGCGGCGGTCGGCATACTAAAAAGCTCAAATGCGCCAATATCAACTGTTGCTGTTCCGTCAGGCGGATTATTCCCGTCGGCTCGGCGACGGAATCCTCTTTGATCGGTCGTCGAAGCCGTGCTCGCTTTTAAAGAGTCTGTCGAGCAATCTCCGGCTGAAACGCAGTTATTACCGGCATCAACAGCAGCGCTGCCTGACAAAAGCGGCAGCGTGTCGGTTTGCCCGCCATTGTTTTGCAGCGCGCCAAGTTTTGGATTGAGCGGCGACGCGCTCGAACCGATTTTGTCGCCGTTTTCCTGCGCTGCATCGGAGGGAAAACTGGCTTGAAGATTTGAATCGGCGTTGTTGCCGATTAGATTATTGCCCAGTGAATCGAACGAGCCGTTCAGGTCGCCGCCGCTGCTGCGAGCAAAATTGGCGGCGACGATAGTGTTGCGAAGAAATACGACTCCGCCGCCGTTTAAAATACCGCCTCCGCGCGCTCCCTCCGCCGAGTTGTTGCTGACGGTCACGTTTTCGAGCGTCAATTCGGCACTATTATTGATGCCGCCGCCTAAATTGGCGGTGTTGTCGCTGATGGTTGTAGCGCTGATATGCGCCGTTCCGGCTTCATTATAAATGCCTCCGCCGCCATTGGTTGCCGTATTAAAAGGACCAATCGTCGAGCGGGCAACATTCAGCGTGCCGTCGTTAAAAATTCCAGCTCCGTATGGCGCGGAACAATTTGAAACTGCGATTTCGCTGAGATTTAAGGTGTTGCCGAAATCGTTAAAAACGCAGCCTCCGTAGCCGGTGATAATCTTTGCGGCGGCGATGGTTAGTCCGCTGATGTAGGTGACTGTGCCGGGCGCGCCGTTGACGTAAAAAACGCGACTTGAGTTATTGCCGCTAACGGTTATTTTTCTTGCGCCGGGACCAAAAATGGCGACGCTTTGGGTAATGGAAAGTTGTCCGGTCGTAAGTGCGATTGTCCCGATTAATTCCGATTGGAATGCGATGGCGTCCGTTCCGGGCGACGAATTGGCGCCTAAGACGGCTTGGCGAAGACTTCCCGCGCCGTTGTCATTGAGATTTGTGACGTTAAATGTAGCAGCGGAAACGTTCGTAACAGCCGGGATGAAAGCGAGCGCAAACATAAACAGCGCGAGTTGGAGGAAACGTGTGGAAATATTCATTGGTGTGATTTCTCCTGAGAAAGATATTTGTCGTGGATTGCTGCGGCAATAATTCGATGAAAGAGGTGAATTATGCCCGTGAAAACAGCATTGGGTAAAATTGCCGGTATTTAAAGCCGCCGACTCCGGCTAATTGTTGATATTAGCTGAAAAAAAGCGAATGTTCAATAGAAAACATTTGAAGAATAGAGGTGTAAATTTCTTTGGAAAACCAGCCGATTTAGTCGAAACTATCTTTCGGCAATCTCGCGCATCATAAAAGACGGATTCGGCATTTCCAATTTAAAAAGAGGCAAAAATGAAAATATTTCTGAGCTTGATACTCGTTGTCGGCATTTTGTGTTTTTCCGCAGCCGCGCAATCGGGCGCAAGCCGGCAAAGCGGCAGCAACGGTAAACAAAAAAAGAACCAAACGCAAACTGCAACCGGCGACGAAAAAGAAATTCAAAAAAGCGAGACGACTAGCGAAGAAAATGCGATTTCGGATGACGAAGTTTTGCGCGTTGACACGAATTTGGTGACGGTTCCGGTGAGCGTTTCAGACCGCGACGGGCGTTACATTTTAAATTTGAAAAAAGAAGATTTTCAAATCTTAGAAAATGGAAAACCGCAGCAAATCGCTTATTTTGCGGCTTCTGAAGTTCCGTTTACGGTTGCGCTCGTGTTGGACGTTTCGTTTTCGACGCATTTTAAAATAGATGAAATCGAAACCGCCGCGTATCGTTTTGTGATGAATCTGCGCCCTGCGGACAAAGTGATGGTCGTGACATTCGACGACGAATATCACGTTTTGTCCGAGCCGACGAATGACCGCGAAACTTTGCGCCGAGCTATCAATGCCGCAAAAATCGGGCAGGGAACCGCGCTCTACGATTCGATGAGTTTTATTTTTGAGCGTTTCGCTCAAATTCCCGGTCGCAAAGCCGTCGTTTTGTTCACCGACGGCGTTGACACGACTAGCCGCGAATCAAACGATCTCAAAAATCTGCGCGAAGCTCAGGAACTCGACACGCTCGTTTACACGATTCACTATGACACATACGACGATGTGCAAAACGCCTCGCGAATGCCGCCCGTAATGTCGCCGAATCCGGCTCCCGGCTCGCCCGTGCCCTTTCCGCAACCCTCCCAGCGTCCGACAATTCCCGGAACAAATATCCCGCTGCCCTTGCCGCAGCGTCGCACTACGACGACCAGACCGCGCGATCCGAACGATCCGAATTACCCGCCGAATTATCCTGGGCGGCGCGACCCTAATGACCCGAATGACCCGAATAATCCGAATAATCGAACCGTGATTCTCGGCGGCGGAACAACATCGGCGGAATATCGGCGCGGCAAAGAATATTTGGAAAAATTGTCTTCCAACACCGGCGGCAGATTTTATCAAGCCGACACATACGGAAATCTTGGTTTGGCTTACGACAACATCGCCGAAGAATTGCGGCGGCAATACAGTCTCGGTTATTACCCGGAAACCGAAGGTAAATCGGGCGAGCAACGCCGAATTAAAGTAAAAGTAAATCGAGAAAAAGTCGCCGTTCGCGCCAAAGACGGCTATATCGTCGGAAAGAAAAAAGAAGCGGCGAAAAACTGAATTTTAGAGCATCGGTTTCAAGGCATTTGCTACATTAAGTTTTATGCCGGAAAACGCGCCGACAAAAGAAAACCAGAAAGCATCGGAAAATGTCAATTTTTCCGATGCTTTTAAATTTTGGGTGTGGCTCGGTTTCGTTTCCTTCGGCGGTCCGGCAGGGCAAATCGCAATTATGCATAGCGAGCTGGTCGAACGAAAAAAATGGATAACCGAAGAGAAATTTCTGCACGCTTTAAATTTTTGTATGCTGCTGCCGGGACCGGAAGCGCAGCAGTTGGCGATTTACAACGGCTGGCGTTTGCACGGAACTCCCGGCGGAATCGTCGCCGGAGCGTTTTTCGTGATTCCTTCGATTTTCGTTTTGCTCTTTTTGTCTTACGTTTACGCCGCTTACGGGAATTTACCCGCGATTGCCGGAATTCTCGACGGATTAAAGGCGATTGTGCTGGCGATTGTCGTCGAAGCCGTTTTCAAAATCGGCAAAAAGGCTCTCAAAGGCTGGCAGCATTGGACAATCGCCGCCGCAGCTTTCGTCGCCATTTATTTTTTGCACGTTCCTTTTCCGCTAATTGTCGTTGCGGCGGCTCTCATCGGTTACTTGAGCTTGAAGACTGAAAACAACGAACGACGAACAACGAACAACGAACAAAAAACTAAAATCGGGCAAATAATTTTAGTTTTTCTCGGTTTATGGCTCGTTCCGCTTCTCGCTGCGGGCGCGATTTTCGGTTGGCAGAGTCTGCCGGTCAAAATTTATCTGTTTTTCACGCAAGCGGCACTTGTCACATTTGGCGGCGCTTACGCGGTTTTGGCTTACGTAAATCAAGCCGCCGTGAATTCTTACGGCTGGATTACGACGGAACAGGCGATTGACGGTTTTGCGCTCGCGGAAACAACGCCGGGACCATTGATAATGGTTTTGCAAAACGTCGGTTTTATGGCTGGCTGGAACAATCCGCAGGATGGATTCTCGCAGACCTTTTTCGCCATCACTTGCGCTTTGCTGACGACCGCTGCTACGTTTTTGCCGTGCTTTTTCTTTATTTTCGCGTTTGCGCCGTTTATCGAGCGTTTGCAGGATAATCAAAAATTAAAATCCGCATTGTCTGCGGTCACGGCGGCGGTCGTCGGCGTAATTTTGACGCTGGCTGTTTCATTCGGGGCGGCGGTGATTTTTTCCGGCGGAAACATAAACGTTTTCGCTTTGCTGCTCGGCGCGGCGGCGTTTTTGGCTTTGTTTCGCTTTAAAATTAACGTTTTATGGCTGATTGCGGCGGGCGCATTTTTGGGATTATGTAAAGTTTTGTTAATAAGATAAATTTTGGCAAATCCTGGCGGCGAATACTGCATCAAAGAGCCGAACCCTGTTCTCCCTAAAATCTGTAAAACCGGAGTAGCGAAAGATGAAAAGAATTGCCGCTTTATTGTTGTTGCTTTTGAGCGTTGCCGTCGTCGCGGTTTCGGCGCAGTCGGGCAGAACTTCGCGCCCGCGCGTCGTGCCGCAAACAACGCCGCAAGTCCCGAATCAAACCCCGAATCAAACCCAAGCGCCCGCAGCGCAGCCCGCGCAAAAAGCCGATGCGCAGCCGAAAACCGCGCCCAATAGCGAAAAAGTCATTGGCGACAATGATGACGTTTTAACGATTGAAACAAATCTGGTCACGATTCCGGTTTCGGTTTTCGACCGCAACGGGCGTTATCTTCCCAGCCTGCAGCAAACCGACTTTAAAATTTTTGAAGACGGAAAAGAGCAGGAAATCGCTTATTTCGGAACGTCGGAACAACCCGTGACCGTCGTTTTGGTTCTCGATACGAGTCCCTCGACCGAATTAAAAATCGAGGAAATTCAGGACGCGGCAATTTCGTTTGTCAATCAGTTAAAACCGAACGATAAAGTAATGGTGATCGAGTTCGACTCCAATCTTCACGTTTTATCCGAAGTTACAAATGATAAATACAAGCTCGCCCGCGCAATTCGAAAAGCCGACTTCGGCGACGGAACTTCGCTTTACGATACGGTGGACAATATTATCAACCGGCGTTTGAATCGAATCGAAGGGCGAAAAGCCGTTGTGATGTTTACCGACGGCGTTGATACGACTTCTTCCAAATCCGATTATTACAGCACTTTGCGATCCGCAGAAGAATCCGACGCCCCGTTTTACACGGTTTATTACAACACTTACAGGGATAACAGATATGGCGGCAGTGGCGGCGTAATGACTTCGCCATATCCACCGATATTTGGCGGCGGGCTTCCTTTTCCTTTTCCGGGCGGAAGGATTGGGCGAAGTCAGCGTGGAACTACGGCGCGTGATTATGCCGAAGGAAAACGGTATTTAGACGAATTAACCGAAAAATCGGGCGGCAGATTATTCAGCACCGAAACGAATGTCAGTCTGGAAGACGCCTTCTCCGGCATCGCTGAAGAGCTGCGGCGACAATACAACATCGGTTATTATCCGACCGATGCCGGACAAGCGGGACAGCGTCGTCAAATCAAAGTTCGCGTTAATCGCCCGAATGCAGTCGTAAAATCCAGAGACAGTTACATCGTCGGCGACGGCAGCTCGTCACAGCCACAGCAGCAAAATAATCCAACTGCCAGCGCGCCGCGCAAAACTGAAGATTAAAATTTCACCTTAAGATATTGAGAAAAAGAGAAGAGGAGAAGAGGAAAGAAAATTCCTCTTCTCCTCTTCTCTTTTGTGAAAGATTTTAAAGCGTGCAGTCGGCGTTTTCGTTAAAGCTGCATCGAAAAAGATTCGGCGCGTTTTGCCGTGTGAAATCAAAAACGTTATGCCAGACTTTTGTTTTGCCGTAAGCCGCTTCAGTCCAACCTAATTT
>DASVRD010000066.1:0-20508 GCA_036388775.1 Pyrinomonadaceae bacterium | reverse complement strand
AACGAAACATCCGTGCTGTTTGCCTTGCTTGCCCACCAATCAAATGTGTAAGTACCCGAAGCCTTAAAGACGTGTGTCCGATCAAGCGGAAGAATTCCGATGGCTTCTTGTCCGCTGGCGGTGAATCCAACCTGCGGCAAGTCAAAGTCGCGGTTTACATTCGGAGTCGTACGCCCGACGCCAGTCGCGCTGGTCGCTTCGTCGGGGCTTGCAAGACCCGAGTAGTTACCGTACAAACGGCTTAAGGTATAGTTGAAATTGAGGTTGAAATTTCTAACGTAACGCGAATCCAATTCAATCTGCAGAGCTTTGTAGTTGCGTTTCGCTTTGGGAATCTTTTGATAGCCTAATTCCTGATAAAGCTCGGCAGCCAATCCTGATCCCGGGTTGCCGATGATATAGGCTTCGCTGCCCGAAGCAGTATAGATACCAATATCTTCAATTACCTGATCAAGATTTCGCCACACGCCGCGCGCCGTAAAGACCGTTGAACGCATCAGCTCGCGCTGAAACTCAACCGTCGCTTCGCTCTGGCGATATGGTTTAACGTTCGGGTCAACCGCGCCTTCAAAGACATCCGCCCCCTGGGCATTGGACGGAATACGATAATCCTGGTCGCATACATATGAAGAACCCGAAGTGATCGGACAGGCACCGCCGCCTGGGAAGTTGTAGTTACCTCTTAAGCCTTGAACCGTATAGTTCGCATAGTTTGGTTTGTCCGCAGTGATATAGAAGTAGCTGACGTGATAGAAGTCGCCGCCGAAAGAGCCGCGCGGCAACGCAAATTTCAGGCGATCAAAAAACCGACCGTAGAAAGCCGAGATTTTTGTTTTGCCGTCACCCGTAAGCGCATAAGCGACACCAAGTCGCGGCGCCAGTTTATCCATAAAGCCAAACTTCAATGGCTGGGCATTTTCATTGAAAGCAGGAAGTTTTTCCTGTTCGGTGCGCAACCCGAGGTTTAAGGTCAAACGGCTGGTCGGCTGCCATTTGTCCTGAACGAAGAAGGTGTCGGCTTTATTGGTTGCTTTACCGACCGTACCGAATTGGTAGGTTACACCTGTTCCAATGGAATTTGCGGGACACGGATAATTACCCTCGGAAATATGCCATTGAACATATGTGAAATTCGGATCAAAGCAATTGACTCCGTAGTACAAGTAGGTGCGTCCCGGACCAACGTTTCCTGAAAAAACATCGTTGAGGATGTTACTTCTTTGATAGCCGCCTTTAAGCTCATGTTGACCGAGCGCGTTAAACAGGTAGCTCGCGTTTGCATCTATCGTGGTGCGAATCGAGATGTCTCTGGATGTCTGGATGTTGTTGCCGGTAAGAAATCCCTGGGTACAACCTGCTTTCGTTGCATCGGCTGCAGAAACTTGAGTACATCTAATATCAGGAGCGCCGGGGATGCCGTACGAGGCAAGTTTTTCATTCAAAAAGCCGCGAGTATAGCGACCTAGCAAGACTAATTTGCTGGTCGGTGTATAAACACCTTCTACTCTGAGGTTATTGGAGTTCTGACGACCGCCTTGAAAAGCTGCCGCTTCAGCCCCTGAATATGTAATTCCATTTACAACAGTTGATGCTGGCGAACCAATCACAAAGTTTTGGCTTGAAGTTGCAGCTCTAAATCCTGTCGTATATGTACTTGAAAGGAGTCCTCCTCTATCGGAAATAGGATTCCAGGTAAAGCTCGAAGACAAACGAAGGTTGTTAAAGGGGGCGGCATCGAGTCTGATCTGATCATAGTTATAGACAGTTTTTTGGCTCGATGTTTGAACACTCGATGTATTACGTGCGACACCGAATCCAGAAACAAAGGTGGTTTGTCTCGTCGTGTTTACAGTGCGCGGAGCGTGAATGCCAAAGAACCACAATCTGTCTTTGATAATCGGACCGCTCAGAGTAGCTGTCGGGAAAAAGGTTGTACCTTGATCCTTGAGTACGGGGAAATACTCTATTGCCTGACCGCTATTAAACTGACTGCCTGAACCGGGGACTCCAGCCGAATTTGTGGTCACGGTATATATCCCGCGCGGGGTGGCATTAAGTTTATTCGTGATAAACTGAGCGCCCAATTCACCGCGGAATTGGTTGGAGCCGCTTTTGGTAACAGCGTTGATAACACCGCCGGTCGCCCCACCGAATTCGGCTTCGAATCCGCTCGATTTAACCTGAATTTCCTGAACGGCTTGAAACGGAATATCGTTGTTGCTGTTGATCAGACCCGTTCTGAAGTTTTGAGTTTCCTGACCATCAATAATAAAACTGTTTTCCGGTCCGGTTGCGCCGTTAATCGAGAACTGCCCCGAAAGAGGCTCTGCGCGAACGGCAGTTGAAGTTCTGAGCAAGCTGGTAAATCCGGTTCCTTTCGGCAGGCGTTCGATTTCCTGCGCGGAAATGTTGTCCTGCGCCTTTGTTTCGGTCGCGTCAACGATAACTCCGGGGTCGGCAGAAACATCAACGGTTGTCGTGCCCGCAGTAGGGGTTGCAGTAAAATCAACCGTTGTCGCATTACCGAGCGCTACTTGAATACCTTCTCTGGATTGAGCGGCGAAACCGCCGGTCGCCTCAGTTGATACGATATAAGTACCGGGCGGAAGTTGACGGATGCGGTAAAATCCTTCTGCATCGGATTGAATGGTTCGGTTAAAGCCAACGTCAACGCCTCTAATAGAAATTGTAACGTTAGGAACAACGGCTCCCGCCGGGTCTTTTACCGTTCCTTGAATCTCTCCTCCTGTTTCCTGCGCAAATCCGACGACGGATACGCAGAGAAGCAGAGAAATAATTGATAAAAATCTAAGCATTTTGTTCATCCTTTCTCCTTTTAGGGAAGTCATGTTTTTTCAGTTTTCTAACCTTTTAATTTCATTCCATTTGGAGGAAGGCTTTTTATTCCAATAATTTGGAATTCTTCACTCCAATGAAAAAGAAGCAGCTTTGCGGCTGCTTCTTTTCCCTAATAAGCGCAAGTGTTGTGCCTTTAACGGCAGGCAAAGAGAAGTTTCGGTATTTAGGTTGCGAAGTCAACGAACACGCGGAGTCGTTGACGCAAAATCTTGCGATTTTCGGATAAATCTTTCGTTAATTTTGAACAAGAGACAGGGAGCTTTTTTCCAAAATTTTTGATTGGAGAGACAGCGCTGACTATATGTATCAAAGGCAAAAACGGTTTGCGCCCTTTGCGGTTCGATTCCCTAGAAAACGGAAAAACCGAACCGCAAAAGGCGCAAATAAAATGGTGATTCCTGTTTCTCAGGTCAACTCTTGATTCACATTAATTATCGGAAACAGGCAGGATGAAAATTTATTGAAGTAAGTTTTATCTTAGGAACTCGCTCATATTGCCGTGAAAGCTACGGCTTAAGGTCAACTCAATGCCGGAGCGCAAAATTACTTTATATTCGCCGCCTTTGGGCGACTGCAACTCTCGGACGGCATCCATATTAACGATTGCCGAACGATGGATGCGGCGAAATTTGGCGGGGTCGAGCTGTGATTCTATGCTGCCGATAGATTCTCTGCGTAAATATGATTGCCCGTTGCTGTGGATTCGGACGTAATTTCTTTCGGCTTCAATCCAATCTATATCTTCAATTTTAACGAGAAAAATCCGGTTGCCGGAGCGCGAAGTTATTTGCCTGAGATATTTGTTAGTATTACCCGTGAGACTTTCAATAAGCGCGGACAATTGCAATTGATTGTCGCTTCTTCGCACGCTGAGTTGCTTGACCGCCCTCTGTATTGCTTCGTTAAACCTAAATTGATTGAAAGGCTTTAGCAGATAATCAACCACGCCTGCTTCAAACGCTTCCAAACCATAGTTGTCTGATGCTGAAACTAAAATAACCAGAGGCGCGTGTTCCCGAATTCCGTCCTGGAGAATTGATAAGCCGTTCATTCCCAATATGTCAATATCGAGAAACACGAGGTCGGGATTCGATTCTTGAATTAGAGAAACGGCTTCGCTGCCTTTATCGGTTTCGCCGATAATTGACACCTCAGGATAACCTTCAAGCAGTGTGCGAATTTTTTTACGCGCCGGCGGTTCCCCGTCAACTATTAATGCTTTAATTTGGGGTAACAAATCCACAAGTCTCAACCTCGTATATCTTCAAGTCAGACTCACCACGGATTAAAGCTCTCAAGGAATTTCCATGATTACCCGCAAACACCGCGGAACAGTCGAAAATTCCCGAAAATTTAGCCGTATAAATTAGAGCCGCGCATTGATTATTTCCAATTCCGGGTTCAAACGGCTTATCTTGACAATTACAGCCTCAAACCCGTTCGCGGCGTTCCGCGACTTTCAGCCTCAGTTTACCGGCTATAACTTACCCACTTTTTTATGACTCAAATCAAACGGCAGTACGTTGCTTATCTAAAAATGAAAACCGCGACTGCCGATAAACTCTGCTACTGATCTGATGCCTCAGTAACGACGCTGTTGGTCGGATCGTAAGGATCAATGCCGTATCGCTTAATCTTTTCGTTAAGCGTGGTCATTTTGATGCCGAGCAGATTTGCCGCGCGCACCTGACGACCATCCGTTTCCTGAAGAGCGAGCTTAATCAGCTTTATCTCGAATCTGCGTACTTCTTCCTGAAGATCAATTCCCGTTTTAATATCGGAAAATTCGAGCTTTGACAGCTCTCTAATCTCCTGCAACAGCATATAAGCGTTATTCTTCAATTCCGTGATTTTGCCGCTTAATGCCTGCTCTCCGCGCGACCCATGCAAGGTTTGTTTATTACTCTTTTTCTGTATTGATTGCTGCATAATTAGTTAAAACCTCTTTCCGGCAGCTAGCTTGAATACGTAGATTGTGCTTAAAGGTTTTCCTTTTTATTTATTTATTTTTGCCAATTACGTACAAGTAACCCCTGGAAGCATTATTTGACTAAAAACAAGAATTGGTCAATCCGAACGTGATGTGCCGTTTCTTAACAGGGACGAGTAACTTAGTTGTAAGGACGAAACGTACAAATAATTGGAAAATAATCAAAATATTGTTTGTCGGTTCGCAAGCCGGTTTTGTCCTCAAAAAACGCGCCAAGTCCTTATTTTTTGGTCTTTCATCACATTTTTCTATTTAGGACACATTTTGCTCAATAAGATCGCTCTAAATTCGGATTTTGGGACGATACCGAATCGGGAAAAATGTGGAAAATGGCGACTAACGGAAAAAACACCGCTGAAAATCTGAACGCGACGCCTGTCGTAGATGAAAAATTGTGGGACAACGAACTAAAAACGCTTAGTAAATTAGCTCTTGTCATCCTGGGAGAAATCAAAGCGCTTGAATCCGTCAATCGAATAAAGCTTCAAAGCGGCATTGATTTATTAAGCGAAGTTCGGAATTTTGAGATAAACCTGATTAAGCTGGCGCTTCTTCATTCAGGAGGAAGCCAACAGCGCGCCGCTCAATTGCTGGGAATCAGCGAATCAACTCTAAGCTGGAAGATGAAACGCTACAAAATTACCCGCCTGCCATCTCTGAAGAACTCTAATTTTCCAAACTAAAATTCCATTAAATTGGAATTATGCAGGATTTACGGCAACTCCGAATTGGCGGATATTCAAAATTTCCGATTTTTCCGACTCTATTTTTCCGAAATCAGCAAGTTTAAATAATTTTCGCAAAACGGTTTTTTAAAAAATAACCTTAAACCGCTTCGATTCGATGAAATGCTGGCAAAACGGCACGGGCTTTGCGCTTTATTGTTTTGCTGAAGCGTTATAAAGCCTAGGTTTTATCCAATAAATTGCAGATTTAAAAAAAATAAATCTTCGCACTAATCCTGGGCGCTCTCGCTTCTCAAATTATTTAAATCATCGAGCCAGGCTCGATTGGCGAGTTTAGGACTAAGAATGACAGGAATTTTTTGTCGTTTCTTTGTCAATCACAACTTACAGAAGAATTACAAAGGAGTTACGCATGAAAAAGGACCCCATTCAATGCAATGCATTAGGTTTTCCCCTTTCAGCTTTTGACAATAAAACAGACAAGCTAAGAGTAAAAATAACCTCTCTTTTCGCTCTGTCATTGTTGTTGTTATTGTCGCCGATTATGATCGCCGCGCAAGCGGTTTCAGGAGTCACCGGAGTCGTCACCGATCCGTCCGGCGCTCTGATTCCGGGCATTCAAGTCGTACTTACCGATACGAAAACCTCAAGAGAATTAACAACTACAACAAACGAAAACGGAGTTTATATTTTTAATAATGTGCAGCCCGGAGCCGGATATAGACTTACTTTTACCGGGCAGGGTTTCCAGACTCTGGCGCTTAACGACGTTCAGCTCGGAATCGGGCGCACGGAAACCCACAATGCGCAGTTGACAGCCGGAAACGTCAGCGCAACGGTTCAGGTAACATCAACCGCCGGTGATGATACGCTGAATACAACCGATCCGAGTATCGGCAATGTTATCAATCAACGCCAATTATCGGAGCTTCCGATTCAGCTTCGGGATAATCCTGCGGCGCTGATTGGTTTGCAGCCCGGCGTTGTCGGAAACAACGTTGGCGCTACCGCTTCAACCGCAGACGAATCGGATGTTAATAGAGAAAACAATCGAGTAGGCTCGGTGACCGGCTCGCGCGCAGATCAGGGAAATATTACCGTTGACGGAATAGATTCCAATGACGTAACCACCGGACAGGCATTTGTTACTATCGGTAATCTTCCGATTGATTCGGTTCAGGAATTTCGAGCCGTAACAGCAAATCCCGGCGCTTCGGAAGGACGCAGCAGCGGCGGTCAGATTCAATTGGCAACCAAAAGCGGCACGAATGAGTTTCACGGCTCGCTGCGCGAATATTTCAGAACGGATAAAACGGCGGCAAATAGCTTTTTTAACAATAGAAATGGAATTCAAAGAGGGAAACTACAGCGCAATCAATTTGGCGGCAGCTTTAGCGGACCTTTGTATTTGCCGGGTTTTAACGAAGGCGGTCCGGCTTTGATGGGCGGAAAAGACAGGCTTTTCTTCTTCTTTGATTACGAAGGGCGACGCGATGATTCGGAAGCTACGGCTTCGCGGACAGTCCCGCTTCAACATCTGCGCGAAGGCAGAATCGGATATATAAATAATACCTGCGGCAGCATCAATATCGCGCAAGTTCGTCTCGATTTAAATCCGCAATGCATTTCGTTTCTGACACCGGCGCAAACGGCGGCTCTCGATCCGCGCGGAATCGGAGTCAATCAAGCGCTTTTGTCTTTCATCAACAGCCGTTACCCGCAGGCAAATGATTTAACCGGCGGCAACGGCATCAACACCGGTCTTTACAGATTTAACGCGCCTTTTTATGTCAAGAATAATACATATACGACGCGCGTTGACGGTAATATCAGCGACACGCAAAGAGCGTTCGGGCGTCTCACTTTGACGCGGAACGACCAGACCAACGCGCTCCGGTTATTTCCCGAAGACGAAGATGCGGAGAAATTACTCGATAAGAGTTACCAGCTTGTCGGCGGGCATACGTGGGTTATCAGTCCGTCAATTACGAATCAGGCAACGGTAGGACTTTCAAGACAAAAATGGGATTTCCCGCCCGCGGCGTCTGCGGCTTATCCGAATTACTTTACTTTCGGTCCATTAACAGACCCTTTTGCCGACATCAGCTTCCAAAACCGCGATGTCATTGTACCGACGTTTCGCGATGACATGACCTGGATTTGGAAATCGCATACCTTCCAATTCGGCGGTCAATACAAACCGATTCGTCAAAAATCATCGTTGATCAGCGACTTTAATTTTGCCACGATTGGAATCGGCGGCAACACAACCAGTCTTAACACTCCCGAAGGCGTTCCTTCGTTACGTCCGTCCAATCTTCGCCCCAACAGCACGACGGCGACGAGCACCTATGACGCCGCCTTTACTTTCCTGCTCGGAAGATTGGCTTCGCTCGACACAACTTTCGTTTATGATCAGGCTGGAAATCCGCAGCCTCTCGCCAGCGGAAGAGCGCGCGATTACGTTTACAATGAATACGAGCTTTACGTTCAGGACAACTGGAAGGTGCGCAATGATCTGGCATTAAACCTCGGTTTGCGCTGGCATCTTTACCCGGCTCCGTACGAAAAGAACGGATTTCAATCGGGACAAAACTTAGATTTCCAGACATTGATCGATCAAAGGGTGAAAAATGCCGCTGCCGGAATTCGCGGCGATGCCGCCGTTCCGCTTCTCACTTACAATTTAATCGGCAAAGCAAACAACGGAAGACCGATGTACGAAACCGATTACAATAACTTTGCTCCGAGAATCGGGTTTGCTTACAATCCGTCATTCAAAAACGGTTTCCTGGGAGCAATTTTCGGCGACCGGAAAACCGTCCTCCGAGGCGGCACTTCGCTCGTCTATGACCGCGTCGGCGGCGCGCTTAGTTTTGTTCAGGATCAGCTCGGTTATCTTTTTGATAATCAAGCCAACAAAACGTTTGGAAACATCAATGCGAGAACGGCTCTCATAAACGACCCCAGATTTACGGGGATTAACAGTTTGCCGGTTCAAAACGTCGCGCCGATAGCTACAAGACCGTTTACTCCCGATTCGCACGGGCTTGCGTCGTCACAATTCAACTACGCGATAGATCAGAACTTCCAAATCCCTTACTCCTATACATGGAGCTTCGGCATCCAGCGCGAGCTACCGGGCAATTTGCTTCTCGATGTTTCGTATGTCGGACGAAGAGGGCGCAAGCTTTTCGCACAATCGGATGCTTCGCAAATCGTGGATTTCAGAGACCCGACTTCAGGTCAATTTATGCTGGCAGCATTTAATTCGCTGCAAGACCAGCTTAATGCGGGAGGAGCTATTGCTCCGATTCCGTGGATTGAAAATCAAGTCGGTCAGGCAGTACAGGCGAATTACGGAGCGCAGTGTAGTCAATTCCAATTGGGCAATAACTGTACTGAGCTGGTCGCTAACTTTGTACCGGATTTGGTTCACGTCGGCGGCACAGCCGATCTTGTTGCCACATTATTCTCCAATGATTTGCTGTTTCCGAATGTCGGTCTGGCTTCGCAGTTTGCAGTAAATGCTTATATTACGAATCAGGGTCGCTCGCAATATGACGGAATGCTTGTCAGCTTGCAGAAACGCTTCTCGCAAGGATTTCAGTTTGATGTTAACTACACCTGGTCGCACGCGATTGATAATCAATCGAGCATTACAAATGTAACAAGACAAGGGCTGCTGTATAACGCTCTTGATCTTAACGCCGGACGAGGAGACGCGGATTTCGATATTCGTCATCTCTTTAACGCAAACGGAATCTGGGATCTTCCCTTAGGTCGCGGCAGGGCTTTGGGCGGTAATATGCCGAAATGGCTGGATGCCGTAGTCGGTAACTGGACTGTTTCCGGTATTTTCAGCGCACGCTCCGGTTTGCCCCTGTCCGCATATTCCGGCGCCTGGTCAATTACGGTCTTTTCCGCTGATAATGTGGGCGTTCCGACTATTCTAACGGGTGATAGATCTGTATTTAAGGCAGATATTCACAACGAAGGAACCGGAATTCAGTATTTTGCCGATCCTGCGGCAGTTCAAGCCGCATTGCGTTATCCGAGACACGGAGAAATAGGCAACCGAAATATCTTTCGCGGTCAGCCTTTTTGGAATGTAGATGCCGCGGTTTCAAAGAGATTTCGAATGCCGTGGTCGGAAAACCATCGTCTGACTTTGCGCGCCGAAGCCTATAATCTGACGAACAGTAATTTCTTCGGTCCGCCAAATCTTTCTTTCGGTTCGACTACATTTGGGCGAATTACCTCTTCTCAAAGCGCGCCGCGCGAGTTGCAATTTGCGCTTCGTTACGACTTTTAGTGAAACAATTTATTTGGGAATATTTGTTTCAACAATCTCGTTAACACTTAACAAAGTTCAGAGGAGAGCATCTGCTCTCCTCTGAACTTCTTTCCCGTTTAATTAAATTGTTAGTCGTTATCTTTTGAATATAACTATCTATTGAATATAATTGAAAAATTATGAGACAAAAAACCATTTTAATCCTGTGTCTTGTTTGTTTTATTTCTATTTCCGGCGCGGCATCGCCTGTTTACGCAAAAATCGGAGAATCGGTTTCGCTTGTTCCGAAAACTTTGCCGCAGAATAGAAACACGATTAACGGAATGGTTTTCGATCCTTCCGGGCAACCTGTTTCCGATATTTATGTCGAACTGCAAAACGAGTATTATTCGACCGTCGCCAGAGAGAAGACAAAAACTTCGGGGCGGTTCGTTTTTAGCGGACTTGGTTCAGGCAAGTTTAAAATCAAAGTATTATCTTTAGGAACAAATTATCTGCCTCATGAAGAAGAAATACAGCTAATGAGTATAAGCCGAGGCGACATTCAAACCCCTGTTAACGAGTACGTTGAAATCAGATTAAGATTGGATAATCGAAAGGTTAATACTGAGAACGGCGGTGCGGCATCGAGCGTTTTCGCGCAGGAGGTTCCTGAGGAGGCTCGGAAGTTGTATGAAAAAGGCTTAAAAGAGTTGGAGAAGCAGGAGAACTCCGACCTCAGCAGTATTAAAAAAGCAGTCGAAATTTTCCCAACCTATTTTTTAGCACTTGAGCGGCTCGGCATCGAATACGTCAAACGCAAGCAGTATGAAGCGGCATTGCCGTTTCTGATAAAAGCGGTTGATGTAAATAATCGAAGCGCTTCGGTCTATTTCTCCTTGGGACTTTCCGCCTATCATTTAAAGCATTTCAAAGAGGCAGGCGAAGCATTTCGCGCGGTCACGATTTTAAGCCCGCAATTAGCCAGAGGTCATCTTTGGTATGGAACGGTTTTGTATCAGGATGGAAATTTCGCCGGCGCTGAAAAGTCTCTGCTCAAGGCAAAAGAGTTATCGAAAAATTTGCCGATTCCCGAAGTGCACTGGCAGCTTGCGATACTTTACAACCGCACGAAACGAAATCAACAGGCGATTAACGAGTTAGAAACTTTCCTCAAGCTTCAACCTGAAAACGCTGAAAAAGAAGAAATCAAAAATTTAATTGCAAAACTTCGCGGCGGAAATAAATAACACTGCCGTAAATTATGTGTATTTTATTCGATGATGCGGAGCGAAGACGCGTGAATTATTGCGCCGCCGAACGCTTCCCGATCAAACAAAATATTTCGACGTAAAGCTTTCCCGCCGGTGAAGAGCCAATCAAGTTTTTTGGAAAAATGTTGTTCGCATTTTATCCAAAAAATGCAAAGCGGTTATCCAAAATTAGCAATATTTTCTAATCATCCATTTATCCGGTCGTTGTCCCGCTCCCAACTTTTCATATCAGCCGACTGAGGCATATCACTTGCGCTAAAAAGTTACAGGAAGCAGCCGCAAAGCTGCTTCTTTTTCGTTGGAGTCAGTAATTCCAAATTATTGGAATTAAAAAGCTTCCGGCTAAAAAAAACTTTCTCAACTTGATCAGAGGTGAAAAATGAAAAGACTGCTTCTTTTAACTATTACAGTGCTAGCAAGCGCAATTTTCGTCGTTGCGCAAACCACAACCGGACGGCTTTCCGGTGTTGTCTCCAGCCCGGACGGCGTTCTGCCGGGAGCAACCGTTACAGCTACCGATAACAACACGGGGAAAACGCAAACCGTGACCAGCGGTGAGGACGGAACGTTCCTCTTTCCGCAACTCGAATTTGGAACATACACAGTCAACGTAACAGTCAGTGGTTTTAAGACCTTTACAGCTAATGAGGTCAAAATTGACGTTGGACGCGATTATTCGTTAAATCCGGCATTGGAAGTCGGTAATGTGCAGGAAACCGTCACGGTGACAGCCGGAGCCGATGTCGTCACTTCTACTACGGCGCAGGTTTCGAACACGGTTAGTCCTCAACAAATTCTTTCATTACCTCTGATTGAGAGAAATCCGCTTAATCTTATTACTCTTCAAGCCGGAACTGCCAGTAATTCGTTTCAGGAAACCTCAATCAACGGGATGCGGACGTCGGCGACTAACATCACCCGTGACGGCATTAACATTCAGGACGCATTTATTCGAACCAACGCGACTAGCTTTGCACCTGCAAGACCCTCGGTTGATGATACCGGCGAGTTTACTTTGACAACCAGCAACCAGGAAGCAGATCAAGGCGGGGGCGGAGCGCAAATCAGGCTCGTAACTCCGCGCGGCACAAAGGATTTTCACGGCGCTTTGTTTGCTTACAATCGAAATTCCGCATTTGGAGCGAATGATTTCTTCGGTAATCGTTCCGGGCTGGAAAGACCATTCAGAAACCGTAATCAATTCGGCGGAAAGATAAGCGGTCCGATGCCGGTCTTCAATTTCGGGGAAGGCGGATCAACTGTCTTAAGAGATAAAGGTTTCTTCTTCTTCGCCTATGAAGGTATTCGCGATCCGGTCTCAGCATTTCGCACGAGAACGATTCTAACTCCATCGGCAAGAAGCGGCGCCTTTACATTTAACCGCGCAACAGCCGGAAATCCGATTAATAGCGGCGGTATTTCTTGTCCTTCAGGCGCAGCGGGCAGCGTTTGTACCGTTCCGAACCTTTTAACATTTGCGCAAGGATTAGGTTTTGCCAATATTCCGTCCGCCATTGACCCGATTGTCCAAGCGAGAGTAATTTCACAACTCCCGACGACAAGTAATTTTACGGGCGGTGATGGTCTTAACACCGCCGGATATGCGCTTAATCGCAAAAATGACACGAAGCGCAACACATACACAACCAGAATAGATCTTGATGCGACGGAAAAAGACAGCTTTAATGGGGTTTTCAGTTGGGTTAGAAATAATACCTTACGGAGCGATAGCGAAAATAACAAATTTACCGTCACGCCAGCCATTGACCAATACTCCCTGAATAAAACATTTGTCATGGCATATCGCCGAATTTTCAGCAGTAATATTGTCAATGAAGTTCGCGGCGGAGTTTTTATGAGCGAAGTACCTTTTGAACGTACTGACGCTAAACCTGATTTCTTTTTTAATACTGCAAGCTCGACCTTGGTGGCAAATCTCGTAACTTTTCCAGAAGCTACCACCTTGACTCAGGGACGGAAAAACCGAAGCCTTAATTTTCAGGATAATGTTGACTGGGTGGTCGGCAAACATTCATTGCGGTTTGGCGGGCAGCTTCAATACTTTCAGGTTAATTCCTACAATGAAGCAGGTACGGTTCCATCTTATAGACTTGGAACCGGACCAAATACCCCCGCATTCGCCACATCAAGCTTTCCTAATCAGGGAGGTCCGGCTAATAGCAGTCTTATCAACAACACTCAGCTAGCGACTGCAAATAATTTACTGGCTTTACTCGGGGGAATCGTTAATGCGGGCACGCAGACTTTTAATGCTGAAACGGCAACATCCGGTTTCGGACCACGTGCCTCCTTTAACCCATATCGCTATGCCAATCATTCACTGTACATTTCGGACCGCTGGTCTGTCGCCCGCGGGTTAAGTTTAACACTTGGTCTTCGTTATGAAATCTATCCGGCTTTGAGGTTGATAAATGGATTAGCGCTTGAACCGGTTATTACCGACCCCGACAATTTAGCAGCTTCATTGTTGGATAAGAACGGGAGTTTTCAAATCATCGGTGGAAATGCCGGGAAAGAGAACGCTTATCATAAAACCGATTACAATAACTTTGCTCCTTCGGTCGGGGTTGCCTACACTCCGCACTTTGAATCTGGTATCGGTAAATTCCTGTTTGGTGGCGAAGGCAAAACCGTTCTTCGGGGGGGTTATAGTCAAGCCTACGTAAATGACTCTATTCTAACGGCTCTTGACGGCGCCGACGGCAGCAATGTCGGTCTCGGAAGCACTGCATCGAACGCGGTCGTTAACGGTTCGCAAAACTTAAATGTGCGACTTTCGGGCGCGTTACCAACGATTGCGCCGCCGGTTTTCGCTGGCGCGCCGACATTTATTCAAAATAACAACCCACCAATCAGCTCCTTTATCGGAAATATTTCGGGAGTTGATCCAAATCTGCAAGTGCCGAAAGTCGAACAGTACAGCTTTGGAATTCAACGCGAATTTTTCGGTAATTTAGCGCTTGAAGTAAGGTATGTCGGAAGCCGCAGCGACAGTCTGCTTCGCGGAGTTGATTTCAACCAGATTGACATTTTTAATAACGGAATCCTGCAGGATTTCAACCGCGCGTTAGCCAATGACAAATTAACCGGAAATCCTTTTTGTACCGCTGCCGGTTGTCAGGCGCTGCAGATTTTCAGGGAAGGCGCCGGTTCTGCCGGACGCCTTGGAGTAGCTCCGACAACCGCGACGACTCCGCCAGGGACGCTTTCGAGAACTACGTTTCTGAACAATCTACGTAATGGAGCAGTGGCAGATTTGGCAAGATTATATGTTTCCGGCGCACTTAACAATCACCCGACGGTCGCCAATCCTAATCTGGTTCCATTCGTTAACATTATGCCCAATCCGGCATCAGGTACGGCGGATATTGTCGTCAATGATGCCTCGTATAATTATAATTCACTGCAAATTGAAGTTCGCCGCCGCTTTGCGCAGGGCTTCTATTTGCAGGCAAATTACACATTTGCAAAAAACCTGACTAATGCAGTCGGCACGAGTCAGGCGCTTTTCGATACCTACCTGGACAACAACAACAAAGATTTGGAGAAGCAACGGGCTGACTATGACCAGACGCATACTTTTAATATGAATGGTATTTATCAGTTGCCGTTTGGAAAGGGTAAAATGTTTTTAAATAACGGCGGTTTGGTTGACAAAGTATTTGGCGGCTGGGAAATTTCGGGTCTTATGCAATGGACCTCGGGCGCGCCGATTACCTTTACGGATACCCGCGGCACTCTGAATCGTAACGGGCGCTCTGCAAGGCAGACTCCGAATACGACCCTGACCAATGATGAACTTAGGGCTTTGTCTGGAATCTTTGTAGAAAACGGAAAGATTTACTTCATAAATCCTTCCGTTATAAATCCAACGACGGGACAAGCCTCTGGGGGATTTGGGACGACTCCTTTTGCCGGGCAAGCATTCTTTAATACTAACCCTGGAGAAACCGGCAATATGGCGCGCAACGTTATCGACGGTCCGAAATATTTCAACATAAATGCGGCTCTTTTGAAGAACATCCGTTTTGGCGAGAGAATGCGTTTACAATTAAGAGCCGAAGCATTCAATTTGTTGAATAATGTGAATTACACTTTTGGTACTGCCGGCGAGCAACGACAAGCTATTACCAGCACTACCTTCGGGCAGGTAACTGATACGACAGCTCCTCGCCGGATGCAGTTTGCCCTTCGATTTGAGTTTTAAGTTTGGTTAAACTTAAAGCTTTATTGCACTTTCAAGGCGCTGCTTTAACTAAAGCAGCGCCTTTTTTATGTTTTGCGGATGTGCCCGCTCCAGCTTTTAATCAATTATTAATTTTATCTTCTTGTCCTCAAACCACCTGTTATCATTTTCTTCATCACTAATGGCGGCTCCGCCTTCCGCACAGTAATTGATGGTTAATTCTTCATCCGCATCAATGTCTCTGACGGCAATAAGCCGAAGCAGGTCATTTGCCGGATCAGCTTCATAACGCAGACTGGCAGGATTGCTGTGGTTGTAAAAGCTGCCGTAACCTAATGCCAGAGCATGGGTGCGGCGTTTTCCGGCGAGTATCTCCCAATCGAAGACCAGCGTTTTGATTGCTTTCGGAAGCGAATTATAATGCATCTGAAACAGCACTACCGGACAAATCTCGATGATTTCTCCATTGCTGAAAGCTCTTGCCGCAAAAACGCCTCTGCCTTTTGCCGTGCCGGTATCTTTAATATAAATGTTTGGCGGTATAAGCATTTTATTTTTACATTCTATTAATCAGCTATTATGACCAATAATGATTTTTTAGAAAAACGACGCGCTTTTAGAGCAGGATATTCACTCATAAAAAGCAAAAAGGGCATCTTTTCAGATGCCCAATTTATTTAATTTATCGTAGGAGTTGAGATAAATCGAAATACCGCCCTTTTTATTGATTGAAGGCAGACGCGACCGGAACATCGCTCGCTGAACCGAACTGCTGACCGAAGAATCCCGATTGTGAACGCAAGATGTAGAAAGATCCGTGTGACGGGCGAAAGACTGCGATGTCTGCTTTGCCGTCGCCATCATAATCCGCCGCGACAGGTTTATCTTCAGCCGTGCCGAACTGCGTTGCTTCAAATTGATTCGTCGTACTGTTGATTCTGTACCATGATCCTGCGGATGGGCGATAGACGGCAATATCGGTTTTCCCGTCATTATCGAAATCCGCCGGAGCCGGAATGTCTCCATTTTGTCCGAAAAGCATTCCAAAGTATGAGTTATCCGAGCTTCTCAAAATGTACCAGCCTCCGGTTGAAGGTCTGAAAACGGTAATGTCTGTTTTTCCGTCTTTGTCAAAATCTCCGATTTGGGGTTTATCGCCTTGAGCGCCGAATTGGGTTGCGACAAACTGATTATTTGAGCTGTTCAGCCTGTACCATGTTCCGTTTGAAGGACGAAAGACGGCAATGTCGGCTTTTTGGTCACCATCAAAATCTGCGGGAACCGGAACGTCTCCCGCTTGACCGAATTGTGTTGCCGCAAATTGATTATTGCTGCTGTTAGTTATGTACCAGTTTCCTTGTCTGAAAACGGAAACATCGGTTTTTCCATCTCCGTCAAAATCCGCCGGAGCAATCTGATCGCCGGTCTGTCCAAAATGAACTCCCTTAAATGAATTGTTGGAACTCTGCGATGTGTACCAATCTCCTGAAGAAGGTCGGAAAACTGAAACATCGGCTTTACCGTCGCCGTCGAAATCAAAACGTGTCGAAACAACCGCTGTTGCTCCCGTTCCGGCTTGATTAACTGTTAACGGAGCATCCGCAACTGTAATAACTCCTGTTCTGGCTGCCGAGTTGTTTGCCTGAACTGTGAATGTAATTGATCCGCTTCCATTTCCCGATGCCCCCGAAGTGATTGTCATCCAAGGAACATTACTTACTGCCGTCCAAGCGCAGCCATCAGGCATCGTAACTGTAATTGTACCGTTTAAGGCTGTTGCCGGAACGTTTAGAACCGGATTGGAAAAAGTGAAGCCGCAGACTACATTGGCTGTTTGTTCGACGTGTTGATTGTATTGTCCATTGCTGAAGGCAAGTGAACCGGTGCTCATGATAACTAAAGCGATAATCAAAAATCTTCTCATAAAATCTCCGTAATAATTTAAAATTAATCCAACTAGTCAATGACCGGAGATTCTCGATTTATTTGCCGACTTTTTTTAGCAGTTTGCTGATTTTTTTTAGCAGGCGAATAATCTGAAATACAGAGATTTCGCAGAGAGTACGTTTTTATTGAGTTTTACTTTAGTTAAGTTTATCTGTTTTCATTAAATTTCATAGAAGTTACGCAGTTGAAAATGGCAGAAACACGACCGTCAGAGAGTGTGCTTTATTTTTACACACTCTCTGACGGTCGTGTTTCTGCCTCAAATTCAAGCAGATTAATAAAATGTTTTAGTTTTATGCTGGATACGTCAGCTTAAAATAATTTTCAATTTCAAGCTGACGTATCGCTTTCTGAGAAGCAGCTTAAATTTCTGCTACCGCGCGTTCGACCAAACGTCTTCCGAGTGTTTGAACGCCGGTATGTTCATAGTAATTCGTCGTCATATCCAGAAATGCGCTGACGTAATCGAGCCGGTCATCGGTAATTTCGATATAATTTTTCAGATTACTGACTACGCCTTCCTGCGTTAGTCCGCGAGAAGAAACGAAGCTGCTCATCCAACCGGAAACCGCACCCCAGCTTTGATTGATAAAGCCCTGTTTACTGCTCGTATCTCCACCAGGAATCTCATTTTGAATTTGACGGTAAGATTGATTTTGCTCCAGTTCCGAAGGAGCCGCGCCGCCGACAAATTCACCTACTTTTTGAATGAAATCCGGTCCGAGTGGAATCAACGCATCAACCGAAACTAACGCCGCCATTCGCATCAGAGATTCGCCGCTGTAATCAGCCAGCGCGCCGACAAATTCACCGATGCTGTCGCCGGGAATACCGTTGATTTTGCAAAAGGCGACCAGTTCGGCAACTAATTTTACGCCAAGATCAATCGCCTGCGCTTTGTCGGCTTTTGGCGTTAAATTACTCAGAAAAGAAAGGAATGAGATGTTTTCTCCGATCTTGTTTGCCAAAGCAGCCGCGCCCAAAGCGCCGCTTCCTTTTCCGACGGCATCGTAAATCCAAAGCGCGGTTTGATAGCCTTGATTCGGGTCGTTGTAAAGATGAATCGCCCTCTCACCGATTTGTTGAATCATATTTTGGTCGGTTTCACCTGTAACCGTGCGAATCGTATTTTCAAAACCCGTGATATTTTGCCATTGTCCCGGCACAACCCAATCAAGCCCCTGCAAAAGCCTGACGGTCATTCCGTTTGTCGGAAGCTCATCAATAATTTCATAAATCGGTTTGCTCATAATTGCTCCTCTTTTTAAATAATGTAGTTAAATTACAATCCGGCGAGACCTCTTAAATCGAATTTTTGCAGCCACGCTTCGCGGTCGTTTCTGGTAAAAGCAGGATTACGGGAAAGAACCTTGACCTGAAAACGATTATCAACCAGAACAGCCGTCGCCGTTGCGCCTTGTTCAACAGCCGGATAACCGCCTATTTGTTTTGTGCTTGCCTGAAATTTCTGAGCGGCTTCCGGGTTGGTAATGGTATCGGAAATTGCCAGCATAGCCATATCCTTGCCGTCTTTCTTCAATTTATATTCCGCAAAGCCTTCTTTTTCCTGAGACGCGACTCGTTCAAATCCTTCTCCGGCAGCCGGAAAGAAACGGTTAAAGGAACCGCCCGGAAACGGTTTCGATGAACGAGCCGGATTGTTTTGCGTAGGCTGTTGAGTTTGCGCGGGCGAGGTAGTTGGTGTGCCTTGCGTGCTTTCTCGTTGCGCATTTGCCCAGCGGTTGTTTGATTCGTTACTAAAACAAGCGCTGCTTACGAATAGTAACGGTATTAAAATAAAAGCTGAAATAATAGGCGATTTATCCCTAATCATAAAATGGTTCTCCTAAATTTAAAAAACTCGAAACTTCAAAGGCAAAAGTTCTTCCAAAATAAGAAAGGTTATTAAAACAAGGAGTTAAGTAATATAGGAAGGTAAAAATATAGATAAAGAAGTACTAAAAACGGACGAATGCAGTTACCAAATACGAAAATCGGACATAATGACAACGATTCTGCTTCTTCTGCTTTCTCTGCCGAAAGCGGCTTTACCCAGCAATAATATTTTAAGTTTTTACATTCATTCAAATTTAATCCGTGCATTATTCTAAACATTAAGGAATAGTTGTTGCTTAAATCCTATTTCTGAACAAACGTATCAGTACGTTTCACAATTAAAGTAATTCATGGAGGTTTATATGCAGGTAAGAGAAATTATGACTCGGAATCCCGCTTGTTGTGCGCCTGATTCGACGTTGCAGGAAGTTGCGCGAATGATGCAGGAGAATGATTGCGGGTGTATTCCTGTTGTTAACAGTCTTACGGAAATGAAACCCGTAGGTACAATAACCGACCGCGATATTACTATTCGGACGCTTGCCGCCAATCAAAATCCGATGAATATGATCGCGTCAAACATAATGACTTCTGACATTGCTACAGTAACGCCTCAAATGAGTGTCGAAGAATGTTTGGGTGTAATGGAAGACAGAGAAATTCGCCGTGTTTTGGTTGTTGACGAACAAGGAAGATGCTGTGGGATTGTCGCTCAAGCTGATGTCGTTCAATCCGGTGTAAATCCAGTTAGAACCAATAAAGTTATTCGCGAAATTTCAGAATCTGCTCCCACTCATAACCAAAGAGTTTCGGTGGACACACGAAGACAGAAATCTCACGCAAATAGCCGGTCTTTTATCAATAGCAATTCATTATTACCGCTCTTAATCGGACTTGGTTCCGGGGCTGCTTTGACATATCTGTTAAGTACCCGGCAGAACGCTAATTATCCAGAATATACCGGAAATCTAAATACTGATGCCGATCAGGCAGATTATTTAGATGCGGCTTATCAAGCGAGTTTAGGTAAATACGCTGATGCCGAACAAGAGGTGGAAAAAAGGCGGCATCATTTAAAAGAGCGTGTTGAAGCGCTTCGCACGGAACCGGATTCACCGCTAAATGATAGTGCGGAATCACTTAATCAAGAAGACGTAACAATTACGAACAACGAAAAAAAGCGTACTGCTCATCAAGAGGAATTATAGGCTAGTTACAAAGTGTTAAAAAACATAATCTGTGCGTTTAGAAACCCAAATAGGTAGGGCGAGATAGAAATATTTTCATAAAAGGAAAAAGGGAGCGTGATAAATCACGCTCCCTTTTTAGTGTCAGCTTCTTATTTGCTGTCGGGTCGTTAAACCTTATCGCAATGAAGCCGGAACCGGCGTGTCAGATTCATTACCCAGTGAAACCGATGTGAATCCTTGCGC
>DASVRD010000065.1:0-44788 GCA_036388775.1 Pyrinomonadaceae bacterium | reverse complement strand
GGTCGTGGTCAGATTGGTTGAATCGGTGGCGGTCAAACGAATCTCCAAAAAACTGGCAGTCGCAGCCGCCAAATCTTCGGGTGCGGGCGCTGTAAAAGTGATATTGTTGCCTGTAGTCAACGGCAAAAACGGGTGCGTGTGATCGTTGTGATGCAGCAAAACCTGCCAAGTTAAACTGCTGTTCGGCAGATTGCCGTCCTGCGGATCGGTTGCGCTGCCCGTTAGAGTTATGGTTTCGCCGACGCGGAACAATTGAGTCGAGGTCGGAGAAGTAATCGTCGGCTGCGGCGGAGTGTTCCCGACATCAATTCGCACAGTCGCCGTATCGCTGCCGCCTCGTCCGTCGGTGACGGTGACGACGGCGTTATAAGTTCCGTTTACTACATAGCTATGCGTGGGAGCCGCGCCGGTTCCGTTCGTTCCATCGCCGAAATTCCAAGAGAAAGAAAGCGTATCACCATCGGCGTCGCTGCTCGAAGAGGCGTTAAAACTCACGTTTAGCGGGGGCGCGCCCGAACTCGGATTGGCGGTGGCGGAAGCGACCGGACTGCGGTTTGCCGTGCCGGTGTAACGAACCCGGCGCAATTGTCCGCCTCCCATATAATTCGTGTAATAGAGTGCCTGTGTGTTTTCATACGGTCCGAAAATCATTGAAGTCACGCTGCCTGTGCTGAGGGCATTGAATTCGCTCGCCGTGTAACCGCCGGTACCGTTTGGTTTGATTCGGAAAAGCTTGCCGCAAGCGTATTCGCCGAAAAAATAGGAATCGTCATATTCGCTCGTCCAGACGCCGTTTGGGACAAACGCGCCGCCGGTGATTGCATTTCCCGAAACTCCCACGGGGCAAGTGTCGGTGTGCGGATAATCGAAAATCGGATTTGTCATTCCGGCGGGCGGCGCGCCGCAGTCGGTCATCGAATCCCTAACACAGTGACCTTCGCGAGTGTTCCATCCATAATCGGCGCCCGCAATTCCTTCGTTAATCTCTTCCCAGGAGGCTTGCCCGACATCGTTGATGAAAAATCTGGTGCCGCTCGCGTTTGGATCCATCGCAAACCGAAACGGGTTTCGCAGCCCGCTCGCAAAAGTTTCCCGACACCAATTTCCGACAGTCGTGCTGCCGGTCACGTTGCAGCGTCCGGTTCCCGCGCCTTGATACGGATTTCCGGCTGGAATCGCTCCGTCGCGCGTGATGCGGAGAATTTTCCCCAGGAGAACGTGCTTGTCGCGCGCCGCGTCGTTCTCTCCGGCGCATCCCGAATCTCCCGCATAATCGCAGCCGGCGTCGCCGACCGAGATGTAGAGCAAGCCGTCTTTGCCGAAATGCAAATCGCCCGCGTTGTGGTATCCGCCGGTTGAATGAATATTGTTAATTAAAATCGTCTCGCTCGCCGTGTTAATCGTATTATTATTGGCAAGCACAAAACGCGCGACGCGATTGACGCAATTACCGGCGTTGTTAAAGGTGTAATAAAAATAAACGTAACGATTCGTCGTAAACTGAGGATCAACAGCGACGCCGAGCAGCCCCTGCTCACTGTTGGTGCAAAGCCGGGAATTGAGATTAACTGCGGTGCCGAGAAAGCTGTCGTTTTGATAAACGCGCAATTGTCCCGTCTGCGTCGTAATCAGCAATCGTCCGTCGGGCGTAAAAGCGAGTGCGGTCGGAGCGCTGATGTCCGTGACGAACTCGTCTGTAAAATCGTCCGGTAAAGCTGAAACTTTGGTGACCGGAAATTTCAAAGTTAAAGCCAATACAGCGAGACAGAAAAAAGCAAAGAAAGCTAAGGTGATGCGAGACAACATAGTTCAAACCCCGATTTTTACAGCAAAACTACCTTGTTTTGTTAAATAAACATAACAAAAGGAATTCCATTAAAGTAAAGTTTTTGTTTTTGCCGTGAAACGTCTGATTGAAAATTTGGAATGCGTTTATTTACGATTCAATCAAAGCGAAAATTTCCGTAAAGTGAAATACGGAAATAAAAAATAGCTGTCAGATGCCAGCCATTTTCTCGTCTTGATTATAACTGAAATTCGCTCTTTTCGGAGAAAAATAAATTCACATTCATTTCCTCCAAATTGAACGTGAATTTATTTTTCTTCGCATCTTCGGATGCTGTTGTTTAGAGCGGATGCTATTTCAACCATTCGTCCGCAATGACAGATTCCACTTTGACAGGAACTTTTTTCACATATTCCTCGCCCGCCTGACACATCGCGCGCTCGACGCATTCGACTATTTTTTCGGCATCTGCGGCGTCCGTTTCGACAACGATTTCGTCGTGAATAATATTTACCAGACAAGCCGAAGTCCCGCGCAATTCTTCGTGCAGCAGACGCAAAGCGCGTTTTAAAATATCGGCGCTCGTACCTTGGATGGGCGTATTTTTGCCGTTTCTTTCCGCCAGCGAAACTGCCTGACGATCTTCCGGGTCGAAACGAAAACGCGCCAAACGACCTGAAGCGGTTCTGGCTTGCCGTTCGCGCGTTGCTCTGACGGCGGCGTCGCGCAGCCAGGCGTCGAGGCGCGGATAAGTCTGAAAATAACGGCTCAACAGCGAACGCGCTTCATCAATGCTGATTCCCGTTAGATTTGCGACGCGCTGCGCGCCGATGCCGTAAACCACGCCGAAATTGATGCGTTTGGCAAAAGAGCGCTGGTCGGAAGTTACGGCATCAATCGGAACACCGAAAATCTGCGACGCGGTAGATTTATGCAAATCCTGACCGGAATTAAAGGCGCTGACAAAACCTTCGTCGCCGGTAAAATCCGCTAAAATCCGCAATTCGATTTGCGAATAATCGGAAATCACCAGTTTTCTGCCTTCGGGCGCTCGGAAACAGCGGCGATAAACTTCGCCGTGCGGAACCTGCTGGATGTTTGGATTGTTGCAGCTAAATCTGCCGGTCGGCGCGCCGATTTGTCGGAAATCGGCATGAATTCTGCCGGTTTTCGGGTTAATGTATTCGAGAAAGCTCTCGCCGTAAGAGGAAATCGCTTTGGCGACCGTGCGATATTCGATCAGTTTTTTGACGACCGGATAATCGTTTGCCAAAGGCTCTAGCTGCCAGTTGCGCGTGGTTTCGGGAAGCGGCACGCCCAATCTTTTCAAAGCGTCGGTTAATTGCGTGTGCGAATCGAGATTGATTTCCGGGCGACCGAACAGAGAGCCTTGCATAATTCCGCCCGCGAGCAAATCCTGCAGCTCGTCGGCAATAACGAGCTGGTCTTTTTTTACTTTTGCAAGCTGCTCGCGCCATCGCGCCGGGTCAATGTTAATTCCGTTTAATTCGAGCATCGCGACCGGCATCACACATTCAAATTCGAGCTGCGCTACCTTCAAAAGCGCGTCCTGCTTGAAACGCTCGATCATTTTTTCTCTGAGCGGCAAAACAATCGCCGCATCGCGTGCGCCGTATTCGAGTTGAACGCTTGATAATTCCGCCGCGCTCCAATCGCTGACTTGCTGCGATTTGTCCAATTCAATGCCGAGAAATTCTTGCGTCACATCGGCTAAATTATGGCGTCGGTCGGTCTCGCCGGCAGCGATAATCTGGCTGCCGAGAAGCGTGTCGAAAACGCCGCCAAGCTCCGCGCCGAGATGAAACCGCAGCCATTTGGCGTCGAATTTCGCGTTGTGCAGGACTTTTGTCGGGCGGTTTGAAAACAATAAATCGCGCAGGCAATCCAAATCGGAATTCGTTTTCGGATCGGGAAAATTTCTGAGGTCAATCAGCTTGATATTGTCCGCGGCGGCGGCAAGCTGAATCAGACGCAATTCGCCTTTGTACGGATCAAGGTCGGTTGTTTCACAATCCAGACCGACGGCTTGCAGCTTGGAAAATTCTTCGCAAATGTGGCGAAGGTCATCCGCATTGGTAACGTGTTGGTAATAAACTTCCATTGTAATTTCAGAGATAATAGAAAATGAAGCGGGTTAAATGTTAATAATTTGCGCCCCGGCTGTCGAGCGGCAAAGAGTGACGGATAAATAAACATTTGAAGCGAGATTTTAAAAATAAAGTTTACAGGACAAAAATCTCTTGTATATTAGGCTTGACGAAAATCAGCATAACGGGCGAAAGAGACCGCCTCAAAAAAACGTTCTTAATAAAACATTTTGGTTTTGAATGTCGCGCAACTCAACGTGCGCTGGCAAAATTACTGAGAAATTTATGACTAGAATCGGAATTCCGAAAGAGATTCATCCCGGCGAGCGCCGCGTGGCAGCGACTCCGCAAACGGTGATGCGGCTAAAAAAGCTCGGTTTTGAAGTGGCGGTGGAATCAAACGCCGGGCGCGAGATTGACGCCCGCGACGGCGCATATCTAGAAGCCGGAGCGATAATCGTCGAAGACACCAGAGAATTGTGGGCTACGTCGGATGTGGTGATGAAAGTTCGCCCGCCGGAGCAAAATGCGAGTTTGGGAGTTCACGAAACCGAATTGCTGCGCGAAGGCGGCTGGCTCGTCGGATTCGTTTGGGCGGCACAGAATTCAAGATTGCTTGAACAATTTGCCGCGCGGCGGGCGACAGTGTTGGCAATGGATTCGGTTCCGCGCATTACCAGAGCGCAGAAAATGGACGCTTTGAGCGCGATGGCGAATATCGCCGGTTATCGCGCCGTGATCGAGGCGGCAAATTATTTTTCGAGATTTTTCGGCGGGCAAATGACCGCCGCCGGAAAAGTCGAACCGGCAAAAGTTCTCGTTATCGGCGCGGGCGTCGCCGGTCTTTCGGCAATCGGCGCGGCTCGTTCGCTGGGCGCAATCGTCCGGGCTTTCGATCCGCGTTCGGCGACGCGAGATCAGGTCAAGAGTATGGGCGCGGATTTTCTCGAAATCAACATCGCCGAAGAAGGCGAGGGCAAAGGCGGCTACGCTAAAGTGATGAGCGACGCATTTTTGCAGGCGGAAATGGCTTTGTTCGCGCAGCAGGCGATGGAAGTTGACATCATCATCACGACGGCTTTGATTCCCGGCAAGCCAGCGCCGAAATTGATTACGACCGGAATGGTCGAAAGTATGAAACCCGGCTCGGTGATTGTTGATCTTGCGGCGGAACAAGGCGGCAACTGCGCGATGACCGAACCCGGATCAGTTGTCACGCACAAAGGCGTGACGATTATCGGCTACACCGATTTACCGAGCCGGATGGCGAGTCTTTCGAGCCAATTATACAGCTCGACAATCGTTGCGCTCCTGGAAGAAATGCGCGACAAGGAAACCGGCGCGCTGCAAGTTAATTTAGAAGATCAAGTCGCTCGCGGCGCGCTCGTCGCATACGAAGGCAAAATCACGTATCCGCCGCCGACTCCGCCGCCCGCGCCCGAACCGGGCGTCGCAGCGCGCAGCACGCCGCCCGTCGCAGTTGCTCAAACCGCTGGAAGTCACGGCTCTCACGGTCACGATTCAGACGCAAGCGTCAATCCAATCTGGCTCGCGCTCGCAGGCGCGGCATTGGTCGGCATCGGAATGATTGCTCCGACTTCAAAGCTCGGACATTTCACGGTTTTTATGCTCGCCTGTTTTGTCGGCTGGCAAGTCGTCTGGAACGTCAAACCCGCGCTTCACACGCCTTTGATGAGCGTCACGAACGCCATCAGCGGAATTATTCTGGTCGGCGGAATGCTCCAGCTTTCGGGGGCGCACTTTAATTTAACAACAATTTTAGGCGCAATCGCCGTGCTGATTGCAACGATTAACATTGCTGGCGGATTTCTTGTGACAAACCGAATGCTTGCGATGTTTCGCAGATAAGTATTTTTATTAAAACTCATCCTTACAAACTATGAACAAAACAATAGAATGGTTGCTTGAAAAACTTGAAAAGAAGTTTGAAGCGATTAAAGAGTATTTTCATTGGACGTTGATGATTGCTCCAATCTTTTCTGCTTTCCTTGCTAAATACTTTGGGCATATTGAAAAACCTATTGAAATTGCTTTAGTTATAATTTCATTGTTGTTAAATTTTTTTCTGCTTTGGCTCTGGTCTTATTATGAATATCAGAAAACTAAGGAATTAAGACTATTCAAAACCTTTTTTCTCGGTAAGCTTCCTCCCCCCAAAAAAGGCGGCGAGTTACTAATTAATACGGAAATTGCTGTTATAGAGGACAAAAGCAATGTATATTTTTACGAAAAACTTGAAGAAAAATTCAAAACAGAGCTTATTAAAAATACACTTAAAAGAGTCCCTATAAAAGATGACAATTTAAAATTTAGAGGAATTGTTTGTGAATCTTATGATCAATCAAAATTAGATGCACATAAGAAAATTGAGAAGGAGAATCAATTAAAAAATAAACTTGAAAATGATATATCCAAATCAAAAGTTGTTGTAGTCGTGAGAACTAAGGCATTAGATGAAAAACCTTGGGTATATGAAGCTGTTGAAAGTTGGGCAAATAAAAACTCTGATTCCCCCTGCCTATTTATAAAAAATAAAAGTGAAAGCTACGATGCTAATAAGATAGCTGATAATTACCGGTGGATTTATGATGATCCTAAAATACTGCCTTGGAAATTGCTACAAAGAGCGAAACATCGGTCGCATGCGTGGCGGATACAGGCTAGCTTTAATAAAGCGATGGTAACAAATTTATTCGCCCTATTAATAATGATTTTTCTTATTGCTATATTTGTGATTAATGAACTGGAAAATGATATTAAAACCCGACATGAAAAAATCTCGCCAATTTTTCAACAACAACAAGATAACATTTATGGAGAACTTGAGGATTTATATAAAACTGAAGAATACTTAACAAAAAATATCGCCCAAAATAACTCCTTATTAGATGAAAATCATAAAAAAATAAAAGAAAGATGGAAAATAATTACTAAGCAAACTAAAGATGAGTACAAAGCTTTATATACAAATTTAGATAGTAGGCAAGAAGTAGATATTTCTTATTGGTTCAGAGATGATAATAACGCTCGTGCTTTTACAACAACTGAAAAGCAACCAGAAATTGACCATTATGCAATGGAGGGAGAATCACAAATTGTATGTGTTTTCAATAATCCAAATCATTATGCAATATGGCAAAGCTCTAAAAATTATATTTCGCCGCTCTTTTTCAGCGACCAAGAAAATGAGACCCTTGTTTTCGATTTTGAAGATAAAAAGCAAGCTATTAAAAACTGTACAACTTTACCTCGAAAATCTAAGCCAATCGGTGCAATAACTTGTATATCTTATAATCGTTACAAAGAAAATAATGAAAAATATACAGTAGGTATTTGTGCTTTTTCTAGGAACATAGATAAAAGTATTTTTATTGAAGGATTTAATAAATTCTTAGAAAATCGCGTAAGAGAGTTTGATAAATATATTCATTATTTGCTTGAAAAAGATAAAATTAAATCGTTAATTACTGAGAATAATAAAATTTCTCCGCTAATAGCTAACGAAAATTAGACATCCTAATTCTATAAAACATATATGCGAGATAGCCTCGTTACTATTGCATACATTATCGCAGGCGCATTATTTATTTTGAGCCTCGGCGGATTATCCAGACAGGAAACGGCACGACGCGGAAATCTTTACGGCATTTTGGGAATGATTATCGCGCTCGTCGCCACGGCTGCGAAAATGGATTTTGGCAGCTATGTCTATCTCGGCGCGGTTTTGATTCCCGGCGCGGCAATCGGCGCGCTCGTCGCTTCGCGCGTGCAGATGACGGCGATGCCGCAGCTTGTCGCCATTTTGCACAGCTTTGTCGGTTTGGCGGCGGTGCTGGTCGGTTTTGCGACTTATCTCGGAAATCACGAAATCAGCGCGGATGAAGCCGCGATTCACAAAATCGAGATTTTTCTCGGCGTAATTATCGGAGCTGTCACGTTTACCGGCTCGATCATCGCCTTCGCCAAATTGCAGGGAACGCTCAGCGGAAAACCTCTGATGCTTCCGGCGCGGCATTTGTTGAATCTGTTGATGCTCATTGCCACAATCGCGCTCGGCGTTTGGTTTTTCATCTCGCCCGGACACGAAGGGCAAATTCCGCTCGTTATCGCGGCGATTTTAACCGGCGTTCTCGGAATGCATTTCGTCGCGGCAATCGGCGGCGCGGATATGCCGGTCGTCGTCTCGATGCTCAACAGTTATTCGGGCTGGGCAGCCGCTGCCGCAGGTTTTATGCTCAGCAACGATTTGCTGATTATCACCGGGGCGCTCGTCGGGAGCAGCGGCGCGATTCTGAGCTACATAATGTGCCGCGGAATGAATCGCTCGTTTGTCAGCGTGATGCTCGGTGGTTTCGGAACCGAAAGCGGAGCTTCGCCTGCCGCCGGTTCCGCACCGGCGGGCGAGGTTCAGTCAATTGATGCGGTTCAGGCGGCTGAACTGCTCAACAATTCGAGCAAAATCGTCATCGTTCCCGGATATGGTCTGGCTGTCGCGCAGGCGCAGCACGCGCTCGCCGAAGTCGTCCGGCTTCTTAGGGAAAAGGGCGCAACCGTGAGTTTTGCGATTCACCCGGTCGCAGGTCGTTTGCCCGGACATATGAACGTTTTGCTCGCCGAAGCGAATATTCCTTACGACATCGTTTTCGAGATGGACGAAATCAACGATTCGCTCAAAGATCAGGATGTCGTGATGGTCATCGGCGCAAACGACATCGTTAATCCTTCGGCTCTGGACGATCCGGCAAGCCCGATTGCCGGAATGCCCGTTCTGCACGTCTGGGAAGCGCGGACGGTTGTCGTGATGAAACGCGGTATGGCGAGCGGCTATGCGGGCGTGGACAATCCGCTTTTTTATTACGAAAACACGCGGATGCTTTTCGGCGACGCGAAAAAAGTCGTTGACGCCATTCTCGCCGCAATGCGTTCGTAAGTCGAATCGGGATTTTCACCGCAGAAACACAGAAGCACAGAGATTCTTATTCGTCTGTGCTTCTGTGTTTCTGCGGTGAATTTTCTTTTATCGAAAGCTGGCATTGATTCCTTCGAGAACCTTTGATCCGGGACAAAGTTCTGTTTTGGTCAATTTATTGAGCGGTATCTCGCTTGTTTGGAGAATATCGTGAAGTTCTTCGGAATCGGGTTCCAAATATAACAATCCCGTTAAGATTTCGCTTTTAGCTTTCGCATTTTGCACGGCAGTCATTGCTGACAGGCGATCCAGCGGATTCCAATCTTCTGCGAGCTTATGCAATCGAATGAAAGAACCGTCGTGCAATTTCAAACTTTCAACACTTCCTTCTTCATAATCCGCTTTGATTTCTCTCATCAACGGAACAAAATCAAAGGTTGCCGTCGCTTCCATATGTTCGCGGACGTAATCGTAAGATTTGGTCGAGCCGACGTTGTTATTGAAAGTCACGCACGGAGAAATGACATTGATAAAAGCAAATCCCGGATGGCTCATTCCGGCTTTGATGAGCGGGATAAGCTGCGTTTTATCGCCGGAAAAGCTCTGGGCGACAAAGGTCGCTCCGAGTTCAATCGCCAGACTCGCCAGATCAATCGCTCCGAATTCATTAACATGACCTGATTTGTTTTTTGAACCGGGATCGGCGGTCGCGGAATCCTGTCCTTTGGTCAGCCCGTAGCAGCCGTTGTTCATCACAATATAAACCATATTGAGATTGCGCCGGATGACGTGGACAAACTGCCCCATTCCAATCGAAGCCGTATCGCCGTCGCCCGAAACGCCGAGATAAATCAAGTCCCGGTTTGCCAGATTCGCGCCCGTCGCGACCGAAGGCATTCGACCATGAACTGAATTAAACCCGTGCGAATTGTTCAGGAAATATGCAGGCGTTTTTGAAGAACAACCGATGCCGGAAAGTTTGGCGACCTTGTGCGGCTCGATATTGAGTTCAAAACACGCCTGCGCGACGGCGGCGCTGATCGAATCGTGTCCGCAACCGGCGCACAAAGTCGAAAGCGAGCCTTCGTAATAATCAACCGTGTAACCCAAATCGTTTTTGGGCAGCAAAGGATGGCGAAATTTTGAGCGAACGTATGACATAATATTTATGGCAAATCAATAATTAAATCCGTTTTCCTTGCTCCTTTTCAAATTATCAAACTTGTATAAAAAACAAACATCATTTCTATGGCTTCATAAAATATAGGCTTTCAGGAGGATTCCATTTCAACTATTTCTCGAACATCGGTGAACCAAACCTCCTTTCCCATCCGGACTACATTTTCGTCCAGTTCACTCTACGCAACTAGAAGCAAATTGGATGTTAGCCTTGAAGTGCTTAGTATCGCAAGACGTACAAGAGAGCGAATAGTCTCTAGGGCTTTGAGCATCCATATTAAGCCCCTCGTCGCAGTTCACCCATCGATATATCGTTCTATACTTGTATACGATTTGTGGTGGTTTATTTTCTAAGGTTTCAATCGACTCATTCAATTGCGAAATCAAATTATCCTTTTCTGTTATTACATTATCCTTTTCGGTAACCGTATTCCGCTGTTTTTCCAATTCCTTTTCTAAGGAAGCAATCTTGGAAGACTTTGATTCTGTATCTTGATTACACTTTGCTAAATCAGTCCTTGCCGCTTCCAATGCTTTTTTTGTTTGAGCTATTTCAGTTTTATCTGCGATCATTTTATTGCCATACAAGAACAACCCGACGAAAACAGCTATCGTAAAAATAGCCCAGAAAGATTTTGTAAGAAATATACTTTGATTTGGCATCTCAATCTTCGTCTTCATCAAAGATTATCTTTGACAAGTAGAGAGGAGCATAACATGTAAAAATAGTTAATCCGACAGCAAGAACAATCTTTGGAGTGTCGTTAACGGAAGAAAGCAGCAAATTAAAATTGCCCATAAAAGCAGTATAGAGGTCGTACAGCAGTCCTAAAAACCAGATTCCTTTGAAGCTAATGGAAAAAACATCTTCTTTCGGGTTTTTAACAATCGGCAGGGTATATAGCAATAATGCAGATAATAGCAGCCCAAATCCTACAGCGATGCCGATTTGGATGGGCGTATCCCCAGCGATTGAATGAGTACCATAAATGGTAGTAACTAAGTCCCAAAAGGAAACTATGGCTAAGCAGAACGCGAGGGTATATTTACGTGTTTGTGTCATTTTTTCAAGATGAAAAATACTGCTAATATTACCGCCAAAATGCTAATCAACAACAGAAATAATTTAAGGTATTGGAAAGTCCTATTATCCGTCTCTTTTACGGAATGCCGCTTCATCATTATGTCGTAACTCAGAATTTTCTTTTTTTTTTCAACTTCTTTTAATCTTTTACTTAAGCTGTCCAATTTGTTCTGTAACTGGACAATGGTCTCCTCGTGTTCCGCGAGCATTCTGGTTTTCTTGTCAATCGAAGATCGCAAGTTTCCAATCTTATTTTGTCTGCTTTCGAGCAGAGCATTTTTTTTCGCAATTTCTTGCTCCAATTCGGTTTCTGATTTAACGTATTTTTGGATTTCGACTTCAAGTTCCGATAGTCGAATGTTCTGAATCGGAAACACTATTTTATTTACCCTTTCCAGATCGGCATTGATAAAATACAAAACCATCTTTTTGTCGAGATGTAGCTCCTTGCATATTGCATCCACTAACTTAGTGAATCGCTTACTCTCTGTCGGTTTGGATTTAAACAATGCCTTCTCCAAAAAGTAAATTGTGCGGTCTGCGAACATCATTGTATGCCCATACAACGTTCCTGTAAACCCTTGAAATGCACGCTCTTTCGAGAACCCACAACTTTCTTGTACGGCACTACAACGCTCTTGTCACCTAGTATTGTTAAATAGATAGACCGGATAGCCAAAATGTGTAACAGCTTCTACGCCGTCTGGCATTTTTATCAACTGCACTATCGCGGTGGATAGCATTCCTAATGCAAGCTAGATAGCAGTGATCCAATAGATGATTTTATTTCTCTTTGTCATAATGTGTTTTAATTAGCTTCAAAATATTATCGGCAGTAATGGGCGTTCCGTCGTAATTTAAAACCGAAAGGAGTTTTTTCGGAATCAATTCACCATATAATTACAGCTCAATTATTTCCTTGTCTTTTTTTAAGAGCAGGTTGACTATTTGGCTTCGGTCAACGTTTTTCTCAACAGCCAATTTCTGCACGAACTCGGCTATTTCCGGTTCAAGATAAATCGGTAAATTAAATTCGGCATCGGCGTTGTAAAATTTGCCTCTGACGCCTTTTGAAAAATCATATTCCTTCTTCATATGAACATTGCTCCTGGCTTTTCTAATATCCCATTCAAAGTCGTAACGCATATTTTTGAAAATATTTACAAACTCGCTTTGATTTGCTGCAAAATATTATCGGCTGTAATCGGTGTGCCGTCGTAATTTAAAACTGAAACGAGTTTTGCGGGATTTACGCCCAATTCAATCATCATCAAGCTTTTAAACTGCGCGTCGCGGTTCTGTTCGATCACAAAAATTTTTTCGTGCGAAGCAATAAAATCCGCAAAATCTTTGCCGAAAGGAAACGCTTTGACGCGCATTGCATCGAGCGAAATCCCTTCTTCTTTTAATAATTCAATCGCTTCCGCCGCCGCATAAGTCGAAGTTCCGAAGAACAAAACGCCGAGCGGCGAAGAATTTTCCTGCTGATAAAATTCCGGCGCGGGAACCATTTCTTTGGCGGTCTGCCATTTTTTGAGCAGTCTGTCCACATTGCGCTGATAAGCCAGACCGTCTTCGGTGTAAACCGCGTATTCATCGCGCGACGAGCCGCGTGTAACAAAAGCGCCTCTGGTTTCGTGCGTTCCCGGAATGGTTCGATAAGAAATGCCGTCGCCGTCTACGTCCAAATAACGACCGTATTTTTCGATTTTTTCAAGCTCTGCCGCGTCGAAAATTTTCCCCCGATTGTAAACGCCGTCATCGTCCCATTCAAGAGGCGGCGTGATGTGTTCGTTCATTCCGAGATCGAGATCGGTCATCAAGATTACCGGAGTTTGCAGCATTTCGGCGAGGTCGAAACAATCCGCCGTCATTTCAAAACATTCTTTCGGCGAAGCCGGAAAAAGCAAAACGTGTTTCGTGTCGCCGTGCGAGGCATAAGCTGCTAGAATAATATCTGATTGCTGAGTTCTGGTCGGCATTCCGGTTGACGGACCCGTGCGCTGCACATCAATCAAAACCGTTGGGATTTCGGCAAAGTAAGCCAGCCCCAAAAACTCGTTCATCAAGGAAACGCCCGGACCGCTCGTTGAGGTAAACGAACGCGCTCCGTTCCAGCTTGCGCCGATGACCATTCCAATCGCCGCCAACTCGTCTTCTGCCTGCACGATGGCGTAATTCTTTTTGCCTGTTTCTTTATCAATTCGCAGTTTGTTCGCGTATTTTGCGAAAGCGTCAACAACCGAAGTCGAAGGCGTAATCGGATACCACGCGGCGACGGTCGCTCCGGCGTAAATCGCGCCGAGAGCGCACGCGGTATTTCCGCTAATCAAAATCGAATCCCTAAGCAAATCGCGTCTCGCCACGCGAATATTGAGCGGATATTCAAAATGCTTTCGGACATAATCAACGCCCATTTTCAAGGCTTTGATGTTCGGCTCAATTAGTTTTTCTTTCCCCTTAAACTGCTCTCCGAGAAGCTCTTCCAAAACATTAAATTCAATTTCAAAAAGCGCGGAAAGCGCTCCGACATATACGATATTTTTGAACAATTGCCGCTGGCGCGGATCGGTAAAAGCGTCGTTGCAAAGCGCCGTCATCGGGATGCCGATGTAGTTGATGTCGTCGCGGATAAACTGCGCGTGCAAAGGCTTAGTGCTGTCGTAAAGAAAATAGCCGCCGGGTTTGACGCTCGCGACATCCTTGAGCATACTTTGCGGGTTGACCGCGACCATCAAATCAATGCCTTCGCGCCGTCCGAGATAGCCTTTTTCGCTGACGCGCACTTCATACCACGTCGGTAATCCCTGAATGTTCGACGGAAAAATATTCTTCGGCGTGGCGGGAACGCCCATTCGGAAAATTGACTTGGTGAAAAGAGAATTAGCGCTGGCTGAGCCTGTCCCGTTGACGTTGGCAAATCTGATAACAAAATCGTTGATTTTTACTTCGCTCATCTACTGCAACCATTCCCCGCTTTTGTGACGTTATAAAAGAATTTCTGCATATCCCAAGCCGCTGTCGGGCATCTTTCCGCGCATAAACCGCAGTGAAGGCAGACATCTTCGTCTTTGACCATTACTCTTGCGGTCGGCAAAGTTTCGGAAACATAAAGCTCCTGTTTTAAATTAAGCGCAGGGACTTTCAGTTTCAGGCGTAATTCGCTTTCCTCCGCATTGGGCGTAAAAGTAATACACGCGGTCGGGCAAACGTCCACGCAGGCGTCGCATTCGATACATTTTGATTCGGTAAAAACCGTTTGCGCGTCGCAATTCAAACATCGCTCCGCTTCTTTGAAAGCGGTCATTAAATCGAATCCGAGTTCTACTTCCTGTTTGCGATTGGTTAGCGTAATTTTTTTATCGGCTTGCGGAACAACGTATCGCGGATCGTGCGCGATTTCGCTGTCATACGCCCATTCGTGAATCCCCATTTTCTGACTGACCAAATTAACATACGGCGAGAGGCGTTTATTTATATCTTCGCCTTTGCAAACGAGATCAATCGAAACCGCCACCTGATGTCCGTGAGCGACGGCAGTGATAATATTTTCGGGACCGAAAGCCGCGTCCCCGCCGAAGAAAACTCGTCGGTGCGTTGATTGAAACGTGACTTTATCAACAATCGGCATATCCCATTCGCCGAATTCGACGCCGATTCCGCGTTCGATCCACGGAAAACTGTTTTCCTGTCCGATTGCCAGCAAAACATCGTCCGCCTCAAAGAAAACATCGGGTTCTCCAGTTGGAACTAAACGCCGTTTGCCGTTTTCATCATAAACAGCTTCGACTTTTTCAAAAGTCATTCCTTTTAGCTGACCGTTCTCAACCACAAAAGATTTCGGAACGTGATTGTCAATAATCGGAATGTCTTCGTGCATCGCGTCTTCTTTTTCCCACGGCGACGCTTTCATATCGGCAAACGGGCTGCGAACGACGACTTTGACATTTTCGCCGCCGAGACGACGCGCTGTTCGGCAGCAATCCATCGCCGTGTTTCCGCCGCCGATGACCAAAACGTTTTTGCCGATTGATTTAATGTGTTCAAACGCCACGCTTGCCAGCCAGTTGATTCCGATGTGAATATTTTTTTCGGCTTCCCAGCGTCCCGTAAGTTTTGGTAAATCCTTTCCTTTCGGCGCGCCGCTGCCGACAAAAACCGCGTCATAATCCTGATCTAAAACCTCTTTCAAACTTGAAACATAGGTGTTGAAAAAAGTGTGAATGCCTAAATCGAGAATGTAATTGACTTCTTCATCCAAAACCGTTTCCGGCAAGCGAAACGACGGAATCTGACTGAGCATAAAACCGCCGCCTTTTTTCTGCTCGTCGAATAAATGAAGCTCGTAACCGAGCGGCGCTAAATCGCGCGCGACGGTCAGCGAAGCCGGTCCCGCACCAATCAGGGCGATTTTTTTGCCGTTCGATTTAAACGGGGCTTGCGGCATCAATTCCTTGACGCCGTTTTTATTATCGGCGGCGACGCGCTTCAGGCGGCAGATCGCTACCGGCTCCGCTTCAATCCGTCCTCTTCGACAAGCCGGTTCGCACGGACGATCACAAGTCCGACCGAGTATTCCCGGAAACACATTGGAATCCCAGTTAATCATATAGGCTTCGGTGTATCTGCCTTCGGCAATCAGCCTGATGTATTCGGGAACGGGAGTATGCGCCGGACAGGCATATTGACAGTCAACGACTTTATGAAAATATTCGGGGTCTTTAATATCAGTCGGTTTCACTTGTTTTTACCTCTTTGATGGGAGTTCTTTTTCTTCGGATTTCAATTAGTTTGAAAACCAGTGAAGACATCAAATCATCTTGGCTTAAAAATAATACGTTTTTAATGTTACTTCAACGTCTCAGAGTGTAAATGACGCAAAAAACGAAAAAATAAATATTCAAAATAGTACAAACTAAAATCAGAACAATTTCGCTTGTCAAATAAGAAAAAGCGGCAAACAAAATCGTCTGCCGCTTTTTAACCAAAGTTCAGGTTGTTTTCCCGCTTTCTGCTATTTGGCTGTTTTGGGCGGGCTTTGCCAGAGAATATTGATGATTTTCCATTTCCCGTCGTACTTGGCGAGATGCAGATAATCAATTCCCCAAACGGCGGTTACTTTAGCGCTCGCAGTCTGGTCTGAAACTTCGAACACAACGACTTCTTTCGGGGCGGTCTTTGGCACGTTGCCGTTTTTGTTATAGTTTTTCGACAGCTCGACCAGTTGCGTAAAAGTCATTGTATGCGGCGAATATGCGGTTTCGCCTTTTTTGATAAAGAAACCGCGTTTGGCTAGATCGGGATGAACGCTCCGCTCGACTCTCGCCGGATCAACTTCGTAAACTGATTCGACGTAATCAAGAGCCGCTTGTCTAACGGCTTCTTTATCGTCTTTGGTTTGCGCGTTAATCGTCAACGACAGCGCCAGCGTAAGTAAAAATAAGGCTGCTAATTTTTTCATTTTTCCTCTTTCGATCTGTCTTAAATTCTAAAAGCTCTTGCGGAAAAGATACGACGCTTTGATGAAAAACGTGCGTTCGTTGCCGCTCAATCCGGTTTTATAAACTCCGGTGTAGGGATTAAAGCCGTTGTAATTGATGTTGTCATTATAACCGGCGTAAATGGCTGTTCCGGGACTCGGCGTCCAACCCAAAACAAACTGCGGGCGAAGTCGCGTCGAAATGTTTGAATAATCGAGCCGCAGACGCGCAAATATGTCGCGCGTAAATTGATATGTCGAGCGCAAACTGACAATGTGATCGTCAAAAGCGATTCTGCCCGTATCGTCGCGCGTTAAGCGGCGACGATTGTAATTGAGTTGAGCCTGCAAAGCGGCTGTCGGCTGGTAGCGCAGCGAAGATTCGATCAAAAGCAGATCGCCCGCCCCCGGATCGTAAGGAGCATCTTGTCCGAGGAGCAAAGCCGCCGGGCTGACGCGCGGATATTTGCGTCCGGCACCGAAATCGTAATCCAAAACGCCCTTCTGGTAGCTTAAAACCCCTAAGAAAAATATTTGTTTGATCGGAGACGTTTCGATAAAGCCGTAAATTTCGCCGCGATGAGCCGAACGCTCCGAGTCGGGTCCGTAAAACGCGCCCGTTCTGGTCGCGGTTCGCTTGCGACCGAATTCGTGTTCAAAAACGCGCTCGTAACCTAATTCAAAACCGCCGCCGACATAAGTTTGGCGTTGAAAGGCGAGCATTCCCTGAGTGTTTGATCTTACTAACTGGCTGCGCCCGCGCCAATCGTAGCTGACGTTGCTCTCGTTAAAAAGGCGTTTGTAAATAATGCTTTTCTTCGCGTCGCGGTCGGTTTGATATTGAATAAAAGAACCGGCGTAATTTGTATCAACGCGATTTGAAAATCCGACATCGGCGCGATACTCTCTGCTTCTGCCCGTCATCAGGAAATTCATATTCAAATTTCTGTCCGAACGCGAAAGATAAGCTCGGTAACCAACTCCGTTTCCGGTGCGATAATTGTTTTGATTAAGATCGGCGTCGTAAAATCTGCCGCGCGTGTTCGTTCCGATGACTTGAAAATCCGTTACGATTTTTTCGCTCAAATTAAAGCGACCGTCAATTCCGACGACGTTATTATGCCGGTCAACGAAATTGTAAGTCGTCGCGAAAAATCCCAAATTATGCTGTCTGCCGATGTCTCGTTTAACGCGCAAGACTCCGATTTGAGCGTTTTCGTCAAGGAATCGCTCAATTCCGCAAATTCGATCTACGTTTGGATTAAGGTGACAGCGATCCCGGTAATTAAGCAGACTTACGCGCTCGTCTTTTGAATAATTTCCCGGCGCGTTGTCCGAAGCGTACATCAATCCGAAAGTATTCTTCCCGCGTCTGCCCGTTAGCTTCGCCGCAACGTCCGGGTCAACAATCGCGCGAGTGTTGACGACATTCATCGGCGATTGAAAAATATCAATTCTTTCCAAAAAGAACGGACGTTTTTCCTGAAAGAAAATCGGAAAACGCTGATTGGCAGTCGAAACCGGCGCGTCCGCTTCGACCTGCGCGAAATCAGGATTGTAAGCGAAATCAAGTGTGATTGTCGGCGTTAAGCTGAATTTCGCGGTCATTCCGAATTCGCCTCTGAGTCCTTCATTGATATAACGCCCGTTCGGATTGCCGTCGAAAGTGTGGATCGTGCGTCTGCCTGATTCAGAAACAGTAAAGCTGGGATTTAATTCAAGCTGACGAGTCGTTTCGATTCCTTCCAGACCTGTAATTCGACCGGCTTGATTTAACCAGCCGGAAATACTGCGATTTGTCGGCATCCAGGAATTGTATTCGTTGTTGTTGTATTTGACTCTTCGATTGATATGCAATCCCCATTGTTTGTTTTTACCGGCTTCATAACGCAGAGATTTAAACGGAATAGCTACTTCGATGGTAAAACCGTCTTCGGTTAAAACGCCTTTCGATTCCATTATAATATCGAGACTATAATCTTCTCCGCGACCTTCCGTGAAAGTTCCGTCGGCTTGAATTCCCAAAGGAGAGAAAAACAGCAGATAAGCCTGACGCTGATCGTTAAAAGTATCGAGATGAACCAGAACGTAATCGTCGTTAAAAATATTATCTCGCCTTGCTACTGTTGCTCGAACTGTATTTTTATCTTGGATGATGCGAAAAGCTAAATAAAGATTCTTTGAGTCATAGCCCATCATAAATTCTGTCGGATGAGTCGGCTTGACGTTATCGCCGGGTTGAGTTTGGACGAAATCTCCGAAAAGCGCTGCCTGCTGCCAAACCGAATCATCGAGTTTTCCGTCAATGACGGGCGGCGAATCAAGTCGCGGAATTTGCACTGCCGCATCTTTTTTCACGTATCGTGATGACGGCTCTGTCGGCTGAAAGGGTTTTTCAGCCTGGACGGAGCTTTTCGAGCCGGTCGCTTCAACCGGAGGTGACGCAACAGGCGCTGCATCAGGAGATGCAACCGTTTTGGCGTTGACTGCCGGAGACGGTGAAGGCGCTGGCGGTTGTAGAGTAAGTGTTTGTGCAAAAGAGCTAAAAACGCCCGAAAATACAAAGAGGGACAGCAATACAAAAGTTTTCATAAATTTAATCCAAAGAAATGGAGTTGTTGACGCTCAATTAATAAACACCGCACCGGAAAGTTTTGTGACAAAAAATTCCGGTGGTTTTACGAGCCTTTTTCATTTTAGGTTTCCTATCTGCGAAAAAGTCGTTTATACTTTGTGGGTTGGCTTTGGCTGTGGCGTTTTTTTTAATGCATTCTCACTCGAAGCCGAACAACAGAAGTTTTGCGAAAGATTTTTGCACAAGCGACGCGCATTTTTCGAGCGGCAGAAATTGCCGCTTTTAGCGCGCGAATCGTTTTGGCGACGAAGAACGAAGAAACGAAAACGGGTTTAGAGCGCATTTTAAATTTTAAAAACGAGGGCGCTCCCCGATTTTGACGGCGAAAAGGTTTTAGCTTGAATCAACTCTTGCTCGACGACGAAAATTCTGAGGAATTTTTTGTTCGTCCGAATTTAGAAAATTGCTGCTCTCAAGCGCAAAGTTTATCCGCTCGCTCTTTCCGCCATTTCAGCGCACATCTTCCGTAAAAACTTCATATTTTAAATAAAATCAAGGGAAAAAGCCCAATTTATGGCGAAAGAAATGATTGTCAGCGTCAACGGACGCGAAAAAAAGATTGCCATCCTCGAAGATGGCAAAGTGACGGAATTTTATATTGAGCGCGGTGAGGAAAACTCAGGCGTCGTCGGTAATCTCTACAAAGGTCGCGTGATGCGCGTGCTGCCCGGAATGCAGTCCGCTTTCGTAGACATCGGACTCGAACGCGATGCGTTTTTGTACGTTTCGGATTTCTTCGACGAAGAAGAAGAATTCGAGCGCATCGTAATGGAAAAAACCAAAAAAGGCGAAGCGACCGACGCGGCGAAAGCAGCCGCCGAGCGCGTCCAAAAAGCTCGTCTCGAACGCGAACGGCAGATGGAAGCCGCGCAGGAACGCGCCGAACCGATTGCCGCCGCTGCGGTAGAAGAACCGGAAATCGAAGAGCTGCCTGAACTGCCGGAAGAATTTTTGTCCGAAGATTTGGCGGAAGAGGAATTTGTCTCGGTTGAAGACGAAATTGAGGAAAGCGATTCGAGCTTTATCGAAATTGCCGCCCCGAAAAATATTCAGCTTAAACCGATCAAAGAAATTGAAGAAGCGACGCCGTTCGTTTCAGGAGAATTCGGTTTCGAGCGAATTGTTGACGATGAAACCGAAGGCGATTTGTTCAAAGAAGCCAGGATTCAGGAACGCATTACAGATCACGTCCGCGCCGCCGAATTTGAAATCGAACCGACGCCGCCGATGGCTGTCGGCTCGCTTCGTCTCGAAACCGGAAACGGCGGTTTCGAGCGCATCGCGGACGATGAAGAACCGACTGCGCCCGAAGCCGCCGCGCCGCAGGAAAAAGGCAAACGCGGTCGCGGAAAACGCGGAGGCAATAAACAACAACCAGCCGCGCCGGAAACCGTCGAAGCCGCAGCGCCCGCAACCGTAGAAATTCCTGCGCCAGCGGAAGACTCGGAAGAAACGCAAAAAGAAACGGGCGGCAGGCGCGGCGGAAAACGCGGCGGGAAAAAGAACGCCGCTTCGGCAGCCGATGACCAGCCGCAAGCCTCCGAAAGCACCGCGACCGAAACCAAACAATCTTCGCGCCGGGGCGGGCGAGGCGGCAGAAACCGCAAAAACAACGAGGCAAAAATGCAGACGGAAAATCCGAGAAACGACCCGAACGACGGCGCAAACGTCGAATCAACCGAAGATTCGCGCGGTGAAACAGGCGGAAAATCAAACGTCGAGAATGTTTCGCGCGATGAGAGAACAGATTCAAATACTGAAAACACGATTCAGAATGAACGCGGAAACGCGGATTCCGGCTCGCCTTCGGACGCAATGACCGCAAATTACGACAATGCGGACGCGAGCGTTGACGACATCGGCTCATTTCGTTCGGAAATGGCTGTGCGTCGCGGCGGTCGCGGTCGTCGCGGTGCGCCGCGCGGCAATCGCCCGCAGCACGGCGGACAAAACGGCGCGGCGCAAGAAGGAAATGAGGACGCCGGCGAAGCCCCGGAAGCTGCAATTGAAACCGTCGAAGTCGCCGAAACGGCAGTCGAAGATAACGGACGCCCGCCGCAAACGAAGCGCGACGACCGGCGTGGCGGACAGCGCGGAGGTCAGGAACGCGGCGAAAGACCCGAAAGACCCGAAAGACCCGAAAGAGGCGAGCGCGGCGAAAGAAGTGAAAGACCTGAAAGAGGCGGTCGCGACGGTGGTCGTCGTCAGCCGACAATAACCGATTTGCTCCGCGAAGGTCAGGAAATTCTCGTCCAAATCGCCAAAGAGCCGATTGCCAAAAAAGGCGCGCGAATTACGTCGCACATCGCTCTGCCGGGCAGATTTTTGGTTTATATGCCGACGATTGAACACGTCGGCGTATCGCGCAAAATCGAATCGGGCAGCGAGCGAAATCGTCTCAGAACTCTGATTCAAAAAATCCGCGAGGAGGAAGACGTGCCATCCGGCGGTTTTATCGTTCGCACCGCAGGAATCGGGATTTCCGAACAAAATCTCCGCGAGGACGCGCGTTATCTGGTCAGAACCTGGACGGATGTTCGCAAATCTGCCGAGCGCACGAAATCTCCGGCGATGGTTCATCAGGATTTGGATTTGGTAGAACGCATTTTGCGCGACCAGCTTTCCGACGATTTCGCCGCGATTCGCGTTGACGACGAAGCCGAATTTCAGCGCGTTGTCGAATTTATCAACCGGATGGCTCCGAGAATGACGAATCGCGTCAAGCTCTACACGCGCGAAGAGCCGATAATGGAAAATTACGGCGTGCAGGAAGAAATTGACAAAGCGGTCAAACCGCGTGTGTGGCTGAGAAGCGGCGGTTACCTTGTTATCAATCAAACCGAAGCTCTCGTTTCGATTGACGTTAATACGGGCAAATTCGTCGGCAAAGGCGCGAACCGTCTCGAAGACACAATCACGAAAACGAATATGGAAGCGGTCGAAGAAATCGCCCGCCAGGTTCGGCTGCGTGATTTGGGCGGAATTATCGTGCTGGATTTGATTGATATGGAAGACCGGCGCAATCGTCAAAAGGTCTTGCAGTTGTTGCAGGAAGCTCTGCAAAACGACAAATCGCCGACGAAAGTTCTTTCATTCAATGATTTCGGCTTGATCGTAATGACCAGAAAGCGCGTCAAACAATCGCTCGAACGCACGCTCTGCGCGCCGTGTCATTATTGTCAAGGCGCAGGTTTGATTAAATCTGCGCAAACGGTCGCTTATGAGATTCTTGACCAGTCGCGCCGACTTTCAAAACAAATGGATGATTACAAACAAGTAACTCTGCGCGTTCATCCCGAAATAGCCAAAGCTTTGCGAACGACGGAGCGCGACGTTTTGACGGAAATCGAAGATTACCTCGGCTCGGTTGATCTGACAGCCGACGCCGCCGTTCATCAGGAACAATTCGATTTTGCTTTTATTTGATAAAACAAAGTTGCGAGAGCAAGTCGTAAGCAGCTTTATTTAACTTTAAAACGAAAGGGCGGGGACAAATCTCCCGCCCTTTCGCGCATTTGCTGTGAAAATTCGTTTTCCCAGTTCGTCCTCCAGATTGACTTCGCCAAGCATAGTGCTCGCAGAAGTTAAATCGGCTGAATCAAATTTCCCGCTCAGCTCGCCAATGACGGCAAAGCGCAAGTAAACAAGTGTGTTCGACCTGGCGGAGATTGAGCCTGCGCCGCCGCTCTTGCTCGCCGCAATTCCGATTCTGCCCGGCGTTTTCGTGTCTGCGACGATTAAAAAATCGCCTTGACTCAAAGTTCCGCCCGCATCGAACGGAGCTTCGGAGATTGGCTGAAGCGCTTTCGGATCGTATTGAACGGTAAAGCTGTAGCCGGAGATTGTTTTGACCTCCGGGTTGTTTAAGAAGACTGGAATTGAAATCGTTGTTCTGCGATCTGCCAAAACGTTGATTGGCAGAACGGTCTGTAGGTCGGCTTGCGAAACATCCGTTTCCTGCTCAATTAAATCGGTTGTTCGGTTTGAATCAAAATCATTGTCGGTTGAAATCAACTCGTCCCGAACCGGATTTTCGTTCGCGGCTGAATTGCCGGCGGGCGGCGTCCAACTGCCGTTAAGCTCACCGATTAAAATGCCTTCGTAGTTTTCTCCGGTTAGCGCGGCATTCAGCGCGTTGTAGCTGCGCGAAGCGGGAACAAACTTCCAGTTACCGACTTGCCCGGTCGCGTTTGTCTGAACGTTTCCTGCGACGTAGCGCAAGACGAGAGTCGCATCGAATGGCGTAATCGAGTCGCTGTTGTTCGTGTCGGCGGCGATTCGTTGATTCGGCGTCAACGCGCAGCTCGTTCCTGCCGCCACGCAGCGCAAGATGAGCGTCGCGTCAAACGGAGTGATGCCGTTCGAGTCGCCTGTTTTCGTCGGTGTGACGGTGTATTGTCCGAGCGGATTTAAATTGTTGAGCGAATAAGCTCCGTTTGAATTTGTGACGGTTGAAGCCGCGCTTGCGCCGGAAGCCGTGATGGTAATGCCGGATACATATTTTGCCCTTTGTCCGGTCGGTGTTGTCCCGTAAACCACTGTTCCGGCGACGCCCGCGCCCGGAGCGGACTGTGCTTCAAACGCCCCGATGTCCGCGCCATCCGAGGCATTTGAAATGGATGAAACATCAAAGGGGCGAACCGCGCCGCGCTGGTCATCCGTGAAACCAAAACTGTTGCCTTTATCAATCGCCGGAGAATTGGTTTGCAGGCGATGAGTCGGCGTCGCGCCGCCATAGTTTCCGAGCGCGTCCAGAAGCGGATTGAGCGGGGAGGAAAGCGTTCCTACTCTGTCATTATTAACGCCATCAACGAAATTGTTACCCGTCGGGCTGCCAACGAGGTTAAAACCGCCGGAAGTGAAAGCGCCTCTGACATCAGGGACGGTTGAATTGTTGCGATTGCCCGCAATAATCGTGTTTCGAGCCGTCGCGTTCGAGCCACCGATAACGCCGCCCGCCGTGTTCGTTCCGTTTGCCTGATTGTCCGTGATAGTCGAATTTGAAACGGTTCCCGAAACAAGAGACAACAGCAAACCGCCGCTGTTACCGGAGCCGTTGCTGCCGCTGACGACGTTGCCCGAAACGGTCGAGTTCGTCATTATGAATTGACTGCCCTCAAATTTAATTCCGCCCGCACTGTTAACAGCACCGTTATTTAAAACCGTGTTGTTGGAGATCGTGCTGTTCAGAACGGTCAACGATGCGCCGTTATTGGCGGCGATTCCGCCAGCATCTCCGTTACCGACGCCGTTGCTGTTACCCGTAACGTGGGAAGCCATGACCGTCAAAGCCGCACCGCTGACATTGATGCCGCCCGCATCTGTCGGGGAAAATCCGCCCGTAATCTTCATTCCGCTTAAGCTCACGCCGACGTTGGTGGCGGAGATACGGCGGATGTTGAAAATGGAAAAGTTGGCGCTCGCCGCCGGATCGCGGCGAACGGTCAAAAGCTGCGCGCCTTTGCCCGCCATGCTCAGGCTTTTGTCGGAAATCGAAAGCTCGCGAAAACCGGCGGCGTCCGACAAAGTGATCGTTTGCGGTGTGTCGAACAACGACGAGAAGACAATCTCGTTGCCCCGCGCAGAAGCCGCAGCAATCGCTTCGCGCAAGCTACAGTCTTCATCGCACTCGCCGTCATTTGTGTCCTCGGTTTTCGTCACCACCAAAGCCGGGAAACGCCCGGATTCAAACGAACCGACATCGCTGTTATCGCCGCCAGGAGCCGGAGGCGCAGCCGGATTATCAACCGCGCGCGGGCTGCCGCGCTGGTCTGTGAAAGTTCCCAGAGCATCGCCAGCGTCAATCGCCGGGCTTCCCGCGAGCAGAGCGTGAGTCGGCGTTGAGCCGCCATTTAAGGCGAGCGTCTCCAGCAAAGGGGTGATTAAAGCCGAGGAGCTTCCGACCTGATCGCTTGACGGGTTAAACCCCGAAACCGAGCCGACATTGCCGACCAGATTAAAGCCTTGCGAGATAACGGTTCCCTCCGCCACGTCCGGCGCGGCTGAATTGTTGCGATTGCCCGCCGCAATCGTGCTGCCGATGGTTAGATTACTATTATTGAAAATTCCGCTCGCGCTCGCCGCGCCGGCCGCACCGTTGTCCGTCACGGTCGAATTCATCAGCGTCATTACACCGCCGTTGAAAATGCCGCCGCCGTTCAGATTGCTAGTGAAGCCGGCAGCGTCCGTCACGGTGTTTCCCGAAACGGTCGAATTGATAATCGTGGTTACAGTTCCCAAAGAAGTGAAAATACCGCCGCCGGAATTCGTCGTGCTGCCGCTGATAACGCGGTTGTTTGAAACGGTGCTGTTGTTAATGACAAGCGTGCCGCCCTGCGCGCTGATACCGCCGCCTTTCACACTGCCGACGCTGGTGATCTCGTTATCCGTGATGTGACAATCGTTAATGGTTAAGTTTGAGGTTGGGTCGCTGTAGATGCCTCCGCTGCGCGCGTTTGAGCCGACGGTTTTGCCGCCCGTAACTGTCATCCCGTTTAAAATCACGTTTGCGCCGTTGACCGTAAAGATGCGGAAATTAACAGAAGATGCCGGATTGCGGCGGACGGTCAAAAGATTCGCGCCTTTGCCGTTGATCGTCAGATTCTTGTTGATAATCAATCCCTGAAAGCCCGCCGCATCCGACAAAGTAATGATTTGCGGAGCGTTGAATAAAGAGGAAAACTCAATGACGTTTCCCGTTCCGGCAATGTTAATCGCTTCGCGCAGAGAGCAGTCCGCATTGCACGCTCCGTCGTTTGTGTCTTCGACTTTCGTAACCGTTAAAAACACTTCCGATTCAAACGAGCCGATGTCCGCGCTGTCCGACGCATTCGCCGTGCCCGGATTGTCGGTCGGACGCAATTTTTCGCGCTGGTCGGTTGTTAAACCAAAGCTGTTGCCTTTATCAATCGCCGGAGAATTCGTCTGCAAACGGTGCGTTGGAGTCTTGCCGCCATAATTTGCCAAAGAATCGAGATGCGGGTTGAGCGGAGAGGAAAGCGTTCCGGCTTGATCGTTATTTGCGCCGTCGGTAAATCCCGCCCCATGCGGAGCGCTGCCGATTAAGTTATAACCGCCAGACGTGAACGCGCCGGAAGGCGAGGCGACGTCAGGCGAAGAAGCGTTGTTTTGATTGCCTGCGACGATACTGCCGCGAATCGTCACCGAACCGCCGCCCCGGTAAATTCCGACGGCGCTGTTTGTGCCGCCCGCGTCGTTGTTGGTAATCGTCGAGTTGGTAATCGTGGTCGTGTTGTTAGTCCAAATGCCGCCGCCGTTGTTGGTCTCGTTAGTTTTGCGGTTGCCCGAAATGGTCGAGTTTGTCACCGTCAGAACGCCTTCGTTGTGAATTCCGCCGCCGCCCGAAAAGCCGTTCGCATTATTTCCGGAAACCGTACTTCTTGCAAGCGTCAGATTGCTGTCGGCGGTGACAAATATTCCGGCGCCCCTATTACCATTGTTGGCTGAAATAACACAATCCGTGACTGTGAGAGAAACGCCGCCATTGGCGTAAAGTCCGCCGCCCGCACCCGAGCGTCCGCCCGTCACGGTCATTTTATTTAAAAATACCTGCGCGCCGCTGCCGCTAACGTCAAAAACTCGATAAAGCGCCGATTGGAAAGCGCGTCTGATGGTCAAAAGATTCGCGCCCGCGCCCGTCAGGGTTAAACTTTTGTTGATCGTCAGCGCGGCGAAATCGTCCGACAAAGTAATTATTTGCGGCGTGTCGAATAAAGGCGAGGCAAAGACGATTGTGTCGCCCGAAGCGGCGACCGCTATCGCTTCACGCAAAGAGCAGTCTGCGGAATCGCAGGCGCCGTCGTTCGTGTCTGAGGTTTTCGTAACCGTCAGCGTCGCCGCCTGCGCGGTGAAAACAGTTGTCGCCAGACAAAAACAAATCGTAAAAATTCTGTTCGTCAATAAATTCAAAAATATTCGCATCTTAATTTTTCCCCTTTTAAATTCTCTTTTTTAGCGGCATATAGTCGGCGCAGGTTCAATTCGTTTAACTTTCAAGGTGTGCATTCGGCATCGCCGATTCGTTTTGCCTCGCACTGCAAACCCGTGGCGAGCGAAGGCAGGCAAATCATTACCGAACCGGTTTTGGTTTCCGAAAAATGAATGCTTCCGCTTTCGACCATGCGAAAAACCGTGCGGCAGTTTGTCTCAAGCGCCGCGGCTGCCTGCTCACTCGTGAGCATCATTTCTCCGCAGCCGGGGCAAAAAGTCTGCTCTCCGCGTTCTGATTGGCAAACGATAGATCGGCGTTCAGTTTCGATAAAAATCTCGATTGTGCGTTTGATTTCCATTTGTTCTCGATTAAAATTAGAATCGCTTTGGATTTGTTCTGCGGGCGACGGCAACAAACTTACAAACATCCGTCGAAAAAAGTCCTGACAACCGGCTTAGATTTTTCTGACAAATTCCTGACACGATGCAAGAGCAACAAACAAAAGAGTTTTACGATTTCGGCGAGTTTCGGCTGGATGTAAAAAACCGTCTTTTGTGGCGAGCGGGCGAGCCTGTTGCGCTGAACTTGAAGGAATTTGAAGTCCTGCTTTTTCTGGTCGAAAACGCGGGTCGCGTTGTGGAAAAAGACGCTCTTCTGGATGCAGTCTGGAAAGACACTTTTATCAGCGAGGGCGCATTGACGCAGAACATTTCCCGCCTGCGAAAAAAACTCGAAGCGGCAGCCGGTAACTCGGAAAAAATTATCGAAACTCTTCCGAAACGCGGCTATCGCTTTTTGCCTCCGGTTAAAACAATTGAAGCCGCGCCCGCGCTTGTCGTCAAAGAACAAACCGTGCAGCGCATTCGCGTCGAAGAAACAATCTCGATTCCCGAACCGATTAAACCGCCAGCTTTGGAGAGGCACGCAAATCTCGCGCTGCAAAATCCGAAATCCGAAATCCGAAATCCGAAATTGCTCTGGCTGGCAATTGTTCTGGGGTTTGCGTTTGCCGGCGCAATCGGTTTTGCCGTTTATCAAAAAAAAATCCGAAAGCCGGAAACCAAACCCGTTTTAATCGCCAGGGTTGTGCCGTTTTCCGGTTTGACCGGGCGCGAAGATATGCCCGCTTTTTCGTCCGACGGCAAGCAAATGGCTTTTTCCTGGAATGGCGGCGATAGTGAAAAGGATTTGGACGTTTACGTCAAAATTATCGGTGCTGGCGAACCGATTCGTTTGACCACAGGCGCAAACGATGAAATTTATCCGACATTTTCGCCCGATAATCGGCAAATCGCTTTTGTCCGCTCTTTTCCTTCTCGCAGCGCAGTGTTTTTGGTTCCGGCTTTGGGAGGCGCGGAAAGAAAGATTTGCGAGCTTAATTCAGAATGGTCGAGCGTTTCGTTTTCCCCTGACGGGCAAACACTCGCCGTTGTTGACTCGATTTCGGCTGGTAAACAGTCGGGCATTTTTCTGGTGAATTTGCAGACCGGCGAGCGGCGACAATTGACCGCACCGCCGGAATCATTCAGAGACACCACGCCGCGCTTTTCGCCGGACGGCGCAAGTCTGGCTTTTCTGCGAAATTTCGGCGAATCGGTTCGGGAAGTTTTCATCGTTCAAACGGCGGACGGCGAGCGCGAGGAACGTCAATTAACTTTCGACAAAAGCGGAATTCGGAGCCTCGCCTGGAGTGCGGACGGCAAACGAATTGTTTTCGTTTCATTTCGCGCGGGCAATCAATCGAATTTGTGGCAAATCCCGGCTTCGGGCGGCGAGCCGGAAATAATTGCGACGAGCGGCAAAAATATAACAAACGTAGCCGTTTCGCCCGACGGACAAACAATTGCTTTCACGGACGAATCGAACGATTCGAACATCTGGAAAATCGCGCCCGACGCGCCCGCGCGAAAATTTATCCATTCGACTCGCGCCGACCACAGCCCGCAATTTTCGCCGGACGGCTCGCGCGTGGTTTTCGTCTCAGACCGCACGGGAAATCAGGAAATCTGGATTGCCGACGCGGAGGGCAAAAATCAGCGGCAATTAACCGACTCGAACGGTTTGACGGGAAGTCCGCGTTTTTCGCCGGACGGAAAGTTTGTCGCCTTTGACGCAACGAGCGAAAATACTAAAGACATTTTTATCGTTTCGAGCGACGGCGGCGCGCCGCGTCGTTTGACTGATTCGCGGTCGCGCAGCGTTTTGCCCAGTTGGAGCGCGGACGGTCGCTTTGTCTATTTCTGCTCGGATCGCGGCGGCGATTTGAACATCTGGAAAATCTCAGAGGCGGGCGGAGAAGCCGAACAAATCACTAAACAAGGCGGTTTCGAATCGTTTGCCTCGCCTGATGGCAAAGTGATTTTTTATTCCAAAGGACGCGGCGTTGCCGGATTGTGGCGCGTTTCGGTCGAAGGAGGCGGAGAACTGCCGATGCCTGAGCTTTCTGAAGCCGGTTATTGGCGTTACTGGACGGTCACGCAAAAAGGCGTTTATTTCGTGGCTCAAAATCCAAACCCGCCGTATCGAATTGTGTTCTACGATTTCTCGACCGGGCAAGCCAAAGAAATTGCCTCGGCGGAGAAAATGCCGCTTTGGGCTTTTCCCGGTTTGAGCGCGTCTGATGACGGCAAAACGATTCTTTACGTGCAGCGAGACCAAAACGCCAGCAGCATTATGCTCGCCGAGCTGCAGAAACCTTGATTTGCCAGCCGACGCCGTTTATCAGGAACAATTCGATTTTGCGTTTATCTAAGTGAAACCTAATTAAAACTTAGTGCGTACCAAACGCCGAGCTTGTTTCAAGTTCGACGTTTTTGTATATTTAAGTTCCTTCTGTAATTCAAATTTTTGAGGAGTAAAGCGATGAAAATGCAAAGAAAACTCGTCGGTATTTCGTTTGTTCTGCTTTTTGCTTTGGCTTTTGTGCTAATGCCTGATACGGGAAGGGCGCGCAATAGCGACACAGTTGCCATCGGCGCGAAGGTTGAAAACTTTACGCTCGCCGATACCGAAGGCAAACAGCGTTCGTTTAACGATTTGAAAGGCAAAAACGGCGCTCTGATCGTTTTTATGTCGGCGCAATGCCCGGTCGTAAAAGGCTATGCCGAACGCATCAACGCTCTGGCGAAAGAATATGGAGCCAAAGGAATCAGCGTTATCGGAATGAATTCAAACGCGACCGAATCGCTCGATTATGTCAAATCGAATATGACCGAGCGCAGCCATTCTTTTACGATGTTGCTTGACAAAGGCAACGTCATCGCCGACAAATTCGGCGCGACGGTGACGCCCGAAGTTTATCTGTTCGATAAAGACGGCAAGCTCGTTTATCGCGGCGCGATTGACAACGACCGGAGCGGCGAAAACATCACCGCCCGCCCGCTGCAAGACGCCGTTGACGCGACGCTCGCCGGAAAAGCAGTGGCGAAAACCGAAACTAAAGCCTTCGGCTGCACGATCAAACGCGCGGCGAAATAAAAGATGAGATTTTTCCGTTTGGCGGTTTTCTGCGGCGCAATCTGGCTTGGTCTAGGCGGCGCGGATTCTGCGCTCGCGCAAAAAAAGCGCGCGCCGCAAAATCGTCGGCAAACAAAATTGAGAGTTAAAGGAAGCGTTAAGAAATCGCCGCATCCAATCGAAACGACGGCGCTGATTCCGGTCACGCGACTTGATTTTGCCGGTCTGCAAACGCTGCTCAAACGCGAACCTGAAGCAAAACGCCCGCTGCTCATCAATTTCTGGGCGACTTGGTGCACGCCCTGCGTCGAGGAATTTCCCGAACTCGTCAAAATTGACCACGAATTTCGCCCGCGCGGCTTGGATTTCGTGACAATTTCTCTCGACGATCTGGCGGAAATAAAACGCGACGTACCAAAATTTCTGGCGGCAATGAAAGCCGAAATGCCTGCCTTTTTGCTCAAGACGGCGGACGAAGACGCTGCGATCCAATTGGTTGCGCCCGATTGGAGAGGCGGTTTGCCGTTTACGATTCTGCTGGATAGCGCGGGTAAAATCGCTTACAGCCGAATGGGAGTCATTAAACCGGACATCTTGCGATTGGAAATCGAAAAAGTTTTGTCGCCGGCAGCGGACACACCCGCCGGGAACTAAATTAAACGGGAAAATTGATTTGCCGGCGGCTTTTGCGAGCCGCCGTTTTTGCTTTTCCGGCAAAGTCTGGTAAAAATTTAGTTTAATTCCGACAGTTTTAGAAAATCAATGAATCAACAAATCACGCCGGAAGTCATCGCACAACACAATCTTACAACCGAAGAATACAACCGAATAGTCGAGCTTTTAGGGCATACGCCGACAATGACCGAGCTTGGCATTTTTTCCGTAATGTGGTCGGAACATTGTTCCTACAAATCTTCGCGCGTTCATCTCAAGCGTTTGCCGATGACCGGCGAGCGCGTGATTGTGCCGCCGGGCGAAAACGCCGGAGTCGTTGACATCGGCGACGGCTGGTGCGTCGCTTTCAAAGTTGAATCGCACAATCACCCAAGTTTTATCGAACCGTTTCAAGGCGCGGCAACAGGAGTCGGCGGAATTTTGCGTGACGTTTTCACAATGGGCGCGCGCCCGGTCGCGGCGATGAACAGCTTGCGTTTCGGCAAATTGACCGATGAAAAACACGCGAATCGCAATAAATCTATTTTAAAAGGCTGTGTTGCGGGAATTTCGCATTACGGCAACTGTTTCGGCGTGCCGACAATCGGCGGCGAAGTTGTTTTTGATGATGCATACAATTTAAATCCGCTCGTCAATGCTTTTGCGCTCGGCTTGGTGCGACACGACCAAATCTTTTTCGGCAAAGCATCGGGAATCGGAAATCCGGTTTTGTACGTCGGCGCAAAAACCGGGCGCGACGGAATTCACGGCGCGACGATGGCTTCGGCTGAGTTTGATGAAGAAGCTCTGGAAAAACGCCCGACCGTACAGGTCGGCGATCCGTTTTTGGAAAAATTGCTGCTCGAAGCCTGTCTCGAAGCGATGCGTTCGGGCGCGATTGCGGGAATTCAGGATATGGGCGCAGCCGGTCTGACTTCTTCGAGCTGCGAAATGGCGGCGCGAGCCGGAACGGGAATTGAGCTTGATTTGACGAGCGTGCCGCAGCGCGAAACCGGAATGACCGCTTACGAAATGATGCTCTCGGAGTCGCAGGAGCGAATGTTGATCGTCGCGCACGCCGGGCGCGAAAAACAGGTGATTGATATTTTCCGCAAATGGGATTTGGACGGAGTTGTCGTCGGGCGCGTGGTCGAAGGCAATCGAATGATTGTCAAACACAACGGCAGCGTCGAAGCCGACATTCCGGTTCTGGCTTTGACCGACGAAGCTCCGAAATACAATCGCCCGATGGCGGAAAGTCAAAAGTCAAAAGTCAAAAGGCAAAATTCGGAAAACACAACGAACAACGAACAACGAACAACGAACTTTACGGATAACTTTAAAACTCTGCTCGCTTCGCCGAATATCGGTTCGAAACAATGGGTTTACGAGCAATACGACACGATGGTACGGACAAATACGGCGGTTTTGCCGGGCGCTGACGCAGCAGTGATTCGGATTAAAGAAACGCGGCGCGCAGTGGCGATGTGTTTGGATGGAAACGGCAGGTTTTGCGCCGTCAATCCGCGCGAAGGCGCAAAATTAATTGTCGCCGAAGCTGCACGTAACGTCGCTTGCGTCGGCGCTCGCCCGACAGCGATTACAAATTGTTTGAATTTCGCTTCGCCCGAACGCCCGGAAGTAATGTGGGCGTTTTCGGAAACGATTGACGGAATGGCAGAGGCTTGTCTGGCGTTTGAAACTCCGGTCGTTTCCGGCAATGTTTCGTTTTATAACGAAACCGAAGGTAAAGGAATTTTGCCGACGCCCGTCATAGGAATGGTCGGAATTCTGGATGACGCGCGGCGCATCGTAACGCAGGGTTTTAAAACCGAAGGCGATTTGATCGCGCTGCTCGGCGCGACGAACGACGATGATTTGTCGGTCAGCGAATACGCCGCAAGCTGCCGGAAAATCTCGACCGAAGAAATGATCGAATCCGGTGCTGTGCCGAAACTTGATTTGGAAATCGAAAAAAGCGTTCAGCAAACCGTTATCGCGCTCGCCGAAAATTGTTTAATTAAATCAGCCCATGATTGCGCGGACGGCGGTTTATCGGTCGCCATCGCCGAAAGCTGTTTTTCGTCTTTGAATCGCAAACCCGTCGGGGCGCAAATCGAAATTTCCGACGCCGATCTTTCCGTTGAAAAACAGCTTTTCGTCGAATCGCCTTCGCGCATCGTCATTAGTTTTGCGCCGGAAAATCTGGAAAAAGTAAAAGAAACCGTCGGCAATTGCGCGTTCCAAATCATCGGCAAAGTCACCGGCAAAAATTTAAAAATCAAAGCGAACGGTGAAACGGCAATCTCGGCTACAATCGTCGCGCTGGAAAACATCTGGCGCTGCGCGCTCGAAAATTGTCTTGAAAATTAGGCGAATCGTAATCGTGATCGAAAAAGAAAGTATAATGATTTGAAACCATTTACGATTCGCTTTTTATGTTGCCCGGAGTTTATCTTCACATTCCGTTTTGTCGTTCGCGGTGTTCTTACTGCGATTTCGCCGTCAGTATTTATCAATCGGATTTGGCGGAAAAATATGTTGACGCGCTCTGCGAGGAGGTTCAAAGTTCAAAGTTCAAAGTTCAAAGTCCCGCGATTGACACAATATATTTCGGTGGCGGAACGCCTTCGCTATTGACTCCGAAACAAGCGGAGAAAATTCTGCGAGCCGTTTTCAGCCGATTTTCGATTCAAACAAATGCGGAAATCACGATGGAAATGAATCCGGGAACGCTGACGCCGGAAATCGCAAGGGATTTTCGTTCGCTCGGCATAAATCGCGCCAGCTATGGCGCGCAGACTTTTGACGACGACGAGTTGAAACGGCTGGGGCGGCGGCACTCGGCGGAAGATGTGCGGAAAACGATTGATTTATTGCGCGACGCTGATTTTTCAAATGTGAGCTTTGATTTAATTGCCGGACTTCCCAGTCAGTCTTTAAAAGATTGGGAGCGGAATCTGAACGAAGCTCTCAAATTAAAACCCGAACATTTATCGCTTTATCTGCTCGAAATTCACGAAGGAACGCCGCTCGCAAAACACATCAGCGAAGGCAAACAGCCCGCGCCGGACGAAGATTTGGCGGGCGAAATGTATTCATTCCTGCTCGAAAAAATAGCCGAATCAAATTACGAGCAATATGAGATTTCAAATTTCTGCCTGCCCGGTTTTGAATCGCGTCATAACTCAAAATATTGGACTTTCGATGCGGTTTACGGTTTCGGCTGTTCGGCTCATTCGTTTGACGGCGAGCATCGGCGTTGGGCAAATGTGCGTGACACAAACGCTTACATCAAATTGATCGAAAAAACGGGCGGAGCGATTGTCGAGGAAACGGTTCTGGATGAAAAGGAGCGTCGGGCGGAGTTCGCTTTTTTGGGATTGCGGCTAATGCACGGCGTTTGTTTGGCGGATTTTGAGCAAAAATTCGGCGTTGCGCTGCTCGATGAGTACGGCGGGGCGTTGGAAGAATCATTTGAAGCAGGATTGATTGAAATTGAGGAAAACCGTCTGCGACTCACGGGAAAAGGCGCTTTGTTCTCAAATACGGTTTTCGCCGCGTTTGTCTAAACAAATTATTTCTTTTAAAATTTTTCATATTTGAAGTATTATTCCGAACAAATTTGATTGAGTTTTTGGTTTATATTTTACTCACTCGAACAAGGGATTTATGTTTTTGCAAGAGCAGACAGAACCGCTGCCGTCTTTGCCGGAATCTTTCCGCACCGTTCGCGTACCGCAAAACGGCGGTTTTCTGCGGAAAATGCTCGCCTTTTCCGGTCCGGGCTATATGGTCGCGGTCGGTTATATGGACCCGGGAAACTGGGCGACCGATTTGGCGGGCGGCGCAAAATTCGGCTACGCGCTGCTGAGCGTGATTTTGCTATCGAATTTGATGGCGATTTTGCTGCAATCGCTCTGCGTACGGTTGGGCGTCGCGACCGGGATGGATTTAGCCAGAGCCTGCCGCGAATATTTCGGTCCGAAATCCAATTTCGTTCTCTGGGTGTTGTGTGAAATTGCCATTATCGCCTGCGACTTAGCGGAAGTTCTCGGCAGCGCCATCGCTTTACAGCTTTTATTCGGAATTCCTATTCTAGCCGGAGTCTGCATCACCGCTTTCGACGTTTTGCTGCTGCTGCTGCTGCAAAACAAAGGCTTTCGTTATCTGGAAGCAATCATCATCACGCTGATTGCGACAATCGGCGGCTGCTTCGTTCTCGAACTCATTTTTTCGCGCCCGGATTTGACTCAGGTTTTTGCGGGTTTCGTACCGACAACCGAAATTGTCCGCAACCCGGAAATGCTTTACATCGCCATCGGAATTTTGGGCGCGACCGTGATGCCGCACAATCTTTATCTGCATTCGGCAATCGTCCAAACGCGCGCCTGGGAGCAGACGCCGGAGAAAAAACGCGAGGCGATCAAATTTGCCACGATTGATTCGAGCGTCGCCTTAACGCTCGCATTGTTTATCAACTCGGCAATTCTGATTTTGTCCGCCGCCACATTTCATTTTTCCGGTAATCAAGGAGTCGCCGAAATCGGCGATGCTTATCAACTGCTCTCGCCGCTGCTCGGCGTTTCCGTTGCCAGCACACTTTTCGCCGTCGCGCTGCTCGCTTCCGGTCAAAATTCGACCATTACGGGAATTTTAGCCGGGCAAATCGTGATGGAAGGTTTTCTGCAAATTCGTTTAAAACCGTGGCTGCGGCGATTGATAACGCGCTTGCTGGCAATCGTTCCAGCGATTTTAACGATTATTATTGCAGGGGAAAGCAGCACGACGAGTCTGCTGGTTTTAAGTCAGGTGATTTTGAGTATGCAATTGTCTTTTGCGGTGATTCCGCTCGTAATGTTTACCGGTAGCCGCAAAATGATGGGCGAGTTTGTAGCTCCGTTATGGCTTAAATCAATTGCCTGGGCAGTTGCGCTCGTTATCGCCGGATTGAACTTGTGGTTGCTGATTCAAACTTTTGCCGGACTATTCGATTCGTAGAACTGATTTAAAACTTCAGGTGAAGGCAATGATAAAGTATCGAAAGCAAGAATGGGCGAATTAAAAAATAGACCTAAAATACAAAAGGAAAGAGGCAATTTACGCTTCGCTAATTCAAATTACGAGTAAATTGCCTCTAAACCGATCAAGTTGTACTGATATGAGCTGTAATTAACCGATTATTACAGTTCATTAATTTAGTTTTAAGCGCTCGTAATTACACTGCGCGGCGACCGCTTATTAGTTGAAGGATTACAACAACTACTGCAACAACAAGCAAAATGTGGATTAAATTACCAACCGCTGCTCCTGCGAAACTAAAACCTAGTAACCACAGAACGAGCAAAATCACAACTAATGTCCAAAGCATAAATTTTCTCCTTCTAAACTGTCATTATTAATGTATGATTATGTTGCAAATTCATACATCTACTTTCCTCAAAATGATAAATGCAATAAATGTACCATCCCGTTATCGCAAATAATTTCATCCTGTCATTTCAGAAAACGGAACAACCGGAATATTTCGATTATCTCTAACTGAAATAAGCAAATAAAAAAGGTGATTTGTTGTTGAGCCTGGAAATGCGCTCAAAATCAAAGCCGAAAGAAGATGTTTAGAGCAAAAAGTCATTACAGGTATTAAGCCAAAAGTTAAAGCCGGCAGGAATGAATCTGCCGGCTCTTTATTTTTAGATTATTGAATCCTTACTGATTGGTTCAACACTAATGACCTAGATATTGATTGAGAATCGGTTGCAGAGCTTTTGAGTCAACAGGCTTGTTAATCAAATCGTCACAACCGGCTTCTATTGCCTGTCTGTAATAAGATTTATCCAGTGAAGTAACGGCAATGATTGGTAATCGAGACATTCCATCGCATTTCCTGATTAATTGGGTTGCTTTAAAGCCGTCCATTACAGGCATCGAAATATCCATTAGAATTAAATCAGGATGAAACTGTTGAGCTATTTCCACAGCCTCTTGCCCATTCGTTGCTTCTAATGTTCGATAACCATAGCCTTCGAGAATATATTTCATCAAAATACGACTATCGGCATAATCTTCAGCGACAAGAATTGTTTTTTTCATAATTTCACTTAAAGCTAAACAGAAACCTAATGATTATATTTACATATTCAATTACCAAATCGCAATAAACAAATTTAACAAAATATTTCAATCAGGAAAATAAATATTAACTATTGTCAAACTGTTGCCAAATATGTTTAACTATGAAAAACTTAAAACCCAAAAGGGGATTATCAATATGTCAAAGACAGTAATGATTGTGGAAGATTACAATGATACCCGGACTTTGATGAAGGCTTTGGTAAAGTGGTACGGATACGATGTTATCGAAGCAGCCGATGGTTATGAAGCGGTTGAAAAATCCGTGCAATACCATCCAGACCTCATTTTAATGGATTTGGCACTGCCGGTAATGGATGGCGCAACTGCTACGAAGCTTATTAGAGAAATTGTAGGATTTGATAAAGTTTCGATTGTTGCATTAACAGGATTCAGTAATACTTCTTTTGATAAAGCGATAGAAGCGGGTTTTGACAATGTGTTAATCAAACCGCTTCACTACGAAAATCTTGAGCCGCTTTTACATCGCTATTTAGAAGATAAAACTCCTCAGTAAGTGGAATCTGTGTGAAAAAATAAAAAGTCGCCCAAAACTTTCATTGGGCGACTTTCGGTAGTCTGATTGGATTAGCCTGAAACACAGGGGAAAATCTAATAAACTACATTATATTTTCGAGGTTTCAGGCTTCAGCCACCTTAATAAAACCGTTTTTGTCATAGTCTTGTTTTGTTTGTTTTTCACAGTAAACATTGAGTTATAAAAAATATTACTCGTTTTGAATTTCGGAAATTTCATCATTTTGTGTGCCAGTTGTGTGCCAACTATCCAAATTAAAGGCAAAATGTGATGTTTAGAGCAAGAACTTCGTAACAGGTCAAAAGCCAAAAGTTAAAGCCAGCGAGAATACTTGCTGGCTTTCTATATTTAAATTATTGAAAAAAATCAAACTGTTTAATTGCAAGGATAATCGGCTTTTAGTGTTTCATAACATTCGCAGGCAAACTCTTCCAAGCCTTCTTTATCAACTATCCTGACTAATCCTCTGCGATAATCAATCAGACCAGCATTCTTGAGTTGAAGAGCCGCAATTGTTACGCCTGGTCTGTGAATGCCTAACATCTGCGCAATAAAATCCTGAGTCAATTCAAGTTCTTTACGCCCTGTTTTACACTGACTGATGAGAAGCCATTTTGCTAATCGTTCAGTGACTGTATGATGAGAGTTACAAGCAACACATTGAGCCGTTTCCGTAAAATTCGTAAAGATAAATTCCGATACCAAATCAGACAATAAACCGTCACGCTTTAAAGCGGCACGGAATTTATCGGATTTCATTCTGTAGCCTTCGCCTGGTACTTGCACGATTGATTGTCTTGGCGAAGGTCTTTTGGACAAAGCGACGGAAATGCCCGTGACTCCTTCTCTGCCGATTGAACCCGTTTCAACGCTTGCTCCGTCTTCTAATATTTTAACGGAAGAAACCATACTCGTTTCTGGGAAATAAACGTATTGGACGTGCTCGTATGGACGATTAATAACATCGTGACTCTTCATTTCAACTAATTGAAGGTCAAAGGCAATTTCTCTGTATTCTGCTTCTGGAAGGCGAGAAAGAATTAAGTTGTTAAGTTGCAAATTTGTAACTTTCTGAAAACCATTAGTTTTCACAGTATTCAGCATTGGTCTATTTCCTTTAGTTATTTACGGTTAAATCCGTACAAATTCAGAAGGAGAAGTTTTGAAATTCAAGACCTAATGAGAATGTAAAAACCTACGTAGTCAATTTGAGAATATATGCTTATTAAATTCGATATGGTGTAACAAACGATACATAAGGATTTTTTTTTACAAATATTTACAAATGCAATGTCAAGATTTATACAGAATCGCCAGCAATAAACTTGATATTCTAATCATTGCCTCCCGTAAATTATTTATGAAAGAATCTGTTAGAGACGGTGCAACAATCATTCTGGTCGAAGAAGATGACGATACGCGCCCTCTTTTCACAGAACTGCTCGCTAACAAAGGCTACATAGTAAAATCTTCGACTAATGAAGGTGATGCGCTTGAGAAAATCAATAACGGAATCGGCAGAGTTGATGTGATTTTGATTGATTTGGTTAGAACTTCAACCAAAGAAATATTAAAGGCAGGCGAGCGCATTCGGGAAATCAAGAAAACAAATGTTCCTGTTGTGGCAATCGCAGAAGAATACAAGGATGAATTGCAAGAAACTAGCGAAAAGGTCTGAGAAAATAAATACGTTGTTTATCTTCAAGATGCGGAAGAATTATTCGAGCTGTTATCAAAGCTGACAAAAGCTCAAGTTTCAGAATAAAACGATTCAAAGCTTCATTCGATAGACAAAGAATAAAGTTAGAGCCAGAAGGATTGTTATTCTGGCTTTTTTTGCTTTTTCTAAGACGAGAAATTAGAAAGTATCTGTTTATAACCGAGCAATTTGAACAACGTGCTATACTTGAAACCAGTAACAAAATTGTTCTTTTGATAACTCAACACTCGTCATTCGAGGTCTTGCCTAACAATCATCTCCTTACCGTGCCGTCTGCTGTTTTTATAACGCGACAGTTGCAACAAAGAAGGAGATGCAAAATGCAGGAAACACAAAACCGTTTTACTAATAACCAGATTATCAATGCTCTTCCAGAAGAGGATTACCGACGATTGCTCCCAAATTTAGAGCCTATCGAACTTCCTCACGGAGAAATCATTTATCGTGAAGGAGACAAAATAACTCACGTTTATTTTCCATCTGATGCAATGGTATCTATTATCTCAAGCACAGCCGAAGGTCACTCTGTTGAAGTCGGTGTTATCGGCAGAGAAGGTTTAGCAGGAATAGATGTTTTTCTTGGAGTTGATAATTCTTATAACGTGGGATTGATTCAATTACCTGATGGCGGACATAAAATAAGAACTGAATTTATTAAAGAAGAATTTAAAAGAGCGGGAGCATTTCACGATTTAACATTGAGATTTCTGCACGCTCTGATGTTTCAGATTAGCCAGACTGCTGTTTGCAATAAACTGCATTTGACGGAAGAGAGATTGGCTCGCTGGCTGTTGTTGTGTCATGACCGTTCTTGTACAGACAAACTACCGCTCACGCAAGAATTTCTTTCGATAATGCTCGGAGTAAATCGTCCATCTGTCACATTAGCAGCGGTTCATCTGCAAAGCGCAGGTTTCATCAACTACAAGCGAGGAATGATTACTGTTACAGACCGAGAAGGATTAGAAGATTTCACTTGTGATTGTTATCAAAGAGTAAAAGAAGATTACGATAGATTGCCAAGATAATAACCGCCCGAAAGAATATTATCCAAATTGCTAAATTCCTAATCAATGTTCGTCTTAAAAACTTCTTTTTAACATAAAAGCAAAAGGGGCGAGAAATCGCCCCTTTATCCAACAAACATCTAACAGACAGGATACCCCTTGTATAGCCTACAAAGTATCGCAATCAAATTACGTTGTCTGTATGCAAGCTGACAATCATTCGATTTCAGATTAAATAGAAAATCCGATAATCCTCATAGAAATAGTAGCTTTCTCATTTCAAAATAATAATGTGTGTTACCGCACTGTGAGATTTGATTTTACGTGTTCTAATATAAATAACCGTTCTTTTTAAACTCAACACCAGACATTCAGATTCGCTTAGCAATCTTCTCTTTGTGCCTTTTGCTGTTTTTATAAACGCGAGATTTAAAGGTTAAAGGGATACCGAATATGAATAAACCTACAGTATTTTTACTAGAAGAAGACCACGATACTCGTTTAACATTAAACAAAATGCTCACAGATAAAGGCTATAACGTAATGTCGTCAGCCACAAAAGAGGATGCCTTTCACAGAGTCGGAGACGGACTTCTGAAATCTGATTTGGTTCTGGTTGACTTGGTTAAGAAATCACTCGAAGAAACAATGAATGTCGGCAGTTTTCTTCGTCAAAACGCAAAGCCTGATGCTTCGTTGGTAGTTATTGCCGCAAAGTATGGTGAAGACTTAGAGGGAACAACTGCTCAGGTCGCAGAAAATGAATACGTTGTTTATCTGGAGACAGGTGACGAGTTGTTCGATTTAATATCAAACCTGACAAATCCTAATATGGATTAGTTGAGTTAGTTTCCTGTTTTTTTAATTTTGCTTCGATTTTTTCAAAATCTGCTTTTCTGTTTGGTAAAATCGGCAATCTGCTAGTTTCCCAACGATAAACCGCATCCTCTGAAACTCCAAGAAGCGAGGCGAGCTGGCTTCGTGTCAGTCCTAACTTGTTTCGTCGTTGTTTAAGTTCTTGACCGTCCATCCGATTAAATCAAATTAACAATATCTTCAACTTTATACGTTGTGCCTCTAAATGAAAAAGTCGCCCAAAACTTTCATTGGGCGACTTTCGGTAGTCTGATTGGATTAGCCTGAAACACAGGGGAAAATCTAATAAACTACATTATATTTTCGAGGTTTCAGGCTTCAGCCACCTCACTGTAATCTTTTTTCATATGCGTTTTTTGATCACCTCCTTCCCAGTGATGGCGCTCATCATAAATCACTAAAAACGGTGTGTCAACGCTTTTTTATTCATCATTTTGTGTTTTTCATCAAAATTTAATAAGCAGCGAAAAATCCTTTGAGCTGCGTAATTTTAATAGACAACTCGACTTAGTGTTGTATATACTAATCATTCACTTCACTTATTCTGTTCTAAAAAATTTAAGGAGAAAATCAAAAAACTATGCGCAGAAAACTCTTCAGCGCGTCCGTGCTATTTTTATACCTGATTAACTTAGCCCCTTTTGCATTCGCGGCTCGCGAGCAAGAAAAATATCAAAATAATAACAAGAAATTTATTAACAAATCTGAAGAATCGGAGTATGAAGATCCGGATTTACCGCCCGGAACGCCCCTTGCCGATAAGGGAGCTTATTTAAAAGCTCGTGAAGAACAAATATCGCTCCTTCGGGGTTTGCCTTATCCGAAATTAAACTCACGGCAAAAAGCGATTTTTGAGATGGAGAATAAGGAAACGGCGCTTGCCGCCGCTTCGGGTGAGCCGGACGCCGCGCCGCAAGCCGGGTGGCAACCGGTCGGTCCGGCGCCGATTCCGAACGGTTCGACTATAGGTCGCTCTGACTCGACTGCCGGGCGCGTAACGGCAATTGCCGTTCACCCGACAAATCCGAATATAGCTTATGTCGGTACGGCTCAAGGCGGTCTTTACCGCACTTTGGACGCCGGCGCGACGTGGACGCCGCTGCTCGACAACGCGCTTAGTTTAGCAATCGGGTCGGTCGCCATCGCGCCGTCCGACCCGACGATTGTTTACGTCGGAACCGGCGAATCGGCTTTCTCCGCCGACAGCTTTTTCGGTGTCGGCATCTACCGCATTTCAAATGCGGACACGAATCCAGTTCTCGCGGGACCTTTAAACCGCGATGCCGCTAACAACGACGTTTTCACCGGGCGCGCGGTGAGCGAGATTTTGATTCATCCAACCGATCCGAATATTATTTTTGCTACGTCAACAAGAAGCGTCGCCGGTTTGGGCGGTAATACGACGGGCTTGGTTTTGCCGACCGCGGGGCTTTTTCGCTCGACAAACGCGATGTCCGACGCGCCGACTTTTGAAAGGCTAAACGTTTCAATTTCCGGCTCGGTCAGTCGAGAAGTAGTTGACGCCGTAATGGAGCCGGGCAATCCGAACCGCATTTTAGTGGCACTGATCGGCGGCGGAACTACCGGCGGATTTACCGACGGCGGCGTTTATCTGACAAACAATGCGCTTGCTGCGGCACCGACTTTTACTCGCACTTTAACGACTCCCGACGGCACGACCAACGGACGAACCGAGCTAGCGATTCAAAAAACCGACTCGACGGTTACAGTTTATGCCGCTACCGGCACTGCTAACGGAACTGTTTATAAATCGGTCAACGGCGGTGAAAGTTTCAATTCCGTTTCGGCAAACGGATTCTGCAATCCGCAATGTTTTTACAACATTGCGATTGCCGTTGATCCGACCAATCCAGAGCGTGTTTATCTCGGCGGTGCGCCCGTCGGCGGCGGGACAGGATTAACTTTCGGGTTTTCAACCAACGGCGGGACAAGCTTTACTTCAAGCCAAATCGGTTTGCACGTTGACACTCACGCTATCGCCGTCGCGCCGTCCAACCCGAATGTCGTTTACTTTGGTTCGGATGGCGGCATATGGCGCTCGACTGACGGAGGCGCCAACTGGACGAGCCGCAATACGACCGGGTTCAGCGCGACACAATTTCAGAGCGTCGCGCTGCATCCGACGGACCGTAATTATATGATTGGCGGAACGCAGGATAACGGAACGTTATTTCTCGCGCCAGACGGCACAACCTGGATTTGGTCGGACGGCGGTGACGGCGGACAAGCCGTGATTGATCAAAACTCGCCGAACACGACTGATGTTACGGCTTATCACACCTATCAAAACGGAACAAATTCGCGTGTAGGTTATTCCCGCGCCCTGTCCACCGTCGCGCTGGGCGACCCGAATTGGGAGCCATTTATCGGTTGTCTAAACGGAACATCCAGAAATGGTATCGCCTGTGCTGACCCGGTATTGTTTTATGCGCCGTTAACAAGAGGTCCGGGCAATCCGAATACAATTTACTACGGGACCAACAAACTTTATCGTTCTGCAGATCGCGGCAGCAACCACACCGTTGTCAGTCAAACCCTCACAGGTAGCGGCGAGCGAATCAGCGCCATCGGTATTTCTCCGAATGACGACAACATTCGGATAATCGGCTCAACGGCTGGTCGCGTCTTTGTGACGACTGACGGCTCCGCGACATTAACAAATGTGACCGGTTTCATTCCCGCTCGCTACATCGCTCGCACTAAAATTGCGGGCAACAACACTACCGCATATGTCGCTGTCGGCGGTTTCGGTTTGCCCGCCGGGCAGCACATTTGGAAAACCACCAACTTAGGCAATAACAACGCGACTTTTGCGCCTGCGGGAAATGGCATTCCAGACGTTCCGGTCAACGCGCTCGTGATTGATCCGGCGGATCCGTCCGGCAACACTGTTTATGCCGGAACCGACATCGGAGTTTTCCGCACGCTTGACGGCGGAGCCAATTGGACGCCGTTTTCGGACGGTTTGCCGCGCGTCGCCGTGTTTGACATTGACTTGCAGCCGGTTCACCGCATTTTAAGAATCGCCACACACGGTCGCGGCATTTATGAATTGAGATTAAATCCGGGTGCCACTCGCCGCGCTCCCGCAGATTTCGATGGAGACGGCAAAACCGACATTTCTGTTTTCCGCCCCGACGGCGGCAACTGGTATATCACCAACAGCACCAACAGCGCTTTTCGCGGCGAACAATTCGGCTCAAACGGCGACATTATCACGCCGGGCGATTAC
>DASVRD010000064.1:0-37555 GCA_036388775.1 Pyrinomonadaceae bacterium | reverse complement strand
GATGAAAAAACCGCCGAAAACAGCGGTTAGAAGTTTGTCGGGCGTGACATCAGGATATTTAATGACGGCAAGGCAAATAGACAATCCTGCAATAGCTAAAGCACTTTTGACGGCAAACTTTTTACCTATCTGATTATAACCAAGAGCAATAAACGGGAGATTGATAATCAAAAGCCAAATGGATAGCGGTAATCCCACTACGTCCGAGAGCAGCATAGAAATACCTGTTACGCCACCATCAATAAAGCGGCTTGAGAGTAAAAATCCTTTCAATCCCATTCCCGCTGAAAGAATTCCCAGAATAATAAGTAAAATATTTGCCGATTCTCGAATTATCGGTTTCATATTTTAAAGATAGTTTGTAGGTCGAAAACTCGCAAACAGTAAAAATAATCTAATGATAATTATCTTAAAAACTCCCGTTTATCCGATAACCATCAATGTTTGGCGAAGCGGCGTGTTCCCGGCTTAATCTATGTTTCAAAACTCGTCTAAAAATCAAAATCTCAAAACTAAACAAATTTGTTGACTTACGAAAGTCTTTTAAAATCACTCTTACTATTCGTGAAAACAAATATTTTTAAGTACAGCATTCTCAGGACACAGCGTAGAGTTGATAAAAATTGACTAAATGAAAAATTATTGGCATAAATAAACTGACGAATTTATGAAAAACGGCTTTAGCATAATTATTATGTGCGTAAAAAGGGGCTTTGTCGCTTCAGGCGGTTGAGTTGAAGCTAAAGTTTTGCAAGTGCGGAAGTCCCAAGTCTTAAAGAAAAGGCTTGGGACTTTTGAATTTTAGAACGGTTAAACTTAGACTGAATTTTGATTTATAAACGTATGACAGACTCTTTGGATTTAAAAAAGACAGTTAATCTTCCCAAAACCAATTTTTCCCAAAAGGCTAATCTCGCGCAGAGCGAACCGGCTCGTTTGGCGAAATGGAAACAAGCGAGTTTGTACGAATTGATTCGGGAATCCCGCAAGAACGCGGAGAAATTTATTCTCCACGACGGACCGCCGTATGCCAACGCCGATATTCACATCGGCACGGCGCTCAATAAAATCCTGAAAGATTTTATTGTTAAATCTCGCACGATGATGGGCTTTGACGCCCCGTATGTGCCGGGCTACGACTGCCACGGTTTGCCGATTGAGCAGCACGTCGAGCGTAAATTAGCCGAAAAAGGCAAAAACAAAGTCGACATTCCGACGAAAACTTTCCGCCGCATCTGCCGCGATCACGCTTCGACTGCGATGAATTCGCAGACGCGCGATTTTCAGCGGCTCGGCGTCTTCGGCGAGTGGGAAAATCCGTATCTCACGATGTCGCACGAATATGAAGCGGAAACCGCGCGGCTTTTCGGTAAATTTCTGGAACGCGGTTTTGTTTACAAAGGCGCGCGTCCGGTTTATTGGTGCATTCACGATCAAACCGCGCTCGCCGAAGCCGAGGTCGAATATAAACTGCACACTTCGCCTTCGGTTTATGTCCGTTTTCCGCTCAAAGGCGACGGCGCGCAGATTGACGAGGCGCTGGCGGGCAAAAAAGTTAATTTCGTGATTTGGACGACGACTCCGTGGACGCTTCCGTCAAATCTCGGAATTGCCGTGAATCCGGATTTTGAATACGCAGCGGTCGAAAACGGTGACGAAGTTTTGATTATTGCTTCTGAGTTAGTCGGTTTTGCCGTCGTCAAATGCGGTTTGGGCGGCGTTGATGAAAATGGCGAACGGCAGATGCCGAATATTTTAGCGAAATTTCCGGGTTCAAAATTAGAAGGACTCTGGGCGCGGCATCCGTGGATAAATCGAGATTCGCTGTTGATGAACGGCGATCACGTAACTTTGGGCGGAGAATCCGACGCTGAAACAGAATTAGATGTCTCTGAGGCGCGCGACCGCAAAGAAACGAGCAAAGCCGGAACCGGATTGGTTCATACCGCGCCCGGTCACGGTCACGACGATTTTTTGATGGGCAAAAAATACGGGCTGGAAATCTACTGCCCGGTTGATAACGCCGGACGTTTTACGCCCGAAGTCGAAAATTTCGCGGGCGAAACCGTTTTTCAAGCGAATCCGAAAATCGTTGATTTTTTGCAGGCAAACGGCTCATTGCTGTTTTCCGAAAAATACGAACATCGTTATCCGCATTGCTGGCGCTGCAAAAATCCGGTTATTTTCCGCGCCACGCCGCAATGGTTTATTTCGATGGATGCGGGCGAAAACGGCAGTTTGCGCCGGATGGCTTTGAACGAAATCAAAAACGTCAATTGGCTGCCCGCGTGGGGCGAAGACCGGATGCGAAATATGGTTTCCGGTCGTCCCGATTGGTGCGTTTCGCGCCAGCGCGTCTGGGGCGTGCCGATTCCCGTTTTTTATTGCGCGGGCTGTGAACGCGAAGTCGCGACGCCGGAAATCGTCAATCACGTCGCAGATATTTTTCGGAAAGAAACCGCCGACGCCTGGTACGAGCGCGAAGCGAGCGAGCTGCTGCCGGAAGGTTTTACGTGCGGCGAATGCGGCTCGACCGAATTTCGCAAAGAAAGCGATATTTTGGACGTTTGGTTCGATTCCGGCTCGTCGTGCGTCGCGGTTTTGGAAACGCGCGACAATCTGGAATTTCCCGCCGATGTTTACATCGAAGGCGGCGACCAATATCGCGGCTGGTTTAATTCGTCATTAATGCTCGGACTCGCCGCGCACAATCGCGCGCCTTATAAAAACGTTTTAACGCACGGCTGGGTTGTGGACGGCGAAGGCAGAAAACAATCGAAATCTGTCGGAAATACAACGCCGCCCGATGAAATTATCAAACAATCCGGCGCGGAAATTTTGCGGCTTTGGGCTTCGGCGGTTGATTACACGGAAGACGTGCGCTGTTCCGGCGAAATATTACAGCGCGTGACGGACGCTTACCGCAAAATCCGCAACACGATGCGTTTTGCGCTTGGAAATCTCGATGGTTTCAATCCCGAAACAGATGCGATTAAGAATCCGATTCTGCAATATTCCGGCGGCAAAGATGTCGAGGAAATTGAAGAGCTTCTGGAAATTGACCGCTGGGCGCTGGGCGAATTGGACGCGGTGACGGAAAAAGTTTTAGCGGGTTATCAAAATTTTGATTTTCAAGCTGTTTATCACACGCTTTACAATTTCTGCACCGTGACGCTTTCGGCGCGTTATTTCGACATTATCAAAGACCGGCTTTACACTGCCGCGCCGCGTTCGCACGCGCGTCGTTCGGCGCAGACGGCTTTGTACAAAATTGCAGACGTTTCGGCTCGTCTGCTCGCGCCGGTTTTGGCGTTTACGGCAGACGAAATCTGGGAGAATTTGCCCGGTCAGACCGAAGCGTCGGTTCACATCGCGCGTTTTCCGCAAGCTTCCGGCAAGCGCGAGGAAATGTTGTCAGAGCGCTGGGAACGTTTGTTTTCGGTGCGCGACATAGTTTTGAAAAAGCTCGAAGAAGCGCGCAACGAAAAATTAATCGGCTCGTCGCTCGAAGCGAAAGTCGTTTTGGAGACGAGCGGCGATCTTTTGGATTTGTTGCGGCAATATGCCCACGATTTGCGGTTCGTTTTCATCGTTTCGCAAGTCGAATTAAAAGAAGCGGACAATTTGCACGTTCGCATCGTCAAAGCGGAAGGCGAAAAATGCGAGCGCTGCTGGAATTATTCGACTCAAGTCGGCGAATCAGACAGTTATCCGACTGTTTGTGAACGTTGCGCGCCGGTTTTAGCTGAAATCCAGAACACGGAAAACGCAGCGGTTTAAAGAGAATGTTATTGATAAAAGCGAAAAACGAGAAGCGGCAAAAAATCGAATATCAAACGGGAGTGAATGAAATGAGATTAGTTTTTGCCGAAATAGAGCTTTTCAATGCCGGCGAAATGTATGATTTTCGCAAAGGTTTAATCGCGGAGGAAAACGTCAAGCGCGTTAAAGTTAAATCGCTGGTTGATTCAGGCTCGTTTATGCTGGCGATTAACGATGAGATTCGCAATCAGCTTGATTTGCCTTTGCTTGAAAAGCAATTTTCGGTTTTAGCTGACGAAACGCAGATTGAAGTCGAAGTTGTCGGACCGATTGAAGTTCGTTTTGAAAATCGCCGGACGACCTGCGACGCGGTTGTCATTCCGCACAGCAGAGACGTTTTGCTGGGCGCAATTCCGATGGAAGATATGGACGTTTTAATTGACCCGCGACAGCAAAAGTTGGTCGTTAATCCTAAACATCCGTATGTTGCCACCAAATATTTGAAATAAATTTGTGAACAAAAAAACAATTTACTGGAAACTCGGTTATCTCGTCGCCGCATTCGGCGTCTTTTTGATTGATCAGGCGACAAAGGCTTGGGCGCGGAAAACTTTGCGTTTCGGCGACGAGGTAAACGTTATTCCGAATTTTCTGAATTTCATTTACGCCGAAAACCCCGGAGTCGCTTTCAGCCAATTTGCCGACGGCGGTGACACCGGACGCTGGGTGCTCGCGGCTGTCGCCGGATTAGCGACCGCGTTTGTGCTTTATTATTTCTGGCGCGCGCCGAGAGATAACGACCGATTGCTCGGCGCGTGCGCGATGCTGCTTGCCGGAATTGTCGGCAATTTAACCGACCGCGTGCGGCTCGGTTATGTCATTGATTTTATTGACGTGCAGTTTGGAAACTGGCATTACCCGACTTTTAACGTTGCCGATTCGGCAATCTGCATCGGTGCCGGATTGTTGATTTTGGATTTATTTTTCAATCGGAAACCTGAAAATGCTGAAGCGGGAAAACAAGCCCAAGCCATAGCGGGCAGCGGAAAACCAGAATCCGAAATCTAAAATCCAAAATCGAATATGTATCCAGAATTATTCCGCATCGGCGATTTTCCGATTCACACTTACGGCATTATGCTGGCGGCGGCGCTGCTGGTGGGGCTTTTCGCCGCCGCGCGGCTCGGAAAACATGATGGTTTGCCGCCTGAAAGAATTTACGATTTGGGTTTGTGGATTTTGATTGCCGGGCTGCTCGGCTCAAAGCTTCTGTTGTTTGTTGTTGATGAAGAATATCGCGCGAATCCCGGCAGATTTTTCTCGCTCGACTTCCTGCGTTCGGGCGGAGTTTATTACGGCGGTTTTCTGGGCGGTTTAGCTGCCGCCTGGCTTTTGATTCGCCGTTACAAGCTGCCGTTTTGGAAAGTGACTGATGCTCTTGTGCCGGGACTCGCGCTTGGACAGGCAATCGGGCGGCAGGGCTGTTTTGCCGCCGGGTGCTGTTACGGAAAGGAAACCCATTCGATTTTCGGCGTGCATTTCGGCGAAGCCGGACACGCTAACACCGGAGTTCCGATTGAAGACGCGATGGGCAATCCGCTTTATCTCCATCCGACACAGCTTTACGAATCATTTGCGATGATTGCGGTTTTCGCCGTTCTTTATTTTCTCCATCGCCGCAAGAAATTTGACGGGCAAATTCTCATCACTTATATGATTTTTTACCCGCTGATTCGTTTTACGATTGAGTTTTTCCGGGGCGATCCGCGCGGCGATCTTTTCGGAATGTCGAGCTTAACGGGACTTTCGACTTCTCAAATTATCAGTTTGTTGGTTGCTATTGGCGCGTTTATTTTCTTAATTTTGCGGCTCAGAAAAATCAAAGCTGCTCAAACCGCCGCATAAAATTCAACGCAGAGACGCGGAGAGGCAGAGAAAATTAAATTAAAAATCTCTGCCTCTCCGCGTCTCCGCGTTTCATTTCCAGTTTGCAAAACGAAAATTTAGCCGAAAACGAAATTCAAACTTTTACCGTTGAAGCTGTTAACGCGAATAAACGCCTCGACGCTTTTTTGGCTGAGAAAATCGAAGGCTGGAGTCGTTCGCGCTTGCAGCAGTTGATTAATGACGGCGATGTTTTGGTCAGTGGCAAAACCGCGAAATCTTCCTACAAAGTTAGAACGGCGGATGAAATCGAAGTCGAGCTAATCGCACTCGAACCTGAGAGCTTTACAGCGGAAAACATTCCGCTCGACATAGTTTTTGAAGACGAAGAAATCGCCGTTATCAACAAGCCAGCCGGAATGGTCGTCCATCCCGGCGCGGGAGTTTCTTCAGGAACTTTGGCAAATGCGATTGCTTATCATTTTAAGTTTGAAGTTCAGAACACAAACAATCGCGTCGGAATCGTGCATCGGCTCGATAAAGACACATCCGGGTTGATTGTGGCGGCAAAAACGCCGACGGCTCACGAAAAACTTTCCGATCAATTTCGCGCGCGCGAGGTTTTCAAATCCTACGTTGCTCTCGTACACGGCGAAATGCAGGAAAATTCGGGGAAAATTGACGCTCCCATTGCCCGCGACCGCAATCATCGTTTGCGAATGTCGGTGCAAAAACACGGTAGAAATGCTTTAACCTTGTGGAAAGTCAGAGAAAGATTCGAGCGTTTTACGCTTCTCAACGTCGAAATCAAAACCGGGCGCACGCATCAGATTCGCGTGCATCTCGCTTTCGTCAAACATCCGGTCGTCGGCGACGAGCTTTACAACGCCGGTCGCGACAAAACCGTGCCCGATCTGAAAATCAGAAAAGAAATTGAACGCCTGAATCGTTTTTTTCTTCACGCCGAACGGCTCGGTTTTCGTCATCCGACGACAAACGAATGGCTCGGTTTTCAAGCCGTTTTGCCGCCGGAGCTTGAAAATTTCCTGCAATCTTTCGGTTAAATTTCATCTTCCGGGAAACTTCGTTATACTTCTCTTTTGTTCGATTGCCGATTTTGGCAACAAACAGAGGTTTTCAGCGCATCCTAATCGCGTCAATTCCAGTTGCGCGCTCGCGTCGAGCGCAGAATTTATTCCAAAAGCATTTATGAAAAAGTTATTCGGTCTTTTTTCTTTGATTTTTATTTTGAGCGGTCTGGCGTTTGCCCAAAATCCGCAGCCGACGCCTACGCCGCCCGTTCGTAGAGATTCGGATATTATTGCCGCTCCCGATGTTTTCGAGGTGCGGCTGCCGATTACGGTTTTGGACAAAAAGAAAAAGCCCGTTCAAGGCTTAACCAAAAACGATTTTCAAATTATTGAAAACGGCAGACCGCAGGAAATTACGTTTTTTAGCGACGAACGCGATAATCCGCCGGTTTGGGTCGGCGTTTTGATGGACACTTCGCCCTCGACCGCCGGGAAAATGAAGTTTTCAAAAGAAGCGGCGCGTAATTTTATTTTTACCGTCACCAGACTTCGCAAAGACAAAGCCGCGTTTCTCACTTTTGACCACGAAATTAAATTGCGGCAGGATTTTACAGACAAGCTCGATTTACTCGACAGAGCGGTTGAAAAGGTCAAAGAAACGGGCAATCAAACCGCGCTTTACGACGCCATCTGGCAGTTTTGTGACGAAAAGCTGCGCGACGCCAAAGGTCGCCGCGTTTTAGTCGTCATCACGGACGGCGAGGACACTTTCAGCCGCGCCGATCTGGCAGACGCGATTGATATTGCACAGCGAACGGAAACGACGATTTTTGCGATTTCGACGAAAGCCGGTTTTTTGGGAACCGTGCCCGGCGTCGAAGCCGGAACAGTCAAAGACAGCGGCGATAAAGAGCTTGACCGTTTATCATCGGAAACCGGCGGACAGGCGTTTTACACAGGCGATATGCTCGCGCTCGAAAAGGCTTTCGGGGCGATTTCAAAAGAGCTGCAAACGCAGTACATCATTACGTATAAACCGGAAAATCAGAACTACGACGGCGCGCTTCGCAAAGTCGAAGTCAAGCTCGGCGGAAAAGCCGGTGATTACAAAGTTCGCACCAAGACGGGCTATCGCGCCGTCCGCGACCGAATCAGGTAAAGTATGAATATAGGAACGCTGAATGCCGAACGAAAAGCAATTAGTTTTTAATTCAGCATTCAGCGTTCCTAATTCATCGTTTCAAATAATGCGCTTGAACAAAATCTTTTTATTCCTGCTGGTTGGTTTGTTTTCGACAACCTCAATTTTTGCACAGCAAACTAAACCGGCTCCGACTCCAACTCCGCCCCCTGCGGAAGAGCCTGCGATTGAAGACGAAGAGCCGTTGCGGGTTGAAGCCGATTTGGTCAATATTCTCTTTACCGCAGCCGACAAAGACCGCCGTTTTCTGACGAATTTAGCCAAAGACGACATCCGCATTTTTGAAGACGGCAAACAGCAGCAGATTTTTACTTTTCAAAGACAAGTTGATTTGCCGCTCAGCCTGGCGATTTTGATTGATACGAGCGTTTCGCAGGAGCGAACCTTGCCGGACGAAAAAGCCGCTGCTGCGGCGTTTCTCGAAGATGTCGTGAGACCGGGAAAAGACGAAGTGGCGATTTTGACGTTTACCGGCGAAACCACGCTCGAACAAGGTTTTACAAATAATCTAGCCCGCATCCGCCGCGCGGTCGAGAAAGTCGAATTTTTGCCGCCGGTTAATTACGCGGGCGGCGGCGTAACCTTCGGCAGTCCCGCTGGCGGAAAAAACACCGGACAGCGCGCCGCGCAATCAACCGCCGTTTGGAACGCAATCTGGGTGACGGCGGACGAAGTGATGCGCGAAACGAAAAACGAAACGCGCCGCGCCATCATTTTGCTTTCCGATGGACACGACAACAACAGCAGCAAGCGCCTTGAACAAGCCGTTGATATGGCTTTGAAAGTTGATTCGGTGGTTTATTCAATCGGTATCGGCGACGATTATATGCAGGGCGTCAATCAGAATACTTTGCGCCAAATCGCCGACAAAACCGGCGGGCGCGCCTTTTTCCCGCGCGACGAAACGGATTTACAGCGCGCTTTCGACCAAATTCAAAACGAGCTGCGCTCGCAATATTTGATTGCTTATGAACCGAGCAACTCGAAAAAAGACGGTTCATATCGCCGAATCGAAATTCAGGTCGCAAATCCCGTTCTCGAAAAACAACGAGTTAAATTAACGCACCGGCAAGGTTATTTCGCCGAAACCGAAAACAAGAAGTAAATCGTAAATCGTTAGAAAAAAGCAGTTGAATTTTAAAATCGAAATTAGATTTTAAAATTCAACTGCTTTTTTCTATTCACAATAGCGAACAATTCATACTCGCTTTTTCCATCCGCGCATTTCGTAATATTTATCGCGCGGCTCGCCCGTCCAGCCGTTGATTCCGTGTTTCGGAAGCCACCAGAAATGAATGATAACGAGCGGAACAAGCGTTGCCGCAAGTGAAACGTAAAACCAGAATCTGCCGAAAAAATAAGCGATTGAAGTGTAAATGACGATTCCGAGCGCGTGTTTCCCCAAAATTCGCCAGCGCGGCGTCATCTCTTCAAAATGCCCGAAGAGAATTTGCCCAATCAGCAAAAGAATGGCGACGATTGCAACCTCAAACCACATTTTTACCTGTTCGTATTCGGGCGCGGCTGCGCCGCCGGGCGAGGAAACACGACCGGACTTTTATTTCCGGCATTATCAACCGCGCGGACGCCGAAAAAGTAATTGTCTTTTGACATTTCTTTCATCGTGAAATTTGTGACGTTGCCGACAGATTGTGAATTTGTCCAAAACGGCTGATTCGTATCGCGCCACACGATTTCGTAACCCGCCAAATCCGCGTCTTTGTTCGCGTCCCATTTTAAATCGGTGTCGTTCGTCAAACGTCCGGTGACAATTCCGACGTTTTTCGGTTTCGCCGGAGCGAGCGCGAGCGCGGCGAGGCTGGCGGCATTGACGCGAGCAACATTGGCGACGTAACCGAAATCAACAAATTCGGGCGTGTCGCCGTAAAACACACCGTTTTCAGTGCGGACGTTTTGATGTTGATGCGTGTAATCCTCGTTCGGCTCGGTGAAACGAACGGCGGCGAAACCGCGTTCGAGAAACGGAATGTGATCGCCGCCGCGCCCGTAACGGTCGCGGCGATAAATTACGTTGACACGAAAACGCGGTGAATAAACATCACCCATTTCTTTGATAAACCTTCCCAATTGGCGCGAAGCCGAATCGTTTTCGCCGCCGACGCTGCGCCGCGTATTGGCTTCCTGTTCGGTCTCGTTTGTCGGAACGCCTTCGGCGAAGACGCGCACGGTTTGGCGCGTTGGAGAATTTTTGTAGCTCGTCACGCCGCCGATAATGTCGTTCGTAAACATCGCTTCAATGTTCATTCCCTTTTGTTTGGCTTGTTCGGCGAAATAAGTTGCGCCCAAAAGCCCTTGTTCTTCGCCCGGAACCGCCATAAAAATGATTGTCGCGTCAAATTTTCGCTTGCTCATTACACGCGCCATTTCAACAACGGCAGCAGTGCCGGAAGCGTCGTCGTTCGCGCCCGGCGCGTCGCATTTGGCGTCGGTCGGCGAAGTACACATCGAATCGTAATGCCCGGAAACGACATAAATTCTTTCCGGGTCGGTCGTGCCGCGCAGGGTTGCGACGACGTTTGTTAAATTCGTCGGTTCGGGAACGCGATTGGCTTTCGGCTGCAAAAAGGTTTGTTTTTCGACCGTCAAACAATTTCCGCAATCTGCGCTGATTTTCTGAAACTCGGCAAACAAATAATCGCGCGCCGCGCCGATTCCGCGCGTCGGATTGTCCTGTTCCGAAAGCGTGTTGCGCGTCCCGAACGAAACCAGTTTGCGAATCGTGTTTTCGACGTTTTTGGCGTTGATTTCGGCGACAATTTTTCGGATTTCAGGATTTGGCTTGCTGACCTCAGCATTTGCTCGTTGTGCAACGACAGACGTGGTTTGAAGAAGAATGAAAATGATGAAAACAATAGCAACAAAAGATTTTTTCTTTAACATAACGCTGTTTGCAGTTTTTATTGACTTATAACAAAATTCACTTTATAAGTTTTTTGGAAGTCTGACAATTCCATCATCTCCAGACAATCTGTCAAATCATCCTCATGCCAAAACAAAGAATAGAATCAGCCGCTAATTTTGATGACGACGGCAATATCGTTTCGGGAGTGGGCGCGGGCGTTGGTAAAACATTCATCAGAAAGTATTTCCCAAGAGCACGCCATATAATTCGCGTTGCCAGCGCTTATTTTAGATTAACCGGATATAAAATAGCGCGCGCTGAGATAAACCCAGACGTTCGTTTACATGTTTTGGTCGGGCATAGCGAGATTTTCTATGTCAAAGAAACTTTGGTTAAGGAAATTTTGAGAGAGTTCGGGCAATGCGAAACCGAACTTCACGAAACGGTCAAGGATTTGGTTGAGCGGATAAAAAGAGGCGATTTCATTATCCGCGACGCCCGCGCAATGCAAACTAAATTTCATTGCAAATTTTATATTTGCGATAATACGCTGCTTTGGCACGGGTCGGCGAACTTTACTTACAGCGGTTTGCGGACTAACGCTGAACAAGTCAGCTTAATTCGAGACAAACGACAGATCGAGTCATTTTCTAATTGGTATGATGCCGTATCGAAAAACGCGCTTGATGTGCTGAATGAGTTGTTGACGGAGTTGGAAAAATGGCTGGGGCTGTCTGCTCCTTTTGAAATTTATTTAAAAACGCTGTTTTTATTAAACAACCTGCCGTACGAACCGCTCGGCGAGGGCGCTCATCAACCGATGAATTTTCAAAAAGGCGTTATCGCCCAATCGCTTCGCCAAATAGAGGATTATGGCGGTTCTCTCATTGTTGCTGCCACCGGATTGGGGAAAACGATTATCGGCGCAGAAATCGCCTTGCGGTTACGTAAGCCTGGAATTATCAAGCGCGTTATTATCATTGCTCCACAAATTGTCCATCAAAATTGGGAAAGCGAGTTAAAAGGTCGGGATATAAATTTTGATATTTTCAATAGCGACGTTCTTTTTCTACCGGAATCTGAAATAAGTCATCACAAAGTCAGAAAACTCGATAATGAATTAAAGCGCGCGGATGTTGAGACATTGATTGTAGTTGATGAAGCCCACGTTTTTCGCAACGAGCTTTTAGCTGAAAACACAAAGAAACGTCATAGCCGAGTTTACACGCGACTAGTCGAAGTAGTTAAAGCGGGAGCCAAAATAGTTTTATTAACGGCAACCGCTTACGGAACGAATGCATTAAATTTTAACAGCCTGTTGTTTTTGCTTCCGCATGGCAATCGAAAAAAATCGCTGCACAAATCGAAATTACCAGTTCAAAGAGCTTGGGAAGCGACGACGCCCGAAGAATTTGCTGATTTGCCAGTGGTTTCGGTTCTCGGTTTACCTCATGTTTTGAAAATGGCACAAGAGCGAGGCGATATTGACAATGGACGGGTTTTTATCCGATTCGCCGAAAATCAAAAGTTCTATTTACCAAAGACGCTTGCCCTGCGTTCCGTGCGTTTTGATTTATCTGAGCGAGAGCAACTGCAAGCGGCTTTTGACGCTGGGTGCTTTAACCAAGCCAGAAAAAAGGCTTACCCGTTTTACGATGACGATGAAGGGAAAATTCTTCGGGGTTTAGTTGATACAATCTACAATACATCGCTTTTTGGCTGGCTTGGCTCGCCGCTGTCAATTAAGGACGCGATTGAAAAGAACTTAACCACGCCCGATAATCAAAAAACGGATTTGTTAGAAAATTCAACCTCAAACAATATTCAGCAATTAGAACTATTTTTGGAGTCGGAGAAAAATAACGAAATTGCTTTATCGCAGAAAACGGAACACCCCTATTTTGATCATGTCGGTTATAAACTTTCGATGCAGCTTGATTATTGGCGGCGCAGAGAGATTCTTTCGCCAATTTTAGTGGAACTAGATAAATCAAGCGATTCCGCCGATGAAAAATTTCACCGACTGAAAGAAATTCTTGAAATTTATTGCGAACAAAAAAACGGCAAGGTGCTGATTTTCGTCAAGCGACATATGACGGCGTGTTATTTGGAGAAAATGATTAAAAGAACGTTTGCGGATAAATTCAGTCTGGGTTGTACAGTAAAATCTTGCGGTTCGTCACCGGAGCTGAAATCATTGCAGCAACGAGCAGCAGAACTGAAACGCTTTTCGCCGATTTCTCATGGGCATCGTGCCGAAAGCGAACACGATATTTTAATTTGCACAGATGCAGACGGCGTCGGAGTTAATTTGCAGGACGCAAATGTCATTGTTAATTATGATCCGCCGTTAGCGGCGGACGTGTTGTTTCAGCGCGTCGGGCGAATTTTGCGAATGACTAAGAATTCCGAAAGGATTGTGTCTATTTACACCTTCGCGCCGTCAATTATTGACGAAGATAATGACAATTCGCCTGTTCAACAAACAATTCAAACAATCTACCGCCGTCTTAACCTAAGGCACGAGAAATCCAAACGTATTCTTGGATCCGGTGTTTTGTCACTTGAGGAAGATTTAGACGCAACAATAATTGAAGAAGATATAGATGTCGACGATTTGATAAAACAAACGGTACTTTTGCCGGATGCGGCGGGTTTGCGAGCGGAAATCAGATTGCGACACACGGAAACGCTCCAACAAAATATTAAAGAGGCTAACGAACTGCCGGATTGGATGCTTAGCGCCAGGGGATATGATAATCCGCAAATGCGTTTTTTTGTTTTGTTAAAACACGGAGATAAATACAAACCTGTAATGTTTAAACTCTCAAACGAATCGCCGACTGATTTATCAAAGGGCGAGTTTGAGCCGCTCGATAATTTTGAAATTTTCGATTTGCTTATCTGCGAAAAAACGGAGAAGCGAGCTGCCGTTAATGGAGCAACTGTTGAGCTTTTGGCAAATTTGGTGGTTGAAAATTGGTGTCGGCAACAGCCTCATGAAATCACAACGGATACCGTTACCAAAGTTTGCGGCGTTTGGCTCGTTCCAAATAACCTGGCAAACGATGTAAACAATTTATTTAAAGATTTCAAACGAGACAATGTAAACTATACAAAAAGAAAACGAAACTCATAGTCACTGTTTAGTTACTTGGTTAATTCGAAAGCAATTAGACGATTGTCCTTCGCTGAATAAAGCAAACCAGTCGTTTCATCCGTAACAAAATGCGCGTCCGGCTCGCTCAAACGAATTTGCCGCTGCGGATTTCCGTTTGTGACATTAACGCCGATTAAACCGCGCCCGCCACTCGGTAATTCGGTGTAAAAATACATAAAATTTCCGCGCAATTCGGCAAGGCGTTTGCGCCGCGAAAGATAATCAGCTAGCCGGTTCGCAAGGTTTGCCGGGTCTAAACGGTCGAGCAGTCTTTCCTGTACTTCCTCACGCGAAGGCTTCGCCAGCGTTATTGTCGGGCGAGGATAATTTGGCACAATTTCGCGTGTTGAATTACGGATTGCATTCAAATTTCCGATTCTCGAAGCAATCCCGTAAGTCCGAATCTGGTCGGAAACGTAACTGCGCGCGGCGTTTGTCGCCAGACTGGTTAAATCAAAATTGCCGATTCGTGATCTGACGCCCGACCAGCGCAATCCCAAAACCGAACGTGCCAGCGAAGCGCCGCGAACCGCGTTAAAACCGAAATTAATCCATCCGCCATAACGGAAATAAAGCGCTGTCGCGCGCAGAGCGATTGAGCCGACGCGCGACAAAAAGGAGCGTCCGGGAGCTTCGTATTTCGCAGTCCAAATCGGTTGCGGCTTTTTCGAATTGAAATCTGAAATTTGAAACGCCGAAATTTGCTCGCGCCCGCCGATAATGGCTTCCCTGTTTTCATTGATTAAAACAAATTCGGCGTTTTTTACGCGGTGTTCAAACTTTCCGGTTCGCTTGCCCGTCTGCGCGTCAATCGAAATCAATTCGTTTTTGTCGGCTAGCAAAATCGTGTTCTGGTCGGAAAAAACGAAATTCGTCAAACCTTTGTCCGCGCCTTTGTAACGCCACAGAGTTTTGCCGGTTTTGCGGTCGAGCGCCGAGACGCCGTTTGAGCCTTTGGAAACGATTTCGCCGTCCTTGATTCGGGTAAACTGCCCGCCCGTGCGAACGTACAAAACATCGCTGACGAGAAACATTTCGGGCGCGACGCCCAAATCTTTTGCTTCCCATTCGACTTCGCCGTTTGAACGGCGAACGGCGCGAATCTTTCCCCGACCGGAAGTATAAATAAATTCGTGATCAAACGTCGGATCGGCTTCGGTCAGCGCCAGACCGTCAACATTTACGTCAAATTCTTCGCGCTCTCGCTCGCGTCCGGTGCGAGCTTCAAACGAAGTCGCGCCTTCGTAAAACAGAAAAACGCGCTCGTCCAAAATCATCGGCGCGCGATAATTGTCGAGCGTAAAAGCCGTTTCACCCGATTCGCCAAATGAAACGGGCATCATTTCGATTTCACCGCCCAAACCTCTTTTCCAGAGCAAATCGCCGGTTTGTAAATCGAAAACCGCAATTTCCGGCTCGCGCTTGAGAATTTCTCCGGCGCTGCCGCGCGGATTTTTAATTAAAACGGCGCAAAGCAGATTTTGACCGGGTTCAACCGCGAGCTGCATCACATCGCCTTTGACTTTATCGCTCGTCCAAACGCTCGCGCCCGACAATAAATCGAGCGCGGCGACGCGCGATTTTTTCCCTTCGTCCAAAGAAAGCAAAATCAAATCCGTTCCCGGAACGGGCGTGATCGCAGTTTCATTGATATTCCCGACGTTTCTGCGCCAAATCGTTTCGCCGGTTTGACCGTCGAGCGCGTACAGCGAGCGTTCGGTTGCAGCAATTAAAACGCCGAAATCTGTGGTTTGATAAAACCGGACGCGTCCGTCGAGCCTCGCGTCCCAATTGGCAAAGGCGTTTGAAACGAATAAAAAAACAAGTAAAAACGACAAAACGACGATTGATTTCATAAACTTAAAAAGAAAAACGGGATAACCCGAATCAGTTGGATTCAGTTTACCCCGTTTTTCTTTGTTCGAGCTTTAAAAATTATCGGATTCGATAGGCTTTTCCCTGCCACACGATGATTACGGTTTCGCCTCTAAAACTATCAGCGATAGAACGCAAACCGCCGTCGAGTTTTTTATATTCGTCCGAACCGCGCGTAACCATAACGGTTGTTTGCCCGCTGTAAGCGTTGTCGCGCCAAACGCCGTCGAGATTTTGAAAAGTTCTGTTTCCAATGGTGCGCGCCGCGATTAGCTTTTTGGGTGCTGAGCCGGCAGGATTTGTCTGATTTCTAAGATTAAGCGATTCGGCAGTTTCCTGTCCTTGGTCGGCAGGCTTTTTCTGCGCGTCTGAATTGTTTGGAGGTGGGGCGGCAAGCGCGACCACTTTCTCAGGAGAAGATTTAGCAGCGGCGGTCGGCGTCGGCGCGGGAGATGCGGAGACAGCAATTCCGGCTGCGTTGGCGTTTGAAACGCTCGTCGAACGAGTTGATTCTTTTACAACTCCCGGTTCTTTTCTCGCGATTTCGCCGGAGTTTGATTGTTGACCGCGCGTCGCCCTCACTGAAGGCGGCAAACCTTGGTTCGGCGATTGTTCGGCATTTTGATTTGTGTTTTCAGCCACATTCGCGTTTTCCAATTCGGCGAAATTAGTCGCCACATTCGGTAAAACTTCCGGCGTGCTTTCAGCGGTCGGCTCAGGCTGTACGGGCGGCGTTCGTTCGCGCCGTCGTTTTTGTTCGGCTTTTACTTCGTCATCTTCGATTTCGATTTGCGCGACCTGCGGAGCTTGCTTTTCCTGCCGCGATTGCACCGCGACAAAAGCGAAAACACCGACAAATAAAACTGTCAAAGCCGCAGCCGCGTAACCCAAATTCGGGAGCGCAAACCAGCGCGTAAATCGTTCGCTCCAGGTTGGCTGCGCCGGAGAAATCGCTTTTGTCTCAACTATTTCCGGTTCTTCCGCTTCCTGAATCGAGGCGAAATTAACGAGAATTTGGCGACAATCCGAACAGTCCGCCAGATGCGCGGTGAAACGGGCGCGTGTCGTGTCGGGCAGAGCATTTTCCGCGAAAGCGGAAAGCGAATCGGCGTCTAAATGCGCGGCGTTTTCCGGCAACACTTCGCCCGCTTTTCGCAACGCGACGCGGCGCAAAAGAGATTCAAATGTGTTGTCGAATTCGTGCTGCATTTTGCTCGTCGGGGAACGCTTTTAAGAATTTGCCACTCCAAGAACGCTCGTCATTTAATTTTCTTGCACCTTTGGTACGGATGCGATTAACTTTTCTAAGTTTGTATCGAGCTTTTCACCCGCCTCCGCCAGATTTCGCTCGATTTCATCGCGCGTCCAGCCTTTTTCCCGTTCCAAAATTTTTTCCACGCGCTTTCGTAAATCCGTGTGAATTCTCGTCAAACGGCGGCTTGCCGTCGCTTCGTGAAAGCCCAAAACCGCACCCGCTTGTTTCAGACGCAAGCCGTCAAAATAATAAAGCTTAATCAAAAGCCGGTCTTCCGCATCAAGCTCGCCGAGCGCTTTAATCAAAGATTCTTCGACCGTCCGGGCGGCTTCGCGCGAAGCGTAAGACTGTTCGGGATTTTCCGTATGAGCGAAAACGGTTCGCTCGTCGCCTTCGTGTTCGTGCGCCAGATTTTCAAATTCGCGCGGCTCTTCGATTTGCACCATCCGCGCCTGTTTTCGATGCGCGTCAATCGCCAATTGCGAAACCACGGCTCGCAGCCAGCCCGCAAGACTTCCGCGCCCGGAATAATAACCGAGCTTTCCCGAAGGTTTTCCGCTATTATCCGTTTTCAAACCGTGCAATTCCGCCCAAATGCTTTGCGCCAGATCTTCCGCCGCATCTGCGTTTGAAGTCACGGAACGCGCGGCTGATTTGACCGAGCCGCCGAAATTTGTGAACAAATCCTGCCAAGCCGCATCATCGCCGCGCTCGCACGCCTGCACCAGACACAAATCGTCAATGTGCAAAGATTCCACGAATTCTCGAATTTTCTGCTCGCTCGCTTCGGGCGCGTCGCGCAGCAGATATTTTTCGAGCGTCGCCGCAATTCGCGGCTGTAAATCGGCAACGGTTAGATTACGCGGATTGAGCGCGCGATTGACAAGTCGCGCCGCGGCGTCTTGCGCAATTTCGCGTTGTTCAGCGGAGAGAGCCACAGAATTTACTGTTTTTGAAACAATGTTCATCCAGCAAAATCGAACAGCGCGAATTTTATCACTAAACTCATTTTTAAAACACTCGAATTGCAAATCGCAAATCCGAAATCTAAAATCGAGTCGTGCTTCGCATAACCGAAATTTTCCGCTCGATTCAAGGCGAATCAACTCACGCCGGACGCGCTTGTTCGTTCATCAGATTAACCGGCTGCCCGATGCGTTGCCGATGGTGCGATTCGGTTTACACTTTCACCGGCGGCGAGCGGATGACGGTTGACGAAATTCTCGCGCAAGTCCGCGCTTTCAATGTTCCGCTCGTCGAAATCACGGGCGGCGAACCGCTTGTCCAAAAAGCGGTTTTTCCTTTAATCGAAAAACTTTGCGATGAAAATTTTGAAGTTTTAATCGAAACCGGCGGTTACGTTTCGACCGAAATGGTTGACGTGCGCGCTAAAATCATTTTGGACGTAAAATGTCCGGCGTCGGGCGAAGCCGAGCGAAATTATTGGGCAAATCTGGAACGCCTCAGAGCCGACAAGGACGAAATTAAATTCGTCGTTGCCGACCGGAACGATTTGGAATTTGCCCGGCAAGTCGTTGAAAAATATGATTTGGAAGAGCGCGCCAAAGCTGTTTTGATTTCGCCTGTTTGGAACGAAATGGATTTGATTGAAACGGCAAATTGGGTTGCAGAGAGCAAACTAAAAAACGTCAGAATGCAGTTGCAGCTTCACAAATATATTTGGGGTGCCGATGTTCACGGAGTTTGAAATAAAAAATCAATCCGCAATCCGCAATCCGCAATCCGCAATTGTCTTGGTTTCCGGCGGAATGGATTCTTGCGTGACGGCGGCGATTGCTAACGAAGAAAACGACGAATTGGCGTTTTTGCACGTTTCTTACGGACAGCGCACCGAACGGCGAGAGCGGCAGGCTTTTGAAGCGATTGCAGAATTTTACAACGTCAGGAAAAAGCTCGCGGTTTCGATTGAACATTTGGCGCGCATCGGCGGTTCGTCTTTGACGGACATAGAAATGAAAGTCACGGAGGCGGATTTAGAGTCAAAAGCGATTCCGACTTCGTATGTTCCGTTTCGCAACGCTCATTTGCTGGCGATTGCGGCAAGCTGGGCTGAGGTTTCGGATGCGAATCGAATTTACATCGGCGCGGTAGTGGAAGATTCGAGCGGTTATCCCGATTGCAGACCCGAATTTTATGCGGCGTTTCAGAAAACAATCGAAGTCGGAACAAAACCCGAAACAATCATCGAAATCCGAACGCCGGTTATTGATTTGAAAAAATCGGAAATCGTGCGGCGCGGAGTTGAATTAAACGCGCCTTTGCATTTAACCTGGTCTTGTTATCAAAACGCGGAAAAGGCTTGCGGGTGTTGTGATTCGTGCGCTCTGCGGCTGCGCGGATTTAGAGAAGCCGGATTGCGTGATCCTGTTGTTTATGAAGAAAATTTTTTACAACTTTTTGAAGTTTGAGGTCATCACAAAAGGCAATCTCGCGTTATAATATCCACGCAGTTAACAGTTAAAACAATTTGAAGGAGAGTTTTATGAAGCGGAATTTCTTTTTAGTTTCTTTTCTCGCGGCAATGGTGTTTGGTTCGAGCAGCCTCATTGCCTTTGCTCAACAAACGCCCCCGAAAAAACCGGCGACTCCTGATGAAGAATGCGCCGAATTAATGAAATTATCGGATGAGCGGAAAAGTAAATTTACTGCCGAACAAAAGAAAGTATATGATGAAGCCGTCAGCGAGTGTAAAAAAAGAGCTGACGTAGCGTCTCAAAATGCCAAAGTCCAAAATGAGGATAAGCTGATCGCCGCCACAATCAAAGAAGGCAACGCGGCTTTTAGCTCAAAAAACTACGATTTGGCGATTGCCAAATTCGACGAAGGTTACAACATTAACCAAACGTATATTGGCAGCGCGCCGGTTTTCTTAAATAACAAAGCGACCGCTCTCAGTTCGCGGGCTTCCGAACGGTTAAAAGCAGCCATCGCCAATAATAACGACAAAGCGATGAAAGAGCAGGCGAAACAAGATTGGCTGAATTCATATGAAGCAGCCAGCAAGTCTTTGCAGCTCACGAAAAACCCGCCGGCAAATGCCTCGCCCGATGAACAGAAAACGGCTCAACAAAATAAATATGACTCTCTCGTCAGAATGACACAGGCTTTACGTTTGTTGACACTTAACAAACTCGACACGTCGAAAAGCGCCGAAATTAAATCGGCTTATCAAGAATATCTGACGGTCGAAACTGATTCAGCCAAGAAAACAGCCGGTCAAATGCAGTTTGCCGACTTGCTTCGCGAAACCGGAGATTGCGAAAGCGCGGCGGCGGAATATCAGAAAATTTTAGCCGAAAAAGCAGACGACGCGGACGCGCTCGCCGGCGCCGGTTTGTGCTTGTTCAATAACGGCGTGGCTTCCGATAACAAAGACCTGATGCAGCAGGGAATGAACACGCTGACGCGGTTTGTCGAAGTCGCTCCCGATACTCACAGACTCAAAGAAAGCGTAAAAAGCGCTATCGAATATTTGAAAACCGAGCAAAAGATTGCTCCGCAAAAAGGCGGCAAGTCTGCCGCTCCGGCTAAAAAACGTGGGTAATTGAAATTTAGAAAAACAAAAAAGACCGCTTTCACTTGAGAAAGCGGTCTTTTTTTGTTTCTTTTGACCGAAAACTCGTCAAAACTTTAATTTCAAATTTCATCTTGACAGATTAAACGACAAAACGATACGATAATTGCAAAACGGTGTTAAAGCCGTTTTACCAATGCATACCTCAGTCAAGTTTGTCGGCTTATCCAAAAAAGGATGCTTTTAAAGTTCGTCAACAAATCCCCAGCAAAGCGAACGTTAATTAAATGTCAGCTAAATTAGGTGAAATACTTGTCCGCGAGAACCTGCTTACGCCCGCCCAACTGCGTGAAGCCTTAGAATATCAACGCGAGCACGGCGGCAGGCTCGGCTATAATCTCGTCAAATTGGGATTATTAAACGATGATGTGATTACTGCGGTTTTATCGCGGCAGTACGGCGTTCCGTCGGTTAATCTCGACCTTTTCGAGATTGATACGTCCGTTATCAATCTCATTTCGCACGAAGTGGTTCATAAATATTCGGTTTTACCGGTTTCCAGAGTCGGTGCAACGCTGACTTTGGCGATGGCTGACCCGACGAACGTTTTTGCGATGGACGACATTAAATTTATGACCGGCTTAAACATTGAGCCGGTCGTCGTCTCCGAGGCGTCCGTGCAGGAAGCGATTGCTAAATATTACAGTCCGACCAGAGAGATTGAAGTGGTCGGTATGCCCGGTTTTGACACTTCGATTTTTGAGCGTTTTGACGCTCAGACGATTGGCAAAAACGGCAATGGAAACGGCACAAAAAGAGGATTTGCGCCGGAATCGGAAAAACTGGGGCAGGATGATTTATCGGTTTCGCTAGATGAATTTGAGTTCGACGCTCCGCCGGAAGGCGAGCTTGAAGTTCTAAATACAGATGACGAAATTGACCTCGCGCAGCTTTCCAAATCGAGCGAAGACGCGCCCGTTGTTCGTCTCGTCAACGTTTTGCTAGTTGATTCTTTACGGCGCGGCGCGTCCGACATTCACATCGAGCCTTACGAAAAAGATTTTCGCATTCGTTTCCGCATTGACGGCGTGCTTTACGACGTAATGCATCCGCCGATCAAGATGCGCGACGCTTTGACCTCACGCCTCAAAATTATGTCAAAGCTCGATATTGCGGAGAAACGTCTGCCGCAGGACGGGCGCATTAAGATTAAAGTCAAAGTTGACAATAAATCGCGCGAATTGGATTTCCGCGTTTCCACGCTGCCAACGTTGTTCGGCGAAAAAGTCGTGTTGCGTCTTTTGGATAAAGAAAAGCTGATGCTCGATATGACCAAGCTCGGTTTTGAAGAGGAGAGCTTAGTAAAATTCAAGCGCAACATTTCCAAACCTTATGGAATGGTTTTGGTTACGGGACCGACCGGCTCCGGTAAAACGAACACGCTTTATTCCGCTCTGCAAGCCTTAAACACAAATGAAACGAATATTATGACGGCGGAAGACCCGGTCGAATTTAACTTGCCGGGAATCAATCAGGTGCAGATGAAAGAGCAAATCGGGTTGAATTTCGCCGCCGCTTTGCGCTCATTCCTGCGCCAGGACCCGAACATCATTCTCGTCGGCGAAATCCGCGATTTTGAAACGGCTGAAATTGCCATCAAAGCAGCCTTGACCGGGCACATGGTTTTATCTACTCTCCATACTAACGATGCTCCTTCGACCGTGTCGCGTCTGATGAATATGGGTATCGAGCCGTTTTTGGTGGCAACCAGCGTCAACTTGATTCAAGCGCAGCGCTTGATTCGTCGAATCTGTACCAACTGCAAAGAAGAACATTCAGTCCCGGTCGAAGCGATGCTCGAGGTAGGATTTCCGAGCGGAGAAGCCGAAAAAGTTAAAACCTTTAAAGGTCGCGGCTGCGACAAATGCAACGGCACCGGTTATAAAGGTCGAGTCGGTCTCTACGAAGTTTTGGAAATGACCGACGATTTGCGCGAGCTGATTTTAATCGGCGCTTCGGCGCTCGAACTCAGAAAAAAAGCGATTGACACGGGAATGATAACTCTGCGTCAATCCGGTTTGGAAAAAATTCGCACCGGAATGACGACTTTGGAAGAAGTAGTCAGAGAAACGGTAAGTTAGTTTTAAAAGGAGATTTTTATGAAGCGAGCAATGGCTCTGTTCCTCGTAATGGTATTTTCAATCGGCGTAATGCTGCCTTTCACGACTGATTGGTCGGAAGCTGCGAAATCGAAAATACATAAAAAGAAGAAAAAGAAAATTAAGAAATACTCAAAAGCGTGGTGGAAAATGTATCGCGCGAAAAAACGCCGCGCCCGACTTCTCGCCGCGCGCCGTCGCGCTTTAGCCAAACGCCGCGCCGTAGCTGCCGCCAATGCGCGAAATAATCCCGCCGTCGCACAGCCGGAAGTCGCCGCAACGGGACGCGGCAAATCAAACGCTGAAAAAGTCGTTGCCGCAAGACCTGCGCCGGTTCTCGGAAAAGATGCGCCCGTCGCAGCCGGAGGCAGCGATTTGGAATTTCGCGTCGCCGACCAAAACGGTCAGCAAATCGGCTCGGCTCAGCTTTCCGTAATCGGCGTTGCGATGCCGCAAAATGAAGACGGCGCGACTGAAAAGACGCGCAAACAAATGCTCGCCGGAGTTCCCGTCAGCGCGCTGCGCCGCACGGTGATTGACCGGATGATCAAAGAAAACGGCTGGATCGTCAACGATTATCAACGCTTAGTTGACGGCAGAAGAGTTTTCGTCGTCGTCGCCCAAAGCTCTACGGGCGGCGCAACGCAATCGCGCCAATTCTATTTCACCGAAGTTGACGGTCGCATTTACAGCCTCGCCACAAACGCGCCCTCGGATTATTCGGACAAAGTTGCCGCCGACTCGGAAAAGCTCCTGCGAGCAATGTCAACCAACACCAATCGTCCAATCCAAACCGCAGACCTTCGCTAAAATCGAGGATGAAGGATGAAGGATGAAGGATGAATTTAAAACAAATTCATTTTTTCACCCTTCATCCTTCCGCCTTCATCCTTTAGAACGTGCTCCACGAACAACATTCTGTTGGGCAGCAAATCTCCCTGCCCGATTTACTGAGAAAAATGACTGACCTCGGAGGCTCGGATTTGCATTTAACGACAAATTCGGCGCCGCAGGTTCGCGTTCACGGTCATTTGCAGCCGCTTCCCGGATACGCGGCAATGTCTGCAGCCGAGACGAAACAGCTCGCTTATTCGGTTTTGACCGACGCGCAAAAACACCGTTTTGAAGAAGCTCTGGAACTTGACTTTTCGTTCGGTTTAAAAGGAATGTCGCGTTTCCGCGCCAATCTTTTCAACCAAAAAGGCGCGGTCGGCGCCGTTTTCCGCGCGATTCCCTATGAAATCAAAGGTTTTGAAAATCTCGGATTGCCGCCGGTCGTCAAAGATTTGTGCAACAAACCGCGCGGTTTGATTCTCGTCACCGGACCGACCGGTTCTGGTAAATCAACGACGCTTGCCGCAATGATTGACAAAATCAATCAAGAGCGGCGCGAACACATTCTGACGATTGAAGACCCGATTGAGTTTCTGCACCCGCACAAAAACTGTGTCGTCAACCAGCGCGAAGTCCATTCCGACACGCACGGTTTCGCGCCCGCTTTGAAATCCGCTCTGCGTCAAGACCCGGACGTGGTTCTCGTCGGTGAAATGCGCGATCTCGAAACAATCGAAATGGCTCTGCGAATCGCGGAAACCGGACATTTAACTTTCGCCACTTTGCACACTAACTCAGCCGCTTCGACGATTAACCGTATCATTGACGTTTTCCCGTCAGCGCAGCAATCGCAGATTCGCACGCAGTTATCCCTTGTCCTCGAAGGCATTCTTTGCCAAGCGCTGCTGCCGAAACCCGACGGCGCGGGGCGCGCAATGGCGCTTGAAATTCTGATTCCGAATGCCGCTATTCGCAACCTGATCCGCGAAGACAAAATTCACCAGATTTATTCGATGATGCAAACCGGGCAGGACAAATACGGAATGCAGACGTTTAATCAGTCGCTCGCCACGCTGCATCATAAACGACTGATTTCGCTCGATACGGCAATGGCTCGCTCATCAAACACCGACGAATTAAAAACTCTCATCGAGCGCGGCGCAGGTCTTAACAGCAACTACGGCGGACAAGGACGCCCGCAAATCACTCCAAACGGCGCGCCGAACGGCGGCAACGGAAGTCCTTACGCGCAAGGTCGTCCCATCGGCTCACGCCCGCCAACTCGTTAAGCGAAAGGTTCAAAGTTCAAAGTTGTAATTGAACGTACGAACCTACTTTGAACCTCAAATCCACGACTTTAAACCTTGAACTTTGAACCTTGAACTCTTGTAATTATGCCCACATACGCTTTTAAAGGTCGCAATCGTTTGAACGAAATGGTTTCGGGCGAACGTGAAGCCGCCAGCCAGGACGCTCTGCGTCATCTTCTCCGCCGCGAGCAAATCATAATGACCTCGGCTTCGGAAAGAGGCAACGCGGTTAATTTACCGAAAGTACGAAAAAAGAAAAAAGTAAAATCCAAAGAGCTGGCAATTTTCACCCGTCAGTTTTCGGTGATGATTGACGCGGGTCTGCCGCTCGTCCAATGTATTGAGATTCTCGCCGGACAACAGCAAAACGGCTTTTTCAGGGAAGTTTTGAATCAAGTCCGCCAGGATGTCGAGGAAGGCGCGACGCTCGCCACCGCGCTCGCTAAACACCCGAAAGTTTTCGACAATCTTTATACGAATATGGTCGAAGCGGGCGAAACCGGCGGTGTGCTGGACATTATTTTGCAGCGTTTGGCGACTTTAATCGAAAAGATGGTCAAATTGAAGCGCAGCATCATTTCGGCTTCGATTTACCCGACGGCGGTTGTTTTGGTAGCGATTGCGGCGGTGACGATTATTATGATCGTCGTCATTCCACAGTTCGAGCAAATCTTTATGGGCTTGCTCGGACCCGGCAAACAGCTTCCTTTGCCGACCAGAATCGTGATGGCAATCAGCGGTTTTCTCGCGGGCTGGGGCGGTTTAGCCTTGCTGGCGACCATTGTCGGCGCAGCGACCGGAACTTTTTACTATTACAAAACTCCGAAAGGACGCTGGCAGATTGACGCATTGCTGCTGAGATTGCCGGTTTTCGGAGGGATTTTGCGTAAAATCGCCGTCGCGCGTTTTTCCAGAATTCTCTCCACGCTGCTCTCATCGGGCGTTCCGATTATGCAGTCTCTGGAAATTACCGCCCGCACAGCCGGCAACGTCATCGTCGAAGACGCGATTTTAAAAGTGCGCGCCGGTGTCGAACGCGGCGAAAGCTTTGTCGAACCGCTCAGAGCGACCCAGGTTTTCCCCGATATGGTTGCGCAAATGATCGGCGTCGGCGAACAAACCGGCGCTCTTGACGCGATGCTCGGCAAAATCGCGGATTTCTACGAAGAAGAAGTTGATGCGGCAATTGCCGATTTGCTGGCGATGATCGAACCGGCTTTGATTGGGTTTCTCGGCATAACCATCGGCTCGATTGTTATTTCGATGTATTTACCGTTGTTTATGCTTATCGGAGAGCTTGCCAGCGCCGGAAAATAAATTTGATTTAATCGTTAAAAAAAGCGGAACGCGCCATCCGGCAGCGTTCCGCTTTTTCTGCTAAAGATAAAATCTTTGATCAGAGCAGACGTTATCTTCGAGTTTTATTTAACATTGCTTCGCGTTTCGCCTTGAATTCCGTTCCCGGTTTCCATTCAGGGTAATTCGCAGTTTGCGCAACTCGATAACCGACCGTCAAAAGCAATTGCGCGTCCTCGACCGCGCCCGCCAAATCCCAATCGGGTTTTACTTCGTCCGACGGTTTATGATAATCGCGCGCCGTATATTCGTCGCGTTTTTGCTGCGAATAACCGGCGGGTTTGCCGATAAAATCTTCGCCCGAATCAATGTACAGCGCGGGAACGCCTTGTTTGGCAAACTCGAAATGATCCGAGCGATAAAAGAAACCTTTTTCCGGTTCTGGGTCGGGTTTTAAAATACGTTTTTGATCTCCGGCGGCTTGTTTTAAAACATCATCGAGCGTCGAATTTCCGAAACCGACGACAACCAGATCGCTGGTTCTTCCCCATTGATTAACGCCGTCCATATTGATGTTGGCGACAGTTTTGGCAAGCGGGTAAATCGGATTTGTCGCGTAGTATTTCGCACCGAGCAAGCCTTTTTCTTCGGCTGTGACGGCGAGAAAGATTATCGAACGCTTCGGCGCGGGCGTCATTTTCGTAAATGCTTCGGCGATTTCAATCATCGCCGCCGTGCCGGAAGCGTTGTCGAGCGCGCCGTTGTAAATCTGGTCGCCTTTTGCGTTCGCGTCGCGCCCTAAATGATCCCAATGCGCCGAATAAACGACATATTCGTTTTTCATTTGCGGGTCCGAGCCTTCCAATTTTGCGATAACGTTTTGCGAATCAATCTGGCGCAGAGTGTTTTTCAGCTCAAAATTCGCTTTGGCGTTTAATGTGACAGGTTTGAAACTTTTACTCGTCGCCGTTTTTTTCAGAGCGTCGAAATCCTGACCGCCCGCTGCAAACAATTCTTTCGCGCGGTCGAGCCGAATCCACGATTCGACGCTGACTCGTCCCATATTTTTATCCGCCTGCGTGATGTCGAAATTCTCGCGTCCCCAGCTTCCCGAAACGACTTCGTAAGGATAACCGGCAGGCTCTGTTTCGTGAACGATGATGCACGCCGCCGCGCCTTTTTCCGAGGCGATTTCGTATTTGTAAGTCCAGCGCCCGTAATAAGTCATCGCGCGACCTTTGAACATTTTATCGTCTAATTTCGATGGATTGTTCGGGTCGGGAACAGCCGGATCATTAATCAGCATCACGACGGTTTTGCCGCGCACATCAACGCCTTTGTAATCGTCCCAGCCGTATTCCGGCGCAACAACTCCATAGCCGACAAAAACGATGTCGGAATTTTCAACCTTGACTTCGGGCACATAGCGGCGCGAAACCGCCACATATTCGTCCGGGAAATTCAGATTCATCGTTTTGCCGCCCGCAGTAAAAGAGGCTTTCGGCTGCGCGGTAAAACCGGCAAGCGGAACTTTTTGCACATAGCTTCCATCGGTATTTCCCGGTTTGAGTCCTAATTTTTTGAACTCGGAAACGAGATAATTAACGGTCAATTCTTCGCCGCGCGTTCCCGGACCGCGACCTTCAAATTCGTCGGACGCGAGCGTTTTCGTGTGCCGCAATATATCGGCGCTCGTGATGCTGCCGAGCGCACGTCTGAGCGAAGTTTCGGTTTGCGCGACGAGCGAAACGGCGAGCGCAAATAAAAACAAAGCGGTGAAAAAGATTGATGTTTTTTTCATAAATTTATTCGGCTGTTGCTTTTCTAAACTGATTTCAAATTTTATCATTAAACCGTAATTAGTTTTAAAGCCGAGATGAAAACCATTTACCGCCGCCGATTCCTGCTCGAAGATTTGCCCGCGCCTTTGACGCGCGCTTCGGAACATCTGCAATTTTTCGACAATTATTTAACCGCAACCAGATTGCTGCTGCGCCAAATCCGCACGCCGAAAACCAAACTCTGGGAGCGAAAATTCGTGCAGGAATTTCCGGTTGAAGCGGCGGATTTTTCAAAATTGAATTACGCCGAAATAGATTTGAGCGAATACGAATACGAAGCTTTGTCGGTTTTTGAAGGGAACGAATTGCGCTACAACCGCTATTTCTACGAGCTTGAAACGGGAAGGCTCGCGATTGATATGATTCTCAACCGCGAGCTTTGGAATCTGATTTTGGCGAGCGCGGAGTTTGGAACCGAAGCCGAGGCGAATGCGTTTTCGTCGCCCGATTTCGCCGCGCGTGAAATTACGCGGGACGAGTTTTTTCTGCCGCAGAATCTGACTAACTCAACTCTCGAAGACGTTAAAAAACATCTCGAAACAGTCTAGCTTTCCGCTTCAATTTTCCGGCGCGATTCGGCGACGGTTTCGTCAAACAATTTTTCCAAATCAGCATTGACGCCGCGCAATCCGGCGTTGACGACGCGCTCGCCCCACGCGAGATATTCGAGCTTGCGCTCTTTGCTCCAATCGGCGGGCGGATCAACGGCGATTTCCCGAATGTTGCTGGTTTTGTCGGAGAGTTTGACCTGTTTCGCTTCCGTCGAAAGATGCGGCGCGTGTTCGACCTGTTTTTCTTTGCGCTCGGCTTTTGGCAAGTTTTTGTCGTCGGTGACTTCCATCACAATTTCGCTGACGCGCTCGCCGAATTTTTCGGCAATTTCTTCTTTTGTTGTTTTTGTATCTTCAACCGTATCGTGCAAAATGGCGGCGAGCAAAATGTTGATGTCTTCGATTTTTCCGACGCGCACAAGCTGTTCTGTGACTTCAATCAAATGATTAATATAAGGCGGTTGATGTGCGCCTTTGCGCCGTTGGTCGCGATGTTTGTCGGCGGCGAATTTAAACGCGGCGAGCAGTTTTGCTAGATTTTCCTGTTCCATACTTCAAATTTGATTCAACAACTGTTTTACCAGTCCGCAATACAATTGCACCGAATCGCTCAATTCTTGTTTCGAGACAAACTCGTCTTTCGTGTGGGCGACGAGAATCGAGCCTGCGCCGAGAAGCAGCGGCGTTCCCCAATTGGAAAGATTTGGAATGTCGGTCGTAAAACGCACGACTTTTTGGGGAAAGCCTTCAACTGATTGCATTTTGATGGGCGGAACGACCGACGCGATTTCGATTTCGGCGCGGTTGTTGACGACTCTTTCTAAAATTCGCTGAATCGGCGGAAACGGCGTTGTAAGGCGAATATGAATACCGGCTTCGGCAAACGGCGGAATGACGTTTGTTTTCAAACCGCCCGCGATTGTGCCGATGTTGCAGGTCGTTTCGCCGAAAAACTCATCGGATGGAAACTCGGTTTCGCGGATGTCCTGCAAAACGTCGAGCAGTTTTTCGATTGCCGATTCGCCCATCTCAGGGTAAGCCGAATGCGCGGCTTTGCCTTTGGTGCGCAAAAACACGCGCAGAGAGCCTTTTGAACCGATTCCAAGCTCGTTGTCGGTAGGCTCGCCGTTAATCATAAATTGGCATTTCGCGGCAATCGGATGTTTGTTCGCGGCTTGCGCCCCCTTGCTCGATTGCTCTTCATCAACCGTAAACAGCAAACCGATGTCGAAAACGTTTTCCTGCAAAAGCTGTTCGGCGGCGGTGATTTGCGCGGCGATAATTCCTTTGGCGTCGCAAGCGCCGCGCCCGTATATATTTTCCTCGTCTTCGGCGGGCATAATAAACGGTGGCACGGTGTCCATATGCGTCGAAAGAAAAACGCGCGGATTGTCCGACGCCCAGGCGATCACGTTTCTGCGCCCGTCAACGACTTCCTGCATTTCGACCGCGTAGCCGAGAGATTTTAAATAATCGCCTAAAAATGCGCCGACGGCTTGTTCTTCGCCGGAAACGGACGGAATTTTTATTAATTCCTGAGTCAGCTCAAATAAATTCAGCATCGCTTTTCAAAACTAACGTCGCGGCACTTGTTCGCCGACTGTTGAAACGACGACCGAGCTTGATAATCCTAAGCCCGATAATCTGCCCGCCATCATCACCAGCGTTTCGCCTTTTTCGACCACTCCGGCTTCGAGCAGAGTTTCTTCGCCTTTTTTGAGCATCGCTTCGGTTGATTCGCCCGGAGTTTGCGAAAAAGGCTCGACGCCCCAGACGAGCGCGAGCGAAGTACAGGCGTTCGAGTCGGTCGTCAGAGCGAAAATCTGCTGTTCGGGGCGAACCGATGAAAGACGGCGCGCCATATGACCGGATTCGGTGAAAACCGCGATTTTCGCTATTTTCAATTCTTCGGCGGCAATCGAGGCGGCTTTGCAGAGCGCGCGGCTGGTTCTGCCGGTGACTTCGCCGGTAAATTTTAAGATTTTGCGCGAACCCGTCGGATTTCCTTCTTCTGCGGTTTCGATAATGCGGCACATAGTCCGCACGGATTGAACCGGATATTTTCCGCTCGCGGTTTCCGCCGACAACATCACGGCGTCGCTGCCGTCCCAGATTGCGTTTGCCACATCCGAGGCTTCGGCGCGCGTCGGACGCGGCTCTTCGATCATTGATTGGAGCATCTGCGTCGCCGTAATCACGAATTTCTCGGCGGTGATTGATTCTTCGATAATTCGTTTTTGATAAACCGGAACAAGCTCGGTGCTGGTTTCGACTCCGAGATCGCCGCGCGCGACCATCACGCCGTCCGAGGCTTGGATGATTTCTTTGAGATTCAAAATCGCTTCCGCTTTTTCAATTTTCGCCACCAGACGCGCGCGCCCGCCCAGCTCTTTAATTAATTCTTTCGCCTCGATGCAGTCTTCGGCTTTGCGGACAAAAGAAAGCGCGATGTAATCGGCGTTTTGCTCGATGGCAAATTTCAAATCGTCACGATCTTTTTTTGTCAGCGAAGGAATCGGCAGAGGCGTATTCGGTAAATTTATTCCTTTACGCTCTTTTAAAATTCCGCCATTGATGACTCGCGTCACAACATCCTGCTCGGTTGTGCTTTCAATGCGCAGCTCAATTGCTCCGTCGTCGAGCAAAACGGTTGCGCCGGGCTGAACAAGTTTCGGCAAATCTTTATAATTGGTCGAAACTTCCATTTGATTGCCTTCGATTTCACGCGAAGTGATAACAAACCTCGCGCCGTTTTCGAGCATGACGGGCGAAGCGTTCTGCAAAATCCCGGTGCGTAATTTCGGTCCCGAAAGGTCAACCAAAACTGCAAGCGGACGTTTAAGTTTTTCCGCCGCCTCGCGCGCGCGTTTGATAGTTTCGACGTGTTCGGGTTGAGTTCCGTGCGACATATTAATTCGGACGGCGTTTAAACCAGCCGAAATCATCGCTTCCAAAATTTCCGGCTCGCGCGAAGCCGGTCCCAGAGTGGCTAAAATCTTTGCTCTTCGCATATTTGCTAATATAACAATTATTCGATTGCGCCCGCTTCTTTCAAGATATTTATTAGCTCGGAAATAGGTTTAAGAATGTAAGCGTCGTTTTTATAAAGATTAAAATCTCGCTGCGCAACGGATAAAGCGGAAAAGTTTCTTTTGTTTTTTTGATTCGGATTTGCGCCCCGCGCTAAAAGCAGGCGAACTATTTCGTTTCTTTCATTTCTTGCGCCAAAGTTCACCGCTATGATCAGCGCCGTATTTCCTTCATAATCCTCAGCGTTTACATCAATGCCGAAGTCCAGCAATTCTTTCACATAATCTTTGTTGGCGTTGTAATCTTTTAACAATTCAAGCAAAAGAGAGTCTTTATCATCGGGCGCAGTTTCGAGCAAATTTATTCCGGCTTTTGTTAATTCTTTCAAAACGTCGCGTCTGGCTTGTTCAACTTCGTCGGGCTTTTCTTTATAAAGGCTCCGCAAATAATTCAGCGTGTAATGATAGGCATAAGAGTAATAAGCGGCGTTTCTTCCGGCTTTGTCGCGGGCTTTTACGTCAGCGCCCGCAGAGATTAAAAAACGCACCATTTCCAAATGCCGGCTTGCCGCTGCCAGCATCAAAGGCGTTTCGCCTTTATTGTTTGCGGCGTTAACGTCCGCGCCTGCGGCGATTATTGCTTTAACGAAATCCAAACAGCCTTGTCTGATAGCGACGTGCAATATATTGTTTTGGTCTTGCCCGAAAGAACTGATAAACGAATTGTTCGTTTCGTAACGAAAATCGAGATTCGGTTTTTGCGCCGAAATTTCCTTGATTGTTTCAAATCGGGCGTTTGAAACGGCGGCAAAAAGTTTTTCTTCAGGAGTTTGCGGCGAGTTTGGAAAACGAATTGTGTAAAAGTTATTCGAGCAAGGCGAAATTGTTCTTTCGCCGTCAACAGCGTCTGTAATTACGCGAGCGATTTTAAGCGCGATTTCCTGTTCTTCTTTCGGCGCAAGAGTTTGGTCGTAAACATTTCTGCTCTTTTTTTCCGTCTCTGGAAACGTCAAATCAATCGTCAGGAAAAGATTTGCTTTGGAAACGCCGATTTCTACTACGTTTCCGCGAGAAAGCAGCATCGCTTCCTTTCCCAAATTCGGCACGGCATAACCGGGCGGCACAATTGACCGCATTAGAAACGAGCGCATCGGGGACATCATATTGCGAGCGGCTTCCGAATCATTTGCCGTTTCATCGAGCCTGACGTTTATTCTGACGGTTCTCTTCCCGCTCGACAGATTGGCTTCGATTGGCGGCGTGTGACCGTGATTAAAAACGGGTTCAAAAAACGGTTTTGATTCAACGGATTTCCATTCCGGCAATTTGGCTGCGACTTCGGATGCTAATTTTTCCGAAAGCGTCTGCGGCTTTTGCGCAAATGCCGAAACGAAGCAAATAACGCTTAGTGCAAATAAAAGAATTAAACGTCGCATTTAAGTTGTGCCTTTCAGATTTTCTTAAATGATGTGATGCGGCGATCTGGGTGATAATCAGTTTCAAATTCGCTTAGTTTTAACAAATAATTCATCACTGTAGCGACAAAAGTCGAATGCGACCACGTGAGCGGCGAAACCGAGACTGGCTCGCCCGTCAAAGGATTGACTTGTTCCGCTAAAATGCCGGAGAGCGCCGCGCGTTCCGTCGTCCATTCGAGAATTTCGAGCGCGCCGCGTAAATCTTCTTTTTTCTGCGCCACCGCGATTCGATAATCCGCCAGCCAGAGAGTGCAGATAAACCAGGGATTTCCGGCGACTTTTTCCGTGTCGTCGGAAATTTTCATATAACCGTCGCGTTCATAACGCGCGACGCCGCCGATTTCGGTTTGCATCCACAAACGCTGTTCGACGGCGCGCATCGTGTTCTGCACCATTTCATCCTGCGCCGAAAGTGCGCCGAAATAAAACGTCCCGAAAAGCGAAGCGTCAATCGTCGTATCGGCGTAAAAACCGCCGTTTCCGTCGGGCATCAGAGCGCGGATAAATCTTCTGAGCGACGGGCTGTAAAGATGTTCACGCATTGCAATCACGATTTCGGCGGCGGCGGTTTCATATTTTGCCGCTTGCCGGTCATCGCCGAAAAGCGCCGCGAAATTTGCGGCAGCATGAAGCCCGCCGGCGACCGAAGCGCAAGTAAAAGTATGAATCCCGCGCCTGTCTTCCCATAAATTCCACGAAGGATTCGGCAATTTTAGATTTTCGTCACGAAACTCGCACATAAAATCCGCCGCTTTTAAAATCAGCGAACGATAATGGCGTCGGACAAATTCGATGTCACGAAATACGTCGTAGTGCTGCCACAAAGCCCATAAAACGAGCGCGGTTTCATCTTCCTGAATCGGAAGCTGCGGTTTACTCGCAAACGAATCCCAAGCCGCGTGCCAGCCCGAAGCGAGCGAGCCGTCCGGGTTGTATTTCTGCGCGAAATAGCCTTTTTCGTGAATGATCTTGCCGCACAAATCAAAGAATGAGCGCGTCAGAATCGAATATCCCGCCAAATCCAAAGCGTAAGCGACGAGCGCGCCGTCGCGCGTCCAGAGATAGCTGTAATGATCGGTCGCGCGCAGCGCCACGTCCGAATCGTTCGCCGCCAGAATCGCGCCGCCGTTGTCAATCTGCGTCCGAACTATCAACAGCGAGCGTTTGAAAAGCTCGACGATTTCCGGCGACAAATCGTTGAAATTAATTTCGTTTTTGTTGACCCACGCGCGCCAGTAATTTTCGGTTTCATTTAAAACGCGGCGCGGCGTGTTTCGTTGAACGATTTCGTTTAAATCGCAAACTTCCTTTTGCGATTTGCCCGCGCAAATCCAGTAAAAAATCTCTTCGGTTGCGGCGGGAGCAAGAACGAGCCGCACGCCGATTGTCGAATCAACCGAGCCTTCCGTGATTGACGCCTGACTCAAAAAACCGTCTTCGGCGTCGCGCCAGGTTCCCTCGCTGCCCGGAACGCCTTTGCGCCCGGTGGCAAACATCTCGAAAGCGGGCGCGGTGTTCACCAAAAAATAACGGTTGGCTTTGTAATGAATGAGCGCGCGGGTTTCCGGATCGTAAAACGCCGTGTTTCCGACCGCGTTTTCGGAAATATAGAAATCGTGATGCAGAAAAAGGCGCACGTCGCGTTCGCGGTCGAGCAGATTTCTGATTCGGATGCGGCGCAGGAAAATGTTTTCGCGGCTGTCAACCGTATCGCTGCAAACGATTTCGAGTCCTGATTTTTCATTTCTGAGCCGAACGTCCGTCACCAGAGTTTCGGGCAGATAACGCAATTCGCGCTGCCAATCATCATCTGAAATCCACGAAAATTCGCCGTCCGTCCAAACGCCGAAACGACAGGTGTGACCTTCGGTGTGATTTTCCTGCCCGACGCGCGGAAAATAGATGTCGCGGATTTGATAAAACGAGTCGAACGTAACGAGCAAAGAGCCGTTTCCAACGGGAATATCTCTCATTAAATTATTGGTTTTTCAATGCCTGTAAAACCGCAGCGTCAATTCCTTCTTTTATTTCGGGCGTAAAACCGACAAATTGTTCGACGAGCCGACCGTCGCGGTCGAAAACCAGAGTTTGAGGAATACGGGTGTCGCCCTGAAAATAAAAATCCGTCAGTCCCGGTTCGGGATAGCCGAGGCGATAAGAAATTTGCAGTCTTTCGACGAATTCAGGGACTTTCGGTTTATCTTCATCGCCGCCAACGTTCAGCCCGACAATTTGTAAGCCTTCGGATTCGTAACGTTGTTTCAAATCGTTAAAATGCGGAATGCCTTCGATGCACGGCGGGCAATACGTCGCCCAAAAATCCAAAATGACGGCTTTGCCGCGATAATCCGCGAGCTTTTGCCGCTTTCCGTCAATCAAGCGCCAGCCCAGATTGTCCGCATCAACGTCAACCGGCGGCATCGGTTTTGAGGTTTTGGGCATTTGATTGTTCGGCATTCGCGACCGTGCGAGTTTTTCCGATTCGCTCATACAAGCACTTAAAATCAGACAAACAAGGAAAACGAATGATAATTTGAAACTATGTTTTGCGAGAATCATATTTAATTTGACATTGTACACAACGGTTTTGTGAAAGTTGAAATCCGAAATTTATCAGCGATGAGCTTTTATCCGCCGAAAATCAACGAACGATTTCTTGAAGCGTCAAACGCCGGAAAAATCGAGCAGCCGGACGCAGCGGGCGCGAGCGGTTCGTTTGTCTGCGGCGCGGCTCTGAAATTGTTTTTGCAAATCGAAGACGGAAAGATTGTCGCCGCAAAGTTTCAAGCCGCCGGGTGCGGTTTTCTGTTTGCGGCGGCTGACACGCTGTGCGAGGAAATCGGAAACAAAGAATTTGCCGAAATCGGAAAAGCCGTTCGCGGCAAACAGAATTTGTTTGCCGCTGATTTTGAAAATCAATTCCCTGTTCACAGAACGCATTGTCTCGAATTACCTCTCGAAGCTCTGCGCGGGGCTATTAACGATTATCGCGCCGCAAAGCTCGAAAGCTGGAATGGCGACGAGGCTTTGATTTGCACTTGTTTCGGCGTTTCCGAAACGACCATTGAAACGGCGATTGTTAAAAACGGATTGACGAGCGTTGAAGAAGTGACCGAAAATTGCAATGCGGGCGGCGGCTGCGGCTCGTGCCAACCGTTGATTTTAGAGATTTTAGACGATGTTTGGCGCACGCCGGTATGAAAAACTTTTATCAGACAAATTTGAGCGTGTTATAATCAAGGATAGAATTTATTTTTTAATGAAAGGATATTTTTTAACCAACTCCCTTTTTTGATTTAGCAATGGACGAACCTGCCAGTACAATCTTACTTCTTGCGGCTGAAACGGCAACGCAAGCCGCGCCCGAATCCTGGGTTTGGATTACCATCAAGCTTGTTTCCATTTTAGTTCTGGTTGCCATCAACGGATTTTTCGTCGCTGCAGAATTCGCATTTGTCGGCGTTCGCCGCTCGCGCATCGAAGCGCTTGCCGCCGAAGGCAGCGCCAGCGCAGAACGTCTTTTAAATCTGCTCGATAATTTGAGTGCCTATCTTTCCGCGTCGCAGCTCGGCATTACGGTCGCTTCGCTCGCGCTCGGTATGCTCGGCGAACCGGCTGTTGCGGCTTTAATCGAACCGTCGCTGACGCGGGCTGGATTATCTTCGGCAACAATTCATTTCGTCTCGATTTTTATCTCAATTGTCGGCGTGACTATTCTTCATATCGTTTTGGGCGAACAGGCGCCGAAGATGTTCGGTTTGCAGTTAGCCGAGCGCGTCGCTTTAGCCACCGCGCTGCCGATGCGGATTTTCTATAGAATATTCAAGCCGTTTATACATGCTCTCGATTGGGCGAGCGCAAAAACTGTAAATGCTTTCGGGCTGCACGCTACGAGCGAACACGCTTCGATTTACACCGAAGAAGAAATCCGGCAGTTGATTGATATGTCGCGTAAAAGCGGTCATGTCAATAAAGAAGAACAGCGGCTGATTAACAGCGTCTTTGAGTTTTCGGAAACGACCGTCAGAGAAGCGATGATTCCGCGCACGCAGATTGCCGCGATAACCGACAAATGCACGCTCGAAGAAATCGCGCGCGCTTTTGAGCAGCACGGTTATTCGCGCCTGCCGGTTTACCGCGAATCGCTCGATAACGTCGCCGGGTTTATTCACAGCAAAGACGTAATGCCGTTTTTGCTCAAGCCCGATGAATTTTCGCTCGACAAAGTGTTGCAGGGAGCGCTTTATATTGTTGATTCGGCGCGCCTGGAAGACGTTTTGCGGCAAATGCAGACCGCTAAATCTCACTTCGGTTTCGTCGTTGACGAACACGGAGGAATCGAAGGAATCATCACGCTCGAAGACCTTTTGGAAGAAATCGTCGGCGATATTTCCGACGAACACGACGAAGAAGTCAACGAGCAAATCGCTGAGCTTAGCAACGACAAATATTTGCTCGACGGCGGTCTTGCGGTTAAAGATTTGAACAAAC
>DASVRD010000063.1:0-35611 GCA_036388775.1 Pyrinomonadaceae bacterium | reverse complement strand
GGCGCGAATCTGCTCACTATCGGAGCCGGTTCGGGAAGCACTCCGCCCACAAGCAGAGTGTTTTTAATTTCAGCCGGCGGAAGCACGGTCAAGTTGAGCGGAATGTCGGTCTTCGGCGGCGGTTTCCAGCCTCCGAATAGTTCGGAACGCGGGGGCGGAATCCTGAACGAAAGCGGAACGGTTTATTTGACAAACCTTCATATTTACACCAATGCGGCAAGCGTCGGCGGCGGGATTTACAATAGCGGCACGATGCACGTTTTAGATTCGACGATTGCGGGAAATCTAGCTTTGGAACAAACCGAAGGCGGCGGAGGAATCGGCAACGGCGGAACGCTGACATTAACCAACACCACCGTCAGCGGCAACGGCGGCGAGCTTGGCAGAGACATTCTCAACAGCGGAACAATAACTTTGACAAACTCGACAATTGGTTCAGGCTCGTCAGACAGTCGCCCCGTAATTTTCAACAAACAAAATGCGACAATGATTATTCGCAACACCATTGTCGCAGGCGGCGTTACCAGTTCGACCAATACGATGTTTACATCGCAGGGAAATAATTTAATTCAGAGCGCTTCAGGCACTCCAATCGGGTGGATTGCGGGCGATTTGTTAGGCGTTAATCCGCAGCTTTCGCCTTTGGCAAACAACGGCGGGCAAACGCCGACTCACGCTTTAATGGCGGGAAGCCCGGCAATTAACGGCGGGAATAATGCTCTGGCAATCAATCCGGCTTCAGATCTGCCTTTACGGCTAGATCAGCGTTTATACAATCGGATCGCCGGAGGCACGGTTGACATCGGCGCGTTTGAGGCTAACAGCTCTCCGGCGGGCGCTGTGACGGTTCGCGGTCATTTTATCGCAAACGCGAACAATCGCGCTATTTCCGGCGCTTTAGCCGTTTTAAGATTTGTGGATACGGGAGAGATTCGCTACGGTATGACCAATCCGTTCGGGTACGTTCATTTTAACAACATTCCGATGGGGGCGACCGTCATCATAACTCTAACGCAGAAGCGTTACAAAATAGCCCCGCAGGTTATTACGGCGACCGGCGAAGTTCATTATTTAGGCTCCGATTCGAACCGGAAATCGGAAGCCGTTTCGGCGTCATTTTGGAGCGAAGATATGGTTGAAAACTAATTTAAGATGAGCCTGAGCATTTTGATTCGTTTTTGAATTATATTTATCTTTGGTTAATTTTATGTTGACGAAAACGAATCAGGACGAAATCCAGAGCTTTTTAACCGACGCCAGCAATATGGCTGGCGGCGCGGCGAATTCGGTTGTTTTTCCCGAATCAAAAGAAGAAATCAGCGAAATTTTGCGCCAAGCGTCCGCCTCGAAAACCCCGGTTACGGTTTCCGGCGCGGGAACGGGAATTGTCGGCGGTCGCGTGCCTTTCGGCGGCGTCGTGATTGCTCTGGACAAGCTCAATCAAATCAAAGAAATCGTCAAATGGATGACGGGCGGGGGGTACGGCATCGTGCAGCCCGCGGTTTCGCTCGACGAATATCAAAAAGCCGCCGCAGCTAACGGTTTGTTTTATCCGCCCGACCCGACTGAATGGAGCTGTCAAATCGGCGGCACAATTGCGACGAACGCTTCGGGCGCGCGCAGCTTTAAATACGGCGCGACGCGCGAATTCGTTGAGCGGCTCGAAATCGTTTTGCCAACCGGCGAAACAGTTCATCTGCGGCGCGGCGAGGTTTTCGCCGACAAAAATAATAAATTAAGAATTCCGGTTTCCGCTTGCGGCGAAGTTTTAATCGTAAATCTCCCGACTTATCAAATGCCCGACACGCGCAAACACGCGAGCGGTTATTTTTACAAACCCGGAATGGACGCGATTGATTTATTCATCGGCAGCGAAGGCACGCTCGGCGTTGTTACAGAAATCGAAACGCGCCTGCTCGCCAAACCCGAAGCCGTTTTGAGCGGAATCGTATTCTTCAAAAACGAAACGAATTTATTAAATTTTGTTAATGAGGCGCGTGACCTCTCATTTGCCGCGAGAAACAACGAACAACGAACAACGAACAACGAACAAATTGACGCCAGTCTTTTGGAGTATTTCGACCGCAACGCGCTTGATTTTATTCGCGCAAAATTTCCGCTTGTGCCGGAAAATATGGATGGCGCAATATTTTTTGAGCAGGAAGTGACGGCTGAAAACGAAGACGATTCGATGCAGCAATGGTTTGATCTGCTGGAAAAACACAACGCCGAAACCGAAACTTCGTGGTTTGCGACAAACGAAGCCGACCAGCGAAATATGCGCGATTTCCGCCACGCTCTGCCGGTCGCCGTCAACGAATGGATCGTCCGCCACAAACAGCGCAAAGTCTCGACCGATATGGCTGTGCCTGACCGCGAATTTGCCGGACAATTAAAGTTTTATCAGGAAACTTTGCGCCAATCCGGCTTAAACTACGTCATTTTCGGACACATCGGCGACAACCACGTCCACGTCAACATTCTCCCGCGCGACGCCGAAGAAGCCATCAAAGCAAAACACATTTACGGTCGTTTCGTCGCCCGCACCTGCATCATCGGCGGCACAATCTCGGCGGAACACGGCGTCGGAAAATTAAAACGTCATTATCTCGAAGCGATGTTCGGCGAGCGTTATCTAAACGAAATGGCGGCAATCAAACGCGCCTTTGATCCGGCTGGAATTTTAAATCGCGCCGTGATGTTTGGCGAAAAATATTTGCAGTAACACAAAAAAGCCGCTCCATTTTTTACTTCCGGTTTTTCATTTTTTCTTGAAAAATCTCCAAATTCCCTCGCACTATTTTTGTGGTCGGATGCTCTTTTCCCAATACATTCTCAAAAACCCGCAAAGCATCTTTATAAAGCAGTTCGGCTTCGGAATATCTGTCTTGTGATTCGTAAAGACCGGCAAGATTGTTATAGCTGCTTGCCGTGTCGGGATGATTTTTACCTAACACATTCTCACGAATTCGCAAAGCTACTTTGTAAAGCGGTTCAGCTTCATCATATCTGCCTTGAGATTTGTAAAGATAGGCAAGATTGTTATAGCTGGTTGCTGTTGAGGGATGATTTTTACCTGACTCATTTTCACGAATTCGCAAAGCTTCTTTAGAAAGCGGTTCGGCTTCGGAATATCTGTCTTGTGATCTGTAAAGAGTAGCAAGATTGTTATAGCTGTTTGCCGTTAAGGGATGCTCTTTTCCTAAAACTTTCTCACGAATTCGCAAAGCTACTTTGTAAAGCGGCTCGGCTTCATCATATCTGCCTTGAGATTCGTAAAGATAGGCAAGATTGTTATAGCTGCTTGCCATGTAGGGATGTTCTTTTCCATGAACTTCCTCGATGATTCTCATTGATACCCGATACAACGGTTCGACAAGCGCATACTGACCGAATTTCTCTAAATGAAAGCCGGTTCGAGCATATAGAAGGGCGGCGGTTTCAGTTTCAAGCGGTAAGTTTTCAGTTTCCTGCAAGATGCTCTGCGCGTGCGGCAGGATTCGGTTACATTCGTCTTTATTAACATAATCGGAGTTCGGAAAGAGTTTGGTAACGATTTCCAGAATTTGTTCGACTATTTCCCGGCGCAGTTCCTCAGCAATTTTTTGCCTGATAACTTCCTGAACGAGACGGTGAATGTTAAAGTTATATTTTATCTCGCCCGTATCTTCCTGCATCTTTAAACGCTCGATTAAAGCCATTTCTTTGACTTTACCGACGACCTTGAGCCAGAGCAGTTTGTCTTGAGCGACTTCAGCCAATTCCGGCGCGTATTCTTTGATATATTCCAACACTATTTCTTCGGGAATCGCGTCGGGCGCTAAAAAGGCGCAGACGTGGAGCAGGATTTGCGCGGCTTTCGCCGTTAGTTTTGCTTCGTCGGAATCCGTTTCATTCGCCGCGCAAATCCGTTCGTAAGCAAATTCAAACGCGACAAACACCGAGCGGTGCTGATAATTGTCGGCTACATCGGCTTCCTTCAAAATCCGCGCTTTGTTTTTGGTGTAAAGCTCGTGAAATTCTTTGATTGAAATTTCATTATTTGCCGCGATAAAAGCGCCAGCAATGTTAAGAAAAAGCGGCAAGCCCTGTGTTTCTTCCGAAAGACGTTTGGCAAATTTCTGTTCTTCGGCGGAAACGGACGAAAGCTCGGCATTCGGGTTTGAGAGCTTGCGTTTGATTAACAGCTCCGCGCCTTCTTCCGGCGGCATTTCTTCGATTTCGATCAACTCGGCGATTGCGTTTATCTGCCTCAAATGCGTTGTATACAAAATATCTCCGCCGCGATTGGTTGGAACGAACGGTTTTATTTGTTCCAAATTGTCAACGTTATCGAAAATCAACAGCCAGCCGCGATGTTTTTCGAGCCAAGCCTTAAATTCGCGATAAATGTCTTCGGCTTTTTGCGCTTGCTGCAATGACGGAATCAGTTCGACGGCGACTTTTTGAACGTTCGTTTCCAATTCCTCTTTCGACGCGCGGACAAAGATGATGTGCGAATATTTATCGCGCTGGCGAAGAGCGTATTCGATGGCGGTTCTGGTTTTACCCAAACCGGAATGACCTTGAAGCGCGGCTCTTTGCTCGTCTTGCAGAGCTTTTCTGATTTTTAACAAGGTGTTTTCGCGCCCGGTAAAATAGCGGTTTACTTCCGGCAGGTTAATCTGGTGAGTTGTTCCCAGTTCCGCCGGAATGTCTTCGGAAACCGAAAGACGCTGCAAAATATCTTTCAGATATTTGATTGCTTCGGAATGATATTTATCTAGAGTTTGCTTGATTTCCTGCTGCGACGCGCGAATATCTCCGGTCAAGGTCAAAAGCAGTTTGCCATACGCCTTGCCTCGATTTGCGAAATCTTCGGCGAAAACTTCCCGCAATGCTTGCGGAAACTGTTTGTACAATGAACTCGCGGTTTTTTGACAAGTTTCGCCGGATAAAAAAACATTATTTTGTCGCCCGATTTCCAGCAGAAAAGCGTTCCATTGTTTTTCCGAAACCGGCGATTTGATGCTGGCGAAATCCGTTGCTTGGTGTGCAAAGAATAATGGAATTTTATCTTCGGAAATTTCCGCCAGCGTATCGCTTTCCAGCAATTCAACCCAAGCCCACGCCGTTTCGTCAGTTTGCGTTATTTTGAGAAGTTTTTTCCGTTCGTCCGCATCTTCCGTTTCAACGGCTTCGGCTTGAATAATCGAAAGAATCGCTTGTCTGACGGCTTTGGCAATATCGTGATTACGCTCTCCGTCGCTTTCTTTCAGGCTTTGTGCGATTTTGACGAGCGATTCGTGCGCATCCGTCGTAAAAAGATTTGCGCTGACGCTGCCCAAACCTTTGAACAATTCAATGCCTAAACCGAAGCCCTTTTCGTTGAAGAAGTTTGATAAGCCGTTTGAAGCCGCAGCTCCTGCGGTTGCCGTCGCTGCGGCGGCTTCCGGTGATTGCGTAGTAGCGCCGACTAGCGCGGAAGCTAAACCGACGAGCGTTAAAGAACCGAATGTGACAAGCCTGCCTTTGCGCGTGAGCATTTCCGCTCTCCAGACTGAATTTGGATTGGTGAAACCGGCGGCATTTTAGCACAACTGACGCTGGACAAACTAAAGTTTAAAATCTAATATTTAAGAGGTTCATGCTCGCGTAGTTCAGTGGATAGAACGCTTCCCTCCGAAGGAAGAGGTCGCAGGTTCGACTCCTGCCGCGAGTACCAAAATTTTATTCAATCTTTTTCAATTTTCCCCGCAAACGCCGTTTCAAATCTTCCGGCAGCGCATCAACTTGCAGAGCGCGATTAATTAAATCTTTGTCTTTCGACAAATCGTTTTTTAGACGAATGATGTCGCCGATTGAAACCCGGTTTTCGTCGCGGTGAACAATTTCAATCTTCTCGCCGGCTTCGATTTCCCCTTGTTTTTCGACCGCGAGATAAAATCCGTAACGCCCGCTTAGATAAAAACTTAAAACAATTTCGGGCAAATCGAATCTGATTCCCAGTTTGTAACAGGGAAAACGCGGTTCGGTGACAATGAACCGCGCGCTGCCGATTTCGAGCTTATCGCCGATGCAGATTTCATTTTCCAGAATTCCGGTCGTTGACAGATTTTCGCCGAACGCGCCGAAAGGATAATCGAGCGCGGGCAGCGTCGCGCGCCAGAAATCATAATGTTCGTGCGGATAGGCGTAAACGGCTTTTGACCAGCCGCCGTGATAACGCAAATCGGCTTGCTTGTCGCCTTCAAGGTTTAGCTCGTTGACTTTTACACGTCCCGCGACCGCAGATTTGAAAATGCCGGTTCTGACGCGCTTTCCGTTATGCGCGACCGAGCGCGGTTTTCCCACGTTTACTGAGAGAAGCTTCATTCGGGCAATTCAACTTTGATTTTCTTTTGTTCGCGCTGCCTTCGGGTTAGCTCGACGCGCTTGGAATATTGATTTTTCAGATCCGGCAAAATCTCAAAACCTTTGTCAAAGCTCTTTTGCGCTTCCGCTGTTTTGCCTTGCAAAGCGAGCGCGATGCCGCGTCCCAGAAAAGCGATGCCGTTGTTTTGGCGAAGCTCGATTGCGCGGTCATAATCGGCAATTGCTTCGTCCAAATCGCCGAAAATTGTTTTGTAACGACCGCGCGCGTCATAAGCCGAAGCATTTTCAGGATAAAGCTCAAGCGATTGATTTATGGCTCCGAGCGCCTGCTCGTGCGATTCTTCCATCAATAAATCCGAACTCAAATTTAACAACGCCATTGATATCGCGCCGCGCTGCTGGTCGAGCATCTTTTTCTGCGCTTCGTCACCGTTTGCCGGTTGATTTGCATAATAACGGCTGACGACTTCGCGCAAATCCGCGACCGCTCCGACAAAATCTTTCGAGCGGCGTTTGGCGCTGCTGCGGTTGATGTAAAGATGAAAATCGTTTGGATCGAGAGCGATTGCCGCGTCGAAATCTGCAATTGCCGTTTTGCAGTCATCGAGATCGTGACATTTAATCGAAGCTCTCCGCGCGAAAGCGTCTTTTGTTTTGTAACCGTAACCGATTGCCAAATCAAAATCGGCGATCATTTTCCGAAAAGTCGCCTCGACAATTTCGTTTGACGCTTCTTTTCGTTTGATGATTTGCGCGTAACGAATTCCGGCGCGGCGAAAATGCGCTTCGCCGTGTGACGGATTCAGTTCAATCGCTTTTTCCACGTCGGCAAATGCGCCTTCGAGATCGCGCTGATTGTTTTCGCGGGCTTTGCTGCGTTCGAGATATGCTTCGAGATGCGCGGGATTAAGCTTGATCGCTTCGGTAAAAGACGTAATCGCCGTGTCGTATTTATGCGTTTTAAGCTGCTCGACGCCTTGTTTGTAAAAAGCGTCGGCGGTTTGTTGCGCGAAGGCATTGAAACAAAAAAGAATGACGAGCGAAAAAGCAAAAAAGGCGCGGCTTGAAATTTTCATAAAACTTAACCTGCAAGACTTTTAATCCGCCGCCGATTATAAATAAAACATCTGGAAAATAACAGGAAAAACAATCGCCGCCGGTTTAGAAAGGCGACGATTGTTTTTCAGAATCCGAAATTATTTCGATTTTTATTCGTCTTTGGTCAATAAACCTCTTTGATAAAGGTCGTTGAGCAGATTGATTTGCGCGGCGACGGCGTAATTCGACATTGAGCGTTCGCGCAATTCGGCGTGCGGGCTGTTCATATCGCCCGCAACGTCGCTCATCACTTCTTCAACCGTGCGATTCCCGCGCGTTCTAATTAACTCGCGGTATCGCTCCATCCATTTCGGCATTTTCCATTGCTGCTGCATAAGATTTTGTTTTTATTGATTAAAAGCTCCTGGCGCGGGACGGTCGCCGTTTACGCCGAACTGTTCGGCGTAAAATCCGTTGTTGGCGCTGTTTTGCCGATACCAATGTCCGTTTGACGGGCGAAAGACGGAAACATCAGTTTTTCCGTCGCCGTCGTAATCGGCTGGCGTCGGGATGTCCTCACCGACGCCGAAATTTAAACCGACGAATTGATTGTTCGAGCTGTTAATTCGATACCAAGCGCCAGCTGTCGGGCGAAAAACCGAGATGTCGGATTTTCCGTCGCCATCGAAATCGCCGACTGCCGGAATATCGCCGTTCGCGCCGAATTGCAATCCGATAAATTTATTGTCCAATGAGTTTAACCGATACCAGGAACCGTTTGACGGGCGGAAAACAGCGATGTCCGATTTTTGATCGCCGTCAAAATCGCCGATGACGGGCGCATCACCAGCCGAGCCGAATTTAATCGCTGCGAATTGATTGTTTGAAGAGTTTTGGCGATACCAGTAACCGTTCGAGGGACGAAACACGGAAACGTCGGCGAGTCCGTCGCCGTCGAAATCCGCAGGACGCGGCAAATCGCCATTTGTGCCGAAATAAACGGCGACAAACTGATTGTTTGAGCTTTGTAAAATGTACCAATAACCAGTTGTCGGGCGAAAAACGGCGTAATCGGTTTTGTCATCCCCGTCATAATCTGCCGGAGCAATTAAATCTCCGCTCGCACCCCATTGCGCTCCGGCAAATCCGGCTTGCGAACGTTGAATGTACCAAGTGTTTGTTCGGTAAACGGAAATGTCTGCGCGACCGTCCCCGTCAAAATCAAACGGTATGGCGAACGCAGCCGCCTCGCCGCCTTCATATCGTGCCAGAGTAAAATCAGAGTTCGAGCTTCCATTGCTGTAACCGGAAACCAAAATTTTACCGTCAGACTGCAAAGCCAAACCGTAAATTTGATCTTCAGCGTTTGTTATAGTTGTGACAACGCGCCCGTTAACACCAAATCCCCGGTCGTATGAACCGTCAGAATTAAGCCGAGCCAGCGCAAAATCAAAGCGCGATGAGACCATTGCGCCTCCAACGATTATCTTTCCATTCGGCTGCAAAGCTAAAGTCCACGCTTGCCCGCCGTTTGTCCCAAAAGAAATTTCCGCTCTGCCGTCGCCATCAAAGGAAGCATCCGGCGATCCGTCAGGGTTGTATCTGGCAATCTGGAAAGTTCCGCCGAAACCGTATTGTGTCCCGGAAACAACAACTTTGCCATCGGGCTGAAGAATCGCTCCGGTAACGTAATACTCAGTGCTGGTCGGGGCAAGACTTATCACTTTACCGTCGCCGTCAAAAGAAGCATCAAGCGTTCCATTGTCGTTGTACTGAGCCAAAGCAAAAGCGGCTCGGCTGGTTGACCGATTGTAAGTGCTGCCGACAACTACAAAACGTCCGTCTGGTCGCAAAACAATATTACCCGCCCAATCGTAATTATAAAAACTTGTCGTAGTTTTCCCGCTACCTTCAAATGAAGAATCGAGCGAACCGTTTGGATTGTATCTGGCTATTGCAAAGACGCTCGTAATGCTGCTGTTTTGATCACTGCTTCCGGCTGCGATAATCTTTCCGTCCGATTGCATCGCAATTGCAGAAATTGAATCGTTAGTGTTCGTATCAATCGGAGTTGTCACAAAGCCGTTCGCGCCGAATGTCAGATCAGGCGAGCCGTTTGGATTAAATCTAAAAAGAGCAAAATCTCGTGAGCCGCCAATAAACAGACTTCCCGCGATGAGAATTTTGCCATCAGGCTGAATCAATAAACTGCTCGCATAGCTTGAGGTGTCAAAGGTCGAGTAAACAACTCCGTTAGTACCGAAAGAAACGTCCGGTGTACCGTCTGTATTAAACCGTGCGACGGTAAAGTCGCTATAGCTGTAGCTGCTGTTATAAATGTAACCCGCCGCCACAATTTTTCCGTCCGGCTGAACAGCTACTTTAACCGCCCCGTCATTAGCCCCCGCTCTTACCGGAAACACGACTTTGCCGCCTGAACCAAAGCTTGGGTCGAGATTTCCGGGTCTTGCGTTAATTGACGATGTGAAGCCGAGAAACAAAAGCAACAAGCAAAAAAGCGAAAAGTGAAGGCACAGATTATCCCGGTTAAAGTACTGTTTATTTGAACGCATTTTGTAAAGGAAGTATGGACGACTTTGAGAAAGTAAAAGCGTATATAAAAAGGTGGATAAAGTCAATTAAAAACAGCCGCAGCATTAATTTAAAGCCACGGCTGTCGAAAGATTCAAGCCGCTATGAGATTACATTGAGCAGGAGATTGCAGAGTCGAAAATTTCAACCGCAACATCGGCGTTTTCTTCGGTCAAAACGAGCGGCGGTGAAAAGCGAATGGTCGAAACCCCGCAGCCTAAAATAATCAAACCGCGATTAAAACATTCCATTTCGATGCGGTCGCGCAGTTCCGGCGCGGGCGTCATCGAGTTTTTCGATTCGACAAACTCGACGCCGATCATCAATCCAAGCCCGCGAACATCGCCGATGCAATCGTATTTTTGCATCAACCGGCGCAAACCGTTTTGCAGATGCTCGCCGACTCGCGCCGAGTTTTCAACCAGACCGTTTTCGAGCAGCTCGATTGTTTTCAAGGCGGAAGCGATGCAAACCGGATTTCCGCCGAACGTCGAAGCGTGCGCGCCTTTGCCCCAATTCATAATGTCTGCGCGGGCGACGCAAGCGCCAATCGGCAAGCCCGAACCGAGTCCTTTGGCGAGCGTCATAATGTCTGGTTTTAAATCGTAATGGTCGGACGCGAACATTTTGCCGGTTCGCCCAAAGCCCGATTGCACTTCATCAACGATCAGCAAAATTCCGTTTTCGTCGCAAATCCGGCGAATTTCTTTGACAAAATGTGCGGGCGCGGGAACATAGCCGCCTTCGCCCTGCACGACTTCAAAGACGATTGCCGCGACTTCATCGGGCGGCGTCGTGGTTTTGAAAAGCGTGTTTTCGATAAAATTTACCGTCGCTTTCGACGCCGATTCTTCATCGGTCGCTCCGGCAAAAGGTGAGCGCAATTTATTCGGATACGGAACATGAACCACATCCAAAGCTTGACGCATAAAACCGCGCCGCTGCGCGACTTTCGACGAGGTCAGCGACAGAGCGCCCAAAGTTCTGCCGTGAAACGAACCGAAAAACGAAATGAATTTCTGCCGTCCAGTGTGATACATCGCAAGTTTTAAAGCGGTTTCAATCGCTTCCGCGCCGGAATTGGCGAAATGCGTTTTGGTCGGGCTTTGAACGGGCGTGATTTCGTCCAGTTTTTTGCCGAGCGCGGGCATATGACGATAATAATAATCGGTTCCGCACATATGCATCAGTTGCGCGGTTTGTTCCTGCACGGCGCGCACGATTTCCGGGTGGCAATGTCCCGTGTTGCAGACGGCGACTCCGGCGTTGCAGTCCAGAAAGACGTTGCCGTCAACGTCGGTAATCCAAACGCCTTCGCCCTTTTCGACGACTAATTTGTAATCGGGGCGCGGGTAGGAGGGCGTGACAAATTCCTGGTCTGCTGCAATAATTTCCTGAGCTTTCGGTCCGGGCAACTCGGTTTTGATAATCGGTTTTTGAGTTTCGAGCATTGGTGCTGACATATTTTTTTCTCCTTACTAAATTGAAAACAATTGATTGACGAATTAACGATTTCGCTGAGAAACCGCAGCGGCAAAAACGATTGAAGAAAACCGAACTACCCGACGAACAAACTCGGACGCACGACGACCGGCGTGCGTTTCATAAACGAGCGAAAACTGATTGGAAATGTCGTGTGCGTAAACAGCATTTTTGAAAAAAAGCGGGAAAGATTGCAAGAAAATGCTAACACAAATTGAATTTTAAGTTAAATTTTAAAAGCAAATTTCGATTCAATGCCTTTCGATAAAAACAATAAATTCTTTTCCCTGTTCGGTATCTTTTTAGCCATCGCACTTTATGTCGCCGCGCGTTTTTGGGGCTTGACCGATTCGTGTCTTTGGTTTGACGAGATTTTCAGCGTTCACGCCGCTAATCATCACGCGCCGAATGCTCTGCCGATACCTGCTTTGCTGGATTTTGTCGCGCAGGATTTGATTCATCCTCCGCTTTTTTACATTTGGCTAAAATTCTGGATTTTGGCGGTCGGCGAATCGCTTTTGTGGCTCAGGCTTTTTCCCATTTTCTTTTCGATTCTGGCGCTCGTTCCGCTCCTTTTGCTGTGCCGCGAGCTGAAGTTTTCGGCAACGGAAAAAATCACGGCGATTACGCTTCTCGCCGTCAATGGTCTTCTGGTCAAATACTCGCAGGAAGTTCGGATGTACAGCGTTTTGTTTTGCCTGTCGCTTTTTTCAATCTGGCTGTTCGTCCGTTTTTTGAATACGACTCGCAAATCAACTTTTTTCTGGCTGTTTTTCGTCAATTTGCTGCTCGTTTACACGCATTATTTCGGTTGGCTCGTCGTCGTTTCCGAGCTTTCGGCGATTTTGCTGTGGCGACGGGAATTTTTAAAGCGCTTTGTCGCGGGATTTTTGTTTTTGGCGATTTGTTTCGCGCCCTGGGCTTTTGCCGTCGTCAAAGCGGCGCAGGCAAATGCAGGTTTGAAGCAAAACATCGGCTGGGCGGCAAAACCGACTTTGGCAAATCTTTTGTCCTTCGTTTTCTCGCTCCACGAACCGTTTTATTACCAGCAGAATAATTTGGAAGCGCCAAATCTGTTGTTAATTTCGCTGCCTTTTGCATTCGTCTGCATCGGCGCAATGATTTTTTCGCTTTTCGTCGAAAAAGAGAATTTCGTTTTCCGTCTGCTCGCCCTTTTCGTTTGCGTTCCGGTCGTCATTGCTTTTGTCGCAAGCTGGTTGCTGCCGTATTCGGTTTGGGGAGTTCGCCATTTGATCATAATTTTCGCGCCTTATAGTTTGCTAGTCGCTTTCGCGCTCAATCGTTTGCGCCCGGTCGGGCTGAAAATCGCGGCTTTCGGTTTGCTCGGCTCGCTGATTTTAGCGGGCTGCGCGTTTCACTTCGCGCGAACGAAAAACGTCAACATTTGGTGCGGATGGGAAGAATTGGCGAAGCAGGCAATTAAGAACGAAACTGCGGTTGAGAATTTGACCGTTTACGCTTTTGAAGATTTGGTGGCTTATCATTTGTGGTTTGCGACGAAAACGAGCGAGCGCATTCGAATTGTCGCTGTCAAAGATTTTCCCGGAATCGAAGAAGACAAGGCTTATTTTCTGCCGCGCGGTTTTGACGAAGTGAAGGTTACGGATAAAAATGCGCTCGCCGGTGACCGATTTTTGATTGCTTTCAGAGATAAAAAATGGAATCCGAAGCATCCATTATTGCAGGATTTAGCGGCGCGCGGTTACAAAACGGGCGCGCCGCTCGAATTCAACGCAACAGGCGAAACTGCTTTTCTCGTAGTTGTTCAAAAATAAAATGTTTTTATTAATCTGATTTTCTCAGAATTTGTTCAATCATTTGAAAATCTTTTATTGAGGAAAAATAAATTCCATAATTTGAAAGTTCGGTCATTAATTTTTCTGGAATTTCATCCATAACAATTAACCACACTTTAATGTTTTTATAACCATTATTCTCTAATTCATGTTTATATTTTTGAAGTTGCTCAAGTATAATTTTTGATTTAGTAAATAACTTTACTTCAACCAACCAAGTCTCATCATCACCGATTCCCAAAACATCAATACGTGAATTTTTACCAACTTTAAATTCATTGAAAACTTCCTTAAATGAAGGAAGTTTTATATCTTCATTTACACCAAAAAATGAGCCAGATATTTTCTGCTCTGAAAAAAGATTAAGTATTTTTCTTACTTTTCTCTCCGCCTCTCTCATTTCATCTATTCTTCTCCATCGTAATCCCTCCTTAGTATCCTCAATTACCACGCCATCACCAGATAGAAAATCACGAATCTCGTCCGACCGCGCGAAATTGCGGTTTCGCCGCGCTTCCTGGCGCTCGTCAATCAAGGCTTGAATTTCCGAATCGAGCATTTCTTCGCGTTCCTTGCCAAAAATGCCGAAAACGGAATCGAATTTTGCAATCGCGTCGAGAACCAGATTCCGATCATCCGCGCGCACCGCATCGCTCGCCAAAGCCGTGTTAACTTCGCGGACGAGATTGTGAAGCGCTGCGAGCGCGACGGAAGTGTTTAGATTGTCGTCCATCGCGTCTTCAAATTGTTTCAGAGAATCCAGAACAATTCTTTCGACTTCCGGGTTCAGACCGCTTTCGACGCGCGCTTCCGCTACGCGGCGGCGAAAATCCTGCAAACGTTCGATTGTGTTTTCCGCGCCGCGCAGATTTTCAAACGTGAAATTAAGCTGGTTGTCATACGGCACGCTCAAGAGCAAATAACGAATCGCCAGAGGCTTATGCCCGCGCTCGCGCAATTCGCGGAATGTAAAATCGTTGCCGAGCGATTTCGACATCTTTTCGCTGTCAATTTTTAAAAATTCGCCGTGCAGCCAATATTTGGAAAACAATTTTCCGGTTGCGCCTTCGCTTTGAGCGATTTCGTTTTCGTGATGCGGAAACTGCAAATCAATTCCGCCCGCGTGAATGTCGAAAGTTTCGCCCAGATATTTCATAGACATCGCCGAGCATTCGATGTGCCAGCCAGGACGCCCGCGACCGAAAGGCGCGTCCCATCCGGCGGGTTCGTCCGCGTCAACAAATTTCCAGAGCGCGAAATCACGCGCGTTTTCCTTGTCGTATTTGTCGGTGTCAACGCGCCCCGAACCGCCTTCGATATTGCCTTCAAAACTGATTTTCGAGAGCTTTCCGTATTCGGGAAACGCGGAAATTCGATAATAAATCGAACCGCCCGCTTCATAAGCGCGCCCGTTTTCCATCAGCTTTTGAATGATTTCGATCATTTCCGCGATGTGTTCCGTAGCGCGCGGCGCAATGTCCGGTCTTTCGTTTCCGAGCGCGTCCGCGTCATCCCAAAACGCTTCGATAAACGGCTGGACAAATTCATCAATCGTTTTCCCGGCTTCTTTCGATTTTTCGATAATCCGGTCGTCAACATCTGTCAAATTCATTACGTGCGTCACGTTATAGCCTTTGAATTTAAGATAACGCCGCAGCAAATCGCCAAACGCAAACGTGCGAAAATTGCCGATGTGCGCGAAATTCCAAACCGTCGGACCGCACAAATACATTCTGACTTCGTTGTCCTGCAAAGGTATAAAATCTTCGGTTTTGTCCGTTAAATTATTATGAAATCTAAGCATAAATAACTGAGAACCGAGAGCGGAGAACGGAGAACCGAATGTGTATTTTAGTTCTCAGTTCTTCGTTCTCAATTCTCCATTTCTAAAATTTCCTGCACACGTCCGACTTGCCCGTCGGTTAGACGCACTTTGATTCCGTGCGGGTGAGACTGCGAATTGGTCAAAATGTCTTTTACGACGCCCTCGGTGCGTTTTCCGGTGCGCTGGTCTTGTTTTAAAACAATTGCGACGCGCAAACCCGGTCGTATGTCTTTTCTGTTTTGTGAATTCATCTGGCTAAATCCGGCTCAATATATTTTGCTCTGGCTGCGGGCGAAAATAAAAGCTCGCGGCTGTAAAACTTTAGCGGCAAGCCCGAATCGCTGCAAGTTTCGATTACCTCATTTGCCAACACAGCCAGAGAGCTTCTGTCTTTTATATTACCCAAAAAATCGGAAACCGTTCGCATCCAGAAAACCGTCAAAGTTTCGTGATAGCCGCGCGTTGGCGTATTCGGAACGTTGTGCGACGCATTTAATTTAAAAATTCCGTCGCGCATTTTTCTCGTCGCCGTTTCCAAATCCGGTTCGCGCAAACAATACCAGAGCGCAGCCGTCAAATGCGCAGCATGCGTCCATTCTTTCTCCGAAACGGTGCAGTTTTCAAAGCGTTCGATCAACAATTCGATTTCGCCGTCTGTTTTATAAATCATATTTCCTCCAAATAAAAAAGCCGCGAGTTGTCGGAAACCCGCAGCTTTGGCTTTTTGTAAGTGCGGAATCTTACAACAATTTGAAATGTTCTACAATCCGTCGCGCGGTTTCCTGCGGCGAAAGATCGGTGTTGTCAACAATCAGACTTTTGCGCGCATTGACGGGTTGAAACAATTCGTATTTGTCCAGCAATTCGTTCAAAATATTTAGATTGTTTGCTTTGCCGTACTTTTTGCGGCTTTCTTCGACGACGCGCTTTTCCAATTCTTCGCGTTGGCATCTTAGTAAAACAAAACAAACCTTGCCGCCGTGTTTTTCGACGGCTTCGAGAACTTTGTCAATATGCGCGTCGTCCAGGTCTTTGGCGTAACAAAATGTGTAGATCAAACTGACGTTTTCGCGGGCGGCTTCACCGATCACATCGAGCCGAATTTTCTCGATTAATTTATAAAAAGTCGGCGTGCCGAATTCGAAAACCGGCTCGACGCAATCAATCGAAAGATGATTATGAAAGACTTTGTAACCGGTTAAAGCGGCAATCTCTCCCGCAACCGTCAGTTTACCGGCTGCCGGCGGACCATAAATAAAAATTAAGTTCATCAGCTTATCTCCTTTCTAAAATTATCTGAAAAAGATGTCATAAAAAATTACCTTGCGGAGTTTTAGTTTTGACGCAGAAATTTGTTTAAAAAATAACGAACAACGGACAGAACAAAACCTGAACTCGGAAAATATCGGGTAAAAAATATCAATGAAAATCTTTCACTTCATCTTTTACACTCTGCTTTGCAGCGTTTTATTTATTAATACCGCTCCGGCTCAAAACAAACAACCGAACATTGCCGTTAATGCTGAAGAAGCGGTTAAATGGCGCGAAGATTTGCGTTATATGGCAGAACAAATGCCCAAATATCACAACAATCTTTTTCACACGATGACGCGCGAACAATTCGATAATGCAATCAAACGATTACACGACCTCATACCTCAACTCGCCAGACATCAAATAATTGTGGAAATGGCTCGGATTGTGGCGATGGTCGGCGACGGTCACACTAACATTTATCCAACCCGTGATACAAAAATCGGTTTTCGCGCTTTGCCCGTCAAGCTCTATTTATTTAAAGACGGTTTGTTTGTCAGAGCCGCCGAACGCGAACACGCAAATCTTGTTGGCGCGAGAGTAACCAAAATCGGTAATTCTTCGGTTGAAGAATCAATCGCAAAAGTGCGGGAAATGATCGGGCGCGACAACGAAATGGGCGTTCGATTTTTCGCGCCGCATCTATTCGCAATGCCCGAAATTTTGCATGCTTTTGGGATTGTGACTGATATGGAAAATATTCCTTTATCCATTGAAAAAGGCGGAAAACAGGAAACCATAACGCTCAAACCGGGCGGATTGGCGGAAATGCTGCCGCCGGATACCGATACAACCTGGATTAATAAACAAAATTGGATTGATATGCGGGATGGCGCGTCAAATCCGCAACCTTTGTGGCTCAAAGACCCGAACGATAAATTCTGGTTTGAATATTTCCCGGAAAGCCGCGTCGTTTACGCTCAACTCAATCAAGTTACAAATAAAGAAAAAGAGACTTTGGCTGATTTCTCAAAACGTCTTTTCACTTTTGTCGAAGCGAATGCGGTTGAAAAACTCGTCCTTGATTTACGGCTCAATCGGGGCGGCAACGGAATGCTTTTGCGTCCGCTTGAAATTGCAATAATCAAATCGAAAATCAACGAGCGCGGCAAACTGTTTTGCCTTATCGGGCGCAGCACTTGGTCGGCTTCGCAATTTCTTTTGAATAATTTAGAGGAATATACAAACGTTATTTTCGTAGGCGAACCATCCGGCTCGAAAGGAAATGCTTATGGCGATTCGCGCCGGATTACGCTTCCCAATAGCGGTATGACCGTGCGAGTTTCCGTTTATTACTGGCAGGATTGGGCGCCTTGGGATACTCGCTTTTGGACTGCGCCGGACATAGCGGCAGAACTGACTTCAGAAGATTATCGTGCCAATCGCGATACCGCATTAAATGCGATTTTAAACTACAAACCGCAGAATTCACTTTCCCAAGTGCTTGATGAGGCATTAACAAAAGGCGGCGCTGATTTAGCGGCAAAAAGATTTCGTGATTTTATGACTGAACCGGCTCATCGTTATTACCACGTCGAGCAGCCTTTACTTGAAGCTGGACAGCGGCTTTTGAATGAAAAGAAACCGGAACAGGCGCTCGTGATATTCAAACTTAACGCCGAAGCAAATCCGCATTCTTTCCGCTCATATTTTGCTTTGGGCGAAACTTATTTCCTGATTGAGAATAAAGAATTGGCAATCCGAAATCTGGAAAAATCTTTAGAGTTAAATCCAAAAAATTACGAAGTTTCCATGAGATTAAAGCAAATAAAACAACTTAAATAGCTGTTAATTCAAGAGCATTTAAAAGGTTAAAAAGACTTATTATTCAGTTCTTTTGATTTTCGATCACGCTGAACCGGTTCAAGTAAGCCGGTGGTTTGCTCGGTAACGCTCGGAATCGGATCTGCCAGCATTCCCGCAGCAGGCGCAGTGTAAAGTTCTTTTCTTGGCTGCTCATCAAGTTGGTTCGGGGCGCTTACTGCTTTTACAACTTTTTTGCCCCGAAATAAAAGCCAGGTGAAGATGCTCTCCAAGACCAGTATCAGAAGAAAAGTAAGAGCCAGCACTACGATGCCGATTGGATCGCCGCCTTTTGCTACTGACAAGAACGCAGCAACCGCCGCCATCCCAAAGACGAATGTCGCTACCATTGCACAGACAAGCATAGCGGGCGGTATTTCCGATGCTCTGCTGCCATCATCTTTTGCCGCATCGCTTAGTTTTGCTCCGCAGCGGTTACAGTAAATTAAATTTTGTGTCAGGGCTGTGCCGCAAGATGAACAATACATAGTGTTTTGCCTCTACATTTTTGCATACGTCTGAACAATTTCGTAAGTTCCCGATCGAAATTTTCAGATTACTTAAAAACTACATTGCAGGTTTGTTTGATAGACCGCCCGCTTTGTTTTTTGACAACGATTACAAATGCCTTTTCATCAAAAACTCACAGCAAAAAAAACAGGCGTAAATCGCCTTTGGCGACGCTTGTTAAAGCTAAAAGAACAAGGAGATTTTATGAAATACTCACAAAAAATAATTACGCTGGTTTTTGCAGCAGTTCTCCTCATCGGCGGAATGGTAACTTCCGCTTCGGCGCAGCGCCGCGGCGTTCGAGTTATTAACCGACCCATTGTTGTTCGAACTTATGTAAGACCGTATGTCGTCAGACCTTATTATTACGGGTACAATCGCTTATGGAATTACGGATACTACGATCCGTTTTACGACCCGTACTTTTCCGATCCGTACCTCCGCGCTCAGCGACAGAGATATTATCTCCAGCAAGAGTTAAGAGGTAATCAAAGAGAATTGAGCAAACACCTCGAAAAATACAGAGCCGACGGTGTAATTACCGCCAAAGAGCGAAGAGAATTGGACGATGATTACCGCGACGTTGCGAAGGCAAAACGCAAGTTGGCAGAATTTGAACGTAATTACTAATAAAAGTTTTACGGCTTTTATTATTTTGGAGAAAGCGAGGTTAACGCCTCGCTTTTTTTTGAACTACTTTCTTGAGCTTTTTAATCTTCATACTTCCAAAAATCGTCGCAAAAGTGACATAAGAGTCCATCTTGATTTCCAACAAATAATTCACCACATCGGGCACATTCTTCGATAAATTCACCGCCAACATATTTATTGCAGTTTACGCAGAACCATTGATTGAAATTATCATTCACAGGGAGGACTGTTCCATTAATAAAATCACATTCATTGCAATTTGCTCTTTGCCTCATCTTTTCTTCATATTCAATTGCGCTATTCTTACTAAAAGGTGTCGGAGGTTCGAGATGTACTAATACTTCATCAATTTCTATTGTATGACTACAATAATCACAGATTCTAAAACCGCCACTAACGTAAACTTTCATAGAACAGTTCTGACAACATACCTCTACGCAATCTTCTTCAAAATCGCAAACCCGACAAATTCCAGAGTAGATTTGTTCGTAAATATGGGTTTTCCTTGAAGATTCAAAATCACAAGAAAGACATTTGTTATAAATGATTCCACTTTCCCTATCAGATAAAATACTTCCTTCTATAGCTTCAAACTTAACTTTTAGAAAATCTCTCAATTTATGAGCTTTTTGTGATATCTCATTCAGTTCGATCTCATAAGGCTTGAAATGGAGTTTCCATTTATTTAGAAGTAATATATTTAAAAAATAAAGACCTCTCAAAACATCTTTTGCGACGATTTCTTGTAAGTTAGCAGTTTCATTATGGAAATGTACTAAACGGTTTCTGTATTCACCGATTTCTTTAAAACTGTTAAATACGTCATCACCAATATCATCATTAACAATATTCTTTAATCTTTCTCTTGCATCTTTCAATGATACCGACTGAAAATCACCTCTTAAAAATTTATTTGAATCTGCTGCTTCGGGTCTTGTAATAATTAATGACCAATGTTCCTTCATCAATCTTGCTTTAATAAAAAGTTCCAAAGCTGTGTAGAAATCAATAATAGTACGTTTAGGATTTGAGGTAATCTCATCCAATGCTGTTTTTAAGAAGTCAATAGCGTTAACAACCAAGTTATTAAATTCGTTGCTGACTGTTTGTGTCTGAGATTGTTTTTTCATATTTATAGATAGAGTATTTTAATGTAAAGGTCAGAATATTCTGACCTTTACATTTTATATTTCAACATTTTCAATCACACCAATCCAATGTTCTGCGCCGAGAGTGCCTTTGGCAAACTCGCTGACGACTTCAAAAACGTGGTCGGAAAATCCGCCGATGTTTAGGATGTCTGCGCGCGTCTCGGCTTGGGTGTGGCTGTAAGGTTGAATGTCAATGCAGACGAGCTTCGCATCCGCGTTGCGCGATTTGAACTCGTTCCACTGTTTCATCGTTTCAGTTCCGCTTCCGCCGAACTGTCCGTGAATCGGCGTGTCAATCCACGATTCGTTGTCCGAAACGTAGATAATCAAATCGCCTTTTGATTTATGGCGATTCAATTCGCGCAAAGGCGCTGAGCAATTTGTTCCTCCGCAGGGCAGGTTTGCCAGCTTGTTTGCATTGGTCATCACCGAATCGCGCGGATTAAGCGAGACTTTCACGACTTTGCTTTCAAACGGAATGACTTCCGCCGACGAGTTTTTACGCAAAATCGCCGCCGCGATCAGAGCCGCAACGTCAATGCAGCGAACCGCCGAAGTCGAGCCTTTGCGATAGCCTGTTACGGACGAATGCATCGAGCCTGAGATGTCGGGGAAAATATAAACTTTTCCTTCGATTTCAGGAATGTTTTCCAGCGCGATTTCCATTGCGTCCTGCAACGCATCGGTGATTTGGCGCGGAATTTCGCGGTTGTTTTCCGCCATTCTGTACGCAGCCAAAAGCTGGTACGGAAAGACGCGGGCGCGTTTGATCGCTTCGCGGTCGCGCAGGCGGTCGGCGATGAGCTTGACCATTTCCGCGTCCGCGAAAACGCCGTGACGCTGGAAGGTGTTCAAGTTCATACGAGTCATCGTCCAACCTGCGTTTCTGGCGATTGCCTTCCAATCCTTTGTTTCCAAGGGAAGGGAAGTCAGCATTTGAAACGGCAGGTCGGGCACTTCTTCAATCAAACCGACTTTAAAAAGTTCAAAGGCTTTCGCCGCGTCCGGCAACAGCTCGATTTTAAATTCGCGTCCGATTAAATAACCGAACAGCGCTTCGTGTTCGGCTGAAGCAGGTTTCGGGTGAACCATTTTCAAGATGTCGCCGAACGAAGGCGATTGTCCGACAGATTGTTTGAAAATCTGTTCCGGTTTGCGAGCTTCGAACCATTCGCGCACCTGACGTTTCGGCGCAGTTCCGAGGGATTTGCGACCGACCGCGCCGGAACGCATAATCTGCACGAAATTACGCAGCATCTTGCCGTTGTCAATCACGCGCGGAAAAACTCTGGCGAGCAATTCCTTGTCTTTGACCGACAACACGGCGCAAAGCAGCGCCGGAACGTCTTTCATATAACCGCGCGAACGGGCGAAAACTGCGGTTTTGGCGATAAATTCCGGTTCGATTGATTCGCAAAATCCGAGAATTTTGTCGAGCTGTTCGCCAGCATCTGCGTAAAAAGTAGTGTTGAGCGTTCCGGTCGCAGCAAGCTGCGCCAGCGCGTTTTTCGGCGTGAACTCGTAAGCCAAGCCTCCGGCTTCGTTAATTGTGTCGGCTTTCGGCGTGAACAAACCTTTCACCGTTTGAAATAAAATTTTATTTGCCATTGTTTTAGTTTCCTTTCAGACAAGTTTTTGCATTCTGTAGGGAGTGAGCAGTAAGCGGTGAGCAGTGAGCAGATTAAGAATCTCTTTCTGCTTACTGCTCACCGCTTACTGCTCACTTTTTTAAGGGCGACAAGAGGGAAAAGACCGCGCAACCGAACAGCTTAGGATCGGCGGAATACTCCAATATTCCAGCGCAACTGGAGGATGTAGTCCTTTCGGCATTCGCCCAAAATTTGAAAAGCGACGACAAGAATTTGTGAAACGTTTCGTTGCTCTACCGGACTGAGCTACGCTTTCCGAAGAAAACGGTTGGATTTGAACCAACGACCAACGGGTTATGAGCCATGTAGTTCCACGAGCATTCGTCGCGATATAAGAAAAGTCGCGGTGGAAAGAATCGAACTTTCAATCTAACGATTATCGGTCGTTCGCTTTTCCATTAAGCTACACCGCGAAATTTAAAGATGAATGGGTCGGGCGGGACTTGAACCCGCGATACCTCGCTTAAAAGGCGAGTACCTTAATCCAACTTGGCTACCAACCCGGAAGAAAATGATGAATTAGGAACGATGAATGATGAACTGATTTTTAATTCATCATTCATCGTTCCTAATTCATCATTCCCAAAAAGCCGATGCGGGACTCGAACCCGCGACCTCTTGATTCGTAATCAAGCGTTCTGAATTCCACTGAACTAATCGGCTTTGATAAATGGTTTAAGTGAGGCTGGCTACAACAATTTGGCGCAAAGAACTGCTTTCGAACGGCGAGCCGTCACGATTGCCAAACTTCTGTTCGATTTGAAAACCGTTGTAATGCAGCAAAGCGTCAAGCTCTTGCGGGAAAAATTGCCGCATTGTGAATGAAAACTGTTTGTTCTTGGCAGTCGCCTGATTTTGATAATTCCAGATGATGTGGTTTATCTGCGTCGCCGCGTCGTAATTTACTCTTCCGGTTAAAACCGCTTTTCCTTCGGGAGTTTCATATTCCGAATCCATGACGTTTTCATCCGGTTTTCGGGAAAGTATTTTTACAGACGGATTAAAGACTTCGACAACAAATCTTCCGTTTGCCGTTAAGTGACGTTTGACAGCGGCGAAACATTTTTCCACATCTTCGCGCGTCAAAAGATGCTGCAATGAATTACCGAGCAGAAAAATCAACGGAAATTGCTGATTTAACTCAAAATCGCGAATGTCGCCCGTTAGCAAATCAAGCGTGACGTTTCGAGCCGCAGCTTTTTCTTTCGCGCGTCTTAACATCTCGTCGGAAATATCAATGCCGACAACGCGAACGCCTTTTTCAGCCAGCGGAATAACGTAAGCGCCGCTGCCGCAAGCCAACTCTAAAACGGGCGAACCGTAAAGCGCGATTTTGTCTTCATAAAAAGCCAGCGTTTCGGGCGGCGCAAATTCGCCGTGAACCAGATCATAAAAAATCGAATCGTCGTAAAGCGTTTGTTCGTCTGACATTTTCAAATCTCCTGCAAAATAAATAAAGTGGCTGGAATTGGCATCGCACCAATCTCTCGACGTTTTCAGCATCGCGCTAATCTGTCTCAGCTATCCAGCCGGGGAGAAACGACGAACGCAGAACGACTAAAGCCGAATTGAAATCAGTTCAGCTTTCAGCGTTCAGAATTCATCGTTTCTTTTAGGCGAGAAGACGCTGCCGGTCAAGCGTTTCGTCTTCGATGAAGAGGTATTTTCTCCATTCGGGCTTGCTTTCCGCGTAACGGCAAAGCAGCACGCGGTCAAGCCCGACTTTGAGAAGTGATTGCGAGGTCAAAAGCGGCATTCTGGCTTGTTCGGGCGTACGATTGCCTTTGCGCCCGTTGCATTTTTCACAAGCCGTCACGAGATTTTCAGGCGCGGAATTTCCGCCCTGCGCTCTCGGCAAAATATGATCGAGCGTCAAGGTTGACGCGCTTTTGTGTTCGCCGCAGTATTGGCAGCGGTAACTGTCGCGCATATAAATCTGTGCGCGCCGCACAGTCGCTTTCGCCTGTTTGTTGCGTTTCAAATAAACGTAATGCCGCAGGCGAATCACGCTCGGCACGCGAAACGTCTGCCGCACGGAACGCAGCACGTTTTCGCCGTCAAACTCTTCGATTGTCACCGCGCCGCGAATGAACAATGTCATCGCCCGCGCCACGCCGACCGTTCCGAGCGGTTCGTAAGAGAAATTTAGTAATAAAACTCTGCCTGTTAACACGTTTCCCGTGCCTCCTTTCTTTGTCAATAAGTTTAATAAAAATTAAGAGCATCGTGACGGATTTGAACCGCCGTTTACTGTTTACAAGACAGTCGTCCTCAAACCAGCTAGACGAACGATGCGTATTTAAGAAAACTGAAAATCCCCGTTCCCACCCTCGATGAAGCCGCAAATCTATGTGAAGGTGCTGACAATAAGCATTGCACTGTGCACTTGTCACATTGCTGGACATAATTTGTACGAATCGGGAATCGAACCCGAAGCGTCGTCCCAACGCTACCATGCTCGCGAGTTTTAATCGCAATCCAACTTTTAGAGCCTGTTGGCGGCTTTCACATACGCCTTTGTAGCCTTATCTACCAACGCCGAAATTATTCGGCTAAATCAGTTTTCCAGTTAAATTCCTGAATTTTCGCGTCAAGCTCGCGATATTGTTTGGCTAATTTGTCAGCTTGTTTTTGCGTTTTAGCCACATCAATCGCGCTGACAAATTTGATTTCCGAACGGCTATACATTTGTTGAGTTACTGTCGCAGCCGAAACTAAACCCGAATAAACACCGCGTCTTAAAATTAAAATATCACGCTCAGCCAAAGCGTCACTCAAGGTTTTTCCTTTTGTGAATTCGGTTTGTGAGTTGGTTTGATTGATTTTTTTAATCAAATCTTCATATTCGTTTGCGGCTTGTTCTATTTCTTTGAGAAGAGTTTCAGGCTTTTCCGCAGGCGCGTCGCCGTCTTGAACTTTTGCGTTGTTCATCAATCTTTGACGCAATTGTTCAAAACGCTTTTTTACGTCTGCTCTTAAAATTAATGCCTCTGCCAATTTCATTGTTATCACCTCCTGTTAAATTAATCGGGGCGGCAGGAATCGAACCTGCATCAGCCGATTATCTGTCGTTACGAGGTATAAGCTCGCCGCTTTACCTTTAAGCTACACCCCGCAAATCAAAAATCGGGAAAGAAAGAATCGAACTTTCGCCGCGAGTGCCCAAGACTCGAATGCTGTAGCCATTACACCATTTCCCGAAACTTATTTTTTAGCCGCGAAATTACACGAGCAAAGCACAAAATAAAATAATTTTGTGTAATTTCGTGAAATTTCGCGGCTAACCTTTTAGCCTTTGACGCACACGACTTGTTTGATTTCGGCGACGATTTCGACCAAATCGCTTTGGTTGCGCATCACCTCGTCAATGTCTTTGTAAGCGCCGGGAATTTCGTCCACGACGCCAGCGTCTTTGCGGCATTCGACGCCTGCGGTTTGCGCCGCCAAATCCTCGCGCGAGAATTTTTTCTTTGCCGCCGTGCGCGACATCTTTCTGCCAGCGCCGTGCGAGCAGGAATTGAACGATTGCGGATTTCCCAGACCTTTAATGATGAACGATTTCGCGCCCATCGAGCCGGGAATAATGCCGTACATTCCCTGATCCGCGCGAATAGCGCCTTTGCGCGTGACGTAAACTTCTTCGCCGAAATGGACTTCGGGCGAAACGTAGTTGTGGTGACAATTGACCGCAATTTCCGGGCGAAACGCTTTGCCGTCGTTAAACATTCGATTGAACGATTTGAGCAGGCGATTCATCATCACTTCGCGGCTTTTCAGCGCGTAACGTTGCGCCCAATCCAGATCGTGCCAGTAGGCTTGGAATTCGGGCGTACCTAGTACGAAATATGCGAGCGCCGGATCGGGCAACTCATTCAAATGATGCAAACTTTTCGCCGTCGCAATGTGGCGTTCCGCCAATTCTTTACCGATGTTGCGCGAACCCGAATGCAGCATCATCCAGACGTTATCTTCGGTGTCGAGACAAACTTCGATAAAGTGATTGCCGCCGCCGAGCGTGCCGAGCTGCGTCATCGCTTTTTTCCTGCGGTCTTGAACTGCTGAATGAAGCTCGTCAAATTCAGACCAGCCGTCCCAACGCGAGGCTTCGTCAGGCGATTCTTTGTAGGCGTTAAAACCGACCGGAATCGCGCGTTCGATTTCGTGGCGCAATTCTTTTAGTTTTCCGTCAAGAATTCCGCTTTTAAATGGCGTTTTGACCGCCATCATCCCGCATCCGATATCAACGCCGACAGTTGCCGGAATAACTGCGCCTTTGGTTGCGACAACCGAACCGACCATCGAGCCGATGCCGAGATGCGCGTCCGGCATCAGCGAAACGTGTTTGAAAAGACAGGGAAGACGCGAAACGTTGCGCAGCATATCTTGTTCTTCGCGGCTCAATTCGTGGTTGACCCACGACAAAACATCCGCTTTCGCGCCGGAAATATTTAGTTTGTTATATGGCATAGTTTTAGTTAATCGTAAATCGTGAATAGTAAATCGAAAAGCGGAAATTCGGTTTGCGATTTACTATTCACGATTCACTTCTATTTTAAGTGACGACAAAGTTTTGATGAAACAACTTTCCGCGCTCTGCTTCTGAGCTACAGCCCGTCAAAAGAAAATCGGGCTGGTCGGAATTGCACCGACGACCTCGTCATCCCAAATGATGTAGTTCCACCGGCATTCGTCACTCGATAAAGGTTTTATTTTCAAACCTAAAGTTTTAGATTAAATGTCTGAAATTCGACTCTGAATCTAAAACTTTAGGTTTTGTTGATTGGCGACAAAATCGGCGAGAGTTCCCCGCCCGTAAAATAAGAGTGGACGGGGCAAGAATCGAACTTGCTAACGCCAGATGTACTCCCAGCCGGCATTCGCCAAAATGAAAGGGCGACAAAGAATGTTGAGACGTGTGCATTTTACAGATGTAGTCACAACGGCATTCGCCCTGAGAAATGAGCGGGATAGACGGGAATCGAACCCGCACCTTCTCGATAGACAGTCGAGCGCACAGCCTTTGTGCTTCTACCCCGTATTTTTAACTTTTGGATTTTTCTTTTTTGTCTGTGGACGATTATTGATCGAATCAGCTTCAGTCTGAATGGCGTCGCGAACAGCGTTTACAACTTCAGCGATACGATTGATTTTGTATAAGCTGTTTGCGCGGTTTTCTTTTGTATCCATATTGAAATCAAACGAAATGTGACGATAACAATCGCCCATTTTCAATTCGATTGATCCCCATTTCCAATCGTCATCATCATTCGGAATCTCGCTTGTATCTTCGACAATGCCGATTATAAAAGCCGGATATTCCTCGTCTCGGTTGAGAAACAAACGCTTGCGAACGTGATATTTTGTTTTTCTTTTCTGCGACATTTTCTTTTCTTTCTAAACTGCGCGCGGCAGTCGGTTTGTAGTCAAAGTTTCATTGTGTTTCTACCTCCGCGATTAAATTTAATGACAAGCATTTTTTTATTTTCCTTTCGTTAAAAATTGAGGTGGATTGACGGGATTCGAACCCGCAACTTTCGCAGTCACAGTGCGACGCTCTCCCAAATTGAGCTACAATCCACATAAAAATTTGGCGGAGATGACAGGACTCGAACCTGCGCGGGAATTTTTCACCCGACTGTTTAGCAAACAGTTACGGCTACCATTTCGTCACATCTCCGAAATCTGGCAAGGACGGCGGAACTCGAATCCGCTAGGACCAGCTTGAAAGACTGGTTGCTCGACCGCTTTGCATTCGTCCTCAGAAAATTCAATGCGCATGGAAAGATTTGAACTTTCACTGAACGATTCTTAAGACCGTCGCCTCTCCCGATTGGGCTACACGCGCGCGTTTTGGTGGACTGAAAGAGATTTGAACTCTTACGAGAAGTTTGCAGGACTTCTATGCTGCCAGTTACATCATCAGCCCAAAATGCTGAAAAATACCGACGGTGAGAGTCGAACTCACAACCTCTTGTTTCTAAGACAAGCGCCTCTTTCCGGTTGGGCTACGTCGGCAAAAATGAAATGAAAAGCAGGCAGTCGGATTTGAACCGACGGTTAACGGATTTGCAGTCCGTCGCCTTAAACCAACTTGGCTATGCCTGCGAAATTTGGAGCGCGCGACGGGACTCGAACCCGCAGCAGCTTGATTGGAAGTCAAGAGTTCAGCCGTTTGAACTTCACGCGCGAAAGAAATTGTTGGAAGTAATGAGCGGTGCAGGACTTGAACCTGCATTCTGTCGCGTTAGAAGCGCGAAGGTTTCTCCAATTAACCAAACCGCCCCAGCGGGAAGTAAAAAGTAAAAAGTAAAAAGTCAAAAATGAAAAAGATTTTTTTTGACTTTTTACTTTTTACTTTTTACTTGATAAAGAGCACCGTGCCGGACTCGAACCGGCATCGCAGCGCAGGCAACGCCGCATCATCAGCCTTTAGACCAACGGTGCAGAAACTCTGGCTTCGGGGAAAGGAGTTAAACCTTTATCTTCTGATTCAAAGCCAGATGTCCTCTCAGTTAGACGACCCCGAAAAATAATTACGAATTTCAAATTACGAATTACGAATTATGGAATTTGTTTTAATTCGTAATTCGTAATTTGAAATTCGTAATTGATTAAAGTGGCTTTGGCGTGAATCGAACACGCGACAACACGCTTATGAGACGTGCGCTCTGCCGACTGAGCTACAAAGCCTTAAAGTTTTAAGAAATCGGCTCTGAAGGACTCGAACCTTCAACCAACTGTTTGTAGGACAGACGCGCCACCAATTGCGCCAAGAGCCGAACGGAAATTGGCTCAGGGACCGGGACTCGAACCCGGAAATTACCGCATTAACAGTGCGGCGTTCTACCAATTGAACTATCCCTGAACGGAGAAAAGCGCAAGGTGACAGGACTCAAACCTGTCAGGGATTTCACGCCCGGCAGTTTTCAAGACTGCTGTCAAACCATTTAGACTCGCCCTTCCGAAATTTAGACAGGAACGCTCCGACTCGAACGGAGAATCTCGGATTTGGAGTCACGAGGTTTGCCGGTTAGCTTACATTCCTAAAAAATTGGTGCACCGGGAAGGAGTCGAACCTTCATGCTCGGAAAGAGCCGCAGTTTTACAGGCTGCTGCCATGCCATTTTGGCGTCCGATGCACACTTTTAGCGATAAATATTGAACCGAATTGTCAAACAGCAAGACGAAAAAGGAGCGGATTTTACCGAAAATTACCAAGGGTAATCCGCGTCAAATCCGCTCCTCAAACTTGCGTTTACTGCTTTACAATTTCGGGAGCGGAAGGACGCCGCTCCCGCTGATTTAAACTTTAATTTCAAAACGATCTGACGTATTCAGACCGGCTAATAATCCTTGTTTCGGTTGATTGTCGAGAGCGGCGCAGCTATAACTTGTCGCCAAACCGACAAAACCGCAGACTTCCGGCATACCACAGCCTACGTTGCGCCGCGACCAACTATGGCGGCGTGCAGCGTCTGCCGATATGCTTCTAAAATTTCTGCTATCTCTTAACATCGAAAATCTTCCTCAAAAAAATGGCTTCCGTAAAATGAAGCATTGCGTTTATAAAATAGTTTTTAGTTACTTGTCAAGAGCTTTGTGGTAAAAAGTTGAAAATTTCTCAAGTTTTTTACAAAAACAATGATTTCCGGCGGTTTTTTTATCAATTTCAATTAAATATGGTTACAGTTTGACCAAGTTTTAGCGAAAAGATGGCGGCAAAGCTAAGAAAAAACGATACCGGAAAGAAATCTTTCATTTAAAAATGCCGAAAACCCTGCGGCTCAAGCAGAACGGTTTTTGATTTGGAGGCAAGCTCGATTTTTTCTACATCATCTGTAATTTGACCGATGCAGGTTATTTCTTCGCCAAATAATTTTTCCAACTTATTTTTATCTTTAGGTCGTGCGGTAAAAAGAAGCTCAAAATCTTCGCCGCCGTTGAGAGCAAACGAAATCACATCTTCATTTTGTTTCAAAACCTGAAGCAAATTTTTTTCGAGCGGGATTTTTTCGGCAATTAATCGCGCACCGACTTTGCTTGCCCGGCATAGATGCGATAAATCGGAGGAAAGCCCGTCGCTTAAATCGAGCATCGCCGTCGTTAATTTCGATTCGGAAAGTTTGACGCCGATTTCAATCTGCGGATTTGGTGCGAGCTGTTTGCGAATAAAATTTTTCCGCGAGCCTTTTTCAGAATCAAACCGAAAACCGTTTTCGAGCAGACGCAAACCCGCCGCCGCGCCGCCAAGTTTTCCTGTCACAAAAATCAAATCTCCGGTTTGTGCGCCAGAACGCAGAAGTGCGCAATTTTTTTTCGTTTCTCCGGCGACTATCGAATCTATGACAATTTTGTCGGGCGTGCGCGAAACATCGCCCCCGACTAACTCAACATTGAATTTTTTTGCCAGATTGAACCAGCCCGCGTAAAAATTTTCGGCAAAATCGGTTCTCCAAATTTTTTCGGGAATCCCGATTGAAACCATCGCCCAGAGCGGTTTTGCGCCCATCGCCGCGACATCCGAGAGCGAAACGGCGAGAGCTTTATGTCCGACAAATTCGGCTCGAGTCCAATCGAGTCGAAAATCAATGGCTTCGACGAGCATATCGGCGGTGACGACTAAATCGGTTTTCGAATTTTGAGAAATTACAGCGCAATCGTCGCCAATCCCAATTTTAACTGCGGAAAATCGCGGTTTATTTTTCGTCGTTTTATTGAGCAAATTGTGAATAAAATCAAATTCGCCGGTCATAGTGAAAAGTTAAAGCAAAATCATAAGCGGCGGCAAATCTTTTTTTGTTGATTTTATTTACAAGCGTGAGTTAAATTAAGGCTCGAAGAATTCCCTGCAATTAAATTTAATCAGCAAAGCGAGAGCAATTATGAGTCGAGCGGCATTTGCGATACCCGAAAAAATTTATTTCAAAATCGGCGAAGTTTGCGATTTGGTTGGCGTACAGGCGCACGTTCTGCGATATTGGGAAACGGAATTTCCGATGCTCGCACCGCAAAAAAATCGCGCCGGACAGCGCACCTATCGCCGTCGCGACGTGGAAATCGCGCTCCGCATCAAAGAGCTGCTGTACGAAGAGCTTTACACCATCGCCGGAGCGAAGAAAAAATTATCGGGCGAAATTCGCGGAGTTGCTGAAGCTCCGAAATTAAAAATCGTCAGCGGCGAAACGCCGAAAATCGAAACGCCGCGCGTCGTTGAAAAAGCCGAAACCGAATTGGCATCGCCGCAAACTCAATCGTTTGCCGCCAAACAGGCGGTTCAAAATTTGCCGGAAAATTTCGACGAGGAAGAGCTTCATTCTGAGTTTGACAATGAGGAATTAACGGACGAACGCCGCTCTGCGCTCCAAAATCTGGCTCGGCAGCTCGCCGAAATTAGACAAATTTTAAACGCGCAGGAGGAAATACCGCGCAGCCGGTGGTAATCCGGGTTTGACAAAAACAAATCCCCATTCATATTCTAATTGAGCAAACGGGATGTGGCGCAGCCTGGTAGCGCGTTCGCTTGGGGTGCGAAAGGTCGTGAGTTCGAATCTCGCCATCCCGATCTAAATTGAGTAGGTTAAGCTCAATTATTACAATGAAAAGCGTATCTTTCGAGATACGCTTTTCATTGTTTGGTGTGCCAATGGTACGATTTTGCATTAAAAATTGAGGATTCGTTCTAATTTTTCGGTCGCAGCTTGTTGTATATCGGGCATTTGCGTCAATTCGCTTATAAGAAATCGGCGTTCCTGTACCGCTTGCAAAAGCAAGATCAAAATTTTGATAAGCTTCACCGAGCCTTAACTTTTGCTCAAGCTGCAACGCGCAATGATGTTTCAAATCTTTAACGAGAGTTTGGGGCAAGGGAATTGTGCGGCGTGATCATCCTGCTTATATTTTAGTGAAAACTATTGAGTTTATCTTTTCCTTCTTGAATCCAGGATTCCAGCCTTTCTATTGATTCTTCAATATCGGCAATTTTATCGTTACATTCATCAAGCCAACCTTCGGCGCGTTCTCGAAAGCTCTCGCTATAAGCAGAAGAAATATCATCTTCCAATTTGCTGCGATGCTGCAATTGTCTTTCTAAAGCATCCTGCGCTTTACGAAGGTTTTCTTTATTCTTTTCTATATTGGCTTCTATTCGTTCTCGCGCGTTCTGCCGTTTTTCTTCCCAAGCCTGTTGGTTTTGTTCGTGAATTTGTCGTTTTTCATTTTGATATTCTTTGTATTGTTCCCAAAATATATCGTGCTGTTGGCGGATTTCTTTAATTCTCTCGTGAATTTCAGATTTGTGATCGTTGGTCATCTCGTGCTTATATTTTGTTAAGAGTTTTCCCGCCTCACGAAGCTGCTGACCTTTCCATTTCATATCATCCGCATTTGTTCGCGACATCAAACCACCGCTAATCATTGTGACTAAACCATCGCCAAATTCACTGTAATAGGCGTCTCTCAAATATCCGTCAATTTCGTTGTAATGTTCCTGCGATTTATTTTCGTTTTGCTCGCGTCTAATTCTGTAAGCCTCATCGCGCAGATTGAAAAAAGTATTCCAAGCCTCATCACGCTCGGCTTTCGTTGGATAACGAACGTTGCTCTTAAAATCCTCCTGAATTTCCTTTATCAAATCGAAAACTTCATTCCACTGATATGGTTGAAAGTTGGTAAAGATGGACTGCGCATCAGTAACTCTTGAATCGAGTCTGCTGATTTTTGAGTTTAGGTCGTCGTGTGTTGTCTTAAAAAACATATTGACCTCAAGTATTTAGATTTGCGGCTATACTTTACACGACGTTTAGTTTTACGAAAAGATTTTTGCGACTTTTTTTTCGAAATAGTATATTTTATTTCGGCTCTAACGCTTCTTTTAGCGCAACTTACAGCAAGACTTTGGCTTGCCTTTTGTTATTACGATTTTTTTAAACTCGATTTAATAATTTGTTTGAGCTGACTGGCTTACAGGGTTCTATTTTTGTAACGTAGAGTCATTGAATGGCAATTTGGTATTGCAAGAATTTTGCGCAGAATCGGGGTTTCACAGGTTTTTAGTTTTGAAATTTTATTCAGAATCTTAAGTGTTCTCTAATTATTTATTAGTTGCAGTTTGTTACAGCCATCAAACTTGAACAACTTTGATTACTTAAACTTAAATATTCACAATAAAGCAATTGCAGCTTTGATTAGTTCTTTTTAAGCTGTCAAACTTGTCCAAGTTTTTAAGCGAAATCCCAAGCAACTATTTTAATTGAAATTTGTTGAAATTCGACTAAATGTACTAAATAGTTACTGTAGATTGATCAGTATCTCTTGTATCGAATGGTTTTCCACCATTTTCAACTTTATCAAATCCAGGAAACTCCTTGTCAGATGATGGAGAAGGAATTTTACTAGTGGGTTCTTCAGGTTTGTTTTGGTCGGGCGCTTGAGATTCTTGATTCTGTTGTTTTTTTTCCTGTGGCATATGATTACTCCTTGTTAGTTTTGAGTTCCAAGTATAAATCCCAAATGAAATTGTGAAAAAAATTAGTAAAACTACACTAGCACAAATCCATTTGTATGCGCTATTTAATAACTTGGATTTTCTATTTCCAACAGCTCTATTATAAGTAAAAGCATCCGTAGTAGCTATTGATATTTTATAGTAGATATAATCCTCATTTTCGTGATTGAAAAAATCTATAAATTTAGAGTTCAAGGGGTACATTTCTAAATTCTGCATTTTAATTACTCTAAATGTCTGAAACCAAGCGACTGTAATTGTAATTAAAATTACTATGGTCAAAAGGAATAAAATAACCTCCCAATAATTTTTAGGCGGGAGAAAATTGCCCGCTGCCCAGTTAACAAAAAACCCCACAATCCCAATTAGCAAAGTCAATACGGAAATGTATTGTGCGGCTTTTCCGTCAATACTCTTAAACCGATCATATTCCCTGTCAAAAACCCCTTTAGAATAATCGTACAATTCTTTATATTTCCCCATTTTGTTGTTCGCAACTCCTCACTCGCTACTCCTCTTCAACAATTATCTCTGCGAGATTACCGATAATATTCCGATTGTAATTACTTAGCTCTTTCGCTAGTTTTACTATCTCTAATGCTTCGGTAACTGGATTCATACTTCAATTAAATTGCTTGCTTTGGTTCTAACGCCTCCTTGAGCGCGACTTGCAACAAGATTTCGGCTTGCGTTTTGCTTTCCCGAATGTTTGCTTCCAGTTCATCGCAGAAAGCCATTAGCTTTTCCAGTTTTTCGACGATTCGCTTTTGGTCGGATGCGTTATGGAATTAATTCAGATAGTTTTGTTTTCTGTTTAACCATCCAGAAACCGTCTTTCTTATCCAATGATGCAAAAATAATCTCGCCTTTATTTGTTGGGGTAATTATTTTGTAAGCTATTTCTGCTCCTACAGGCTCAGATTGATAGGATTTAAAGGCTTCATAGGAATAATAAGAAATGTCAGAAACTAACAAGATTGAAGAACTAGAATATTTTTGTTCAAAATTTTCCCAGCTAATGTTGTTATTAAAAAAGGTATCCAGTTCTTTTTGGCTAATTTGTTTGTATCTGTTCTTAAACTCTAAATAAGCATAATGACGGGGTCTGTTGTAGTTCGGGTCTCTTAAATCAAATAATAAGTTTCTTATTCCAAGCGGTCTATATGTAAACCACTGAGCGAAATTTTTAGACAAAATTAACTGGTCAATCAATTTAGCTTCATCATCATTAGGTTGCAAATGTTTATCAGTTAAGATAATGAGACTGCTTATATCGCAACCAAATAAATTATCAATTAACGCTAAATAAAGTTTACTTTCATAATTTGCGACAGAGTTATCGTGATTTTTTGGCAATCGTCCCCAAGATAAAATGCGGTCGCTTCCAATTGAAAATTTCAAAACCTCCCCATCTTTATTCATTGTCTTCAAGTAATATGAAGTCCCAATGCGCGATAAAATTTCTACATTTTCAATTCGACACATTTCATCTTTATTGCTGCAATTCTTTATTCCTAATTGACGTAAAGCATTACAACCTTCAGGATTAACAACTATAAAACTATCTGGTAGAGACCCAAATCCGTATATGCTCATAGCTAAAGCCGAAATTGATAGAGTTGCTTCAAAATATAGCAATAAAAGAAATGAGCTACATAAAGCTATTAATAAACGCCACCGAAACGCATTATACAAATTGGAAACAAAAGCGAATAATATGTTTATTACTAAAGTAAAAATAAATAAAACGAAAATGACAGAATCTCTTACATCAACAAACTCATAAGGGGTATTTTCTCTTGAAAAATCTGTAACACTTATTACAATTATTGGTAAAATAAAGCACAAACAACTAATCACATAAACTAACCAATAAATAAAAGCTGCCCCTAAAGCCCACAAATAATACCTAACCTTAACTT
>DASVRD010000062.1:0-63593 GCA_036388775.1 Pyrinomonadaceae bacterium | reverse complement strand
GAAAAGCGTCAAATCTTCCGCCGCGGCGTTGGCAATCGGATCGTTCGCGTAATCGGTAAAAGGCACGTCGCGAAGCAGCGCCATCCAGTAATTTTCGGCGATTTCAGCCGCAATTTCGCGGCTCGCAAAGGCGGGCGGCGGCGGCATCGCGCAGCTATACGGGTCAGAGCCTTCCAAATCAAAAGCCAGACCGGATTGCGGATTGGTCAGCTTACGGTCGCCGCCCATCGGTATCGTCTCAAAATCCGAGTGTTTTTTGCTGTTAACTGCAGCGATAAAAGCGTCATACGCGGACGAAGAGACTTCGCCGTTTGACTTATGCGGCAAGCCTTTCGAGTAATTGCCGATTCGGTTCGGGTAAAGAAACTCGTCTTTGTTGTCGGGACGCGAGCTGCTTAATTGCGCGTTTTTCAGATTCCACTGCGCCGCGCCGACGCGCAATTGATAACAGGCTATCGAACGCAAGCTAAATGCGGCAGGCGCGAGATTTTCGATATGTTCCTGCGCGTCGCCTTTCGATTTTTGAGCCGAAACGGTTTCCGCGCCGACGGCTGCGACGGCGGCGGTGGAAATTGCGGCTTTGCCTAGATTTCCTAAAAATGAGCGGCGGCTTTCGTTCGGCGCCGACTCGGACGGAGTTGTATTTTCTAATTTTTTCATACGGCTGAAGGGGTTTTAAATTGCCGCAAACGACATTCAACGACTTTCTGATTTAAAAGAATTTAATGGAAACGTGTTGACCGAAGCGGGCAAACAAATAAGGTTTTGAAATTAAATCACACGGCTCGTTGATAGACAAGCTTCATAACGAGTTTTATTGAAAGAAATCAAAAACCGACAAAGACCGGTTCGGGTTTTAATTCGACGCCGAAGATTTCCCCAACGCGAAATTGAATTTCCTTTGCCAAATCTAAAATGTCTGCGGCGTTTGCCGAGCCGCGATTAACGATTGCGAGCGTGTGATTTGAAGAAATTCCGGCGCGATTGTTTTTCGTATAGCCTTTCTGAAAACCCGATTTTTCAATCAGCCACGCAGCCGGAATTTTCACCGAATTTTCGCCCGCCGGAAAACGGGGCGGCAGTGATTTGTTCTCGATAAATTTCAAACGAAGGGCAGTTTCCGCGATTTGGGCAAATTTCCCGGTTTCGACAACCGGATTTTTAAAAAACGAACCGGCGCTTTGCGAATTCGGATCGTCTGCGGCAATAACCATTGATTTTGCGCGGCGAATTTGCAAAACGGCGGCGCGCGTTTCTTTTAAATTCGGTTTTTCGAGGGCGAAAAACTGCTGCAAATCTTTGTAGCGAATCGCCGGTTCGCCGTCCGGTTGGAGAACAAAGCTGACTGCGAGAACAATAAAGCGGTCGCGCTCGGTCGTGTTGAAAATGCTTGTCCGGTAAGCGAAACGACAATCGGCATTGGTCAAATCAAAAACTTTCCCGCTCGCGCGTTCCAAAACTCTGACGCCGACGATTGTTTCCGCAACTTCCTGACCGTAAGCGCCGACGTTCTGGACGGGCGTTCCGCCGACGCTGCCCGGAATTCCGCTCAAGCATTCGACGCCAGCCAGATTTTCTGCAACGCAAAACCGGACAAACTCGTCCCAATCTTCACCGGCTTGCGCCGTTACGCGCACGTTGTTTTCTTCCCGAACGATTTCGATCCCGCGATTGGCAATTTTTAAAATCAATCCGTCGAAACCTTTATCGGAAATTAAAATATTGCTGCCTCCGCCCAAAACAAAAACGGGCAAATCGCGTTTTTGCGCGAAATCAACAGCTTCGGCAATTTCATTTTCGTTTTCCGCTCGGACGAAAAAACGCGCCGCGCCGCCGACTTTTAAAGTCGTTAGCGGCGCGAGCGCGTAGTTTTCAATTACTTCAAAACCCACGGAAATTACTTGGTGCCGCGTTTTCTTTTCACGTCGCGGATGATGGCGGCAAGCTGTTGCGCGCGCCCTTTGTCCAAACGGCTGAGTTCTTTCATTTCGTCTTCGGCATCATTGATTTTGTCATCCAAAGCCAGCGAAACACCCAGATTAAAATGCGTTTCCGGCGATTCCGGTTTCAATTTCAAAGCCTTGCGATATTCCTCAATGGCAAGTTTGTGCTTGCCGGCAGTGGCGTAAGCGTAACCGAGATTATTGTTTGCTTCCGCCCAATTTTTTCTTAATTTCAGCGCTTGATTATAGCTTTGAAACGCAGCTTGAAAATCCTTGCTTCGCGCCTGCGCGTTGCCGAGATTGTAATAAGCCGGAGCGAAATTCGGATTTAAGCGAATCGCTTCCTGCGCGGCGCGTTTCGCTTCTTCAAACAAAGCCGGATTGTTCGTTGAAACGGCGGCATTGTTGTAAGCCCAGGCGAGATTTGTGTAGTCGTCGGCGTTCGGTTCGAGCCGGACGGCTTCTTTGAGCGTCTCAACGGCTCGCGTCCAGTTTCTCGTTTTCCCCAAAGCGTAGCCGAAATCGCTGTAAATGTCTCCCTTTTTTATCAGGGGCGCGACAATTTGATATTGGTCAACCGCTTGCGGGTATTTTTCAAGCTGACGGTAGCTGTCGGCTAAATTAAGTCTGGCTTCGGCGTTCGCGGACTTGATTCGCAAAACTTCCTGAAAGTTTTGGGCGGCTTGGTCGTATTGTCGCTTGTTGTAAAGCAATGTTCCCAAATCAAAATATGCTTCGTCGTAATTTTTGTCCGCCTTAATCGCGCTTCGCAGCTCGGCGATTGCGTCGTCGGGGCGATTGTTCTGCACGTGAATTTTCGCCAGATTGTAATGCGCCGCCGCGTTGCTTTGGTTTAATCGAATCGCCGTCTGAAAAGCGCGGGCGGCTTCTTCCGCACGGTTTTGTTTGAGCAAAACTTCGCCGTAAAGGTTTTGTAAATCGTCGTCGTTTGAATTGATTGCGGCGGCTTTCGCCAGATATTTTTCGGCGTTTGAAAAATCGCCTTTTTCGTAATAAAGCGTGCCAAGCGGCGCATTGATTTCGGTTAAGCTGTCATCGAGCTGCATTGCTTTCAAATACGCTTCGATTGCTTTGTCGTTTTGATCCTGCGCCTCGTAAGCTTCACCAAGAGCGGCATAAACGTCTGCATTATTTGGATTAAGCGCGATTGATTGATTAAAGCTCAAGACAGCATTCCGGTAGCTTTTATCCGTGTAAGCGGCATCGCCTCGCACGGCGAAAACTTTGGCTAAGCCGAGCTTGGCGGTTTGATTATCGGGGCTTATCGCGCGGGCTTGAGCATAAAGATTTTCGGCTTCGTCCAAATCTTTATTATTGAAGGCGGTTTCAGCATTTTTGGCATATTCTTCGGCTGATTTTTCTTTGGCTGCGCGCGTTCCGTCCGTTTTTATCGGTTTCGGAGTCGGTCGCGGAGCAACCGTATTTTTCGGTCGCCGCGTGTCGCCGAGCAAACTGCTTTGCTTAACTCGTCGCTCGCGCGCTTCCATTTTTTTCTGGAGCGGGCGCGACTTTACAACCTGAGTGCGGAGAGCGCTTTTCGGCTGCCGCGACGACGCGCGAAACACAAAAACGCTCGCGCCTTCTGAAATATCTTCACCCGCGCCGACTTGTGCGTGCGCGGTTAAAACCGAGTTGAAAAATAATGAAAAAAGCGAGATCGCGGCTAAAAGAGCGTTCGATTGTTTGCGTTTCATTTGAGATTTCCTTTCTTTAGCGGAGAAAAATCGTTTGTATTTTACTTTGTTTGCGAGCATATAACCAATTCGATAAAGCGTTTTTCGCTTTATTGGGACGCGAGCGGTTTCTGATTTTTGCCAAACAAAAACCCCGCTGGAGTTTCGTTTCCCTTTTTTGCCCGGTCAAAGTTGTCGGCGACTTCCGTTATCAGGCAAAATCGGTTTGTCGTTAATTTATTTGAGGAATTTGATGTTTAGAACAAAATTAGCATTTTTCTTTTTATTCGCCGCGCTTAGCGGGCAAACCATCTTAGCGCAACCTGTTTCGCCGCGCGTCCGCACTTTCGATGCGGAGCATTATACGATTCGCACGAGCTTTGACCGAAAAACGAAAACTGTTTTCGGCGAAACGACTGTCGTCGTCAAACCGCTGAAAGACAATTTTCGAACTCTTTCGCTTGACGCCGTTAATTTGCGAGTCGAATCCGTGACGCCCGAAAACTCAGCCAAACCGCTCACGTTTCTAAACAATTCCGGCAGGCTCGATATTACGCTCGATAAAATTTACAACGGAGGCGAAACCGTTTCGGTTCGGATAAAATACCGCGCCGTTAATCCGCGCGCCGGAGTTTATTTTGTCGAACCGCTCAGCAACAATGGAAAGCCTGTGCGCCCGGCGCAAATCTGGACGCAGGGCGAGCCGGAAGATAACCGCCACTGGTTTCCGTCATACGATTTTCCCGACGACAAAGCGACGACCGAGCAATTTATCACCACGACGAGCGCCGATGAAACGGCAATCGGAAACGGCGAATTAATCGAAGTCAAAAACAATCCGAACGGTACGAAAACCTTTCACTATCGAATGAATCAACCGCTCCCGACTTATCTGGTTTCGTTTGTCGTCGGCAAATATCAAAAATTTTCGGATAAATACGGCGCGATTCCGCTCGGCTATTTTCTTTATCCAGACCGCCAGGAATCCGAAAAAGTTCTCCCGCTCGCTTATGGGAAAACGCAGAAAATGTTTGCTCTTTTTGAAAAAACGACGGGCGTCAAATTTCCTTTCGCCAAATACGATCAAACCGTCGTCGGCAATTTCGACGCTTTCGCCGGGATGGAAAACGTCACGGCGACGACAATGGCTGATACCGAAATTTACGGCGCGCTCGAACCGGCAAACTTGCGCGACACGGAAAACCTGGTGACGCACGAATTGGCGCATTCGTGGTTCGGCAATCTCGTGACCTGTAAAAACTGGTCGGAGCTGTGGCTCAATGAAGGTTTTGCGACGTTTATGGAATCGGTTTTTATCGAAAACGAATATGGACGAGCGGCGTATCTCGAAGAAATGCGCACAAACGCCGAGCAAGCCTTTGCGCAGGAAGACATAAATTTAAAACATCCGCTTGTAAACTTGCGCGCTCGCCCCGATCCGTTGCTGTTCGATTCAATCACTTATAAAAAAGGCGGTTTCGTCGTTCATATGCTCAGAGAAACGGTCGGCGACGAGATGTTCTGGAAATCAATCAACGCTTATTTAAACGCTTACCGATTTGGGAGCGTCGAAACAATTGATTTGCAGCGCGCTTTTGAGCAAACGACCGGCAAAGATTTGAACTGGTTTTTCGAGCAATGGACGCGCAAAGCGGGCTACCCGAAATTGAAAATCGAACCGGCTTACAATCCCGCGACACAGCAATTGCGGCTTGTCGTCAAACAAACTCAAAAAGCCGATTCGCAAACTCCGACGTTTTTCCGTCTTTCCGCAGAACTAGTAATCGAAACGCCGGACGGTGCGAAAACCGAACGAATCGAAATGAACCAGCGCGAGCAAACCTTTACGTTTTCCGTTCCAAGAACGCCGACGAAAATCGTTTTCGATAAGAACGAACAGATTTTGAAAAAAGCGGAAATCGAACCTCTCGCTAATTTTTAAAAATGCGAGCAAAAGTTGCAAAAGCCCGCACGCAGTAAGGGCGTTTTCGAAAACGCCCTTACTGCGTGCGGGCTTTTGCATTTCATTAATTAATCTTATTGTTTGCGATATTTTGCCAACAGATTTTCCCAAGTGCGGACGTTTTGTTGAAATTCGCTCGGACAACGAACTGCACGTGGTTCGGGCAACGTTCCGTCCTTAACCAAAACCTCGTATTTATTCGGATTTGAGCCGAAAAGCTGGCACAGGATGTTGTAAAAACGCTGCTGATCGAGCGCGTGTTCATCGTAAAAAGGCAAATCTTTGTTTCCGGTCATTTCCGATTGCATACCGAAAGCCTGCGCGGCAGCAATTGCAGCCCGCGCGCCGCCGCCGGATTCGCCCAATTCTTTGATATTGATGTATGAAGAAAGCTTGTCGGCGGCGTCTTCTTCGTTCCCGGTGACGGGCAATTGATAAGCGTCAATTAATGCGTGTCCAAGCTCATGCAGGAAAATAAATTGCAGCGCTTCCGCCATTTTTTGATTCGCTTCTTCCTGATTGTATTTTTGACCGAACAATTTCGAGTAAAACTCCATCATCTCGTAACAAATCGTGATCGAGCGCTCCGACGGTTGATAAAATGCGTTAATTTGCCCGCAATCTTTCGTCACGAGCGTGATGTCGTAAGGCAGCGCGAGAGCTTTGTTTAAATCTCGCGAAGCGCTTTCCAGAATCTTTTCCTGCCTCATTTCCTGATTCAGGCGCTCATACGCCGGATTTTCGACATCAACGTATTCGACTTGAAAATCACCTTTATCTTCTTCGGTGCTGCGCTTTGTCGTCGTCGTTTGCGTGTTGGCTTTGGTGCGTCCTTTATTGGATTGCTTGCCGGTTGTATTTGACTGTGTCTGGGGCGAATTGGTTAAATTTTTGCCGCGATTGCGGTCGTCATCGCCGAGATTTGAGCAAACACAACCGAATCCGAAAATCAACATCACAAAAATCATTAGTAAATTAAAAGCGTTTTGACGTATTGAATGGGGAAGTTTTGACATATTGAATTGATACCTTTTTCAAAAGAAAAAATAGAAATGACGCGCCAGATTTTACCGCAGAAACTGTCAGTGTCAAATTAAAACCGAACGTTTTATGATATTCTCGAAAACGATATGGCAAAAGAAAATTCATTTGATATAGTCTCGAAAGTTGATTATGCCGAGGTCACGAACGCGATCAACCAAACGACCAAAGAAGTCGGTCAACGCTTTGATTTTAAAGGCAGTCGCGCAACCGTTGAACTCGAAGACAAAGACCTCGTTTTATCAGCCGAGGATGAAACCAAGCTGCGAAATATGAACGACGTTTTGCAGAGCAAATTGGTCAAAAGAAATGTTCCGCTGAAGGCTCTGACTTACGAAAAGATCGAACCCGCAGCAGGCAGTTCCGTGCGCCAGCGCGTCAAAATTCAGCAAGGCATTCCGGGCGACAAAGCCAAAGAAATCGTCAAATTTATCAAAGACGCGAAACTCAAAGTCCAAGCCGCGATTCAAGGCGACGTAGTTCGTATTTCGGGCAAAGACCGCGACATTTTGCAGGAAGTTATCGCCGCTTTGAAAAAACAGGATTTCGGAATTGATATGCAGTTTGATAATTACCGCTCGAACTAACAATGCAATAAAGAGAAATGTTCAACTCAACAAAATTAATCTTGTTATTGATATTTCTTGTTGCTATTAGCACAAGCGGCTGTTATTTAATGCCGGTTCGGGTTGAAGGAACGGCAATGATGCCGACGCTTAAAAACGGCGATAGAATTTTTGTTGATCGAAATGTCAACAATTTAAAACGCGGAGATATTGTTGTTTTCCGGTTTCCGAAAAATCACGAACAGAGTTTCGTCAAAAGAATTGTCGGATTGCCGAATGAGAGCGTCGAAATTCGTCAGGGGCAGATTTTTATTAATGGGAAAATTTTAGAAGAACCTTACCTTAGTGATGAATATAATCAAGTAAAAAGTACACGAGATGTAGTACAAATTCCCGACGGAAATTATTTTGTAATGGGAGATAACCGCGATAACTCTTATGATTCGAGAAATTGGGGAACCGTTCCAAAAAATTTAATTTACGGGGTTTATTACACGACTTATTTAAAATCTGGAAATTAATTTTCTGATATAAATGCAGACATTTTCTCCAACCGCAGCAGCACTTGATCCGCGATTAGCGGCGCGTCGAGTTTTTTCTTTGATTTCCGGCGAATTGGCTCTGGTCGAGCAGGAATTTGAGCGGCAGGCGCGTTCAAATGTCCAGGTTATCGCATATCTCGGCGATTATCTGCGGCAATCGGGCGGAAAGCGCGTGCGTCCGGCGCTTAACATTTTGTCGAATTACGCGGTCGGCGGCGACGGTTCAAAACCGAACGCAATCAGATTGGCGACCGTGATGGAATTTCTGCATACGGCGACATTGGTTCACGACGATATTATTGACAACGCCGACACGCGGCGCAATCGCCCGTCGGTCAACGCCCGTTTCGGCAATCAAACAGCCGTTTTAATGGGCGATTGGCTTTATATGTCGGCGTTTGAGACGAGCTTGCAGGAACGCTCTCTGGAAATCCTCGATATTTTAACTCGGCTGACCAGAAAAATGACCGAAGGCGAGTTGATTCAACTGACGATGCTCGGTCGCACGGACATTTCGGAAAAAGAATATTTCGACGTTTTGCAGCGAAAAACCGCGTTTCTGTTTTCGGCGTGTTGCGAAATCGGCGCGATTCTCGGCGGCGCAAACGAACTGCAAAAATCGGCACTGCGCGATTTTGGAATGAATCTGGGAACTGCTTTTCAACTTGCCGACGATTTGCTCGATTTCACTGCCGATAAAGACGTTTTGGGTAAAGCGGCGGGCGCGGATCTTCTGGAAGGAAAATTAACCTTGCCTTTGATTCTGCTTTTGAAAGATAATTCCGAATGGCGCGCCCGGCTTGAGCAGGTGATGCACGACGGCGATTACAGGCGCGTCTCCCGCGAAAATTTGTTAAAAGAGCTGGAAACCGGCGGCTCTCTTGAAGCAACCAAAAAGCGAGCGCATTTTTACGCGACGGAAGCGAGACAAAATCTTGACGTTTTGCCCGAATCGAAGTACCGTAATGCTCTCGCGGAAATTGCGGCGTATATTGTTGAAAGACAAAAATAAGTCTGGAATGCGGAGTAATTAATTTTTTGATTCTGCATTCTCAGACTCGGAGTTATGGCGATAGATAATGAAAATTTGATTGCGACGCTTGAGCAGAGTCTGAGGCAAATGCGTCAATCGCGCAGCCAGAAGATGCGCCGCCTTCGTGAAATCGAGGGTGAAGTCGAGGGTTTGCGGCAGGAAATTCAAATGCTCGACGCGAGCGCCAAACAAATCGAGACGACGATGCACAGCTTGTTGTTTTCGTCGCGCGGAAACCGAAACGATGTCGTCGGCAATCAAAAATACTCGATGCAGGACGAAATGGCGGATTACGAGATGGACGATTTGGACGAAATGCCGCCGCGCAACTACGGATCAAAATCGCACTCGCAAAATCCCTACGCAAATTCGCGTTCGGTCGTCCCGATGCGGAATCAAGGCGGCGGCTCAAAGCACGTTACTCCGCCGATTAATCCCGACACCGAAATTCGCAGCCATCGTTTTGCCGACCGCACGATTACGCAAGCCTGCACAATTTTAATGCGCGAGGCGGGACGCCCGCTTCACGTCAACGAGCTTTATAACCGGCTGCTCGAAAACGGTTTTAACTTCACCGGCAACAACCCGACCATCAGCATCGCGGTTTCTTTAAACCGCAATCGCCGGTTTCGCAAAGTCGCGCCCGGAACTTTCGATCTCGTGATGCGCGACGCCTCGCAAGCGGTTTCATAACTCAATTTCACCACGCTCTAGATGTAGAATTTCGTAAAATCCCGATTTTACGGACATCAACTTCATTGAAAAAGGCATCTCTTTTGATTATACTTTTTAAGTATAACCGCAAGGATTATCCGTAATTTTATAATTCCGAGGAAAAATAATGTTTAATAAACGCGGAGCAAATCTCATTTGGCTGGCGTTAGTAGTTTTAGCTTGTTTAGCCAGCACCCCAAGCTCAATCGCACAAAATATCCGGCTGCGCGCGCACCGGGACCCGGCAACTGTCAGTTTTTCTACCACCGCGAAATACGCTGACGTTACCGCCGACGGCAACATCGCCGTGATGGGCAGCTATTTTGCGCGCGGTGCCTGGATTTACGATGTTTCAAATCCCGATAACCCGGTTTTAAAAGCACATTACAATCCGGGCAATAACCAGCAATTTCTGGAAGCCGTCGTCGTCGGCAACCGGGCGTATTTCGGAAGCGGAAACAATGGCGGCGAAAATGGCGGCGTACATATCGTTGACATCAGCAATCCATCAAATCCGGTTTTGCTCGGCAGATCATCTTCAGCCAACGGCGGTTATGACACGATTCACGAGATGTTTGTCGAGGGCAATTATCTTTACATCAACTCAAATACGACGGCGAACCGCATTTTAAAAGTCATCAACGTTTCCAATCCGGCTCAGCCGCAGCTTGCCCATGATATCAATCCGAACAATTCCGGCTGGGTTCACGGACTTTTCGTCAAAAACAATCGTCTGTATCTGTCCGGCTTTTCCGGCACCGGTCTGACTGAGATTTACGACGTGACCAACATCGCCACGGAAGCTCCGCGACTGCTTGGTCAGGTCGCCACGGGCGGCAGCACGCATAGCAACTGGGTCAGCGAAGATAACAACTGGATGTTTGTCTGCCGTGAGTTTTTCGATGGCGAATTGCGCGTTTACAACATTTCAAATCCGGCTCAACCACAGCTCGTCAAAATCATCAAAGCCGCCGACATCGGGGTTAACGGAATCGCGCCGCACAATCCGGTTGTTAAAGACAACCGGCTTTACGTTTCGTGGTATCAAGCCGGAGTTCAGGTTTTCGACATCACCAATCCGGCGGAGCCAAAACGCATCGGGCAATATGACACTTATTCGGCTGCTTTGAGCGAAGAAGCCGCGCGCGAAAGCGCAGCCTCTTTAGGCGGCGAGTCCTGGGATGCGGTTTGCGGAGCGCAATCTCTGATCAACAATGTTCCCATGGGCTACGACGGCAACTGGACTGCGTATCCGCTGCTCGGACACGACAGAGTTATCGCTTCCGATCTGGCAACCGGTTTGTACGTTCTCGACGCGAGCAAGATTGCGGCTCCGCGTAAAAACGAGATTACCGATTTCGACGGCGACAGCCGCACCGATTTTTCGAGCTTTAATGCGTCAAACGGTTTGTGGACAATCGAAAGGAGCAACGGCGGTTGGCTTTCCAGCACGGCTTTTGGTGCAAACGGCGATCAGATGCGCCCCGGAGATTACGACGGCGACGGAAAATCGGACATCGCGGTCACGCGCGTTACCAACGGCTCTCTTTATTGGTATGTTTTAAACAGCAGCACCAACGCTTTCCGCGGCGAACAATTCGGTTCGGCGGGCGACATTCCGGTTTCAGCCGATTATGACAAAGACGGACGCATGGATTTAGCCGTTTTCCGCCCCTCGAACGGCTCTTGGTATATCCAGCAAACCACGCTTGGATTTAAAGGCATTCAATGGGGAACAAACGGCGATCAGCCCGTCACCGGCGATTTCGACGCCGACGGCAAAACCGACTTCGCAGTCGTGCGCACTGTTAACGGTTTCAAATATTGGTATATTTTGCCAAGCTCGCAGAACAGTTTGCAGGCGATGCAATTCGGTGTAGCGACGGATAAAACCGTAATCGGCGATTTTGACGGCGATTTTAAAACCGATTTTGCGGTTTTTCGCCCCTCTAACGGCTATTGGTACATCCAGAACAGCCGTACCAACCAGATGACTTCGATCCAATTCGGCGTTGCGGAAGACATGCCGATTCCGGCTGATTACGACGCCGACGGCAAAGCCGATATCGCCGTTTTCCGCCCTTCGACAAACGGCTGGTACGGTTTAAAATCAACCGACGGCTCGTTTTTCGCCCACGCCTTCGGAGCGAGCGGCGAGCTTCCAGCGCCTTCGGCAATGCAGCCGCGCTAAAACAAAGCAGAATCAAACGGGAAAAAGGCAAAAGGTTAAAATATCTTTTGCCTTTTTCTTTTTGTCTTTATAATCGGATTATGGATTTCACATTGACCGAAGAGCAGCAAATGGCGCAAACCGCCGTGCGCGAATTTGCGAGCAAAGAAATCGCTCCGCGCGCACGCGAGTACGACGAGCAGGAAAAATTTCCGCGCGAGCAGATAAACGGTTTAGCCGAACTGGGGCTTTTGGGAATGATTATTCCCGAAGAATACGGCGGCGCGGGCTTTGACACTGTTTCTTACGCGCTCGCGCTCGAAGAAATTGCGAAAGCCGATCCGAGCGTCTGCGTAATTGTCGGCGTGACGAATTCGGTTTGCTGTTTTCCGATTTTAAATTTCGGCACTCAGGAACAAAAACAAAAATATCTCGCGCCTTTGGCGAAAGGCGAAAAGCTCGGCGCGTTTTGTCTTTCAGAACCGCAAGCCGGTTCGGACGCGACTAACCTCAAATGCCGCGCCGATTTCAGCGACGGATTTTACACTTTAAACGGCACGAAATCATGGGTTACAAACGGCGGAATCGCCGACGTTTATCTCGTAATGGCGGTGACGGGCGAACAGCCTGACGGGAAAAAGGAAATCACGGCGTTTCTGATTGATTGGAACGCGCCGGGTTTAACGCTTTCGTCAATCGAACACAAAATGGGTCAGCGAGCTTCGCAAACCGCCGAGATGAGTTTGTCGGACGTTCGAGTTCCGCAGGAAAACGTGCTCGGAAAAGTCGGCGAAGGAATGCGCGTCGCGCTGTCGAGTCTCGACAACGGCAGAATCGGAATCGCCGCGCTGTCGGTCGGAATCGCGCAAGCCGCGCTCGACGAATCAACCAAATACGCCAAAGACCGAGTAGCATTCGGCAAACCGATTGCCGAATTTCAAGCGATTCAATTCAAATTGGCTGATATGGCTGTGCAAACCGAAGCTGCGCGCCTTTTAACGTTGCGAGCGGCGGCGATGAAAGACGCAGGGCACAAACAAACCGGCATTTACGCGGCGCAGGCAAAAGTTTTCGCTTCGGAAACGGCAAACAAAGTCGCGGCGGACGCGGTTCAAATTCACGGCGGCAACGGCTATTCGAGGCATTACGCGGTCGAAAAACTTTACCGCGACGCGCGCATTACGACAATTTACGAAGGCACGAGCGAGATTCAGCGCATCGTAATTTCGAGAGGAATTTTACGGGATTAAAACGAATGAATGATTTTCGGATCAATTTAAACGACACGGAGACGGCGTTTGCCGGCAAAACCAACGCGGAATTAGAGAGAAAATATTGGCTGTTTCGGATGATGAACTCGCCGCTTTTGACCGACATCGGGACAAAATCTGCGGCGTTCGGTTTGTCGCTCGGACTGCCGATCAAATTTTTTGTCAAAGAAACTGTTTTCCGGCAATTCTGCGGCGGCGAAACGATTCAGGAATGCGAACGGGTAATTCGGGAATTGGCGCGTTCAAACATCGGAACAATTCTCGATTATTCGATTGAGGGCAAAAAGGAAGAAGCCGTTTTCGAGCATACCAAAGCCGAGATTTTGCGAACAATCAAACGAGCGGCAGGCGATCCGAAATTGCCGTTTTCGGTTTTTAAGATCACCGGAATCATTCGTTTCGAGCTTTTGGAAAGAATCGGCGCAGGGCGCGAGCTTGCAGAGACTGAGCGCGTCGAATGGAATCGGGCGCGCAGCCGCGTGCAGGAAATCTGCCAATCCGCCGCTTCGCTCGATCAGCCGATTTTTATTGACGCCGAAGAAAGCTGGATTCAAGACCCGATTGACGACTTAGTGCGGGAAATGATGCTGCTTTTTAACCGGGAAAAGCCGATTGTCTTTAACACGCTGCAAATGTATCGCCACGACCGTTTGGAATTTTTGAAAAAATCTCACGCCGACGCGCGTGCGGGCAATTATCATCTTGCGGTCAAATTCGTGCGCGGCGCTTATATGGAAAAGGAACGCGAGCGAGCAGCGGAATTGAATTATCCCTCGCCAATTCAGCCCGATAAAGCATCAACCGACCGCGATTACGACGCCGCAATCGAATATTGCGTCGAAAATGTTGAAGAAATCACTTTCGTCAATGCCACGCATAACGACGAAAGCGTTCAGCTTCTCGTCCGTCTGATGAAAGAAAAGAATTTGCCGAACGACGACCATCGAATTCATTTTTCACAGCTTTACGGAATGAGCGACAATCTTTCGTACGTTTTGGCGAAAGAAGGCTACAACGTCACGAAATACGTTCCTTACGGTCCTGTCAAAGACGCTTTGCCGTATTTGATTCGCCGCGCAAAGGAAAACACGGCGGTCGTCGGACAAATGAGCCGCGAGCTGGAAATGATTGATCAGGAAATCAAACGCCGAAAATTTGCCAAACAACAGCCCGCGCTTGCTCGTAATCAAGAGAATGAAAATGTTTTGCCCGAAATGCGGAAAAGGTGAGCAGATGCCGGAAAGTTATTGCCGGGCGTGCGGCGAATGGCTGCCGGATTTGGCGAAACGCGGACGAAAGAGCTTTGGCGGCGATTCGCCCGAAGAAAGCCTGAACATTTCGCTTTTTTTGAGCGCGATTAGTTCGATTGTGGCGCTGTTGCTCGGCATCTGGCTTTACGCAACTTATCTCGGCAGACCGGGCGTTCCCGGAATAATTTATGTGACTGCCGCATTTCTACTGGCAATTGCCGGATGGCAGGCGTCGAATTTTTACATCGGAATAAGGCTAAGTAAAAACCTTGCGCGGCGGCGGAAAGGAAATTTTGCTGACCGCTCAAATGAACTAAACAACGCTTCGCAGGAAAACGCGGCGTTGCCCGCAGCAGACAATTCGCAATTCGTTCGCCCTGTTTCAAGCGTGACCGAAAATACTACCGAGTTTTTAGAAGCGGTTCCCCGCAAGCGAACAGATTCTTAAAGTTTCAAAAAATTCGTTTTTCAAACAACTGAAAAGCGAAAGCTAAAAAATGATAAGATATTCGCATCACAACTGTTAAATTTTTCTTGCCGCTCTTTTTATCAGCGGATAATTTTTATGGCGGATTTAACTGCACAAAAACAAAAACTGGAAGTTTCGGGACAGCTCGATGTTTCCGAACGCGCGACTGGTGGGCGCATAAAAAAAGAATTGCGCGGAGTCGTTAATCCCGAACTCGTCCGTATTATTTCGTTTGTCGTGATTACAATTTCGCTCGTCGCTTCGACTCTTTTGTGCATTCTGGCGATTTGGGATTTTACGAAATCCGACGCCATTTGGCGCGCGATTGCGACGTTTATCGTAGTCATTATTTCGACCGCTATTTTCACGGTTGTTAACGAAAAGCTCGGTTAAGAATTTATCTCGCCAAACCTTCCTGCAAAATTTGCGACAAACGCCAGAGCATTTTTAAGCCGGGATTCTCTTGGTTGTAGTGAACAACCGGCATTTCGTCAATGGTAATCGCCATTACAATTCGCCCGCGTCTGGTGTAAATGATTCCCACATCGCTTCTCAGACGGTCGAGCGCGCCGGATTTTGAAGCGGCGGGGGTCGTGTCAAGCAGTCCGCGCCCGATTCCGTCGGTGTATTGCTGGCGTCTTAAAATCGCAATCATTTCCGCCGACGCTTGTTTTGAAACGATTTCGCCTTTTTCCATCATTTCGAGCAATCTCGCCATTTCGCGCATCGTCGAAACGCCGATTCCGAACAGACGATTAACGCCTTCGCCCGCAATTTTAGCGTCGCCTCCGCCGCCGATTTTTCTTAAAGAACGAATATTTGCGAAACCGAGCTGCTCCATTCGCGCGTTAACGGCATCGCTCGTAATCTTATCCAAAATCAGATTTGTCGCCGTGTTATCGGAAACGACGATCATCAAATTAACGAGCGTTTTTAAATCAACCTCAGTTCCATCGGAAAACTCTCCGAGAATGCCCGAACCGCTTTGTTTATTTTTCAAAACGAATTTTTCAGTCCATTTTAATTTGCCCGCTTCGACCTCGGCGAAAACTTCGACCATAATCGCCAGCTTGATCGTGCTGGCTGTCCGCACACGCTCTTCGGCGCGAAATTCATACGTTTTGCCGTTGTCGAGATTTCTGGCGTAAATCCAGGCGCTGCCTTGAAAATCAGCGAGCGCGGTTTTGATTTGCTCGTCCAATGTTTGCGGCTGCGCAATAGAAGAAATCGTTTTAATTTCCGTTTTGGGTGCAGGTTTAACCGTCTTTCGTTGGGCTGAAATTGTAAAAGGCAGCGTAAAAAACAAAATCGAACAGGCGAAGCAATTCAACAATTTAATTTTCATTTGGTGATAATTCGGAAACCTTTTTAGTCCTGGAAAATATAAAACAACGCCGATTGTTTTTCCGCCCGATTTTATTTCGGAACGTCGAGCGCAGGATTGCGGCTGAAAAATCCGCCGGGAATCATTTTGAAACCGACGTGCGTGACCGGCATTACAGCCCATTCTTCAGGTCGAGGAATGTGCGTGACGCCCAGCGTGTACCACACGACGACATCAGTGTTTTCAATCGCTTCGCCGTTTGCGGCAAACTGCGGCAAGCCTTCGCCGCCGTGACTCTGGTTCGGATAAACTCCGGCGGCATTGGTTTCGAGCGGATTGTAACGTGTCGCCCAGAAATGATTGTTGATAAATCCGGCGCGTTTTCTGACCGAGCTTTCGGGCGCGATGTACGGCAGCGAATTTGCGCCTGGAACCAAAATATAACTTGTATTGTGTCCGAGCGAATTTTTCGCCGTCGGATTATTCACCGTCCAGACGCGCGCCGCCTGCATATCCATTTTGCGCTGCGCGTCGCGTTCGGTCTTGAAAACGCTTTCGCGCATAAGGAAACCGTTCAGGTAAGGATTATTCGCTCCCGCCGGCATTGCCGAAGTGTTCATTTCCGTAACCGAATTGTTTGTGCCGTCAACGTCAAAATCGAGCCTGAAATTGAAAAAATGCTGGTGGTGCGGCGCGACTATATATTCGGCGACAAGATGCCCGCTCGTGTCCGAGGAATGCGTCGAACCGTGTTCGTCCGCGCGTTTTTCCTTAACGCCTTTGGCAAGCATAATTCCGGTCAGAGCCAGATCAACTTCCAGCGAGCCGTCCTGTTTGAAAATATAATTTACGGCGTAATCGTAATTGCCGATGGTGGCGATAAAAGACATCACCAATTCTCTGGCGCGGCGCGATTCGTTTTTGCCCGAAACCGTATCGAAATGTTTCCACAGCAAACCGCCGTCGCGCTCGTAAATCGCAACGGCGCGTTCGAGCGTGTAAGGTTTTCCTTCGTCATCGGCAAAAGCGGCGTCAATCAGCAAGGCGTTTTCCGGCGCGTCCGTGTTTGGTTCGAGCGGGCTTGCGAGACGCCCGACGCTGTATTCGCCGACATCGAACGCCGCGCGCCAGCGCCAATTCTCATCGGGGTCGCCATAAGGCACCACCATTTCCGAAAGCGAAGCGCGATACAAAATTGGTCGCGTTTTTCCGCCGTCTTCATAACCGACCGTGTGCAAAACAAGACCTTCGCGCGGGTGCATCGCGTAGCGAAAACGCCATTTTTGCCAGCTTACTTCCTGCCCTTTAATTTGAAAGCTCGCGCCTGCGGGCTGCGAAATCACGAGCGGCTTCGGTTTTTCGCGTAATTTGCCAACCGATTTTTCGTCGAAATCCTGACTCGTCTGAGAAATCGGAACGACGCCGGTATCGGTTACGTCCACGACTTTCCCGGTGTTCATATTGACGATTGCGACGACGCCTTCAATCGGTCGCCCGTAATAATTTGCCGAATCGCCTTTGAAATATGAGAGTCCGCGCAAAAGTCTGCCCGTAAATCTATCGGGGACTTGTCCGACCGCCCAGCCATCAACCGCGACCTGTTCAAAATCCGTAATTCCGCGTTTACGCATCGCCGCCTGCCAGCGCGGATCGGCTTTGACCAATTCCTGGACAACCTCGTATTCGCCTTGAAAAACAAGCGGCTGAACGCCCGGAACTTCTTTCAACGAGACGACGCGGTTTGTCCGTAAATCAACAATCGCTTCGTAAGCTTTATTTTTTTCCCTATCCAAAACTATAACGAAAGCCTCGCGGCGAAATGTCGCGCCGGTTTTAAAGCTCAAAACTTCCGACTTCGGCGGTTCGTTGAGTTGTACGGTAGAAAACAGCGCAGTTTTCGGGAAATTCGGGGCAGCTTGCAGAATTTTGACCGCATTCGCAATTTCTCCCCCAGTCAATGAATCGAGCGGATGTTTAGTTTCGACAGTTTGCGAATTTGCCTTCAAATTCAGCAACGATGCAGATAGGATTATGATTTGAAATAAATTTTTAAGATGTTTTTTTTTCATTTCAGATATACCAATTAAGCGAATGAAGGCAGAACTTGAGAATCATAAATCTTCTTTGCGTCCTTTGCGAAACACTTTGCGCTCTTTGCGGTTTAATTCGGAAAAAACTTAACCGCAAAGGACGCAAAGAATTTTCTAATTTTGACGCTAAACGAAAGAATCGTATCAATTCTGAGTTCGCGGTCGTCCGATCAAACCGATTTGTTCGGGCGGCGGGATCGTCCCGGTTTCGTTGTAGCGCACGAGAGCCTCGTTGATTTGCCGCGATTTTGCGAGCCACATTTGAATCGCGTTGTCGTAACGCTGCAAAACGCTTTCGAGATGCGACGGTTTGTTTTCCGCCAGATAAAGCTCGCGGTACTTTCTTTTCAGTTCAGACGATTCTTCTCCCGCTTCGCGCAGCCAATTGTAAATCGCGCCCGAAAACCAACTCAATTTTCTCACGCGGCGACGGTCGGACATATTTAAATATCCGTCCCAATAAGTTTGGCTGAGCTGATCTATGAGCATTAAACGCCGCCCTAAATGATCGAAACGCTCGGCGGCAAACTGCATTGCCGGAATCATTTCCCGATTTCGTTTAGCTTTTGCGCCGTTTTTGATTAAATTTTCCTCGACCGCTTCGACTTGAACGCGCAAATCTTTTGCTTTGTCGAGCGAGGAAAACGCGCGCCGTTGAAACAGAGACGTAAACGGGTCTTGCCAGAAAAGAGCGTTTTGCGTGACATTTTGCAAATCGAGCGTTTTGCTCGCCGCGCCTAACGTGCGAATATTTTTCGTAAAACCCGCATTTTCAGCGCGGAAAAATGCCCAATCAAATTTCGAGTCGAAATCTTCGATATTAAGCGGCGCATTTTCCCAACCTGCCGCTGCCCCCAAAGCAACGCCATACCAGGTCATTTCAAACAGAGTTTCGCCGTCGTCGTCCCAATTCGTGTTCATTATGCCGAGCGCGCCTGCGGCTTGCCCGTCGCGAACGAAATTGCGAATGTTGACGGTCGCGTTTTCATTGTTCGGAAAAATCAGATTGAAATTCCAAACCGACGGGCAGACAAACTGTTCGAGTCCGGCTTTTTGAAACGGCTCGATGCTCTTTTGATAAGACTCGCGCGCGCCGTATTGCCAATTCATCACAATCACGTCTTTCGGAATCTCGCCGAGCAATTCCGGGTGATTAAGCGCGATGTCGCCCCACATCATCAAACGGCGATTATAAGGTTTCAGAATGTCGCGAACGCGGTTGATGTGGTTGAAATAAACCTTACCCACGCCTTTTTCCTTAACTTCCTCGGCGCTCCTGCCTTGTCCGAGTTCAAAGGTTTCGTCAGCGCCGATATGGAAAAACCGCGATGGGAAAATTTGATCAATTTCCTTGTATAAATCAGCGACTAATTTGTAAGAATCTTCTTCCTGCGGCGTCAAAACGTCGCCGTAAGGAATTTCGGCGAGACGATTGTATTTTTCGTATTTTAAAACTTTATGCAGATGCCCGAACGCCTGCTGTTCCGGCACGATTTCGACGTGATATTTTCGGGCGTATTCGACAATTTCTTTGAGTTCAGCGGCATCGAAACTGCCTTCTTCGGGCGCAAACAGCGGGTGCGATTCGCTTTTAAAACTGTGTTCCATATAAAGCGAATGCATATTCATTTTGAAAAACGCGAAGGTGCGAATCTGCCGTTTAACGTATTCGACCGTCGGGACAAGCCCGCGAGAAACGTCGTCCGAAAATGCGCGATAACGCATCGTCGGAAAATCAACAATCCGCGCGCCTTGCACAAAAGCCATAGCGCCTTCGCCGCGAATCATTTGTTTCAAAGTCTGCAAACCGTAAAAAGTCCCGGCTTCAGTTTTTCCGCCGACGACGATTCGGTCTTTCGTGACAATGAGCGCATAGCCTTCCGCGTTTAAATCGGTGGGAATTTCGAGCTTTGCCCGTTCAAATTCATTTTGAATGCGGCGATTATCGAGCAAACCGATGACAATTCCCCCGCCGCCGATTTTTAAATTGACGCCCGACGTCTTATTTACGTCTTCGATAAAATCCTGCGCGGCAAAACGGTCGTTTTCCGAGCGCGAATTTGCCAGAGAAATACGCGCGCCGTTTTTGAGCGGAAAATTGTCGTTTGTGGCTTCCGCTTTTTTCGGTTGCGGAATTATTTCGAGCTGTGCGGCAAACACGCAGTTTGCGGCGAGAAATAAAACAATTATGCAAAAGAGTTGACGAATTAAAATTGACACTCTTTTCGTGTAACCGAAAACAAAAGCGGCTGTCAACTGTTTTGAGCTGACAGCCGCTTTTTGATTGAAATTATTCGGCGAATTAAAAATTAATTACCGGCGGATATGCCGGAATCGGCTCCGGCGGTCCCGGAAACGGCTGCGGACTCGGCATCGGATTCGGATCGGGCGTCGGATTTGGATTTGGGTCAGGCATCGGGTCCGGCATTGGATCGGGCATCGGATCGGTCGGCGAAATCGGCGGCTGAATCACCGGCTCGACGTTTGGATTTTCAATTTGTAAATTCATTAAAATATTCTCCTTTTTTTAGATTCCGGTTGGAAATGTTTCCGGCGGGTCTTCGTGCTGCCAGCTCGAAACTTTGTCGAGCGGTTCGACGGCGCGCGTTTCGTCAAAATGAATCACGGCGTCGAATTGCACGGCGAGCCGCGCGTTAAAATAATGGCTGACGCGCTCTGATTCCGGGCGATAAATAACGCCGATAGCGCGTTCGAGCCGCGTCTGCCGCAGGATTTTGCCCGCTTCATCGTCTCGCAAATTCAGATAAAATTGCGGCAAACCTGTTTCGTGAAAAAGCTGTTCGTAGCTGTTTTCCATCGCGGGACGAACCTTTTTGAGCTGCGGCGGTTCGTCCCAATTTGTCGCCGCCGCGACGGTTCCGGTGTAAGTCGTGAAACCCAATAAAAACGCCGCATCGTCGTATTTTTCCCTGACCAATTGCCCGACATTCCATTCGCCCTGTTCGCCCATTTCGGTCGCTCGCGCATCGCCGAGATGCGAATTGTGCGCCCAAACAATTACTTTCCCGCTTTGCCCTGATTGTTCGAGATGTGCTGAAAGCGCGTGCAGAGTTTCCGCCATATGCCGGTCGCGTAAATTCCACGATGAAGCGCGCCCGCGAAACATCGAGCGGTAATATTCTTCGGCATTTTTCACCAAACGCGCGTTTTGTTCGGCGTAAAAATACTCGTCTTTGGCGACGAAACCATCGCGATTGGCATATTCGGCGGCGCGGCGTTGAATTTCAATCAATTGATTGATGACTTCCTTTTCGCAGGACATCTGCATATCAAAGCCAGCCGCGTAGCCATAACTTTGCGGGTCTTCGCCGAAATCTTCAAAACATCCATAACGATAACGGGCGCGTCGAGCCGCGTCCGGGTCAACTTTGTCCAAATATCCCAAAACGGCTTCAATCGAAGCGTGCAAACTGTATAAATCAATCCCGTAAAAACCGGCTTTTTGTTCCTGTTTTTGAAATTTATCGTTATGCGCGCGCAGCCAGCCGACCAAATCCAAAACGTCTGCGTTGCGCCACATCCAAAGCGGAAATCTGGTGAAATCCGAAAGCGCCTCGTTTGCCGTCTGGTCTTTGCCGACCGCGCGAATATAGCGATTGACGCGGTAAGCGTCGGGAAAATCGGCTTCGACGGCGACGGCGGAAAAATCTTTTTCGGCAATTAATCTTTTCGTGATTTCCGCCCGCGCTTTGTAAAACTCGTGTGTGCCGTGCGAAGCCTCGCCCATCAAGACAAAACGCCGCTCGCCGATGTCAGCCAGCAGTTGGTCGAAATTGCCGCTCGCGCCGTCGAGCGAAACGGCTTTTTCTCTGATTACATCTGTCAGACGCGAATCAACAGGCATATTAAAATTGTAGCCGAGTAAAAACTGAAAATTAGTACGCTTGCGTACTCGTAAAATTTGCAATACTAAAACTAAAAAAGTGCATCTAAAAGTCGAATATTAAAGGGTTATGCGATGTCTATTAATTGGATTGACATTTTGTTGTTTTTGATTGTCGCGTTCAGCGTTTGGGGCGGTTGGATGCGCGGTTTTGTGCTTGGCGCGCTCGATTTGCTGCGCTGGATTTGCAGTTTGCTGGCGGCTTTGTTTTTTTATCAAACGGTTGCCGATTGGCTCGGCAGCGTTAATGATTGGAAGGAAACCTGGAATCAGCCGTTCGCGTTTATTTTGATTATGCTCGGCGTCAGCGTCGTTTTTATGATTCTTTCCCATTTGCTCGTGCGAAAGCTCCCGCGAGAGATTCATCGAAAACAGCTCAACCGGATTCTCGGCACAATTCCCGGACTCTTGAACGGTTTGATCACGGCGGCAATTGTTTCGGCGCTTCTTTTCGCCGTCCCGCTCGCCGACGGCGTACACGAGGCTGCGCAGGAAAGCCGTCTTGCCAATAGTCTCGCAGCCGTCACCGATGAAGCGGAAACCAGAATTGTTCCGATTTTCGGCGATGCGATCAAACAAACTTTTAACCGTTTGATGATTGAACCGGGTTCGAACGAAACGGTCGAACTGCCGTTCAAAGTCGCAAACGTGCGCCCGCGCCCGGATTTAGAAGCTCAAATGCTCGAATTGGTAAATCGTGAACGCGCCGCCGCCGGGCTTGCACCGCTCGAAGCCGACGAAGAAATGCTGGGCGTGGCGCGCAAACATTCGGTTGATATGTTCGCGCGCGGTTATTTTTCGCACAACACGCCCGAACGCAAAAGCCCGTTCGACCGCATGCGCGACGACGGCGTGCGTTTCGTGACAGCCGGAGAAAATCTGGCGCTCGCGCCGACTTTGCCGCTTGCGCACACCGGCTTGATGAACTCGCCCGGACACCGCGCCAACATTTTGCGCCCGCAATTCGGTCGCGTCGGAATCGGAATAATGGACGGCGGCAGACGCGGTTTGATGGTAACGCAAAACTTTAGAAACTGATTACGAACTAAGTAGCCGGACAAAATAATTATAAAGAAGGATACGCTGGGAGCGCGGATGTCCGCATCCGCCGAGTTTGCGCCGGCAAACGAAATTTACAGTAGAATACGCGAAGTGCGCTTTTTTTCGCATTTTGATAGATTTGTGATATGCGAGGAATGTTACAAATTGAATTTCGCTTTACCCATCGCCCATAGCCGCGCAAAAATATATGAACCCCGAACGCATTAGAAATTTTTCGATTATCGCGCACATTGACCACGGCAAATCTACGCTTGCCGACCGTATTTTGCAATTAACGGGCGCAGTTTCCGACCGCGATATGGAAGCGCAGGTTTTGGACGATATGGATTTGGAGCGCGAGCGCGGGATTACCATCAAAGCACACGCCGTCCGCCTCGATTACAAAGCCAAAGACGGACAGGATTACGTCTTAAATTTAATTGACACGCCCGGTCACGTTGATTTTTCTTACGAGGTCTCTCGCAGTCTGTCGGCTTGCGAAGGCGCTTTGCTCGTCGTTGACGCCTCGCAGGGCGTCGAAGCGCAAACGCTGGCGAACACTTATCTGGCGCTTGAAAACGACCTCGAGCTTGTTCCGGTTCTCAACAAAATTGATTTGCCATCAGCCGAACCTGAACGAATCAAGGAACAAATCGAGAACATTATCGGCTTGGACACGGCGGACGCGGTTTTGACTTCGGCGAAAACCGGGATCGGGATTGAAGATGTTTTGGAAGCGATTATCAAAAAAGTTCCCGCGCCTAAAGGCGATCCAAACGCGCCGCTCAAAGCTCTGATTTTCGATTCGTGGTACGACTCATATCGCGGTGTGATTGTCTTATTCCGCGTTATTGAAGGAACTATTAAAAGGGGAACCAAAATCCGGTTTTTCAATACCGGACGCGAATATCTGGTCGAAACAATCGGAGTCAATCGCCCGCGCCCGACGCCGATTGATAAATTGAGCGTCGGCGAAGTCGGATTTTTAACCGCCTCGATCAAAACCGTTGCAGACGTGCAAATCGGTGACACGATTACAGAAGCCGCGCGCCCTGTAGCCGAGCCTTTTCCCGGTTTTCAGGAAGTCAAACCGATGGTTTTCGCCGGACTTTATCCGACAGACACGGTTCAATACGAAGATTTGCGCGACGCGATGGACAAGCTCCGGCTCAACGACGCTTCGTTTTTCTACGAACCCGAAAGCTCGACCGCTCTCGGATTCGGTTTTCGCTGCGGTTTCTTAGGGCTTCTGCATATGGAAATCGTGCAGGAACGTTTGGAGCGCGAATTCAATCTCGATTTGATTACTACCGCGCCCGGCGTGCGTTATCGCGTCACTACGACCGACGGCGAAGTTGCGGAAATTGATTCGCCCGCCAAAATGCCCGACACGGGCAGAATCGTCAAAATCGAAGAACCGTATATCGAAGCGACGATTTTAACCGGCGACGCTTATCTAGGCGGAATTCTTCCGCTGCTGGAAGAAAAACGCGGCGTGCAGAAAAAGTTTGAATACGTCACAGACACGCGCGTGATGCTCGTTTACGAAGTTCCGCTCAACGAAATCGTGCTTGATTTTTACGACCGTCTGAAATCGGCTTCAAAAGGCTACGCCTCGCTCGATTATCATCTTTCCGGTTACCGCGAAAGCGATTTGGTGAAACTCGACGTGCTGGTTTCGGGCGAGCCGGTTGATGCGCTTTCGCTGATTCTGCACCGCGACACCGCCGATAAAAAAGGTCGCGCCGTAACCGCGAAAATGAAAGAACTCATCCCGCGCCAGCTTTTTGAAGTCCCGATTCAAGCCGCCATCGGCAACAAAATCATCGCCCGCGAAACCGTTAAATCAATGGGCAAAAACGTCATCGCCAAATGTTACGGAGGCGACATTTCGCGCAAACGCAAGCTGCTCGAAAAACAAAAAGAAGGCAAAAAGCGAATGAAAAAAGTCGGGCGCGTTGAAATCCCGCAGGAGGCGTTTCTGGCTGTTTTGAAAGTCAGCGAATCGTAAGGAGAAACGAAAATGATTTTCCACGTTGTTTTGGAACAAGCCGAAGACGGCTGGATTGTCGCCGAATGTCCGGCTTTGCCCGGCTGCGTTTCGCAGGGCGAAACCGAACGCGAAGCAATCGAAAGCATCAAAGAAGCGATTACGGCTTGGCTCTGGGCGGAAGATCAAAAAGCAATCGCCAATTTATCTCAACAAAACGGCAAACAGCAAATTTCAGTAACAGTCTGAAACTGATGGGGCGAAAAAGTTATTTCACGCTTTGATTTTTTAAATTCCGTTTTGGATCGGAAATATAAATACAACTTATTACTTCAATAATGTATCTTAATAATTTGGTGCTTACTCTCGCGTATCAACGGTGATGCGCCTCCCGCTTAGGAATTTTTAGCGGTTCGCGTTTTAGATGGTTCGAGAGCAGGTTTGATTAATAACAATGGAAGCCGCTCGTTTGAGCATTTGAATCATAGTCCTTCGTTGCTACTACCGTTCCCTGAAGATTAACTTTGTCTGACGCTTCTTTTAACGCTCCTTTAAAAGGGAGAGAAACAACACAAAAATGAAATTATATATCGGAAACCTTGCTTTCCAAACAACAGATCAAGACTTAAGCGGTCTTTTTTCACAAGCGGGAACAGTTAATTCAGCGAACATCGTCACAGACCGTGATTCGGGTTTTTCGCGCGGCTTTGGATTTATTGAAATGTCTTCTAAAGAGGAAGGCGAATCGGCTATCTCGATGTTTAACGGCAAAGACGTTGACGGGCGCAGTCTGAAAGTCAACGAAGCTCGCCCGCGCGAAGATCGCGGAAACGGCGGCTTTAGTGGCGGAAATCGCAATGGCGGCAATTCGCGCTGGTAATCATAAAATAACCAGTGTTTCTTGACTAAAAGCGCGTTTGGTAAAAGTTAAGCCTAACGCGCTTTTTCTTTTGGGCAAATTCATCTCTCTTTTGCTGGATTCACCCTGGAAAACAATCAGAATAAAAGGTAAAGGTTTTGAATGAAAGAAGATTTAATTGAAGCAGCCGGGGTTATTGTTGACAAACAACCCAACGCATTTTTCAAAGTACAGATTAACGACACCGAGCATATGGTGTTGGCACAAATCTCCGGCAAAATGCGTAAAAATCGGATTCGTATTTTAATTGGAGACCGAGTTGAAATTGAAATGTCGCCTTATGATTTAACAAGGGGACGGATCACTTATCGTCATAAATAATCGCAATGTATTTTCAATGAAAAATAGTTGATTTTAATGAGAAAGGAAAACAAATGATTTATAGAATTTACAAAGAAACCGGACGTATCGGAACAGGAATGGAAAAAATTAATGTGCCATTTAACGAAATGAAAGATGTAAAAAGCATTATCGGAAACCAAACCTCTCTAGCAGCCTTCGATAATGAGACAAATACGATTCACATTTATAATGATAAAATAGTTGACGTACTAAGCATTCTTCAGAAATTCAAAAATCATTGTGATCTCCCCAATAAACACCAATTTAACATTCTTCATAAATAAATTTATTATTTAGTAGTTTTCCTCGTAAAATCACATCAATCACTATTCTTAAATATGTATTATGTTTGATTTAAATGAAGCGCACGAGATCGCCCGAAGGGAAGTAGAAAAGATTATTGAATCTGACCGGGAACTGAGTAAATCAGAGGTCGAAGAAGTGCGCTTGGAACGTGAAAATGAATTGGTCTGGACTTTTACCGCTGATATTCCAAAACTGATAAATGAAGGCTGGTCGCCCGGTGCAATTACAGTTCTCATTGATAAAAAGGATGGAAATGTTTTGACGGAAGAACAACAAACAAACTTTCATAAAAGTTGCGAAAATAAGCGTCGCAGAGCCGGCTTTATAAAGCAAAAGTAAACATTTGTTTAGTAAGAAGCCGGTCAGCGAGAATTTTCTAATTTTTAATTTGCTTCTTTTGCTATTGACGACTTTAAAATACTTTTATATCCGTCTTATATTGCACATCTGAAACATATCCCACATTTGACATATATCGTAATTTAATTTAAACTTAAAAAGAATCGAGTTTAGCTCACTCCCTTTTCAGCTTCTCTGGAAATTAGCCGGACTACCTGAAGTCTATAGCTGCAATTATCCGGGAGCTATTAATGTTTACACACCATGTCAGGATGCCTCTCAAAGCCGGAGCAGACACAGCACTACCCTAAAAATCAGTGAACTGAAAGAAAGCAAAACTTGCTTCTTTCATAACTCTTCTAAAACCGGAAGTTAAACGGAATTAAGATCCGCTTTTAGGTTATTTACACTTAAATGAATTGGGGGAAAAGAAAGAAGATGGTTGATAAAATGAAGTCGCAAAATGTGAATGCAATTCGGTTTCTGCTTTCTTACAGCAGAATGCGTATTAGCGTGATGCTCGGTATTCGCAAAACTTCTTATCCGTTAAATATCAAATGGTGGTGGCAGCACCAGGATTATTTAAAACTTGGAGATGTTTACATTAACTAAAGAGACAATAAAAGGACAATTTAATTATGAGCTTATCAAACGATATTGACACAAACGAAATATCACGACTAAAGATCGCCAATTCTGTAATTCGCGTAATTCAAAATAACAATAATCGAGAAGCGCAGCGATACAACAACCAGCAATGGGAAACGTTGACGAAAGCGGATGTCGGTTTATTAATTTTAAATCGTCATGCAAAACCCTGGTTGACCGAGCATTGCCAAACGCTTGTCGGGCAATATGAAGAAGATAAAGCGGAGCAGCAGTACAAAGAAAGAGCTGAATCAATCAAACGTGCCAATGAATGGCAGCATATAGCCGATTTTAAGTTTGGCAAATTAGAAGTGCGCGTTCTTGAATTTAAAGCTTCACCCGGACGTAAAGTACAGTTGCTTAATAAAGACAAGTGGCAGGATTGCACGGAACAAGATATTCGAGCAATTCGCAGCATTTCACCGTTTAACGAATTATTGACTCAGCACTTTGATAGCTTTGTTAGTAAATCTATGTAGAACCAGGGACAGTATGAAACACATTGACAATCCTGCGGCATTTGTTCTTTCGCTGGTAGTCTTCGCATCATCAGCGACAAGCTGTAGCGCAACCGTTAATTCTACGAACACCGGAAGACCTGAAGCCGTCATGCAGAATAACTCCGGTTCTATCGTATTAACAGGACGCATGGCTTCTGCGCGCGACTCACGCAGCCACGCTGCTTTCTAACGGTAAAGTCTTAGTTACGGGCGGCATGGAGCGTAACGACGTTTATACAAACAGTGCCGAGATTTACGACCCCGCAACGGCGGCGTTTGTTGCCGCTGGTAATATGAGCCAAAGCCGCGCCGGTCACTCCGCCACTCGATTGTCTGACGGAAAGGTTCTCATTGCCGGCGGTTCTAATACAGAATGGCTCGCAAGTGCCGAGATATACAATCCGGCGACGGGCGCGTTTACTCCGACGGGAAGTATGTCTATCAGGCGCGGCGGTTTCACGGCGACCTTGCTGCCTAACGGCAAGGTGCTGATTGCCGGCGGCTATAATGATAGTTTGCAGGCAAGCGCAGAAATTTACGACCCGGCAACTGGGCGCTTCACTCCTACCGGCAGCATGAGCGCGGGACGAAGCGCGCATACGGCGACTCTTTTACCGAATGGGAAAGTATTGATTACCGGCGGCGGCTCAGGTCGAAATGTTCTTGCCAGCGCAGAATTTTACGACCCGGCAACGGGCGCATTCACATCCACCGGCAATATGACTATGGTTCATCATAAACACGCGGCGACATTGCTTCCGAACGGCAGCGTGCTTATCATGGGCGGCTCGGACAATCGTGATTGGCGAGGACGTTACGCTAACGCAGAGATTTATAACGCAGCCACAGGTACTTTTACTGCTGTCAGCAATATGAATACCACCCGTTTCAAACATCGAGACGCAGTAGCTCTATTGAATAACGGCACTGTGTTCGTCGCAGGCGGCGGAGAATATGCAGAGATATACAATCCTGTGAGGAACAGTTTTGATATAGTCAACGGTCGGATGGATGGCGCACGATTTTACTCGACAGCAACATTGTTGTCGGATGGAAGAGTACTGGTAATAGGCGGCTACGATAATAATATTGCGGCAAGCGCAAAAGCGTGGCTTTACGAGCCTCAAACAACCGCCGAGCGATCTAACCAATCATAGGATGCAAGGGGCAACCTCGTATTTTTTTATCTGCTTTGCGTGTTCTCGCGCCCAAGTTAAGTTCGAGGATACTACCGATCAAATGGACATACGTTCGGAAGTTAAAAATGAATTTCAAACGAAGTCAACTTCATAGGTTTAGCCTTTGGTATTGAGCAAATAGCTTCATAATTTCGGCATTGATAGTTTGTTTAGCAGTTAGATTTGATTCCTTATCTCGACGCTTAATCAGTTCTTCAATCTGCTCCTGTATGATTTCCTGTTTTGTTTCCGGCTTCTTTTTCTTAATGATCTGATATTTATCATTCATAAAACGAGTTTACTACATTAAATAATAAACTAATCATTAACTTAACCAACCAAAAAAAATAACAAAAATATAGGGGAAAAAGAAAAAACCGGGCAGCATTTATCATACTCCTTACCGAAGCTCACTTAGAATTAAAAGACTGGTTTTCTTTGGATTTTGTTTAAACGTAAACTCCGTCTTCAACAGTATTTCCGTCTGATGTGCGGTCTATCCATATTTCAATCAGCATGCCTGTTATCACAACCGTAACCGGACCAAGAACGAGTCCCGCAGAACCGATTAGAGATACTCCTCCAATTACGGAAAAGAACACCAGCAAAGGATGCAGTCGTAGCTTGTCGCCTACTAATACGGGGTAAAGCAGATTATCAATCGAGCCGATTACTGCAATTCCCCATCCGACCAATATCAAAGCCTTACCCCAATCTCCGGTTAAAGCAAGGTAAATTGCCGCCGGAATCCACACAACAGGAGCACCGAGAACGGGTATTAAAGACAAGAGAAACATTGCAATTCCCCAGAGCAGAGGTGAAGGAAGATCGAGCCACCAAAACATCAAACCACCCAGAATTCCCTGCACCAGCGAGACAGCAAACGTTCCGTAGATCGTTGCATAAATTGTGTCACTCACACGCGAAAACAGCTTGTCCGCTTCCGACTGTGAAAGCGGCATAAGAGATTTCACCTTCTTAACAATCAAACGCTTGTCACGGAACAAGTAAAAGAGTGTAAAGAATGTGATGATGAGCTGCACACCAACCCAGAGTAAACCGCCGACAAATGTTGCGACTTGTGAGCCTGCTGCATTTGCCGCGCGCTCTGCGGCACTCCGAATATCAAAATGCGGTTCGATAAAAGCGGTTATTCGAGCTAATTTCGGATTATTATCCACAGCACTCTGCCATTGCTCTAATGCCGTCTGACTCTTTATGGTTTCCGCTTGTTTACCGATTTGACTGATTAAAGTTTGTCCTAAAAAGATTCCGGGACCAAGAACAATAACTGCGACTATCAGAACGGTAAAGAATGCAGAAACAGTCGGGCGATTGATTCGCGAGAGAATCCGGTTGTGAAGCGGATATGCTATAACCGCCAAAGCCGTCGCCCATATAATTGCAGATATGAATGGGAGAGCAATTTGGTAGCAGATGTAAAAAGCTATCGCCGTTACTATTACAAGCACAAAGGCAAGAGTTCGCTCGCGCGACATCCATCCGTCTTTATTTGAGGAGCCGGAATCCTGAGAATTTGGATAATTACCCATTCTTTTATTTAACTGTGATTTGTAGCATCCGTCAGAAGTAATGCAACTCTTGCATTAGGAAAAGGCTCATTTCGAGATATTTCCAAATTAGATAACGCCGATTCGGTAAATTTTACGAACGCATTGATTACCGGTTATTTTGGCAAATAGTTAAATTTACTAAGACAGCAAGAGTAAAAAAGAAACTTCATTTTGCTAACTTTCATTTTTCATTATCGTACCTTTTTTATTAGCAATCCTGTTCGGCAGATAAATTAAGTTCGGTTTTTAGCGATTTCATCTCGTAAATCATTAAGCAATCTGACTAAGAAACGCGCGTCTGATTGCATCGTACGATAATTCGTAATACATGCCCGCAACACTGGAGTTTCAGCATTGAGACGTGTAAAAGAAATCCATGCCTTCCCGGATGCGACAACATCGTTCGCTACCTTCATCAGGAAATCTTCGGTTTTTCCGATGCTCGTTTTTTTGTCGCGAAAGCAAACCACCGGAAGCAATGTTTCATTAACCGTTTCCCAATCGTTTTTTTCCAATTCGTTCCGAAGATAATCGCCCATTGCAGTTTGGTGACGAATTGCTTCAGCATATCCATCCCAGCCGGCAACTGCCAGCGACAAAAACACTTTCAGACCGATGAAACGCCGCGACCATTGCATTGAATGAGCAAACGGGTCATTGACGCCGAAGTCGGAGGCATCACGCGGCATATAATCGGTTGTAATGCGACAAGCTTCGCTCAAAATCTGGTTGTGACGAGTAAGAAAAATCCCCGCGCCCATTGGCACTGATAACCATTTATGCGCGTCAAAAGTTATCGAATCGGCGCGTTCGATTCCCTTTAACAGTTGTCGCATTTCAGGAACAAATGCCGCGGCTCCGCCCCACGCCGCATCTGTGTGAAACCATAAATTCTGTTCGAGAGCGATTTTGCCGATAGCTGCTAAATCGTCAATCATGCCGCCGTTTGTCGTTCCAGCCGTTGCAACTATGAAAAACGGAGCGAAACCTCTTCTTCGGTCAGTTTCGATTTGCTCGGCTAAATCCTCAACACTCATTTTAAATTCTGCGTCGGATTTAATTTCTCTAACGGCATTGGTTCCCAATCCGCAAAACCTGGCGGCTTTGACGAAAGAATGATGGCTTTGTGCAGAAACGTAAAAAACCGGTTGTTTTTCAAGCGCTCGCAGACCTAGTTCGGCATAATCGGGAAATTTTCTGACTAGTGCGCAAATCAAAGCCGTGTGATTAGCTTCTGCGCCTCCGGAACAAAACGTGCCATCTGCATTTGCAACGTCATAACCAAAACTCTTAGCGAAGGCAAGAACAAGATGTCGTTCAACTTCCGATGCGAAAGGATTGTGGCTCCAAGCAGCAAGCTGCGGATTAAATGCCGCAACTAAAGCATCAGCCGCAATTCCCATGGCTGTCGGCGCGGGATTGAATAAGCCAAAATAACGTGGGTGCGGAGTATGAACTTGGAAATCGCGCAAGTTATCGGCGGCAAACTGTAAAGCATCGAGCGGTTGAATTGTCTTATCAAAATCAAAAGAGGTCAATCTACGACGAATCTCATTTAAATCAATTGCCGGTGCAACTGATAAATCAACAACATTATTGATATAATCTTCAATATTTACAATCAGTTGCCGCCAAAGTTCCGAGCGTTTTTCGTCATTGAGAAGCATCATATTCATTTAATATAAAACGATTGGTATTTAATACGCCAAATTTTGCAGGGCTGGTTTATTGTTTTCGAGAAAAGCACTAGTGATTGATCACAAAAAAGAAGATTGCCAATTATCGGGTATATCCTAGATTGCGATTTATGCAGAAATTCAAACTAATTCTCAAATTCTTATTGGCAATATTGTTCGTGCTGGCGGGTTTCAATCATTTCTTTAATACCGCATTCTATCTGCATATCATGCCGTCTTATCTGCCTTATCACTTGGTGCTCGTTTACCTGAGCGGTTTATTTGAAATCATTCTAGGAATTATGCTTCTCATTCCAAAGCTGTCGCAGATGGCGGCTTGGGGAATGATAGCGTTATTGATTGCAGTTTTTCCGGCTAACATTCAGATGGCGTTCAATCATGAGCTTTATCAGGAGTATAATCCCGCAACGTTGTGGGTAAGATTACCGCTTCAAATTGTGTTGATAGGATGGGCTTATTGGTATGCAAAAGCTATTTCTCAAGGAAAGAAGGGTGATAGAAACGCCCAGCCTAATAACTGAAAGGGACGCATTAGTAAAGCCGAAGTCCCAAATCGAACGTTTTGTAGTAAGACTAAGTTAACGTGAATTCGGGATAAGGAAATAAGAAAACTTAAATAAAATCAAATCTTTGCGCCCTTTGCGTAAAACCTTTGCGAGCTTTGCGTTTAAAAGTCGTCAGAATTAAATGCAAAGCTCGCAAAGCGAAGGAAGCAAAGTGCGCAAAGAAAATCCTGTATTGAGTTAACTCTTTATTTTTCAACAGACTATTTTGTGATTTTTTTAAACTTCACCCTTATTGATCTGCCGTCTGAAATTTCAAATTCGACGAAATCGTTCCCTTGTCCTTTGATAAATTGGATGTCGCCGAGCGGGCTTTCAAACCTGTCTTTGTAAAGCGGCGTGATTGGAAATTCTTCCTGCGGTTTTCTTGTCATGAAAAGTTTCCCGTCTTTCGATTTGATTGTTAATTTCGTTTCGGTTTCGTCAGAGTAATAAACACCCGAATAAGCCGCCAGAGTTTTATCGTTAATCGTCGCATCTTCGACAAATGAGTAAGTGGCTGTTTCAGTCGGCGTAGTAAGAATTATTTTTTTGCCCGATTCAACGAACTGAAGCTTATTCGGACCGAAAACAAAAGTGTCTTCAGAAACGGGTGTAAAAGTTGTGCCTCTTGAACTCGTCAGTTTGCCGTCTTTGACGAGTAATTTGATGCCTGAATTTCTCGACCAGCTATCTTCTCGATACCAGCCTTCAAACGCTTTCAATTTTTCAGGCGAAAGCGTGATCGCGGCAACATCAGCGGGCGGCGCGGATTTATTCGGAACTAAAATATTTCTAACGGCTATCGGCACGGGCGGAGCGTTGTCAAACTCGGCGCTGTTGTTCAACCAGGCGATTGATAAATTCAATTCGGGAAAATATTCGAGACTCGCCCGGTAACCGGCGGTCGCGCCGTTGTGGCTTATCGCTTTCCAGCCGCGAATCATATTGATAACAAGTCCCATTGCATATTCGTTCATTTTCCCGTTATTAAATGGAACAGTCTTAATTTGTTTGTCTAACAACGATGGGCTTCCGAATTTGCCGGATAAATAATAATTGTTCCATTTGAGCAAGTCTTCGGTCGTGGTGAGCAACCCGCCGTTACCGTAAGCGTTTTCGTTGGGCATTGTTGTCAGATAAGCATCGCCACTCTTAGCGTACGCGAAGGCGCGGTTTTTGACTACTTTTCTGAAATTATTTCGCCATTCGGTGCGCGTCATTCCAGCCGGTTCGAAAATGTATTTTTTCGAGTAATCGGCAAGACTCAAACCGCTCACCCGTTCGACGACAATTGCCAACAAATTATAGTTGGAATTGCTGTATAAATATCTTTCGCCCGGTTTGAAATTGACCGCTTTCTGGCGCGCGACGATGTATAAAACATCGTTGTTGTCATAAGTTTTGGTCGAGCGTTCCCAACCGGACATCGAGGCGATACTGCCCCAATCGCGCAAACCGCTGGTGTGGCGCATCATATGATCGAGAGTTATTTTGTCGCCGTAATCGGGAAGTTCGGGAATAAATTTGCGAATGTCATCTTGCGTCGAAAGCTTGCCCTGTTGTTCAAGAAGCAAAATCGCCGCCGCCGTAAATTGTTTGGAAACGCTTCCGGCTTCGATGACGGATTCCATTGTCATCGGAATGTTATATTCAAGATTCGCCATTCCAAACGCTTTGGAAAAAACAATCTTCCCGTTGCGCGAAATGGACAACTGGTAGCCCGGATTTTCGGGCTTAAATTTTTCCAGCACTTTTTCAATCTGCTTGAGATTTTCCTGCCATTTGGCTTCCGTTTGATTTAGAGTCAGTTCCTGTGCACTGACTGTAAACGTGAAAATAGTTAAAACCGCAATCCAAAAATAACCGAATCTTAAATATGATTTTGTCACTTATTTACCTCAGATTTTCTTAACGACAAACATTCTCAAAAGTTCTGTAATTAAATACCCGCAATTCTGAAAAATTATGTCGGTTCCGTTTTACATAGCCAAACAAAAAAGATAAGTGCCATAACCGAATCTTCAGTTGTGCTTTTTCGTGTTACCATAATTTTCTAATAAGTGATAAATTTCCCTTTGCAAATTCCAGCGAATGAACCTTATGACTAAATTCTTTTTCGCCTTTCTCTTTATATTATTCGTCACTTTGCCTTCGCTCGCACAAGACAAAAAACAGGAAACGCAGCAGAAAAAAACCGTTTCCGCTTTGACGGAAAAGCTGCAAAAAATTGACGGCTTCGTACCTCTTTATCTTAATCCTGAAGACGGGAAAATCTATCTTGAAATCCCATGGTTTAATCGGGAGTTTTTGTACCAAGTTTCGTTAACCACGGGAGTCGGCTCAAATCCAATAGGACTTGATCGCGGACAACTTGGCGGCACGAAGATTGTATATTTTGAACGCGCCGGAAACAAAGTTCTGCTGGTTCAGCCAAATTACAATTATCGCGCTTTAAGCGACAATATAGCGGAACGTCGAGCCGTTGAGCAATCATTTGCAAAATCGGTTATCTGGGGTTTTAAAGTCGAAGCAACTGAAGGCGAAAGAGTTCTGGTTGACGCGACAAGTTTTTTGATTCGAGACGCTCACGGCGTAACGGATCGTCTGCGCGCGGCTCAACAGGGAAATTACACTTTTGACGAAAACCGCAGCGCGTTATATATCCCGAACACGAAAGGCTTTCCAAAAAATACCGAAGTCGAGGCGACAATAACCCTGGCGTCAAATTCCGATGATGGGCGCTTAGTCACAGCGCCGACTGCGCGCCTCATAACAGTGCGTGAGCGCCATTCATTTGTCGAATTGCCGGATGATAAATATCGTCCGCGCAAATTTGATCCGCGTGTCGGAGTTAACCCAATCAGCTTTTACGATTACGCGACGGGTATCAACGAAGAGCTTGAAAAGCGTTGGATTGTACGTCATCGGCTTGAGAAAAAAGACTCTAACGCCGCCGTTTCCGAAGCAGTTAAACCGATAATTTATTATGTTGACAGCGGCGCGCCGAAAGATATTCAGGCAGCATTGATTGAAGGAGCCGCGTGGTGGAATCAGGCTTTTGAAGCCGCTGGATTTCGCAATGCGTTTCAAGTCAGAGTTCTACCTATTGATGCCGACCCGATGGACGTGCGTTACAACGTAATCAATTGGGTACATCGCTCTACACGCGGTTGGGCTTACGGCTCAAGCGTTGTTGATCCGCGCACAGGGGAGATTATCAAAGGCGTGGTAACGCTCGATTCACAAAGGGCGCGTCAGGATTTTCTTCTCGGCACCGGTCTTGTTCCGCAGTATTCGGCAGGCGGTTTATTAAACGCGGCTTGCGATTTCGCACTGCTTCCAGACGTTGAGTATTTGATAAATTCAACTCAGAAAAATGACGCCGAGATGATGTCAATGGCGCGTATCAGACAACTTTCCGCGCACGAAGTCGGGCATACATTGGGCTTTGCGCATAATTTTGCCGCCAGCACTTACGGGCGCGGCTCGGTATTGGATTATCCGGCGCCAATGATTGAAATAAAAAACGGTCAGCTTGATTTTTCAAACGCTTATGCCGTGGGTATCGGCAGTTATGACAAATTTGCCGTTCGTTACGCTTATATGCAATTCCCTGCCGGCACGGACGAAAACGCGGAACTGGAAAAAATTCTGCGTGATGGCGCGGCAAACGGAATGCTCTTTATTTCCGATTCCGATACGCGACCCGACAGCGCGGCGCACCCGCTTGCGAATCTCTGGGATAACGGAAACGATCCGGTTGCAATGCTTCGGCACGAAATGCAAGTCAGGCGGATCGGTTTAAATCAGTTCGGTTTGCGAAATATTCCGAATGGCGCGCCGCTCTCTCAACTCGAAAATAAATTGCTGCCGCTCTATCTTCATCATCGTTATCAGTTGCAGGCGGCTGTTAAAACGCTCGGCGGAGTTTATTACACTTATGCCGTCAGAACCGAAAGCGCTCCCAACCCGCTTACAGTTCGTGAAATTGTCCCGGCTGAGCGACAGCGCGAGGCTTTGCTGGCGGTTCTCGATACTATCAAATCTGAAGAACTCGCAATATCCGACGATATTTTGAAGCTGATTCCCCCGACAGCATACGGATACAACTCAAACCGATCTGAGCTTTTCGCCAAACGTACTAATCCTGTTTTTGATCCAATTGGTGCAGCCGAAATTGCTGCTGATATTGCTATCAGCGGACTGCTTGAGCCGAATCGAGCTGCGCGTTTGATAAATTTCAATGCGAGAAATAAAAATAATCCTCATTTCCGGGAAGTTGTTGATGCGTTGATTAAAACGACCTGGAAAATTCCTGAACCGTCGAACGCTTATCAGGCGGTAATTGAACGAGCAGTGCAAAGCTTGACTGTTACACGTTTGATGGATTTAGCAGCAAATTCTAATGCCCAGCCGCAAGTCAGGGCAACGGCAACCGAAGCCTTGCGAACGCTACAAGCAAGACTCAAGCGAGCCGCAGCAACCGCTGCCAACGACACAGCCGCGCATTATCAGGCGACGATTGATGATGTCGAACGTTTTTTAACTCGTCCCGACGCGCCACGAAAGCAAACTACGCCGCTTCCAAATCCGCCGGGCGACCCAATTGGAGGGAATTGATACTTAAATTAAGTAATCGGAGAGATAAGAAATAATTCGATAAGGGACAATTTAAAGCAAGCTTTAAATTGTCCCTTGTTCATTTTCAATTGTTCATTGTTGGTATTCCATATATAAATACCTACTTGGGCGATAGTGTTAAAAATATTTCCGATTAAACAGGCAAAATCTCTGTAAAATCAGTTTATGAGCTTTAATGAACAGATTGTTGATGAACGCTTACGCCCGTTAATAGAATCGGAAAAGCAACTGTTAAAAGGCTTGCAAGAGCTGGCAACAGCGGGCGGACACGACGAAGATGCCCGTCGCTTAAGCGACATTCTCGCGGGTATTGACGAGTTATTTTTACTTGTAATTGTTGGTGAATTTAACTCTGGAAAATCTTCATTCATTAACGCTTTATTTGGACAAAAAGCTAGGGTCGAAGGTCCCGTTCCTGTGGATGACCGCATAACCATAATGCACTATGGGGATGAACCTTCCGAACGCCAAATTACTCCATTTGTAATCGAGCAACGCCTTCCTATAGAGTTTCTGCGCGACATTGCGATTGTAGATACTCCCGGCACTAATTCAGTAATAAAAGCTCATCAAGAAGTAACCGAAGATTTTATTCCTCGCGCCGATCTTGTTTTATTTACGACATCTATTGACCGCCCGCTGACTGAAAGCGAGCGCCAGTTTCTTTCTTACATTCAGGAGTGGGGAAAGAAAATAGTCATCATTCTCAACAAAATTGACACAAAGGAAGAAGCTGAAATCATTGAAGTAATGGAGTTTGTTGATAGTAAATGCCGCGAAATGCTCGGTTTCAAACCTTTGATTTTCCCTATTGCCGCTAAACTGGCTTTTAATGCGAAACTCGGCGGCAATCCGCGTGATTGGACGCGAAGCCGTTTTGAAGCTTTAGAAGATTATATTTTCAACACATTAAGCGAACGCGAACGGTTACAACTAAAACTTCTGAGTCCGTTAGATTCAGCCAATACGGTTGCCGAAAAGCTGCAAGCAGAGTATTCGGGAAAGCTCGATTTGATTTCCGAAGATACAATTAAAATTCAGCGAATAGAAGAACAGCTCGAAGCGGCGCGCACGGAAATGCAGGCAAACTTTCAAAAGTTCATTCTTAAAGTTGATGCTCTGGTCGGAGAGATGCGCGACCGCGGAGTTGATTTTTTGGATCGCAATATACGCGTGCGAAATTTTAATCTGCTGCGCAGCGAAACCAAATTTCGAGAAGAGTTTGAGCGAGAAGTGCTTGCTCAATGGCAGGAGAAACTGGATCAAACGGTTAACGAATCAGTTGATTGGCTCGTTCGCAACAATATGAAATTGTGGAACGATACTCTTGAATATTTCAATACGCAGGTGAGAAAAGCGCAGTATGATTCGCAAATTATAGGTCGAGTAGGAGGGCAATTTGTATACGAACGGGAAGAAGTGCATTCCCGTATTCGTCGTGAAGCCGAGGCGCGCATCCAGTCGCTTGATCATCGCGAGGAATGTCGCCGAATAATCGGCAGCTCAATGACTGCGCTCCAACAATCTTTTGGACTGGGAGCCGGTGCTGTTGGTTTGGGATATGTACTCGCAACGATTTTCACCACTGTGGCGCTGGATGTTACAGGCATTGCGGCTGCGACAGTCTTGTTCACAGCCAGCTTTTTCATCCTGCCTTATAAGCGAAAACGGGCAATAGAAGAATTTAAAGCAAAAGTTGAAAAACTGAGATTAGAGATGCGAACTGTTTTTGAGAGCAAATCGGCAGAAGAGATTGATCGCGCAACAGAAAATGTCCGCGGCGCTCTGGAGCCATACACCAGATTTGTTAAAAGCGAGCGTGCAAAAGTAGAAGAACGCTCTTTAAATCTTCGGTCATTGATAGAACGCCTTCAATTCCTAAAGCGTGAAATTAAAACAGTAGTGACTGATTAGCAGAGTAGCTGAATAAGAACATAGCTGCTTCGAAAGTGATTAGAGAGACATATGTTATGACTATTACTGTTGGATGCGCGTTAACTGCGATGCGATAATTTGCCAACGCCCTCCCCGTTTCACATAAATATCGCTGTAGCGCATTTGCATCGTTCTGGCTTGATCGTCCCGCCCCGTTCGTTGAATAAAACGTCCGGTCAGAATTACGGAATCGCCTTCGAGGCGAGATTGTACATCTTCGGTCGAAAGTTTTGGCGACGGTCGCCCGGAATCCTGAGCAGATTTGATTTGCGCTAAAACGTCGGCTTTGGTTTGCACCGAGCCATTGGAAAATGTCAGCTTAAAATCATCGGACAAAATGCGGTTCATCGCTTCCGCGTCGCGCTTTTCGTAAGCGTCTAGCCACTCGCGTTCCAACTTTCTCACTTCTCGCTCGGCTTCGCTTAACAGTTGTTCGTTTTTCGACTGCTCATTGGATTGGTTGGGAAGCGTTTCGAGTTTTGACTGCTCTTTTTTAGAGTTTTCCCATTGCCCTTGCGGGTTCAAGACCTGTATTTCTGTAACCTTACCCGCCTCGCCTCTGACAAATTTTATACGTGCGGCAGGAATCTGTTCGAGTGAAAATTCATCTTTAACTGACGCGGCGATCAGCTTTAATTTTTGTCCTCCCGGTCGCTGAATAAACAATGAGCTGCCTTCGACTGAAATTGTCCGTTCGCCGTAACGACCGATGTAATCATTAAGTGTGGAGGGAGAAATGTCCGTATTGACGGCGGCTGTTGTCGTTAAAGCAACAGCAAAGGGGTCGGCGAAAAATTTATTCGGCTCGACAATCATTTGCTGGCGTGAATAGTCGTAAATGATTTTGAACCGTCTGAGTATTACGCCTCCCAGATTTCCGTCACGCCCGCCAATTCCCGCCGTTCCCCCGGAAGCGTCCAAAAAACCGGTCGGAACGTCTTTGACCGAATATTTCCCGAGTCCGAAATCTTTCACCCGTCCTGTGAAACCGGTAATTTCTCCGCTCGCGCCTCTGCCGAGAGTTGTTTTCGCAGACCCGGCGGGCGGTCTGATTCCCGCTGGCGAGGCTAGTTCGAGAAACAGCGCGTGACTTCCTCCTGTGTCAACAACCACCTTAACCGGAACGGCTTTGTCGCCCGAAACCGAAACTGTCGCCATCGTGTAAGGTCTTCCGCCTTGATCAAAAGTCAAAGGCAATACCGCACCCGAACCCGAATATTTGTATTTTGAAGGTTCGTAAAACCTAACTACCCGTTTTTCCCAGTCAATTTCGACGACCGTCGTGGCGAACACCACGCGACCGATTACACCGTCCACGCCGGTATTGGAAGGGCGTCGAGACAAACTAACGTTTGAAAGCTCGATGCCTCCGATATTGAAATTGACACCTTCAGCAACTTTGACTTCAAACGTCGTGCCGCCTCCGCCCGCCCCGCGAACCTGTCTTGTTCCGGTAAATTTAAGATCAAGCGTATCGGCAAGCGCTGAATTAGAAAGCACTGTCCCGGAAGCGCCGCTGTCGAAAACAAAACGCAGCGGGCGTGAGCCGTTTACGCTGACGGGAATTACCATCCAATTGCCGCTCGTTTCAAATGGCACTTCCACTGAACTCTTTCCTTCAGGGAATTTGAGTTTCGGAAGCTGCATCTGATTGGGACTCGCACCCTGTTGCGGGATTTGCGCCTGAACACAAAAAACGCCTGAAAACAGAACCGAAACAATAAAAGCAAAAGACAAAAACGCTTTTCCAAACATAATTATGACCTCTCTATTTTAATTTTTCACCGACAAACCGTTGACCAGAATTCGCGAAATCTGAAAGATTCTTTCTTCAATCTCTTGCCTGTCGTTAAACTCTCGGGCATTGAGACCGGAGGGAAGCAGGGCGTTGGTGGCGATTAACAAATTATGAGCGGTGTAATTTGCGTCTTTGAAGAAAAGCTCCTTTGTACGCTTGCCTTCTTCCAAAACCGAGACAAAAATTTGCGCCTCTTCCTGAAAATGTTTTTGACGGCGAGCTTGCAGCATCGGTCTGATTGCCGTTAATTGCTCATCAATGCTTTCGGCGTAATCACGCGCGCTATCAAAGCGAAACAACACGCGAAGCATTAACATTTTTTGCAGACAACTCGCCGGAGATTTCTTTGAGCGAGAAATTTTCCGCAGTTCTTCAGCTAACCTAGTGATAACCCGGTCAACGCGGGCTAATGCAACTTCCTCTTTGCTGCTGAAATGCAGGTAAATTGTCCCTTTAGCGACTCCGACCTCCTGCGCCAGGTCGTCCATCGTCATTTTCTTGAAACCGTATCGCCCAAGTAATCGTTCGGCGGCATCAAGAATCAAATCGCGTATATCCTCACGTACGGCAACGGCTCTCATAAAATTCTATTTGAACTAATGACTAAATTAGTATCTAAGTCATATTCTAGACATCGGAAATCCTTTTTTGTTTAAGAGCACGTAAAAGAATTGTTAAGAATGTAAAATTAAAGTTTGAATGAGTAATCCGGTGTCAAGTTGATCCGACGAAATTTGTTGTTTTTTTATAACTACGGTGATAAATTGGCACAACTTTTATGACATTTGTTTAAGTGGTGCGATGCATAAAATGAACTAAGTTCACCCGTTACTAACAATCATTTACTTTGCTGGGATAATTATGAAATTTATTTTAAGCGCGGCATTCTTTACAGTTCTTTTGGGCATAAATATCGTAGCGGCACAAACACCCGGAATTGAAATCGCCCCGGCATTTCAAGTTATTGACGGAAAACCAAATGAAATCGGCGCTTATTATCGAAAAGTTATAACGCCTGAATCAAGCACAAATCTTGGCATCCACAGCCGTGGCGGGACGATTCCCGAATTTGCCCCGGATAATAATCGTTTTTTTATTCAGGAATCCGATGGCGTCGCCGGATACAGTCTGACGGAAATGAACGATCCTAAAACCGGACCGCGCGACCGACCGAGCATTTATATGGGCGGAAGAAGCAATAACATCGAAGTTGACGCGGGAATGGCGTGGAATCGAGTTTTTGCCGTTGTGCCGGGTTCGACCGCAGCGCGTGCGACTTGGACAACAGAGTCGGACGGTTCAAGTCGAACCGATCAATTTGTCATTGGACAGCGAAGCGCGACCGAATATGTCGTCAAAGATTTGGCGGGCAATGAAGTCGCAATTGGCAGCACGTTTCAACCGACGGCGGATGGTTCCGTTACAATCGGCGTTAAAACGCTGCGACCTAATTTTGCATTTCGACCGTTTTTCCGCTCCTCCGACAGAACGACGAACAGCGGTTATCACACCATCGCCACAGCAGGCGGCACCAATGATTCTCGATACTACGCGGGCGATCCATTCATCCTGGAACTCAAAAAACTTTCGACCGGAGAAATCAGACTGACAATCAGCGGAAACGGCGAGCAAACCGTTTATTCGGCAACTGTCGCCGGATTTGGCAGCGGTTCCGCGCCGTCTTACAAGCGAGTTGATTCAATAGACCAGAAAGGGCGCGAAGGACAGACGACCGAACGCACAAACTCGACGGTTGTGCGAGGCGGATGGGGCGTCACATCCGTGCTGAAAACAAGCGGCGTTAGTCAGGCGTTTGCAGGAAGCGCAGGATTCACGGTGAAATCCGTTGAGTTTTCGCAAAACACTTACAATTATCTTTTCGGTCCAATCGGTGAAGGACGCGCGACAAGAGTTGATGGCAGCGAAGTGATATATATCAATCCGCCAAATCCTTAAATTGAATTAAAATAGGCTTAAGATGAATTACCCTTTAATATGAAGCTGCTCCTTTATTTAAATTATTAAAAACTGAAACAATCGCTGTATCTTTTACGGCAGCAATTGGTAAATCGCCCGGTTGACCAAATTGCTGTCCGCCAACACTGCTTAGGCTTGGACTGTTGAGCCAGTAAAAAGTGTTGTTTGTATAACGGTAAACCGCAATATCCGATTTACCATCGCCATTGTAATCTCCGCACACCGGAATATCGTTAATTTGCTCTTGCGAGCTTGGAATCCCGAACTGAACGAAGACTCTATTGTTGCCGCCGTTTTCCTGTATGTACCAAAAGCCGTTTCCCGTCCCTAAAGGGGATGTTATCCCGCGCCAGACGGCAAAATCGGCGCGATTATCGCCCACATAATCTCCGGTCATATAAACGTCAGTAAAGACTTCACCCCATTGCTGCGCCAACGTTACCGCGCCAGTATTGCTGTCGCCGATAATGTAAGAATCCGCTCCGAAAAGGTTGGGGCGAATCACGCCGATTTCCGCTCGTCCGTCCCCTGTGTAATCTGCCCCCGGAAGCGGAATATCTTCAAAAAGACTTTCATCGCCGATTCCGAAAACGATTGCTCCCAAAGTATTATTGCTGCTCCGCAGAAAATACCAGTTCCACCTGTTGTTGACTCTTCTGAGAACAGTTGGGTCATCTCTTCCGTCTCCATCATAATCGGCTTCACGGGTCGGGAAATCTCCGTTTGTTCCCCATTGAATTGAAAGCATGCTATTTGGCGGCGCACTCGGTCCCGAACGACGTATAAAATAATAAGCCGGAGCACCGGAGCGCCAAACAGCAATGTCGGCTATATTGTCCGCATCAAAATATCCGGGCGTTGGTACGTCGCTCGCGGAAAGCCCCCAAAGAACATTGTTCTCGCCATTGCCGCCATTGTTACGAAGTCGCCAAACAATATTGTCGCCACTTTCATTTGCTGTAACGAAGGAAGTTCGCCCTGACCCATAAAAGTCAAAACAAGGTTTTGTTAAAGCACCTTGAGCAAAGGTGTTGGCTATACAAGTTAAAACAAAAAATACAGCCAAAAGTATTGCGGTCGTTTGGACTGTAATTAAACGTGGCAGAGAGATTGAAATCAATATTTCCTTCATTTGAATTTCCTCCGAATGTAAAAAACCATGAAAAGTAAGGCAAAAGCTTTGCCAAATCATAATAATCGGTGAAAATTAAGGGGAGTCGCTGATATAGCTTAGCAAAATGGCATGAAACAGTATCAAAATCGAACGAGTTTAATTAACAGATTTGAAGAACAATTCTAATACTGAGCTTGTAGCTTTTGTACAGAACTCTAAAGCTATTTCCAGATTGATGCAGGCTTGGACGTTTATGCAGTAGATGCTCACCTAAATGGCGTCCGCCTTTCGTCGGAAATTTCCCAATATCCCCCGTGTACTTTCAAGAGGTAATTACCTAATTTAATTGATATGTAGATTATTGCATTGCCAGCCAAATTCTTTTATAGTTTGCCCGAGTAAAAAGGTTAATCATTTATAAGAGAGATACTTATATGAGTTCGTTAATAAATGCCATAACGGCTTCTTTCGACTGCGTCAAACAATCGCCTAATGCGCTATCTACGGGAGATTCTTCTGTTGTCATCAGATTTCCGGTCGGCACCGCAGCGCCTCCTCGCTGTCAGAATGCGCCGGACGATGTGAAAACAATCCAAAAAGCGCTGAACCGGTTTTCACCGCTTGATGGCGGACCGGCAGAGAAGCTGGTTGTTGATGGCATTTGCGGTCCAAAGACGAGATCTGCAATTTATCACTTTCAAGAAAAATGGGGGATTAAACCCAAGGGCTGGAAAGTGCCTGATGGAATTGTTGATCCTGACGGAGAAACGATTAAGCGATTGCGGCAGGGAGGCGGCACAATACCAAACCTACCTTCGGAATTTATGCATCGAATTCCTCATGTTTTACAAGTCGTCAGCGCTGCTCGCGCCGCTCTCTTAACAGCAAAGACTTCCTTTAATCTGCCCTCAGTTTCCTTGTTCGGTAAAGCCGGCGTTGACAGAGTTGATCGCCATTTCCACATTACAAAGACAAATAACCCGCTACAGCGTCTGGAAGAAATTGACGGCATATATTTGAATATGCAAACAGCTATCGGATATGTTCCTCAAGGGCTTATTCTTGCGGTTGATGAACCGCCAGCATCTGCGAGCGGCTATTTTATGTATGCTTATGACAATGGTTACTCATATCGCAGCAAAGGCGATGAAGCTAAAACAAGTAATGGACTTCATCCGGGATCAATCTACTTATGTCCTAAATCGCGCACCTTAAGTCAGGAGGCTTTCTCGTATGTGATGATTCATGAGTTAGCGCATTACGTTCCGCCAATGTCACTTCAGATCGGAGATCAGGCATATTTTCGTAAAGATCCCCAAAAGTATAGAAATCTTGATCCGGAGAAAGCATATCGCAATGCAGATTGCTATGCCCAATTCGCTTATGACGCAATCGGAAAGCCCGACTTCAAAACACATTAGATTCCTCTTTGTTGAGAGTTTTAACTGCTTTTAAGATTTAGAGAAATTTAAAACCTCCGTTGAGCGGTTTAATGTCTTGTGATGTAATCGGATTTTAAGTTTGAAAACAAAAAAATATGCCGGAAAAAGATTTAAAATCAGCCGCGCCTGTTCTTGACGATGAGACTTATCAATTCATCGAGGAATTATTTCAACTCGTCCGCTTCGGAGATGCCGCCCGACTAAGAGATTTGCTCGCTCACGGATTAGCGCCTAACATCCGCGACGGCAAAGGCAACAGTTTGCTGATGCTGGCAAGCTATAATGGAAATCACGAAGCAGCACGCGCTTTGATTGAATACGGCGGCGATCCGCAGCTTGCTAACGATCAAGGTCAAATCCCGTTGGCGGGCGCTGTTTTCAAAGGCGATACCGAAATGGTGCGGTTGTTAATCGAAGGCGGTGCGGATGTAAATGCTCGGATGCCGGACGGAAAAACCGCGCTGATGTTCGCCGCAATGTTTGACCGCACGGAAATCATTGATCTATTGCTTGAGCAAAACGCAGATCCGACGCTGCAAACCTCCGACGGAAAAACAGCGCTCGATCTGCGCGTTTGACTGCAACTGTTTGTTCCTCGGCGAAAGCTCATCCGGCATCAGTGGATTGCATCGATCACCGACACGCCGAAAATAGCGTCCGTCCGATAGACAAGCGGTGCCGTTTGAAATATTGTGAAAAACTCCGATTTGAGAATGCTTTTGTAACGGAGAAATCAGAAAAGCCCTCTGTATGCAACAGAAGGCTTTTCTGATTTTCAAATATGTTCAGATTCATTCTACTGTCCAAAAAGGAACGGAGTCGGAATATCACCATTACTTCCAAATTGTTGAGCGAAGAAACCAGATGTAGAACGTTGAATATACCAAGCTCCTGCTGAGGGGCGGAAAACAGCAATATCTGCTTTTCCGTCTCCATCATAATCTGCTGCAACAGGTTTATCTTCCGTGACACCGAATTGTTGACCGAAGAATTGATTGTTACTGCTATTGATTCGATACCAGCTACCGGCAGAAGGACGGAAAACGGAAATATCAGTTTTACCGTCTCCATCGTAATCTGCCGCTGTCGGAATATCTTCGGAAACGCCAAAATTTACTCCGTAGAAAGAATTGTCGGAGCTTTTTAAAATATACCAAGCACCGGCAGATGGGCGGTAAACGGCATAATCCGCTTTATTATCTCCATCAAAATCTCCGACAATTGGTTTGTCTCCTTCTGTTCCCCATTTGAACGCTACAAACTGATTATCCGTACTGTTTAATCTGTACCAGGTTCCTTCCGACGGGCGAAAGACTGCAACATCGGCTCGCCCGTCTCCGTCAAAATCAGCCGGAACCGGAACATCTTCCGCCACGCCGAATTGAAGACCGGCGAATTGGTTCGTTGAGCTGTTAATTCTGTACCAGAATCCTTCCCGGAAAACCGCAATATCTGTTTTGCCGTCGCCGTCATAATCAGCCGGAGCCAGCGTATCAGTTGAAATGCCGAATTGAGCTGCTCGAAATGAGTTATTGGAACTGTTTGAAATATACCAAGCGCCGTCCGCAGGTCGGAAGACCGAGATGTCGGCGCGCCCGTCTCCGTCGTAATCAAACAACTGACGTCGCGCCGTATTACGAATTATCACCGTGGCTTGTCCCGTTGTGTTTGCAGTGTTCGTGGCATTAGTCAAGCTTAAAAAGAAAGCTTCATTACCTTCGTTAAGCGCGTCGGCGTTGATTTTCACGGAAACGGTTTTCGTTGTTTCGAGCGGATTAAAAGTAAGCGTCCCGCTCGCGGCAAGATAATCGCTTCCCGCCGTGGCGCTGCCGTTATTGGTCGCGTAATTGACAGTTACCGTTTGTGAAGTAGGATTCGTGAGCCGAACTGTAAAAAGGGCTTCGGCGGTTCCGAAGCGAGGCTCTTCGACCGTGATATTACTTACCGAGACTATCGGTTTCGGATCGTTGTCGAAGATCGTAACCCCCGTGCTGTCGGATGACAAAATATAAATACTGTCGCCTCCGCCCGGATTGCTCAGCTTAACCGTAAAATTTTCGGTTTCCTCATATACATTGTCGTTTAATGTCCGAATGGTAATGTTTTTGCTTGTTTCGCCGGGAGCAAAAACGAGCGTTCCGGATGTTGCAGTGTAATCGGAACCTGCTCGCGCGGTTCCATCAATGGTTTCATAGTTGATGGTTGTGGTAGATGTAAGCTCGCCGGTTCTGACAACGGGCACAGTCACACTGGAACCGCCTTCAAAGACGTTATCGGTAAATCCGATCTGCAATCCGGTGGGAACCCGGGAAGATGCTGAGACCAGCTCACTCTGAATTAAATACAGCTCGCTAATGTTTGAAGTAGACGAACTGCTCGCCGCCATTACAGCTAAACCGTTTGCGCCCCAACGAACAAAGCCTCTGTACCTCGGACTGCCGTTAAAATCGGGCAGCGTCACCGACCCGATTTTTAAAAAAGTTCTCGCGTCAAATGCTGATAAGACATTTCCCTCAATGAAAAAAACGCGCCCCAAAACCGGATCAATAGTCATCGGGGAGTTATAGCCTCGATTAAAAGTGCCGACGAGTCTCGGAGCTTCGGGTTCTACAACTTGCCCCGAATGGCTGTAAAGCAGCCCGCCGGCAAACTTGACTCCAATGTCGTGTCCGGGGAACAGACGACCTGTCGAGCTGACTTCGGTGACGCCTTCGGGATCAACCGTAAACTTAACCAGGTCGGAAGCGTCGCCCTGAGAACGCACACCATAAAGAATTGAAGAAGATGAAAATTCAACGCCGGTTATTGTCGAATACTGCTCGTTTTTACCGGTTTTAGGTCGCTTAACGCCGTTGTCATAAACAACTACGGTTTCGTTTCCGCCCAAAGCGTTTCCGACGAGGGTGATTGATTCGGGTTTGCCCGGCACGACAGCTAAATCATACAGATACCGAACTTCAGCGGCAGGCGTAAATTGCAAGCCCGGAGTCTGGCTGACCACGTCAAAACGCCGAATCGCATTTGCTCCGTCAAGCGTTGTATAAAGCGTTCTGCCGTCGTCGGCGAGCACCAGTTTGTTTGGCTCGCTGCCGACGAAAACCGACGCACCGATTGCGCCGCCCTCAGGAGAAACTTGTGTAATGCTATTGCCTCTTTCAGTTCCGGCAGAACTCGGAACGCTGGCATAAATTGATTTTGTTGATTCGTTGTAAACGATGTCCCGAACAGGCAGACTAACTTTCCGAACAAAAGTCGGGACGTAAACCGGCGAGGGCATCGGTGTCGGCGTAATCGTCGGCGTCGGAGTAATCGTCGGCGTCGGAGTCGGAACGGGAACCGACGAATTGACGAGCGAGGTTTGAAGCAGATAAATCTGATCATTGCCGTTAAAAGCCAATCCATTTGCTCCCCAACGCACTAGAATCGGCGGTCTTGAGTCATAATACGACCCGTACTGAAGATCAAGCGACCCGATAAATCTAAAAGTGTCCAGTTCGTATGCGCGCAGGAAATGAGTTGAATTACCGCTATTACTATTAGCGAGAAAGAAAGCTCGGTTGTTCGCCGAGTCAATTACCATCGCAACGGGTCCGATTAATCCGGCGAACGTGCCTTTGACCGCTCCGGTCGCCACATCAACTACCATCCCGGAGGACGAATAAATCAATCCATTTTCTAAATGCAGCTTTCCACCGCCCGGGAAAGATTTGATCTTGGTAATTCCCGTCGGAGGATTTACCGCATACTCTGTGATTCCGTTCCAGCCGGTGCTGTAAAGTTTATTTGCGGAGTCAAACACGACAAACGACTTGCTGTAAGTGCCCTGATCGGCTTGAGCAAATTGCTGCCCCTGACTGTAAACCGCAATATCTCCGTAAATTCTTCCGACTGCGACAATATTCTCATCGTTCGGATTAACGGCAATATCATTAGCCGTATATGCGCCGAAAAGCCCGCCGTTTAAGGAAAACTGCAATCCGGCTGTTTGAGCGGCGAGATCAATTTTTCGCACTGAAGCCGAGCCGTTTAAACCGACAAACATTGACTTTGAATCGCCTGAAAGGGCGAGTTTGTCAGGTTCGCTCCCGGCAAAAATCGAATTTCCGATTGTGCCGTTTTCGGGGTCAATCGCCGTGACTGAATTTCCCGACGGACTCCCCGCTGCGCTCGGAACGCTTGCGTAGATTTTTTGCGAGATGCGATTGTAAATCAAATCATTGGTCGGAAGAGAAATCTGTCTCGTAAAAACCGCAAACGGAGTTGATGACGGCGAAGGCGTGACGCTCGCGGTCGGCGAAGGCGTGGGAACAGGCTCTGACGAAGGAATAAGAGAAGTTTGAATCAAAACCAGGTCATTGTTCCAGGTTGGAAGAGCAAAGCCGTTTGATCCCCAACGCACCAAAGCTCTTACCGCTCCCGGGAAGTTTGGAATCGTTAAGCTCCCAACCAAGGCAAAAGTTTTTATGTCATAAGCGTTTATCTTTAAATTTCCGGGTTCGCTGTCCGGGACAACATAATATGCCCTGCCAACCGACGAATCAATCACAAAAGTATGACTATAGACTCCTGGAAATCTGCCGAGTTCCCTTCTGGTATCGGCTTTTATTACCTGCCCGCCTGAGGTAAAGATTAACCCGTTATCAAATTCAATCATCGAAGGATTAACTGCCAGCGGCATTGTGCCCGTAACGGTCACCGCTCCTGCGGCGTTAACATTCATTGTCGTCAGCGTTGCCGTATAATCCGTCCCGAAAAGCATCGTGCCGGAGGGCGAAAAAGCGAGAGATTCAAACTGAGTTTGTCCCGGAGATAGTGTTTGCGGGCACTCTACGCCGTCTTTGTAGATGGCTAAACTCCTTATTGAACCGGGCGCCGCCAATCTGGACGTGGCGATAAGACTCGGATTATTAACAGCAACATCCAAATCGCCGATTTGATAAGGTGACAAAAACGAATCCTGTCCGCTGCTGAACTGAAGTCCCGCAGATTGCGTGGCGGTATTGAATTTCCGAATCGCGTATGCTCCTCTTAGCTCAACATACAGCGTTTGATTGTCCGCCGCCATAGCTAATTTATCCGGCTCGCTTCCGATATAGGTTGACGAACCGATTTCTCCGGTTCGAGGGTTGACCTGCGTAATTGTGTTTCCGGTGCTTCCGGCGATGCCCGGAACTGAAACGTACAGCATTTTGTCGCCCGGATTGTAAACCGCATTGTTCGCCGTCAGAGGTATTCGTCTTATAAAATCCGCCGTCGTTTGAATGGTGCTTCGAGACAGCGGACTAATAATATTATTAGTTTCAGCTTGCCTGCTGCCGCCTATTGCAAACTCATCTTGATTCGGCTGTTTCGCCGAATATACGGATAAGGAAATCCAGCCTGCCGTTACTATAAAAAGAAAGATTAAACCGAACAGACGAGTAATTGATTTCGAGCGTAAGAGAAATTCAAACATTTTATTTTTCCAATCAGATTGAGGTTCTTTTTGCGGATTAGCGACAATCGGAGAGAAAGTTGGCTAAACGGCAATTAAGGTAATAAAAAATGAGTCCGAGCAACTTGTAGCTTGTCGCAAGGTGTAGTACTCGGAAAAATGATTATACGATAGTAAATGAAAAACAGCTAGCAGGAGCTGCAAGCCGGTATTGTAATAGTTTTGATAATAGAGTATATTTATCGTTTGCAAACTGTCGCAATAGATAGAAAAGCTATCTAATGATTTTCTAAACTCACGGGCATAAATTTTAAAATACTTATCGCCGAAAACATTAAATTTTAACTCTTGATACGTGCAATTAATCTCTAGTGAGCTTTAACTTCAGCGAAGCTCCGATTCGGTCGTCATTGCGCCGAAATTTAACAAATCAGCTCAAAACTCATGCATTTCTCAAATTATAAAATCCTGACTCAATTATTTTTGTGCTTTTCCTTCTTGATCGCGGTCTCAGGGACGGCGGCTTATCCGATGCAATCGGATTTCTCTTCAAATTCGTGCGGCAATTTTAGCCTCGAAGCACCTGACAGCATCAGCACGCCTAATATTCATTCGTCAATCACGGCAGCCGACCTGAACCGCGACGGCGTTCCCGATCTGATTGTGACAATTCCGGGTCTTCAGGAATTGGGTCTTAACTACGTGACGATTTATTTGGGCAATAACGACGGTTCGTTTCAACCGGGGAAAAACTTTTTTGCCGGAGCCGCGCCTGAAGACGTTGCGGTCGGGGATTTTAATCGCGACGGCGAGCTTGATCTGGCGGTCACGAGCATTTACGACGAAGAAGTTCACATTTTAAATGGCGACGGCGCGGGAAATTTCTCCGAGTTTGATTCTTACTCGATTCCCGGAGTGCCGTCGAAAGTCGCAACCGCCGATTTTAACAATGATGGCTGGCTCGATTTAGCCGCAGGGAGCACGAAATTGTATGTTTTGTTCGGAAGCCGGAACGGTTTTACTGCCGGACCCGTTTTTGAATTAGCGGCGGGCGTGACGAATGTTTCCACAACGGATTTCAACGGCGATAATCGCTCCGATTTAGCGGTCACATTTGCAAATGATAACGGTAACGGCGGAATCCGGGTTTATCTGACCGACGAACAGGGCGGTTTTTCCGAGAGCTTTAATCTCAGCAATCCAATCCGTTTCACGGCGCTAGCCGCTAAAGATTTTAACAATGACGGAAAAACCGACATTGTCGCGGTCGGCTATGGCACCTTTTCGACAACTCAAGCGGGAAATTCGGTGGTTTTGCTCGGAACCGGCAACGGAACTTTCAACTCTCCGATGCCCCAATCTTACGGGCTTTCATCAAACGATTTAATCGGCGGTGATTTTAACAATGACGGAAAGCTCGATCTGGCATACGATTCCGGCTCTGTGTTTTTGGGCAACGGCGACGGCACTTTTACCATTTCGGAAGTTTTATATCCGTTTGCATATCCCGACGGAATTGTGACGGCGGATTTCGATGGCGATGGAAATCTCGATCTGGCGCAATCAAACAACTGGCGCTCGCGCATCTTCATTCACAAAGGGAAGGGCGACGGAAAGTTTCCGACTCCGCGTTACTTTGCTTATTACTCAACTATTTCCACCATCGGAATTGATGCCGTCTCGGCTGATTTTAATAACGACGGAAGGCTCGATGTAGCTGCAATCGAAAGCAACAGCACGGTTTATGTATCGCTGCAAAATGCGGGCGGCGTCTTTGTTTTTCCCGAGTCTCCGATTTACGGGTCGGGTTCATCGGCATCCAGCTCATACACAATCGTTTCGGCTGATTTTAACCGCGACGGCAACGCCGATCTCGCCTATTCCTATCTGGGTCAAATAAATCTTTTGCTTGGAAACGGTGCCGGGCAATTTAACAGAACCTTTATTTCCGCTCCCGGTACGGACACGCGCGGTCCCGAAGTAGTTAAGACGGGCGATTTTAATAACGATAATCTGATTGATTTAGTAGCTCTTAACCGTCTTTCTTCAAATTACACGGTTTATCTCGGCAACGGAAACGGCGGATTTTCGGTTGTCTCTGAACAACGCACGGTTCCTTCTTCAAATTTAAGCACGATGACAATCGCCGACCTCAATGTGGACGGGAAAGCCGATTTAATCATCGGTCGCAACACAAATACGCTGTATATCTTCAAAGGAAACGGAAATGGTACTTTTGAGCCTGTCGAAACCGTCACTCTCCCGCGAGTCGTTTCGTTTGTTGAAGCAGCCGATTTTAATAACGACAATCGCCCCGATTTGGCTGCATCGTTCAGCGGTCCGGTGAATAGCTCTTTTGTCAGAGTTCTTAATATGGCTAACGGAACCTTTGACGTTGTCGCCTATGACGCTCCGAGCGGCGGCACCGGAGTCGTCGTAAACGATTTTGACCGCGACGGTTTCAAAGACGCAATTATAGGCGGCTTTGGCTTTCCCTATAATGCGGCGGCATTTTTTAAAGGCGATGGATCGGGAGGATTTAGCCCGGCGCAAACATTTGAAAGTTTTGGCGGCAAGCCGTTCAGTTCGGGCGATTTCAACAAAGACGGTTTACCGGATTATGGCTCGCTCGGAGCAATTTACTATAACAACTCAATAAATGAGCCGTGTTTGAGCATCAGCGATTCTACGGTTACGGAAATCAATGCAGGCTCGATCAATGCTCGCTTCACGGTTACGCTTTCATCAGCCGCAACCCAGCCCGTCACCGTCGGCTACCGCGTCGTCGGAAGAAATGCCGCAGCCGGAATTGATTACGAGAATCTCGCCGGAAATGTCACGTTTCAGCCGGGAACAGTTTCACAAATTATCGAAATACCGGTTCGCGGAGACTTGCTTGACGAAGCCGATGAAATTTTTAACGTTCAATTAACCGGAGCGGTTAATGCTTCAATCAAAGATTCGCAGGGAAAAGGAACGATTATTGATAACGACGCGGCGCCCGACGCCGTTATTAGCGATGTTTCGGTAAACGAGGGAAGCGGCGGCGCGTCACAAATTATCTTCACCGTCGCCCTCTCCAATCCGAGCGGGCGTCTGACAAAAGTCGGTTTTGCCACTCAAAACGGAACCGCCGTTTCTTCAACCGATTTCATCGCAATTTCAGGAACTCTGGCGATTGAACCGGGCGCGACGACAAAACAAATCGCGGTGCAGATCAATCCCGACACGCTGGTTGAAACGAACGAAGATTTACGGTTAAAACTGGCGAACCCCGCTTTTCTCAACATAGTTGATGCAGAGGCGACCGGGACAATCGTTAACGATGATTTCGGCGGAATTATTGAATTTGAAGCCGCCGGTTTTTCGGTTAATGAAACGGCTGAAGTTGCCACCGTTACGATCCGCAGAACGGGCGGAAACGCGAGCGGCGTTACGATTGAGTATTTAACCAATCAGGGAACAGCCGTTTCCAATCGGGATTATATTCCGACCGGCGGCACGATTTCTTTCGCCGCCGACGAAACGAGTAAAACGCTTTCTATTCCTATTTTGGACGACGCGATTGACGAGCCGAATGAAACTCTCAATCTGGTTTTGCGGAACGTTTCGGGAGGAGCGAGCATCGGGCAGCGGGCGGAAGTGGTTTTGAGTATTACCGACGACGATCCCGCCGCGCCTTTGACAATTCAAAATGTAAGTGTCGCCGAGGGAAATTCCGCTAATACGGTCGTCAACATTCCCGTCAGGCTTTTGGCTGTCAGCGGACAGAGCGTCACAATTAATTATTCAACCGCCGACGGAACAGCCGTCGCTCCATCCGATTATACGGCGTCGTCAGGAACCATCACTTTTGCCCCCGGTGAGACAAGCAAAAACATCACCCTGACGGTGCGCGCCGATACAACTCTCGAACCGAACGAGACTTTGACTATCAATCTCTCGAATCCCGTAAACGCAACGCTGCAAAACAATCAAGCGACGGTTACAATTTTAAATGATGAGGCGGCAGCTCCGGGACGTGTTTTAAGCGATTTTGACGGCGATAGAAAATCGGACGTGGCGGTGTTCCGTCCTTCAAAAGGCGACTGGTATGTGCTGCAAAGCACAAATAACAGCTTAAACGCCTCTCACTTTGGCGTTGCGGGCGATACCATTGTTCCGGGAGATTATGACGGCGACCGAAAGGAGGATTATGCAGTTTATCGTCCTTCGAGCGGTCACTGGTTTATCCTGGAAAGCTCGAATTCGAGCTTCCGCGCGGTTCATTTCGGTGTTGCTTCGGATAAACCCGTTTCGGGTGATTTTGACGGGGACGGCAAAACGGACATTACCGTTTATCGCCCGCAAAAAGGCGACTGGTACAGTTTGCGCAGCTCGGACGGGAAGTTTGTCGGCACTCATTTCGGGGTAGAAGAAGACAAACCGGTTCCGGGAGATTACGACGGCGACGGAAAAACAGACGCGGCGGTTTTCCGTCCGTCACACGCCGCCTGGTACATTTTGGGCAGCACCGCCGGTTTTTCAGCCGCTCATTTCGGGCTTGCGACGGATCGCCCGGTTCAATCGGACTATGACGGCGACGGAAAAACCGATGTTGCGGTTTATCGCCCAACGAACGGCTACTGGTATCTGCTGCAATCCACCGCCGGATTTTCGGCGCTTCACTTCGGCGTCGAGACTGATGTTCCGTCGCCCGGCGATTACGACGGCGATGGACGAGCCGATCCTTCCGTATTTCGTCCGTCGAACGGCACCTGGTATCTGATGCAAAGCACGCTCGGATTTTCAGCCGTCAGATGGGGAACCGGCGAAGACATTCCCGTTTCGTCAGGTTATTTACCGCAATAACAATTTGTGAATTTAAACGTACCGTGTGTTTCAAAGCTCTTTAAAAGTGGCGAAACACGCGGTCGGCAATTAAGACGGATTTAGAGAAAAATTAATAAACTCATTCATCTCTCTGGTAAAAATTAATGTTTAAGTATCTTCAAAACTCGCTCGCAATCTCGGTCGCCGCAATTCTCTTAACTTTGGGCGCGGGAATCAAATTTTTAGAAATCGAACCCGGTGCTTTAGCACATAAAGACCTCACAATTGATCGCATAAAAGGGCGAAGTGAAAAATCTTCAAACGAATCGAAACCGGACGTGTCATTCGATAAGCTGCCGATCCAATTCGTTAAAAATTCGGGACAAGCTCCCGGCGCATATAAATATTATTCAAACGGTCAAAGATACGCCGTTTATTTGAGCGAAAAAGAAGCTCTCTTCCGCCTGTTTACACAGAAAGTCAAAACGCAAACCGCGCCTGCCGATAATACTGTTGTAGCGAGTATAAATAACCCGGATTCATTCGTTCAGGATTCGGTGCTGGTAAAGTTTGCGGGAGCCGGAAACCCCGCTTCGATAACCGGAGAAAATGAGCTTCCCGGTAAATACAATTATTTAGTCGGGGATGATCCGCAAAAATGGATTCGGAATTCTTCGACCTTTGAAAAAGTTCGTTATACGGAAATATATCCCGGAACCGATTTAGTATTTTACGGGCGCGGAAAAGAATTGGAATTTGATTTTATCGTTTCTCCTTACACAGATACAAAGCAGATAAATCTGGATTTCGATGGCATTAAAAAACTATTTATCAACAAAGAAGGCGATTTAATTGCGGAAACGGAAAACGGGCGCATCAGTTATCGCCGCCCGGTCGCTTATCAAAACCTTGAAAACGGACAAAAAACCGTTCGCGCCGAGTTTGTGTTGCTTGGTAAAAACAGAGTTGGTTTTCGATTGGGAAAATATGACCGTAGTCGCGAGTTGATCATTGACCCGATTCTTCTTTTTTCGAGCTATTTCGGAGGCAGCAATCAAGAAACCGCGGATGAAGTTCGCACCGATGCAAACGGCAATATTTATTTGGTCGGCAGCACCGGTTCAGCAAACTTTCCGACTGTAAATCCGCTCCAGCCTGCGATTAACGGTCAATTTGGGTATGATTCGTTCATTACCAAACTTAATTCGAGCGGCACCGCCATTCTTTATTCAACCTATTTGGGCGGAAACTCTGATGATCTGGCAACTGCTTTATCGGTCGAAGCCGACGGAACAGCGACAGTCGCAGGTCGCACATTTTCATCGGATTTTCCGCTTGCAAATGCTTATCAAACCGAAAACCGAGGCGGTTCAGACCTCTTTATCGCAAAATTAAATCCGAGCGGTTCGGCACTGATTTTCTCGACTTATTTTGGCGGGGGCGCAAACGATGACGCCTTTAGCGCCAGCGGCGACGGTCAGGGAAACATTGCGATTACAGGTCGCACCGATTCTGTAAATTTTCCGGTTCTTAATCCGATTCAAGGTCAGCTTAAGGGAAACTACTTGTTTCGGAACAACGAGGACAATTCCGGCTGGTCGCCTTCGGCAATTTCTCCCGATGTCAACACTATCAATTCTTTTGCCCGGACAGAGGGTTCGCCGAGCGTTATTTTCGCCGGAACTAATTCCGGGGTTTTCAAAAGCAGCGATAATGGAGCAAATTGGATCGCCGCCGGACAACAGACATTAAAAGGTTTGATTAACAAAGTTGCAGTCTCCGCTGCCAATCCAGCCGTAGTTTACGCCGTGTCTTTGGGTTCTATTTTCAAGTCGGTTGATGCGGGAGCGACCTGGACTCCCGTCACAAATACTAATTTACCTTTCGCCACAACGGTAGCGCTTGATCCGAGAAATTCCGACACGGTTTTGGTCGGCGGATCCGGGGATATTTACAGAACGACGAACGGCGGCACCACTTGGTCGCGCGTAACGCCGAGCGGTCTTTTTTCAGCAATCAATAATTTCACTTTCGATCACTCAAATCCGCAAACCGTTTATGCTTTAACATCGGGCAGATTGTTCAAGTCCGTCAACAACGGAGCAATTTGGACTTTAATTTCAAACGGATTGCCGACCGGCAATATTCTTGATTTGGTCAGTGACCGAAACAACGGCAATAATCTGTTTGCAGCCACCGGTTTCGGTTTATTCCAAAGCACGAATGCCGGGATTAATTGGAGCTTGATCAATGTGCCCAACCTAATTTCGGTCAGGGCGGTGACTCAGGATTCCTCTAACCCTCAAGTTTTTCACCTGGTGACGAGTTCGGGAAGCTATTTTCGTTCAACCGACAGCGGCGCTTCCTGGACTCAAATCAACAGCGGTTTAAGCGGTAATTCTTTATTATCCGTTCTTTCGGTTGAAAACGGCGTTTTGCTTGGCGGTTATACGGGAACCGATGCGTTTGCGGTGAAGTTTAACTCATCCGGCAATTCGCTCGTCTTTTCGACGTTCTTAGGAGGCACTTTCAATGATGTCGGAACCGGAATTGTCAGCGATCAAGAAGCAAATCTTTATCTCGTCGGGGTAACCGGATCAACAAATTTTCCGCTCGAAAATCCGATTCAAGCAAATAATGCAGGCGGGCAGGATGTTTTCGTCTCGAAAATTAACGCTAACGGCTCGGCGCTGGTCTATTCGACTTATCTTGGCGGCAGCACTACCGATTCGGGTAGCTCAATCGCTCTTGATTCAGATAAAAACGTGTATTTGACCGGGAGCACGGTTTCGGCAAATTACCCGGTTCAAAATGCTCTTCAATTAACTTGCGCAAGCTGCGCGTCTTTCCAGAACGACGCGTTTTTGACCAAGATAAACAGCGCCGGTAATGCGCTGGTTTACTCAACGTTTTTGGGCGGTCAGGGAGCCGACACGGGATTGAGCCTCGATGTCGGTTCATCGGCAGCACCGATTGTTGTCGGGACGACCGCTTCCGCTAATTTTCCGCTACAAAATCCCGTTCAGGCAACGCTGGGCGGCAGCACCGATGCTTTTGTGACCAAATATAACGCTAATGGCGACGGCTTTGAATACTCAACATTTTTCGGAGGCAGCTTTAGCGAATCAGCGACGGGTGTAGTTGTCACTTCGGAAGACAATGTTGTCTTCATCGGTCAAACCTCGTCCAGCAATTTGCCTACCTTGCGTCCGGTTCAAAACGGTTTGGGCGGAAACGGCGACGCGTTTATCGCCAAAATAGGCGTTGATGCCGACCTCGAAATCGTGAAAACGGATCGCCGCGACCCTGTCATGGTAAATAACCCGTTAATTTACGATTTGCAAGTAAAAAATAACGGTTTGTCCCCGGCGACTGCCGTTAAAGTAACGGATGTTTTACCGCCAAATACGACTTTCATCACGGCAGCCGCATCGCAGGGAAATTGCTCTTTCAATGCGGGGACAGTTAGCTGTAATCTCGGCGATTTAGCTGTTAACGCTACGGCAAACATTCAGTTAAGCTTAACTCCGACGCAAGCGGGCGCAATTCAAAACACGGCTGCCGTTTCGGGTAACGAAGCTGACAGCAATTCTTCGAATAACTCTTCAACCCAACAAACAATGATTTCGGCGACGCCTTCGATTGCCGGTCGCATTACAAATCAGAACAATCAGCCTTTAAGCCAGGTCACTGTGAATATAACCGGCTTGATAAATTCGACCACGCAAACAAGTCAAACCGGAACATATTTCTTTTCCGAACTGCCGCTGCAAGGCAATTACACCGTTCGCCCGTTCCGCGAGAATTACGCCTTTACACCGCGTTCTCGAACTTTTAACAGTCTCACGCGCGATGAAACAGCGGATTTCGTTGCCAAGCCCTGTACTTTTACGATCTCAAGCGCAAATCTGAACATAGACGCGGCGGGCGGAGTCGGAACTGTTTTCTTTACCGCCAGCGATCCGTTTTGCGCCTGGACTGCCGCGACCGAAACATCCTGGCTGAATCTCGAATCCGGGATCGGTAATTTAGCTGATGCTCCCGCTAATACGGTCAGCGGTTTCGGCAGCGGTTCTTTAAGATTTACCGCCGCTCCCGCCACAACAGCTCGAACCGGAACCATTACGCTCGGCGGTCAAACAATAACAGTTCGTCAGGAAGGATGCTCATTTACGGTTTCAGCGACCGAAGCCACTTTCAGTAAGAGCGGGGGCAACGGTTCCGTTAATGTTACGGCAAACCCATCTTATTGCACTTGGACGGCGACTTCCAATCAGCCTTGGATCACCGTAACAGACGGAAACGGTACAGGAAACGGCACGGTAAACTTTAGCGTCAGCCCAACGACCAGAGCGCGACGAGCGATTTTATCAATCGCCGGACAACCGGTTTCGATTTGGCAGGAAGCCGATGCCTGCTCAAACGTTAATCTTTCAGCGCCGGTGAACATTTCGTCCACCAATAATGTGGTTTCTCAAATACAGGCTTTTGACCTTAACTCGGATGGGATTTCGGATATAGTAGCGACCGAAGCCGTTCCCAACCGGCAGCCGGAATTGTTTGTTTTCAAGGGAAACGGAAACGGCACTTTTACATCAACAAAGCTCACGCCAAGTTCCGGGAACGGCACCACATATTTTGCCCTGGCGGATTTTAACAACGACAACAGGGTGGATATTGCCGCATCGGGTTACGACCGAATCACAATTTTCACGCAAAATGCGGACGGTACGTTTTCCCAAACAAACGATTCAACCAATTCAGCCGGAACTCTTTTTGCCAGCGACCTTAACCGCGATGGGAATCAGGATTTAGTCGTTGCCAATGATCGAGCAAGAATTTATCTCGGCAACGGTAACGGCACATTTACAGCAGGCGCGAGTTATCAATTTTCAGGCAGGTATAACTACAGCTTCGCAATCGGAGACATTAACGGAGACGGCATAACGGACATTGTTGTCGGAAATGAGGAAGATTTTTATCGCGGTCGTATTTTATATTTGCTCGGTATCGGTGACGGAACTTTCGCCGCTCCCGCAGCTTATCGGCTCGGCAAGCTGCTTCCAACACGAGTAATTACCGCCGATTTGAACAATGACGGAACAGATGAAGTAATAACTTTTGGTTTTGCCGGGCAAATATCAATCTATAGGTGGGACCGCGCAGCAAAAACCTTTGCTCGCCGAATTCCGGTTTATACCGAAACAGCGAATGCGGTCTTCAATGTCGGTGACGTTAATAGCGATGGCAAGCTTGACCTTATAACGACTGAGAGTGCAGTTCTTGAAACAGGGCGATTAAACATTTTATTCGGCAACGGTAATTTAGGATTTAGAAAAGCTCAGGTATTTACGAGTCAGGCAGCGGCGGCTTTCTCGAATACTGGCAATATCACTATCGGAGATTTCGACAATAATGGGAAAAATGATTTGGCAGTCGGTTTTCGCGGTGTGAGTATTCAAACTAATTCCTGCGTTGCGGCGATTAAAAAATCGTTCTCTTTTCGCTCATATAATTCTCCGGCTCTCAATCAAACGAAAAATTGAAGAATTCGATTTCAGATTTAAAGTATGAAATCTTAACCCTTGCTGATCAGGAATGGCTATTTGGAATTAAAAATCAAATGCGTTTTCATGATCGCCGACACGCGGCGACAACCAGAATGATTGCTTCCGGGTCGCCGCATACCGAGGTAATGAAGATTACGGGACATACGCAATTAAAGAGCTTCCTGCGTTATTTAAATATTACGCCGGAAACGGCTCGAACTGTAGCTTCTCGCCTTAATTATTATCTAGCTGATAAACAAATAAAGGTGGATGAGGCTTCAATATCTACCAATTGAAGAGACATTTTTTGACCTTTGCATATGTTTCAACAAGATATTTTTTGTGAATCCATATTGCTCAATCAGTGAATCATAGAGAAATCTTTGCTCATTTTGCTTTACGGGAGCAGTCGCAGTGCCGCCAATGAGGGTTTCAACTCGGCTTAATTATCCATTATTCTTTGTTTCGACAATGCTGTTAATGTTTTGCTAGCACTCTTTTCGCTGTTATATCGGTGTCGTTAATATATATAAGATAACTAAAGGGTGAGTTTTGTTCTTTCAATATGGAAAAGCTTTCACCCTTCTGAAAACTTAATCCGTTAGAATACTCACCTTCAATATACATCTCCCTAAAATCACCGCCCGGGGCTGAAACAAGCAGTTTGGTTTCAGATAATGGTTGTACATCAAATAGTAAAAACTTGTCTGTTGAAAATATTTTCAGATATTTAATTACTTTATTTGTCTTGTTTATCACAACTATAGTATCGCCTTTACTCAAATAATCCTCACTATAAAAGCGCAAAATATTATCTTCTACCCATTTGTGTTTAGGATATGCTTTATCGAAAGATGTATCCATAAAATCTCCAGAGTGGAGATATTGGTCAGACACTAAAATCCCTTTGTTTTTCAAAACCTCGAATCTAACCTCGTTTGTGCTAAAAATAAAAGGTCTTTCTTTTCGCCCAATAAGATTAACCGTGTAAATTCCTGATGATGACGACGTTGTGAGGAAGGGGAATTTCCTAACAGCAACTTCGTATAAAACTATAGAGGTAAACAAGGTTACCGCAAGTACAGAGACAAATAAAAGATGTTTCATAGCTTTTTTTGAAATGCACATTTCTTGTTTGAATAGAGTCATATTATTTACATAGTTCTGATGTTAAACTATTTTTCAATCGGTACTCTTCTTTTGATGACCTACCGGAAATGTAGTTCCACATATGTTGTCCAGCGGCAGTTCCAGCGGCATTACCAGCCACTTCAGAAGGTGCTTGTTTATTGTTCCCCCACAAAACTTGGAAATTATCATACTCATTAGCGAACAAAGCAATAACACCACCACCCACTTCATTAAGATATGCTCCGGCAAAGCCTAAAAGATGTCCATATACATTGGCACCCTGCGCTCCGCCAGGTGTACCCTCACCAGATTTAACAAGATTATCTTTGAATCCAGCATATCCATTACTTTTTGAGTGCTTATCATACTCGAAATATGCTGTGCTCATCAGTTGAATTCCTAATTTTGTAGTTGCAGCCCTTAAAGCCTTTCCTTTCAAATTACGATTTTCCACATCTTTAACAACTGAGGTAGCTAATCCTGCTAAGTAATTAACAAACTCAGCACAACTATTAAATGGTAATTTATCTTCTGCTGTTACTTCTCTATCTCTGCCCCCAACAGGATCAATACCAATGGGATCACGAGTGCCAACATTTGTATTGATACCCCAACCGAACATTTGCTGACGCCACAAGTCCCAATCAAACGGAGTTTCATCTCGCACTTCAACAATCCATTTATTTAACCCAGAAGGATCAACAAAG
>DASVRD010000061.1:0-8951 GCA_036388775.1 Pyrinomonadaceae bacterium | reverse complement strand
GACAATGTGGCGAAATTTTCAAGTCCAACGTCAACGCCGCAAGTTTTTCCGGTTTTTTCAAGCAATTCTTTTTCGGTTTCCGTTACGAAAATCACAAACCAACCATCAACTTCACGCTTGATTGTGCAGGTTTTTATTTTGCCTTCAATTTCGCGGCTCAAGCGGATTCTAACGCTGCCGATTTTAGAAAGTGTTAACTTATCGCCGATTAATTTAAAACCGGATTGACGAAAGCAAAACGAATCAAACCTGTTTTGTCCTTTAAAACGCGGGAAACCTGCTTTTTCACCCTTTTTGCAGCGAGAGAAAAACGCTTTAAAAGTCTTATCCAACCGCTTCAAAGCGCCCTCTAGAATCTGAGAATAAACTGCGCTTAAGTCTTCCCGAATGGTTTTGATTTCTGTTAATTGTTTGCTTTGGTCGAAATAGCTAATCGAAACGCGGTTTAACCGCCAAGCGTCCCGTCGTTCTTGAAGCGCGGCGTTGTAAAGTTCGCGGCAAATATTCAGCGTTTCTTCAAATCTCGCCACAACCGCTTTTGAAGGTCTGCGAATCTTGAATTTATAGCTTTTAATAACGGTTTCCGGCATCTTTTAAATTATTGAGCCTGTTCTAAATAAACGCTCAAAACAGGCTCATTTCCGCTTAATCAGTCAATCCTTCGCCTTCTCCGACAACCGAAACGCCGTTTGCTCGCGTGACCTCAATATCCGCGCCGTTTCCGTTATCTTTGTAAGCCTTTAAAAACACTTCAATCGTTTGCGGTTCGTTATTGTCCGCAAAGCCTGCCATAAAACGCAAAGCGTCGTTAATCATATCCGCGAGCGGCTGCGAGGTTTCGGGATGATTCAGCACGGCTGAGATAAGCACGGGCAAAGTGAATCTTTGCTCAAGCGATTCGGTTGAATCGTTTGTCTGCAATTCGACTAAAGAAATATGGTGCAATGCTCTGCCGCACGTATCCTCGCCTAGTTCACCCACATATTGCAGAGCTTCAAAGAAATCGCCTTCACGAACGCGCGTTAAAGCGTTTTCATCGTCAACCAGAATAAGCAGCCGAAACAGCGCTTGAATCCTAAAAAGAATCTGTTGTACCGCTTCTGCGTTACCGCGCGGAGTATTCGGGTAATTCATACCGCCTCCTTTCTCGGAAACGGAATAACATTGTCTTTTTCTTCAAATTCCCGCCAATTTATTCCGGCGTGTTCGGGAAAGTGGAGTTCTTCAAATTTGACTCCGAAATCTCGCTCGGAAATGGCGAGAAGTCGCGCGGTATCTGAGAGCGACATCAAATACGCCAATTCGGGCGCGTGTTGGAGCGTGCAGGCTCTGCAAACCACTAATCCCGTTTCATCGCAAACGACTTCGACGCCGATATTCGGGTTAGTCGGATTACCGCATAACGGGCAAAGGTCTGTGATTCGTGTATTTAACTTTATCGCTAATTTTGGAAGCGATAAGATATTTGTTGTATTCTTTTGCATAGCTAGTTCCTTTCGTAAAATTTATGGAAGGCAAAAAGTTCCGGCGAGAGTTACCGCAATCGCCGGAACTTTTGTTTTTTTAGCCAACGCTCACGGCTGGTTTTCGTGTTTGGAGTAACCCGCGTTCCGCAAGCGACATACTTAGAGCCGCCGCCGCCGCTAAATGTTTGCAGGCGAGATTTTGCATTCCGGCTTTGCACGAGCAATGCCCGTATCTGCGGTTGTTTCTGATAAAGAAGTTGACGGTGTAAGTGTTGCCGCTTGTTTTCGATTCGACGCGATACATTCTGACCGCGTTCGTTAAGCGAACGACTAAGTTTCGACGTTCGGATTTTGCTTTATTGATTGCCGATTCGAGTTGTGTGCGGGTTTTTAGTTCAATCACTTTTATGTTTCTCCTGTTGTAAGTCTTAGTCGCTTTCGACTTTAAGTATAATACTCGACTTTAAGCCTAGAGTCAATACATAAAGTCGAAAAATAGTCTTTTTGTTGAATTTATTTTCAATTCAAACTATATTTAATTCGTGAAAGGGATTGAGCTTAAGAGAAAACGAGAAGATTTAGGTCTTAGTCAGGCTGAATTGGCTGAAATCCTTGCTGTTAAATCTAATACAGTTTCGCGTTGGGAGCGCGAAGTGCTTGTTGTGCCAAAAACAGTTGAACTAGCAATAGAGGCACTTGAGAGGAGATTTGAGAACAAGGAATGTAAGAAGTAAAAATAAGGTACTCACAACTTATGAAAATCTTTATCAGTTGGTCTGGAGAAAGAAGTCATCAAGTCGCACAGGCTTTATTTAGCTGGCTTCCAAAAGTGATTCAAACGATTGAACCGTTTCTTTCGAGTGAAAACATCGAAAGCGGCTCGCGCTGGCACACCGAAATAGCTTCTCAATTGGAAAGCACCAATTTTGGATCTTGTGTCTAACGCCGGAAAATCTTGATTCTCGCTGGTTATTGTTTGAAGCCGGAGCATTATCCAAAAGCCTTAATACGGCTCGCGTCTGTCCTTATCTATACGATTTAAAAATTTCCGACGTGCTTGAACCGTTGGCGCAATTCAACGCGACGATAGCCGATAAAGAAGGAACTTATAAACTTTTAAAGAATATAAATTCAGCCAGCGAAAAGCCGTTGGGCGAGGTAAATCTTGGGGAAACTTTTGAAACTTGGTGGGGAAAATTAGAAAGGCAGTTGAAATCCATCCCAGAATCAAAAGAAACTCACATCCGCCCTGAACGCCCGATTGAAGATGTGGTTGAGGAAATTCTTGAAACAGTCCGAGAAATCGCGCAAAACCAGCCCAAAAATGCTGTTGGACTAACTCCTTTAGATTTAGCGGATATAACTTCACATTTATCAGATACCCTTTATAAAACAAACAAAGGTATCGTTATAAATCCTAAACTTCATTACAGGATTAACATTGACAACTTTGACAATTCAAAATACAACCGCTTTATAGCTTTATTAAAAGCCGGCGTGGGTGCGGTTTCACATAGGCTCAGCGAGGATTACAAAACAATTTATTTAACCTTAAGTCAAGTAGTAGAAGAAGGTTTTTTTATGGATGTCGCAATGCTAGCAGGTTTAGTCATTACTGAAATCCGTAAAGTAGAAAAATAACGTATTAACGTTTTCTTAATACTTAAAAGCATAAAATCAACTTATAACCCGTTGATTACAAAAATCAAAAAACTATTCGCGCAAAAAGAATAGTTTTTCTGTAAAGGCTATTTTGACAGCCTTTTTTCTTTTAGACGCGACTTTGGAAAGCACAGAGTAGATTTTTATTGGGATTCTTATTAATCCATTGATTATAAAGGCTGAAAAACTATTCGCGCAGGCAAAAGGGAAAAACGAAGTTCTGGAAACAGACCGCAAGAGCCGCAATCCTAGCGGCTTTTGTTTTAGGAGCGAGTCGCTCATTTTAAAATCCGAAAGTCGTTTGCTCGAAGCAGCAAGCGGCTTTTTTTTAGGTAATTATATACTTATATGACCCTAAATATTGCCTTTATTAGCCCACGTTTAAAATTCAACCATACTGAAAAAGTGAATCAATTTATCGCCGGTTTGCGCTTTTAACCAAGTTTCGGCTTTTTTATTGAGTCCGCCGCCGGACGGTTACTTTTGAAACTGCAATCAGGGCGCTGTCCCTTGCTTCACTATGCTTGATTTGAAAGACATCGTTGTCATTTCCACCGGCGTCGTCGTGATGCTCGGCATTTTTGTCGCTCTCATCGCTTTCGTCTGGTGGAAGTTCTCCGGCGAGAAACAGGCTCGCCTCGACGTATTGAATTCCGAAGAATACAAGGCGATGGAACGCGCCGCTTCAGCGTGGAAATCTCTCTACGAAGCCAGCCAGGAGCGCGTCGGACTGCTCGAAGACAAACTCAAATCAACCGAGATACAGCTTGAGCTTGCCGAAAGCCGCATTACGAGGCTTGAAAAACAGCTCGGAATTTCCCCGCTTACCGCCTAATGAATGCCTCGCCGAAAACGACAAAACAAACCGAATTCGACCACCGCCTTGACGCGTCAAAATCAGGGCGGCAAAATCTCGGATTGCCTTAATTTCGATGAATATAATGCGAGACGCGGGCGCCCGCCGAAAGAAATAAACACGGAATTATTCGTCGAGCTGTGCAAAATTCAATGTACAAAACTCGAAATAATGCAGGTTTTGGACGTTTCGGAACCTACTTTAGATAAATTCTGCCACTCCGAGTTCGAGACGAATTTTGCGGGCGCATTCGAGCGTTTTCGCGCCGGCGGAAAGATTTCCCTGCGTCACAAGCAATTCCAAAAAGCGATGTCAGGCGACGTGAAAATGCTCGTCTGGCTCGGCAAGCAATATCTCAACCAGATCAATAACCCGATTTTGATTCAGGAAGACAAAGAAACCGTGATTCGCGTCGTGCGCGAAGAATCCGATTTTCCTGAAGACGAGTTCGACGATAACGCCGAATACGGCGATGGTGCAGATGAAACCGGTGACGACTCCGACGGCGATACCGCTGATTTCGGCGATGACGATGCGGATGGAGACGACGACTAATGGAACTGACACTTCGATTGCCGCGTCTTCATTCCGGGCAAAGAAAAATCAAACGAGAAGCGCGCAGGTTTAATGTCGTTGACTGCGGGCGCAGATTCGGGAAAACGATTCTGGCTGAAGATGTCACGATTGATCCTGCTTTGGACGGTTTGCCGGTCTGCTACATCGCTCCGACTTACAAAATGATGCGCGAAGTCTGGCGGGATTTGAAACGAATGCTGGCTCCCATCACCAAGCGCAAAGATGAAGTCGAAAAACGAATCGAGCTGATTACCGGCGGTTATATCGACCTCTGGAGTCTGGAAGCATACGACCAGATTCGCGGACGCAAATACGCCCGCGCGGTTATTGATGAAGCGGCGAAATATCGTTATCTCGAAGAAGCCTGGAACGAAGTCATTCGCTGGACCTTAATTGATTATCGCGGCGATGCCTGGTTTTTTTCGACTCCGCGCGGGTTTAATTATTTCTACAAACTTTTCTTAAAAGGAAAAGATCCCAAGTTTCCCGCCTGGCGCTCGTGGCAGATGCCGACTTCCGCCAATCCGTATTTGACGCGCAGCGAGCTGGAAGAAATCAAAGCCGACGTTCCGTCGAGGTTTTATCGTCAGGAATTTCTTGCCGAGTTCGACGCCGGCGAAGGCACAATTTTTCGCCGCGAATGGTTCAAGAACGTCATCGAGCGGAAGAAATTGCCGCAGGATCTGCGCTGGTGCCGTTACTGGGATTTAGCGGCTTCGACGAAAACGACCGCCGATTTTACGGCAGCTCTCGCGGTTTCGGCTCCCGATCCGAACAGCGGGATTATTTATTTCAGAGACATGATTCGAGACCGCTGGGAATTTCCCGATCAGCAGCGAATCATGAAGACCAATATGCTCGGCGAAAGAGTGTCATACGGCACTCAGCACGGCATTGAAAAAGCTCTGCACGGAATCGCCGCCGTGCAGACTTTTCTGCGCGATTCGGAATTAGCCAACGTCCCGTTAAAAGGGATTGATGTTGATAAAGATAAATTATCGCGGGCTTTGCCATGGGCGGCGCGAGCCGAGCAGGACAAGATCTGCCTAGTTGCCGGAACGTGGATCGAGCCTTTTTTGGACGAAGTTTGCTCGTTTACCGGAACTGAAGACGATGAACACGACGACCAGATTGATACGGCTTCAGGTGGAGTTCAAATGAGTAGCATAAAAAAACAGGCGAAAGGCGCCGTTTAATTCCTATGGCAGCAATTTCAAATCGCTTCAAAAAAGCGTTTAGCGTTTATGAGAAAACGGGGCGCAAATCGGCTTCTTTAGCGGCTTTTCTGTTCGACGATTACGGGCATTCTTCCGACCGCTCGACGACCGTTCAAAAACGCGGATTTTTCTCGCGCGCGGCGGTTGACGTTTCGGAAAACAGCGCCGCTGCCGCCTGTCTCGGATGGAGCCAGCGCAACTTTCGCCAGGCACCGCTCAAACTGTTTACCGTCAATGCGGACAGAGAGAAAACGGAAGTTTTAAAGCACCCGGCTCTCAAAATCTTCAAGAAACCGAATCCGTTTTACTCCGCAAAACTCTTGTGGAACGGCATCAACTTCGATTACCAGACGGATGGAAACGCTTATCTCGTGATGGCGAAAAACGCGGGCGGGCGAGGCATTCCATTCGAAATCTGGTGGATTCCGCAAGTCTTTATGCGCCCGTACTGGAACCCGGCAAACGGACAGAACGCCTGGATCGAATATTACGAATATACGGTTGACGGCAGGCAATATCGAGTTGCCCCGGAAGACGTGATTCATTTCAGAAACGGCGTTGACCCGGCAAATCCGCGAATGGGAAAAGCGCCGCTGCGCGCCGCGCTTGATGAAGTGATGACCGATGAAGAGGTTTCGCAATTCCTGGCTTCATTGCTTAGAAACATGGCGATTCCGGGAACCGTTTTAACTCCCGAAGACGAAAACCTGGACGTTTCCGAAGGCGTGGCGGAAGACATTAAGGAAGTTTTTGACCGCAGCTTTTCCGGCGATGGTCGCGGCTCGACGATTGTTTTGCGCGATAAATGGAACGTCGAGACACTTGGTTTCGCGCCGAAAGATTTGGAGCTGGGAACCGTCCGTCACGTTCCGGAGCAAAGAATCTCGGCTTGTCTTGGAATTCCGCTCGAAGTAGTGGGCTTGGGCGCTGGCAAAGAAACCTCGACTTACAACAATTTAAAAACCGCACTCCGAATGGCGTTCGAACAAAATCTGATTCCGACCTGGGACGATTTTGCCGATGAGCTGACGACCAGATTTCTGTCAGAGTTCGGCGCGGATGAAACCGATCTGCAATTTGCGTTTGATTATTCAAAGATTCCGGCTTTGCAGGACGATACGGACGCCAAGCACAAGCGGGCGAACGATGCCTTGAGAATCGGAGCCATCACGCTCAACCAGTATCTGTCCGAAACCGGAAGACCCGCCGATCCGGCGGGCGATTATTATCTGCGCAGCGGCGCCTTTGTTCCCGTCACTCCCCAGCTCGCCGGGCAGATGGCTTCGCAATTGCCGCAACCTTCAAACAGAGCGCCTGGAATTATCGCCGGGGATGACGATGCCAGATCGAGTAAAAAAGCGCCCTTGCTTTTGAAGGACGCACAATATTTGCCTATCAAAAAGGACGAAATCGGCGGCGAAGATAATGGTTTGTCGGACGAATTGGAGACCTATCTGCGCAGCGAGCAGCAGCGGTTTGCTTTGGAACTCGCGGAGGCTTTTCGCGCGCTCGGCGCCGATGTTTTGAATTTTGATTTTTCCGCGTTTGATTTGACGGACATAAAAGTTGCCGAAAACATCGGAGTTCAGCTTTTTGAAGGCAGGGTGCAATTGTTCGTTGACGTTTTTGAAGCCGCGCACGCGCGCATTGAAGCCGAAATTTTAAAGCACGTCGCGCGTGAAATCGGAGTAGATCTCGGAGCTGAAGAACTGGCGCAGGTTGCTTCAAAACTCGATGCTTTTAACGGTCGAAGAATCGGCGCAATCGTCGAGGATTTGAAAGCGCAGGCAGTTTCGGCGGTTCGATCAGCCATCGTCGCCGCTGGTGATGAAGTACCGCTCGAAGAAATCGTCAACCGCATTGCGGCAAATGTGTCGGGCAGGGAATTATATCCGGGCAAATACGCTCAGGCTTATCAAGCGGCGATTGATTCCGGCTTATCGGCACCTGAAGCCGAACAGATTGCCGAAAGCGCGGCTCGGAATTATCGAGCGAAGGTAATTGCCGAGACGGAGACACGTTGGAGCGCGAATTACCAAACCGTTGAAGCGATTGATGCGGCTGGCGTTGAAACAGTGAAAATTGCTGACGGCGTTGATTGCGGGTGGACTTTTCACGCTGACAGCGACAAAGCAAACGGCAGTATCCGCACTATTCAAGAGGCGCGAAAATACTTAATTGCGCATCCCAGATGTCAAAGAAGGATTTTGGCGATAAAAGTATCAGCTTAAACGTGCGTCCATCGTTCGTAATTAATGATTTTTCCGATTGATTGCGGAAGTACGCCGTACTCCTTTGCCAGCTTGCGGTAAGACGTTTTGCCGGATTGATACTTTTCCCGAATTTCTCTAACCGTTTCTTCGGTTAATTTTGCGACGCCGTGTTTCGAGCCGCGTGCTTGTTTTTCGGAATCAATCGCAGGACGGTTTTTGAATCGTCCTTTTTTACTTGCGTCCTCCATATTTTCTTCGTGAGTGCCCAAAAACAAATGATGTGGATTGACGCAAGCCGGATTGTCACATTTATGGCAAACAACTAGATTTTCGGGTTTTACTCCGTAATGCAGAAAATAAGCAACACGATGCGCTCTAACGCTTTTTCTTTTGATATGGAACTTACCGTAACCATCTCGAAATTTTCCGGTTTTCCATAGCCAGCAATCTCTTGAATTTAATCTTTCGACTTTATTCCAAAAACGAAACGCAAGCCCTTTGTTTAAAAAATCAAAAAGAAAATCAACTGTTCGGTTTTCCATAATTTTAAAGGGCGAATAATCGCCCTTACTCAAATTGCGCCGTTATCCTCTCCGACAACCGAAACACCGTTTGCTCGCGTGACTTCAATATCCGCATTGTTGCCGTTTTCTTTATAAGCCTTTAAAAACACTTCAATCGTTTGCGGCTCGTTATTGTCCGTAAAACTCGCCATAAACCTGAGCGCGTCGTTAATCATATCCGCGAGCGGCTGGGGCGCGTCCTTGTGATTCAGAACGGCTGAAATAAGTACGGGCAGAGCGAATCTTTGCTCAAGCGATTCGGTTGAATCGTTGGTCTGCGATTCAACTAAAGAAACGTAGTGAAGCGCGTTTCCGACCAAATCTTCACCCAATTCGCCTGCCGTTTGAACGGCTTCGATAAAGTTCATCTCGCCTAATTTGCTCAAAGAATTTTCATC
>DASVRD010000060.1:0-37175 GCA_036388775.1 Pyrinomonadaceae bacterium | reverse complement strand
GCGCCGACACTTCGCAACCGCTGGATTCGTTTGAAATATAAATTGCTCTGCCGGTTGCCGAAATTTCATTTGCTCGCTTCAAACGAAGATATGCGAAAAAGCCTGAGCTGGTTTGTTGACGGAAAAATGCTCGCTTCGATTCCTGTTGCTTACACCGGAGTCAACACAAAAGAGATTAGCGGCGTTTTAGATTTGCCGCTCGAACGCGAAAAGCTCATTAAAAAATATAGTTTGCCGGAAAATCGCCTTCTGGTTTTTTCGCTCGGAAGCATTGTCGAGCGCAAAGGTTACAAAGTTTTGCTCGAAACTGCGCGGCAGTTAAAAAACGAAAATCTGTTTTTCGTTTGGATTGGCGATGGCGAAAAGCTTGCGGAGATGCAAAAATTGATTATTGAGTTCGGGCTTGAAGATTCTGTGAAAATAATTCGTCCTTCAGAAATCGGCGAAAACCGCGAAGATTTGTTGCGCCTGCTCAGAATTGCCGATGTTTTCGTTCATCCGTCATTTGCCGAAGGGCTTGCCGGAGCGATGCTCGAAGCGATGGCACTCGAAGTTCCGGTTGTAGTTTCCGAAATCAATGCTCTGCCGGAAGCGGTCAAAAATATGGAAAACGGTTTCCTCGTCCGAGCCGGAGATACAGAAGGTTTTGTCAAAGCCATTTCTAAATTGGCAAGTGATGCGGAATTGCGCGCGAGATTGGCGAAAAAAGGGCAAGAAACGGTTTTGAAAAATTTTACCGAAGAACGCTGCGCCGAAGTGACGATTGATTTTTACGAAAAGTGCTTGAATACTTTGTAATTTAAAGACGGCGCGTTCTAACAGAAATTATGATTTCAGTGCAGGAAAATATTTCCGAACGGGTTTTTGAAGAGATGCTGAATCGCTCGGATTTGCGGCTGTTCGAGAAAATTACGAGCCAGACCAACGAATTTGACAAACGCTCGCTACTCGCGTGTCAGCGCGCAACGAGAAATCTTTTGGGGAAATACGTTTATTTGGAAATCGGCTCTTACCTTGGCGGCAGCATTCAGCCGTTTTTGCTCGATCCGGCTTGCGAAACGATTTTTTCGCTTGATAAACGACCGTTTTCGCAGCCCGACGAGCGCGGCGTTGATTTTGTTTATAAAAACAACTCGACGGCTAGAATGCTCGAAAATCTGAAACAAGTCGCGCCCCGTAATTTAGATAAAATCGTTTGCATTGACGGCGACGTGAGCGAAATTGATAAAACGAAAATCACCCGAAAACCGGATTTGTGTTTTATTGACGGCGAGCATACCGATGCTGCCTGCCAGCGAGATTTTCATTTTTGTTTGGAGGTAATGAACCGCGAGCGCGGAGCAGTCGTTTTTCACGACGCGGGCGTTATTTATCACGGGTTGAAAGAAATCGTCGAATTTTTAGAAGCAAAGGAAATAAAATTTACGGCTTACAATCTGCCGCACGTGATGTTTGTCATTGAAATCGGTGATTTTCCGCTCCACCGCGAGCCGGAAATCAACCGGATGCTCGTTAATAATCACGTCGGTTATTTATATTCTTTGCAGTCAAACGATTTTTATCGTTCGTTTGTCAATAAACCGATTATCAGAAAATACCGCGAATTTCGTTCTTGGCTCGCGGGCAGCAACGTCAGCGAATAATTTTTTGGCGAAGATAATTTGAATGGAAAACAGGCTCAAAACAGAAATCGCCGCTTTTGACGGAATTTGGCAGGGCGGATATTACGAAGGCGACCCGCTTGAACCCGTAGCGCGCTCGAATTACGGGCAAATCGGTTATATGAGCATTTTGCATGCGACTTATCTTCGCTGCATCAAGCCTTACGTCAAACCGGAAACCGTCGCGCTCGAAATCGGCGCTGGGCGCGGAGCCTGGACGCGGTGTTTGTTACCCGCAAAAGAAGTTTGGTGTTTGGACGCTTTACCCGCCGAATACAATCGTTTTTGGGAATACATCGGCGACGCCGGAAACGCGCGTTATATTCAGGTCGAAGATTTCGAGTGTCGCGATTTGCCCGACAATCATTTTGATTATTTGTTTTCGTTCGGCTGTTTTTGTCACATTTCTTTTTACGGAATCGAAGAATACGCGAAAAATTTGTTTCCGAAATTAAAACCGGGCGCAAATTGTTTTTGGCTCGTCGCCGATTACGAAAAATATAATCGAGTGGTCAACAATCTACCGCGTCACAGCATTTGGGCTGCCGCCGCGCCGACCGGCAGGCGTTACGCGCCGTTTCGGAAATTGCTCGATTGGCTTAAGCAAGTTGATAAACCCGAACCGCTCGCGCCCGATATTGATGACGAACCGCGTTCGGGCAGATGGTACAATGCCGGAACAAAGAGGACTTGTGAGATGCTCGAAAAACACGGCTACGAGATTGTTGATGAAGACGTGGGAACAATCGTGCGCGATCCGGTGATTCATTTTAGAAAGCCGTAATTCTTACAAGAAATTTTGAATATGGGCAAGGAAAACGATTTGGAAAACGGCGATTTTCCGCTGGTTGACCGCGTAAAGTATCTGAAAGATGCGGCGCGCGGCAAAAAAGTGCTGCATCTGGGCTGCACCGATTATCCTTTTACCGAAAAAGTGATTGCCAACGAGATGCTGCTGCATTTCGAGTTGGGGAAAATTGCCGCCGAGCTTTACGGGTTAGATTTTGACGAACGGGGAATCGAGATTTTAAAAAATCACGGTACGAAAAATCTGTATCGCGCCGATCTGGAAAATTTGCAGGATGTTCCTCTGAACGAAACTTTCGACGTGATTATCGCGGGCGAAATGATCGAGCATTTATCGAATCCGGGATTGTTTTTGCGCGGCATTCAGCGTTTTATGAATCCGCAGACAAATCTCGTCATTACCACCATCAACGCTTACTGCGGAATGCGAATGTTCACTTACGGTCTGCGCGGCAAAGGCGGAGCGCACGAGCCGGTTCACCCGGATCATGTCGCTTATTATTCGTTCTCGACTCTCAAAGTTCTTGTCGAGCGGCACGATTTGAAAGTCAAAAAATTCGCTTTTTACAACACAGGCGAGGAACATCGAAAGCTCGCGCCCTGGAAACAAAAGATCGCCAACGACATCAGCGTTCGCATCGCCAAACAATGGGCTGACGGCATCGTCGCCGAGTGCGGTTTAAAAGGATGAACAACAGCATACCGCGCGGCGTCATTTTCGGTTTTCTGTCATGGCTGCTGCCATGCGCTTTGACGTTTGTGGCGACGCCGATTGTCGTTAATCATCTCGGCGCGGCGGATTACGGAATTTATGTGCTGGTGTTGGGCGTCATCAGTTATACGTTCGCCTTTAACATCGGGCGGGCGATTATCAAATACGTCGCCGAATTTCACGCGACCAATCGTGATGACCGAATCAACGAAGTTTTATCGGCGACTCTGATTTTAAATTTATTGGTCGGTTCAATCGGCGCGGGGATTTTGCTGCTGCTGACAAACAATTTGGTGACCGGCATTTTACAAATCGAACCGGGCTTGCAGTCCAAAGCCGTTCCGTCATTGCAGCTCGGCGCTTTGACGCTGGCGCTGTGGATGATCGGGCAGATTTTCAGCTCGGTTTTACAGGCGCTCGGACGATTCGATTTGTTTTCGCAAATCACTTTTGCGATCAGCGGTCTGCAAACTCTCGGCAATGTCGCTCTGGCTTGGGCGGATTACAGCGTCGTAGTGCTGCTCTGGTGGAATTTGCTGACGATTGTTTTGAGCGGAATTGCTTTTTACTTTGCCGCGCGGCGTCTTTTGCCCGGATTTCGCTTGGCTGTTATCCCGAGCCGTGAAATTTTTCTGCTTGTTTGCAGATTCAGCTCAGGCGTCGTCGCGTATCAAATAATCGGCAATCTTTTGCTGATTTTCGAGCGCGCCTGGGTTACGCGCCAGCTCGGAGCCGAGAGCCTGACGTTTTACGTCGTTCCGATGATGCTGGCTTTTTACATTCATCATTTTGTCGCAAGTCTGACGCTGGTTCTTTTCCCTTTGACCAGCGAAGTCGCGGCGCAAGCTGACAAAACGCGCCTTCTGACAATTTACGAGCGAACGACGAAATACATTTGTCTGTTGGTGGCGTTTATCGCGGTCACTGCAATGACCGCAAGCCGAGAGTTTCTGAGTTTATGGCTCGGCACCGAGTTTGCCGAGCGCTCGACCTGGATTTTTGTTTTTCATATTTTTACTTACAGCCTGATTGCCGTCGGAATTATCACCTGGCAAATGGCGGACGGTTTGGGAGTTCCGAAGCGAAACGTCTTTCTCTCGATGTCGTGGATTTTGACCGCCGTTCCGCTGATGATCTGGCTTGAACCGCAATTCGGCGCGATTGGCGTTGCCGCCGCTCGCTCGATCAGCGTGTTGAGCATTCCGGTTTCGATTTTTCTGATTGAAAAATATGCATTCGGCAGAAGCTTAAAGCGGTTTTGGGGCGAGAGCTTGTTGAAATTGTCAGCCGCCGGTGCCGTTTGTGCGGCAATCGAATATTTCGCTTTGATGAATTTTGCGCGCGGTTGGAGCGGTTTGATTTTGTCGGTTTTTATCGGTGCAATCGCTTTTTTCGCGGTCATCTTGGCGACCAGATATTTGACGGGCGAAGAGCGGCGCTGGTTTGAAAGTTTTATGAAACGAGCTGTCGCCGCACGCGCGCGGGCGTAAATTTTATTGAAATTCAAAACAGGCTCAGTATCGAACAGGACAAACTGTCAACTGTCAACTGTCAACTATAATCTGTCTGGCAAAGAGACAAAGGTTTTATGCAAGACAGTTTATAGTTGAAAGTTGGCAGTTTATAGTTGCGGCAAATTCTCTTTGTTAATGTCAGGTTTTTAATTTAACGAAATCTAATGAAACCCGGCTTCGATCAAAAATCCGCGTTTTGGCGCGATCAAATCGAAACGCGAGACATGATATTTTTTTTTATCGGCTGCGTTTTTATTTATCTGCATCTTTTCGCGCTTCCCGCAACGCCGATTTTTTATGAGGAAGACCATCTTTATTTCGTTCACGACGCCTGGCGAATGTACGAAGGCGAAGCGATTTATAGAGATTTTTTCCAGTTGACCTTTCCCGGCGGGCAGGTTTTATATCTGCTCCTGTTTTACATTTTCGGCACGAAGTTTTGGCTCATTAACGCGGTGATTTTTCTCCAAGCCTCTGCTCACGTTTTGCTCGCTCTGGCAATTTCAAAACGTATTTTCGGCTCAAGCTGGTATGCATATTTGCCGCCGAGCCTGTATTTGTTTTTCGGATTCCGGTGGTTCGGAATTGACGGCACTCATCGCGTTTTAAGCCCGATTTTTATTTATCTGGCGATTTTTATTCTGCTCAAGAACAGAAGTCTGCCGCGTCTTATGGCAGCGGGCGCGTTTTGCGGCGTAGCAAGTTTTATCACTCAGCAGCGAGGCGTTCTGGCAGTCGGAGCAATTGCGGTTTTTCTGCTTTATGAAGCCTTTAAAAACAGAAAATTTGGGAAAGACTTTCTTGTCGCCGAACTCGTTTTGCTGGTTTCTTTCGGTTTAACTCTGACAATTTTAATTTTGCCCTTTATCATTTCCGCCGGACCGCAAACTTTTTTTGACTACACTTTTTTCTTTATCAGAAACTACGTGCAGGATTCGACCGGAAACTATCTTTCTTATTTCAACAACGTCAGGAAAATCTTCGAGCAGGGATTTCTATTTTCCGCCGTTACGATTTTTTATTGCGCTCTGATTCCGTTCGTCTATCTGATTTCATTTTTTTATCTCTGGCGGCAGAAAAACAATTCGGACGTAAAAGCCAAAAGCGAGATTTTTTTAATTACGCTCATTGGATTTTTCTTAACTTTGGGAACGTTTGCGCCGAATCCGTATAGATTTTTTCAAATCGCAATTCCGGCTTTGATCGTTTTGGTCTGGCTGATTTCTCAGCTTAAAATAAAATCCGAATCGGTAATTCGCGCCGCCGTTGTTTGTCTGATTGTTTTGGGCGCGGTTTTGGCGTTTCGGCTGCAAACAAATTGGGAAAAAAATATTTTGGCGGCGCGCACGGGAAACATCGCGTTTCTTTCGCCGGTAGTTCTTGAGCGTTACAAATGGTTGTCGGAAAACACTGTAGAAAACGAATATGTTTTTGAAGTTTATCAATGCGCGGTTAATTTTGTTTTGCAGTTAAGAAACCCGACGCAAGTGACTTTTTTGTTAAATACGGGCTACACTCCCGTTTGGCAGGTAACGCAATCAATAGAAAATCTGGAGCGGAAAAAACCGAGATTCATCATCTGGGACGGAGCCTGGACGAGGGAACTTGAGACAATCGAAGAAGGCGAGCATTTGGGACCGCTTTATGATTATTTGCGGCAGAATTACGAGCTAAAAAAAGAGTTTACGCCTTACAACAATCGTGAAATGCAATTATGGGAAAGAAAACAATAAGCGAGTTGGGAACAGTCGAAGAAAAATTGGCGGCTTCTCAAAACGGAAAATCGGAGATTGAATTGTCGGTCGTAATGCCATGTCTGAACGAAGCCGACACGCTGGAGGTTTGTCTGCAGAAAGCCGGTCGCGCGATGCGCGAATACGGCATCAACGGCGAAATCATCGTCGCCGATAACGGTAGCACGGACGGTTCAATCGAAATTGCCAACCGAAACGGAGCGCGCGTCGTTCACGTCAAAGAAAAAGGCTACGGCAGCGCTTTAATGGGCGGAATCGAAGCCGCGCGCGGAAGATTCGTGATTATGGGCGACGCCGACGACAGTTACGATTTTCTCGAAATCCCGAAATTTGTCGAAAAGCTGCGCGAAGATTACGACCTCGTTCAGGGATGCCGTCTGCCCGGCGGCGGCGGACAGGTTTTGCCGGGAGCTATGCCATTTCTGCATCGCTGGTGGGGGAATCCGATGTTTTCCAAAATGGTGCGGCTCTGGTTTAACGCGCCGATTAACGATACTTACTGCGGACTTAGGGGTTTTACGAAAGCGCATTACAACAGTCTCAATCAACGCTGCACGGGGATGGAGTTTGCGACTGAAATGATTATCAAGTCGAGTTTGTTCAAGGCGCGAATCGCGGAAGTCCCGATTACTTTGCACCCGGACGGACGAAAATCGCATCCGCCGCATCTGAAAACTTTCCGCGACGGCTGGCGGACGCTGCGCTTTTTTCTGATGTACAGCCCGCGCTGGCTGTTTCTCGTGCCGGGATTTTTGCTGATTCTTCTCGGCGCGGTCGGTTATTTCGTCGGTTTGACGGGAACTTCGGTCGGGCGTGTAACTTTCGGTTTGCACACGGTTTTGTTCGGCAGCCTGGCGATTTTGTGCGGCTATCAATCAATCTTGTTTGCCATTTTCACCAAAACTTTCGCTATCAGCGAAGGACTGATGCCGGAAGACCCGCGATTAACCAGGTTTTTTGAAATCGCCAATCTCGAACGCGGTTTGATTCTTGCAGGCGGGGTTTTGTTGATCGGCTTGATTTTGCTGCTTATCGCCGTCAATCAATGGCGTTTAGCGGGTTTCGGCGTTTTGGATTATGCTTATACGATGAGTTTCGTCATTCCCGGCTCGACGCTCGTCGCGCTGGGTTTTCAAACGATTCTTTCGGGATTTTTTGTGAGTATTTTGGGAATGAAGCGGAAATGAAATTAACAGAATTGCGCGATACCTCAGAATTGACCGGGGATCAGATTCAAAATTTCTGGGAGGAAGCCTACACCAGATTTGAAACGCCGGAACAGGAAATCCGAAAATTTATTGGTCGGCTTAACACTCTAGGGCAAGCCGAATGGCGGCGCGACGCGCAGATTGTTGATATTTTCAGCGGGCGCTGTAACGGTATTCGGGCTTTGGAACAGCTCGGATTTACAAATCTGGAGGGAGTTGATATTTCGCCGAATCTGCTTTCACAATACGACGGGACAGCAAGGCTTTATACAGCGGATTGCCGCGATTTGCCGTTTTCGGACGAAAGCCGCGACATTATTATCGTGCAGGGCGGACTTCACCATTTGCCCGAATTACCCAAGGATTTAGATCGAACTTTAGGTGAAATTCGTCGCGTCTTGCGCCCCGACGGGCGTTTTGTGATGGTCGAGCCTTGGCTGACGCCTTTTTTGCAATTGATTCATTTTTTGAGCCAGCGGAAAACGGTTCGCGCCGTTTCAAATAAATTCGACGCTTTTGCTACAATGACGCATTACGAGCGTGACACTTATTTTCGCTGGCTCGGCAAATCCGGTGAAATTACGGCTTTATTAAAGCGGCATTTTGACGAATTGTATCTGCGAAAAACGTTTGGAAAATTGTTTTTCGTAGGAAAAAAGCGAACGGGTTAAGCAACCGAGCTTGGTTTTCCGAATTAGAAAATCAAGTCTTGAAACACAATGATTGAGACAACAAAAATAAACTTCTCGAAAGGGAAAATCGATTCGCGGTTCGCCTTTTTATCGGCGGCGTTGATTTTGATGATCGGCGTTCCGGCGGCTGCCGTTTTGTGGTTTTTTTCGGACGAGGATTTTTGGCGCGGCGCTTCGAATATGTATTTGCTGCCGTGGATTGCCGCAACCGCGCTTGTCGTGCTGTCTCCGACGGCTTATTTACTTTATTACAAAAAATTCGACCTTTTCCATCCGCTCGTCCACGCGGCTTGGGCTTACTGGTTTCCCGCGTTTGTGATCGGCGGTCTGGTGATCGCTTCCGGGTTTCTATACCCGTATCAAATGCTGCTGATTGCCGACCCTGAAACCGATTTTAAGTGGACGTATATTTACATAATTCTGGGCTTTCTCGGATTGATCGCCGGATACTCGCTTCCGTTCGGAAAGCGCTGGGGCGCTTACTTCAGCCATAAATTGCCAGCCTGGGATTGGCAGCCGCGACAGGTTTTGCTGCCGGCGGTTGTTTTTCTCGGCATCGGGTTGTTTTTCTATGTCAGCGCGTTTCTTTCGGGCGTCGTCGGTTTTAGTACGGTTGACGTTGCCGACGCTTTCGCTTCCTTAAATTATATGCTCTCGCTGCTCTCGCTCGAAGCGGGATTTCTGGTGGCGATGTATGTTTTTAAATCCAAAAGAATTACGCCGCTGCATCTGCTCGCGTTTCTCGTCATCGGGATTATCGTCGTTTCCCGTTTGAGTCTCGGCGGCAACCGCGGAACTTTGCTGATGATCGTTTGTTTGCTGGCAATGGCTTTTGTTTATTCGGGCAGAAAAATAAAGCTTATGCACGGCGCGTTCTTTGGCGTGGTTGCAATTTTAGCCGTGCTCGGCGGAATGATTTACGGCACGACGTTTCGCAATCTCAAAGGAGCCGAAGAGCGCACCGGAATAGACGAGCAGCTTAAAATCGTCGAGCAAACGTACGACGCGCTGACAACCCAAAAATCAGGCAAGGTTTTGGACGAAGCGTTTTACAATCTCGGCGAGAGAATTGACGGCGTCAGCTCCGTCGCAGTCGTCGTTTCAAATTATGAAAGGCTAAAACCGTTTGAAAGCGCTCACGGAATTGAAAACAACATCATCACCGAATTGTGGACGATGTTTATTCCGCGTTTTCTGTGGGCGAACAAGCCTTTGATTTATGACGCGCGGGCGTACAGCGATTTATATTTTAATTTCAGCGGAAACTCTTACGCGATGACGCCGATTTCCGATTTGCTCAGAAATTTCGGACCCGTCGGAGTTCCGCTCGGATTAATGATCGTGGGTTTTTATCTGCGGTTTGTTTATGCGCTGCTGATTGAAGATCAAACGGTCACCATCGGGCGCGCGACCGCTTATTATATGTTCGTCGGCGGTCTTAACTACGAAGGTTATTACACGATGGTTATCCTCTACGGCTGGCGCATTTTGTTGATTGTTTCCATCACTTTCATCATCACGGATTTCTTTTTAATCCGCAAAAAAAGCTTGTAATTTGCCGAAATGGAAACAATTGTATTCACCAACGGTTGTTTTGACATCCTGCACGCCGGTCACGTTGATTTGCTGACAAGAGCGCGCTCACTGGGAACAAAACTGATTGTCGGGATCAATTCAGATAACAGCGTCCGCCAAATCAAAGGCGCGGCTCGCCCATTTGTCGGCGAAGAGGCAAGAGCCGCCGTTTTGCGCGGTTTACGCGCGGTTGACGAAGTTGTGATTTTCAACGAGCCGACGCCGAAAAGAATCATCGAAGAAATCAAACCCGACGTTTTGGTCAAAGGCGGCGATTGGAAACCGGAAGAAATAGTCGGCGCGGATTTTGTGCTTGCGCGAGGCGGCAAAGTTTATTCACTGCCTTTGTTAGACGGCTTTTCCACGACGGCGATTAGCGAGAAAATCATCCGGGAAACAAATCAGTCCGAATCCGAAACTGCTGAAACATTTTTGCTAACCAACGAGGCAAACATCGAGATTGTGCGGCATTCATTATCAGCCCACAAAGCGATTTTCGATTTGTTGTTTGAAAACGAAATTCCGGCAATCGTTCGCTCTGCCGAAATGATTGCGGCGGCTCTAAAATCCGGCAATAAAATTTTGCTTTGCGGAAACGGCGGGAGCGCGGCGGACGCGCAGCATATTGCGGCGGAGTTTGTCGGGCGTTTTGAAAAAGAACGAAAAGGATTTCCCGCAATCGCTTTGACGACCGACAGTTCCGCGCTCACGGCTCTCAGTAATGATTACGGTTTCGAGCGGGTTTTTGCCAGACAAGTGGAAGCATTTGCAAGGTCAGGCGATGTTCTCATCGGAATCAGCACCAGCGGAAATTCCCCGAACGTTTTAGCCGCGATTATGACTGCTCGAAAAACCGGCTGTGCGACAATCGGTTTAACCGGAGCGAATGGTAAAAAACTTGCGGGACTTTGTGATGCCGCAGTCATAGTTCCTTCGGAACGCACCTCGCGGATTCAGGAAGGACATTCGGCAATCGGGCATTTGTGGTGCGAAATCGCAGACAATATTTTAATCTCTTAAAAATCTATATCAATTACAAAGTGAATAAAAAGGCTTTAATAACAGGAATTACGGGACAAGACGGAAGCTATTTAGCGGAACATCTTCTTGATTTAGGATACGAAGTTCACGGACTCGTGCGGCGCGTCGCATTGGAAGACCCTGAACGCAGATTTACGCGAATCAGACATCTTCTCGACAGAGTGACGCTACACCCTGCGAGCTTGGAGAGCTATCCGAGCATTTTTCACATTGTCAGCAAATACGATTTTGACGAATGCTATCATCTGGCGGCTCAGAGCTTTGTAGCCGAAAGCTTTGCCGACGGGTTTTCGACAATGAACACAAATATCAACGGCACGCATTATATGTTAGCCGCGCTGCGCGAGCTGCGCCCGAAATGTCGTTTTTATTTTGCCGGTTCAAGCGAAATGTTCGGCAAAGCGCAGGAAATACCGCAGCGCGAAGCGACGCCATTTCATCCGCGCTCGCCCTACGGCATCAGCAAAGTCGCCGGCTTCGACCTGACGAGAAACTATCGCGAAGCCTATGAAATGTTTTGCTGTAGCGGAATTCTTTTTAATCATGAAGGTCCGCGTCGCGGTGTGGAATTTGTAACCAGAAAAATTACAACCGGAGTCGCCCGGATTAAATTAGGGATGGCGGCGGAATTACATTTGGGCAATCTCGAAGCCAAACGCGATTGGGGACACGCGGCAGATTATGTTACCGCAATGCATCTGATGTTACAGCAGCCCGAACCCGACGATTATGTGGTTGCGTCGGGTGAGACTCATTCCGTGCGCGAATTTTGCGAGCTGGCTTTCGATTGTGCCGGGCTTGATTATCAAAAATATGTTCACATTGATAAACAGTATTATCGCCCGGCGGAAGTCGATTTGCTCATCGGGGATTCAACAAAAGCGCGGAACGTGCTCGGCTGGAAACCAAAATACACTTTTCAAGAATTGGTTAAAGAAATGGTCGAATCCGATTTGGAATTAATCGGCGCGGGGCTGAATAAATAGTTTTTGTTGATGAAAGATTGGCAAAAAGTTTTGGAAAAATTTGCCGACGTTCGAGTTTTGATAATCGGCGACGTTATGCTCGACCGCTATTGGTGGGGAACCGTCTCGCGCATTTCGCCCGAAGCTCCCGTTCCGGTCGTTAAGCTGGAGAAAACCGAACTCAAAGCGGGCGGCGCGGCAAATGTAGCGGCAAACATTTCAAGCCTCGGTGCAACAAGCCTGCTCATCGGCGTTACGGGCGAAGATGAATGTGGGCGGGCTTTGCCGCAAATTTTAGAGCGGCACAACGTAGCTGCAAAACATTTAATATCTTTCCCGAACCGTCCGACGACGACAAAAACCAGAATTGTAGCGCACAATCAGCACGTTGTCAGAATTGACGAAGAGCAGGCTGCGCCACTCGACGCTAAACAAGCGCAAATTGTCCGGCAAGCCGCAGATAAACTTCTGCCCGAAGCCGATGTCGTCGTTTTGTCGGATTACGCCAAAGGTTGTTTGTGCGATTCGGTTCTTTCCAACGTAATCGAAACGGCGCGAAAATTGAAAAAGATTGTTCTGGTTGATCCGAAAGGCAAAAACTACGAGAAATACAAAGGCGCGACTTTGCTAACGCCGAACAAATCGGAAGCCGCCGCAGCATCCGGCATTGATATAACGGATGAGCAAACAATCATCGAAGCCGGAAACAGCCTGCTCGATAATCTGCAAATAGAATCTCTGCTTATAACGCTCGGCGAAGACGGGATGCGGCTTTTCGAAAAAGGAAAGGATTCAAGACATTTTCCGGCGATGGCGCGGGCGGTTTACGATGTGACGGGCGCTGGCGATACTGTAATTGCCGCAATGGCTGTTGCGCTCGGCGCTTCGCTTGAGATGCCCGAAGCGGTGAAAATGGCAAATGCTGCGGCAGGCTTAGCCGTAGAAGAACTCGGAACGACTCCGGTTTTCGCGACGGATTTAGCAAAAGCGCTGGAAAACGAAACGGGAGTTAACGGTGAAAAATGAGAAAAAAGAGGATTGCCGTTCTCGTTCCTGATTTATCGGTTCCGACCGGAATTTCGGTTGTAGCTAAATTTTTGTGCGACGTTATAAACGACTCCGGTAAATACGAAGCCGATTTGATTTCGCTGGCTACATCCGCGACTGATGGAGACAGCGTGAGACTCATTAAGCCTTCGAGCTGGTCGCGCGGAATTACCGTATCAAATCAACAATATGAAGGCGCTGCTTACCGTCACGTCGGAGCAAATCTAACCGAGGTCGAGTTTCAGCGTTATCGTCCGCGCAAAGCATTAAACTCAGTATTGGGCGAATATGATCTTGTTCAGGTTGTCGCGGGCAGCGCTCCTTGGCTGCTGGCGGCTAAGGATTTTGGCGGGCGCGTTGCGCTGAGTGTTTTTTCAAAGTCAAAAGTCGAGCGCGAGTCAATGATCCGGCGAGCCAGACAACCCAAGAAAACCTGGTTAAAGCTGATGACGCAAATCAACGCCGGATTGGAACAAAAAGCGTTTCAGAGAGCGGACACGATTTTTGTAAACAACATTTGGCTTAAAGATGAACTGGGAAAATCTTTCCCGGATAAAACCATTTTTGCGCCGCCGGGAATTGATACTGATTTTTTTACGCCCGCCGCCGCTAAAACCGAAGATTATATTTTATCAATCGGGCGCTTCGCAGACCCGCGCAAAAACGTGCGGATGCTTTTTCGCTCATACAAGATTTTAATTGACCGCTTTTCCGAAACTCCAAAGCTGGTTTTAGCGGGACAAACCGCGCCGTGTGAAGAAGATATGGCGGAAGCGCGGCGGCTGGGAATTGTTGATAAAATAGAAATTTTAACCTCGGTTTCCAAAGAGAGTCTGCGCGAGCTTTATCAAAACGCCGCGCTTTTTCTGTTGTCTTCGGACGAAGAAGGCTTCGGACTGATAATTGCCGAAGCGATGGCTTGCGGTCTGGCTGTCGTTGCGACAAAGTGCGGCGGACCGGAAGTTTTAATTTTGGAAAACGAAACAGGTTTTTTAACGCCCATCGGTGATGCTGCGGCGCTTGCCGATAAAATCTCGCTGCTTTTGAAAGACAAGAATTTGCGGGAAAGATTCGGGGCGGCGGGGCGTAAACGCGCGGCGGAAAATTTTTCGCACTTTGCGACCGGAAAAATTTATCTCGAAAATTACGAGCGTTTGTTAAGTTTGTGAAGGAAAAGAAGGCGAAAATTCTGATTTTGTCCGATTTTTATTTGCCAGGTTTTAAAAGCGGCGCTTTGAGAACAATTGCAAATATGGTCGAGCGAATGTCTGACGAGTTCGATTTTTGGATTCTGACCGGAAACCGCGACAGCGACGGAGACCAGAGCAGTTTTGCCGATGTTCGGTTAAATCAATGGCAGCCGGTCGGCAAAGCGACGGTTTTTTACGCCGCGCCCGACCGGCTTAATTTAAAAAATATCCGCAAAATCGTCGCCGAAGCCGCGCCGGATGCGGTTTATCTGAACAGCTTTTTTTCGGCTCTGACGGTTAAATTTCTATTTTTGCGGCGGCTCGGCAAAATCGGCGGATTGCCAATCGTGCTGGCGCCGGAAGGTGAATTTTCAAAAGGGGCAATCGCTTTAAAAGCGCGTAAAAAAAAATCGTTTCTGGCTCTGGCGCTGCCGTTCGGATTGTATGACGATTTAATCTGGAAAGCCGTTAGCAGTGAGGAAAAAGAAGACATCGTGAGAGAAATCGGCGAGCGAGGCGAAATTTTAATCGCCGCCAATATGCAGCCGCGAACAATTCTCGAAAATTTTAAAATTGAATCTAAACCGCCGAAAAAAAGCGGCGAAGCGCGATTTGTTTTTTTGTCTCGGATCAGTCAGAAGAAAAATTTGAAATTTGCTTTAGAGCTTTTGAAAAACGTTTCCGGGCAAGCGGCGTTCGACATTTACGGTTCAATCGAAGATGAAAAATATTGGGCGGAATGCGAAAAGCTGATTGAAAGGCTGCCGGAAACAGTTAAAGTGAATTTTCAAGGAGCGGTTTCTTACGAACAAGTTGCGGAAACGTTCGGAAAGTACCATTTTTTTCTTTTTCCGACTCTCGGCGAAAATTTCGGTCATGTCGTGATCGAATCTTTAGCCGCCGGAACGCTCGTTGTTTTGAGCGACCAGACGCCCTGGCGGAATCTGGAAAAAGAAAACATCGGCTGGGATTTAACCTTTGACGATGTTTCGATTTGGCGAAATGTTGTGCAAAGATGCGTGGAAATGTCGGAATCGGAATTTTACGAAATGGCGGGTTCGGCACGCAGTTTTGCGGTAAATTGGCTGGCGTCGCCCGAAATTGAAACGGCAAATCGGCAGGTTTTAAGGCGTGCGGTTGAAATCTCGAAAGTTAAAAAATAGCTTGAACTGTCGGCGCTTCGACGGTTCGAGCTTTACTGGAAGAAAACAGGTTGAAGTTTTAATTATAAATGTGTTTCGGCTTTTTATTATAGTCGGAAGAAATAAAATCATTTTATGAAAGTATTGACGATTTTCGGAACGAGACCCGAAATTATTCGACTAAGTTTGGTGATGAGTTTGCTCGACCAACACTCGCAGCACATCACGGTTCACACCGGGCAGAATTACGATGAAAGTCTGAGCGACGTTTTTTTGCGCGATTTGCAGGTTCGCACGCCCGATTATCATCTCGGCGTGCGTTCGGCGAGTTTTGGGGAACAAGTCGGACTGATTCTGTCGAAAACAGACGAGATTTTGGAAAAGGAAAAACCCGAAAAAATTTTGATTCTGGGCGATACGAACAGCGCGCTGACCGCTATTGTCGCGGCGCGGCGCGGAATTCCGGTTTTTCATATGGAAGCCGGAAATCGCTGCTACGACGACCGCGTGCCGGAAGAAGTAAACCGGCGGATAATTGACCATTCGAGCCGGTTTTTGCTGCCTTATACTGAGCGCAGCAAGGAAAATCTCGTCCGCGAGGGAATCGAGCGCGACCGCATTTTTATTACGGGAAACCCGATTAACGAAGTTCTCCTGAATTTTAACGAACAAATAGAATCTTCTGAGGCGATGGAAAATCTGGGCGTCGGCAAATACGAATATTTTCTCGTTACTTTGCATCGTTCGGAAAACGTTGATTTACCCGACCGTTTAGAGAAAATTCTGCGGGGTTTTCAGCTAGTCGCGGAAAAATTCAATAAGCCGATGCTGGTCAGTCTGCATCCGCGGACGGCGAGCAAGCTGGAACAATTCGGGATAAAACCGAACACGGATAAAATCAAGCTCTTAAATCCGCTCGGATTTTTCGATTTCGTCAAATTGGAAAAAAACGCTCTCGCGGTTTTAACCGATAGCGGGACTGTGCAGGAAGAATGCTCGATTTTCGGCGTTCCGAATGTGACTGTGCGCGATGTGACCGAACGACCGGAAACAATCGAAGCGGGCAGCAATATTTTAAGCGGAGCCGACTCGGAGCAAATTTTAAAAGCCGTCGAAATCGCCGTTTCGCAGCCCGCCGACTGGATTGCGCCGCGCGAATATACGGCGGAATCGGTTTCGCAAACGGTTCTTAAAATTATTTTGGGCTATAACAGCGTGCGGAAACATTTTTCGTAAACCGATTTAATTGGTAACAAATCCGGCTTTGTAGTATAACTATGAGTCTGTTTCAACAATTCAAAAATGCGCGTCCTGATTTTCTCGCAATATTATTATCCTGAGCCGATTCCGAAACCTCACGAATTGGCTGAGAAATTAGCCGATGACGGTCACGAAGTCTGCGTTTTGACAGGTTATCCGCATTACCCGACAGGAACGATTGCCAAAGGTTACAAGCTCGGTTTGATGATGCGCGAAAAAATCGGAAAAATTCCGGTTCTCCGGCTTTTTGAAATGCCTTATCACAGCACCAAGCCGTTTTTGAGAATGGTGAATTACCTGTCTTTTATGGTCAGCGCGCCGCTCGGCGCTTTTTTCACGCCGAAAGTTGACGTGATGTACGTCTGGCATCCGCCGCTGACGATTGGGCTAGCGGCGTGGGCTATCTCAAAAATAAAGCGCGTGCCGTTTATTTACGACGTGCAGGATATTTGGGGGCATTTCACCGTTTTGTCGGGGATGGTCAAGGAAGGCAGCCTGACGATTAAAATAATTCGCAGACTGGAAAAATGGGTTTGCAGCCAAGCCGATCATTTGATTGTTCAAACCGAGGCAGGACGCGATTATTTCGTTGAGCGCGGAGTCAAAGAAGAGCGGATTGCGATTTTGCCGCATTGGATTGACGAACAGATGTTTGCCGAAGCCGGGAACGCCGAGCGCGAACGCCTCAGGCAGGAAATGAACTGGCAGGATGAGTTTATAGTTTTATTCGCCGGAAATTTGGGAATCGTCCAGGGATTGGATTCGGTCGTCGAAGCCGCCAGACGTATTCCGAACGGAAAAGCAAGAATCGTTTTCGTCGGCGACGGAACCGATAAGCCGCGGCTTGAAAGAATCGCCGAAGAATTAAAAGTCGGCGACAAACTGCAATTCGTTGACCGTCAGCCGATTGAGCGAATGCCGGCATTTATGGCGGCGGCGGACGCGCTTTTAATAAATTTAAAGAAAAGCGAGTTTACCAAATTCGTGATTCCGTCAAAAACGGTCGCTTATCTGGCGAGCGGAAAACCGATTTTAATGTCGGCGGGCGGTGCGTCGGAAGATTTAATCAGAGAAGCGGGCGCAGGTTTGACGGTCGAGCCGGACGATTCGGAAAAATTGGCGGAAGCGATTGACGAGATGTGTCGAATGTCGAAAGAAGAGCTAAGCAAGCTCGGAACGAACGGCAGAGATTTTTTATTAAAATATCTGAGCAAAAATAAAGTAATCGCGGAATACGAAAATTTAATCAAAACGGTCGCCGAAAATCGCCGGAGAAAAAGCTGAAACTAAGACTCGCGTTTGAGCCGTGAAAAGTTGTTTAATGAAAAAGACGATTGACGCGGCGTGATAAAAATGTTAGTTTTTCGGCAACAGACCGAAATTTATGTTATTTTTACGGTTTGAAGCGTTGTCGGGATAAAATAAACAGACGGTAATGCAATTTATCGTGAGTCAAGATTTACCGTTTGGTTTTGCATTCAGCTCATACGGAGTTTCAATCGAAATTCGCACAAATCGGTTCGATTTATTAACCGAAATTGAAAATTTGCTGCCGCCCGCAAGCTGCATCCTCTCAAGAGAAAAACCGATTGATTTTTTATTTGCGGTAATATGGGACGATGAAAGAGAGCGAATCAGCGGATTTTACCGCAATTCGGAGCAGCAGGCTTGCGACGGCGATTACTCACAATCGCTGCATTTGATCGAAATCGCTTTGCGATTGACAGTCGCGGAATTTTCGCCGCATCTGGTTTTCGTTCACGCCGGAGCGGTCGCATTTGAAGATTCGGCTGTAATCGTTCCGGGAAGAAGCCGCGCAGGGAAAACGACGTTGACCGCGGCTTTAGTTCAAAACGGGGCTGTTTATTACTCGGACGAGTATGCGATTTTTGACGAATTCGGCTTTTTGCATCCGTTTCCAAAACCGCTTTCAGTGAGAGAGCCTTGGGCGTTTGGAAAACAGATTGATCAATCGGTTGAAACGTTTGGCGGGCGACAGGGAACAAAGCCGATTAAAGCGAAAGCAATCGTTGTGACCGAATATGAAAAGGACGCTCGCTGGCAGCCGGAGCGATTGAGCAAGGGAGAAGGAGTTTTAGAGCTGCTGGCAAACACGGTTTCGGCGCGGGCAAATCCACGGCTGGCATTAAAAATCTTGCCTCGCGCCGTAGAAAATGCTTTAATTTTGAAAGGTAAAAGAGGAGACGCCGAAGCGGTTTCCAAAGAAATTAAAAAAGTTTTGACGAAAAACGCGATTTTCGCTTGAAAAAGTTCGATAAATAAACTAAAAACTATACTGCTTTTGATTGTTTGAGGAGGAAAAGAATGCAAAATTTACAAAAACCGGTTGCTCGACACGAAGGACTGGTCGTTCAGGAAATGCCCGACGAAGTGTTGGTTTATGATTTAAACACAAATAAGGCTCACTGTTTAAATAAATCTGCCGCCGCTGTGTGGAAAAATTGTGACGGCAGCAATTCAATTTCTGATATTGCCGCAATTCTAAAAAATGAATTTAAAACACCGGTCAGCGATGATTTTGTCTGGCTGGCAATTGATCAGCTCGGCAAAGATGAATTGCTCGAGCAAAAATTAACCGCGCCCGCCAATGGTTTAACGCGCCGCGAAGCTATGCGCCGCGTTGCGCTGGCTTCGTTGGTTGCTCTGCCGGTTGTCGCTTCATTGACCGCGCCGACTGCCGCACAAGCAGCCAGCGTTTGTTCGAACTCGGGCGCTGCCTGTACTTGTTCAACCACTAATAACGGCGCTTTTGCTGTAACTTGTCCCGGATCGTTTACAGGTTGTACCGGAGCTTGCGCTTGCAACAATATCCAACCGGGTTCAAATCAGGGAGTCTGCCAGCAAGCCTAATTTGAATTAAATTCTAAACAGCGTATGTTGTAAACGAATGCGCTGTTTTTATGAGTAACGGTTCGCAGCAGGAAAATTTATTTCAATTGATGACGAAGGTGCAGGCGGAGAGAATCCGCCGCGCCTTCGTTTTTTTTCGTGAACACGAAATCGAGCCGATTCTGATCAAAGGCTGGGCAATTGCCCGGTTTTATCCGAATCCGCACGAGCGTTTTTCCGCCGACGCGGATTTGGCGGTTAATCCCGATGTTTTTCCAAAAGCCCTTGAATTAAAAAACCGTCATTTGAGCGGCAAATTGCCGATTGACCTTCATTACGGTTTGGGGCAATTCGACAATCTTTCATTTGAAAATCTGTTTGAAAACTCCCGGCTCGTCGAATTAAACGACATCAAAGTCCGGGTTTTGCGCCACGAAGACCATCTGCGCTTAATAGCAGTCCATTGGCTGCGCGACGGCGGTATTTTCAAGCAGCGATTGTGGGACATTCATTATGGTTTGAAAAACCGCCCGGCGGATTTCGATTGGGACAGATTTTTAGTAACAAACGGCGAAAAGCGGCGCAAATGGATTATCGCGGCAATTGCCGTCGCTCATCGTTACACCGATCTGAATGTTGAAGACACGCCGATAGCCGAAGAAGTGAAAAATCCCCGGTTGATTCCGAAATGGATGCTGCGAACGCTGGAAAAAGAATGGAACGATCCGGTTAAATTTATGCCGCTCGAACAGGTGATGGACGACCGGCGAGAAGTTTGGCGGCAGTTAAAAAAAAGATTTCCGCCCAACCCTTTGGTCGCTTCGCTTTACGCAAACGCGCCTTTAAATAATTTTCCGCGGTTGCCTTATCAAATTATAAATATTTTCCAACGAATAATGCCTTCAATCAATCGAACGAAATCGCAGCTTAAATCAAAAATAAAGAAATAGCTCACATTTCATAAACGTGAGATACAAAGAGTTAACAGGGATGAAAGGGATAAAAGGGATATTTCTTGTTATTATCAATCCCTTTTATCATTTTCATCCTTGTTAATTTTCTGTTTTTCGTATTTCGACAAATTGAAATTTGCATTAGAAATACCGAACTTAATTTCTTCGACTGAGATAATGATGCCAGATTATTCTGGCGGCGACGGCACGCAGCGGTTTCCAAATTTCGCCGATTAACTCAAGCTCATCCGGGGTCGGACGTTGTTCGAGATTTTTTACTTCCTGCGCGCCGACGATTAAACCCAAATCTCCGACCGGAAAAGCATCGGCACGGCACAGGCACATCAACAAATAAACGTCGGCAGTCCAGCGCCCGATGCCTTTGAGCTTAATTAATTCTTTTTTTACGGCATCGTCGGATAAATTCTCCAAAGCCGTTAAATCCAAATCTCCGGCGACGATTGCCGTCGCGAGATTTCGGGTGTAGATAATTTTCTGGCGGCTGAAACCGCACGATTTTAATTCATCATCGGAAAGCAGTAAAAACGATTCGGGCGTAAAACCTTCGCCGATTGCTCGTTTTAATTTTTCGTAAGCCGCGCGCGCCGAAGCGAGCGAGACTTGTTGTTCGAGTACGATGTGGACGAGCGTCGGAAAACCCGCAGGTCGAATCCAAATCGGCGGCTCGCCGAAATTTTCGACCACGTTTCGCAAATCCCGGTCGCGATCGCATAAAGTTCGGATAAAATCTTGATAATTTTCTTCGGTGACAATCAGAATTTCGTTTTGCATTTTTATTTACGATTTTAGCCAAAAAATGCAAAAATAATCCGCAATGAGCGAAAAAGAAAAAAAGAAAAAAGCCGAAGAAATAGAAAAGGCTCTGCGAAAAATGCGCGAGTTCAGCCTGCGAAAGGAGAAATTCGTTGCCGCTATCCGAAAAAGTCAGAATTGAGATTTACGTTCCAGACCGCGCCGAAGCCAATTACCAGAATCTGCTCGACGCTTTCGCGGACGAATTTACCGAAGCATTCGGCGGCGCGACCGTGCTGCGCGGATTCGAGGGCAGATTTTTGTCCGGTTCGGGTGAAAAAGAAATTGAGAAAATGAATTTGGTTTACGCCGATCTGCCATTGAATTTGGCGGAATACCAAAATGAAATCGCCGTTTATCTCGTTGAAATCAAAGACGCCGCGCACGAAGTTTTAAATGAAGAATCAATCTTAGTGACAGCGCGAACAATTTTTCACGCCGAAAACTAATCCCGACCCTTCGGCTTTAAGATAATTAATCCTTTAAAACTTTAATTCGATTCGGCGGCATCCCGACCAGACAAACATCGCCGACGCTTAAGCCGATCAATCGAATAACAAGGGCTTCGAGCTTTAAACCGTCAGCATCGAGCCGGATTCGAGTTGTCGCGCCGAAATGATTGATTTCTATAATTTCGGCTTTTAATAAATTATCTTCGGGAAATGCTGCTCCGAATGTGAGAATCAAATTTTCCGGGCGAATCATTAAAGTGACGATTTGGTTGATTGCGCCGAGCCTTCGTTTTTCGACGTTATCAACAAACAGCCGATGATCGCCTTCGAGGGTTTGAAATTCGGATAAAGCCTCTTTGTTTGAATTCAGCCGCGCCGCTCGAATCAAATTGTTTCTCCCGACGAATGCGGCGACAGCCGCCGTTTCGGGTTGAGCGTAAATTTCAATTGGCGTGCCGGTTTGCAGAATTTCTCCATTTTCGAGGACGGCAGCGCGGTCGCAAAAAGCAAATGCCTCCTCCTGGCTTTGAGTTGCGTAAATGACAGTCGTATTTGATTGTTTGATCCAATCTTTGAGAACTTCGAGAGTTTTTTCGCGCAAACCCGGATCGAGATTCATGAGCGGAGCATCGAGCAGCAAAAGCTGCGGCGCGGAGGCAATTACCAGCGCCAGCGCGACAATCTGCTTTTGTCCGCCGGACAATTCATCTACACGGCGCGATTCAAAACCGGAGAGTACAAATAAATTTAAAACATCGGCAGTTTTTTGTTTGATTTCATCTTTTGAAATTTTGCGGGCTTTTAGATTGTGAGCAATATTTTCTCCGACAGTTGAGCGCGGCGATAAATTGCCGCTTTGAAAAATTGCGCCGAAACCGCGTTTTTCCGCCGCGAGACGAGTTATCTCGGCGTCGCGGATTGAAATTGTCCCTGAATTCGGCGCGTCCAGCCCGGCAATTAAACGCAACAAGGCGGATTTTCCCGAACCGGATGCGCCGAGAAGCCCGAAAATCTCGCCTTGTTCGATTTCGAGCGAAACATCACGCATTATCCATATATCGCCGGAGCGCTTTGATAAATTTTCAAGTTTTAAAAAGGACATAAAGCAAAATCAACGAAGAAATTTAAAATCCTGCAACAAACAGTTTCGCGGCTGCGTGTAAGTCAAAAAGTTGCAGTCAAGCCGGTTTCGCCGGAAAGTTTAATCGGTAAAATTATAGAAATGAAAATAAATTTGATTGTTTCCAACATCAAATAAAAAAGATAGCATAGCGCGTGCGGCAAGTGTTCGTTATAAAATTTGCATCTGAAAAGATGTTTGGAGGCAGGTTTCGGATGGAAGACGAGAAAAAAAAGAGTTTAACCAGAAAAGTTGCGAGAGCGGGCGGCTGGCAGGTCGCCAAGCGTTTGATTAAGCCTTTGCCTTTTGTTGGAACGGCTTTAGCCATCGGTTTGACGGGCTATAGCATCAAGAAAAAAGGGTGGATCAGAGGCATCGCTCATTCGGCTTTGGACGCGACGCCAATCGTCGGAACGGCGAAAAACGTCGTCGAGCTTTTTACCGGCGATATAATCCCGGATAAGCCGGACGAAGAGGGGAAAAAACGATGAAGATTTTTTCGGGGATTTTAACGTTAATAGTTTTGCTTGGAGCCTTTGTTTTAGCCGCCGAAGCGCAAACTCAGCGGCGGAAAAAAACAAACCGCCGCGCAAATAATACGATGATTAGACCGCAGTTGAATAATTCGGCGCAGATTATTGAGCCGGAAATCGTCAGCACGGCTGAAGAAATCGAAAATCAGGAAAACGGCGGGAAAATGGTCGTCAATCCTTCTCCCAGAAGACGCGAAGCTGGAAACGGAAAGCAAACCGTTGCGCCAAACGGGGATCAATCAAACGCTTCGCGGAGCAGCGCTGCCTTGCAGCGTGAGGTAAATACATTGCGTCAGCAGGTAAAAGCGCTGCGCGAAAAAAGCGGCGTCGAAGATTTGGAAAAGCTCAGCCTCGCAGAAGAGCGCGCGGATAATTTCCGGCGAAAATTGGAAGAGACGCTCGCGCGCGAATCGGACTTAAACGCCAAAGTGCAACAGCTTGAATATCAAGCGAGACCGGAAGCGATTCAACTCGATACAGCCGTTATCGGTTCGACGCGCCCCGAAGAAGTGCGCGAAACGCGCCGCAAAATGCTTGAAGCAGAAAAAACGCGTTTGCGCGAGCAAATCAATCAAGTGCAAATCACCCGCGCCAGACTTGAAACAGCGATTGCCAACGCCGATTCGCTGGTGGAAAAATTACGCGCTCGCGTCGAAGCAGACCTCTACGTTACAGATTCGAAAACGATTAAATCAAAAGATGCCGGGCAAAAGCAGCCGGAAACAACAGAACCAACCGACGATGAAGATTCAAACCCGCCGTTTTTAAATTAATTTTACCTTTCGCATTAAGATTTAATGCGGTTCCTGATGAAATACTTTAGCAGTCTTACTTTAAGAGTCGGAAACCCGACTCTTAAAGTTTTTTGTGAAAGAATCAAAGCGGAATATTGCCGTGTTTTTTCGGCGGATTGCCGTCTTTTTTATTTTGCAGAAGAGTGAGAGCGCGAATTAATTTCGGTCTCGTTAAAGCCGGTTCGATAACTTCGTCTACAAAACCGCGCTCGGCGGCGATGTACGGATTGGCGAATTTTTCTTCAAACTCGGCGATTTTCTGTTTTCTGAAATCCTCGCCGTTTTCAGCGATTTCTTTTCTGAGCAAAACTCCAACCGCACCTTCCGCGCCCATTACGGCGATCTCCGCCGTCGGATAAGCGAAATTGATGTCCGTTCGGATATGTTTCGACGCCATCACGCAATATGCTCCGCCGTATGCTTTGCGTGTGATGACAGTAATTTTCGGCACTGTCGCTTCTGCGAAAGCGTAAAGCAGCTTCGCGCCGTGGCGGATAATGCCAAGATGCTCTTGATTGACGCCGGGAAGAAAGCCGGGAACATCTTCAAAAGTGATTAGAGGAATGTTGAAACAATCGCAGAAGCGCACGAAACGCGCGGCTTTGACCGATGCGTCAATGTCCAGGACGCCGGCTAAAAACGCCGGTTGATTTGCAACGATGCCCACGGAAAAACCGCCCAAGCGCGCAAAACCGATGACGATATTGGGTGCATAATGCGGTTGAACTTCAAAAAAGTAATTTTCGTCAACAACCGTATTGATAATGTCGCGAATGTCGTAGGGCTGATTCGATAGCTCGGGAACTAGTTCATTTAATTTCGCGTCGGTTCGATTTGCGGGGTCGGCGGTCGGGACAAACGGCGGGTCATCCATATTGTTTGAGGGAATAAAAGACAACAGTTCGCGCGTCAAACGCAGGCAATGCTCGTCGTTATCGGCGGCGAAATGCGCGACGCCCGATTTTTGATTGTGCGTCATCGCTCCGCCCAGCTCGTCTTTGGTGACATCTTCGTGCGTTACGGTTTTTATTACGTCCGGTCCCGTAATAAACATATACGAAGTGTCTTTGACCATAATGTTGAAGTCTGTGATTGCCGGAGAATAAACCGCGCCGCCCGCGCACGGTCCCATAATGCAGGAAATCTGCGGAATCACTCCGGAAGCCAGAGTGTTTCGCAGAAAAATATCCGCATAACCCCCCAGAGAGACGACGCCTTCCTGAATCCGAGCGCCGCCGGAATCGTTTAAGCCGATTACAGGAGCGCCGGTTTTCATCGCCATATCCATTATCTTGCAGATTTTTTCTGCGAAAGTTTCCGACAAAGAGCCGCCGAATATCGTAAAATCCTGCGCGAAAACGAACACGGGACGCCCGTCAACCAATCCGTGTCCGGTGATTACGCCGTCGCCCAAAAATTTTTGTTTTTCGAGTCCGAAATCGTGCGAGCGATGAACGACGAATTTGTCGAATTCTTCGAAAGTACCTTCATCGAGAAAGAATTCGATCCGCTCGCGAGCGGTCAATTTTCCCGATGCACGTTGTTTTTCGAGCCTTTTTTCTCCACCTCCAAGCTCGGCTTCGCGGGATTTTTGTCGTAACAGTTCCAGTTTTGTCGTTGATTTTTGCTGCGGCGTCATAATTTTCAAAAATAATATTCCTGCGATTTTATAACGAAAAAGAAAAAAGTGGCAGTTTTAAACGACCAACCTGCGGCGCATAGAGCGCAAAGCCCATTCGGTAAAAATAAAAGCGACCGTGAGCACGTAAACAAACTCAAAAATGTGGCGCAGAGCGAAAGCGTTGTTCAAACAAGCCCGCGCCAAATCAATCGCGCTCGTAATCGGCAAAACGTAGGCGAACGCTTGCAGCCAAACGGGCAGCGTTTCAATCGGAAACCAGGCGCCGGTCACAAAAATCATCGAAAAAAAGGCGGCGAAAAAAATGTTGAAATGGTCAATCTCAAATATTTTGGCGGTTGTACCGAGCGCCAAAGCGCCCAGGAAAAGCGAGCCGAGCAGCAACGGAACAAATGCGAGCGGCGCGAGCAGGGAAGACGCCGCGCCGAAAGCCCAGATGATTATTAAAATAAAAACGCAGTCAATCGCCGCTTTGGTCACGCCCCATAGAATTTCGCCGAAAGCGAGCGATTCGACCGAAACCGGCGTAGCCAAAATCGCATCGTAAGTTGATTGATAAACCATCCGAAAATATGCGCCGTAAGTCAATTCAAAAAGCGAGCGCATGAGCACGGTAAAAGCCAAAACGCCCGCGCCGACGAACGAAAGATAACTCAAGCCTTCGACGGTGGAGGCGACCAGTGACCCCACGCCGAACCCGAATGCGAAAAACGTAAAAATCGGCTCGATAATCGGAGCAACTAGTTCGGTTTTCCACAAACGGCGATAAACCAGCAGATTTCGCCGCCAGACCGCGTAAACGTCGAGCCAGTCAATTTGTAAAAGCGCCAATCTCAAGATTTAAAGTCAAAAGGGAATAGCCTTTTTTCAATCAATCGAATTAATTCGCGCAAGCTCGCCTGCGCTTTTTCAATAGTTTCCTCTGAATATTGATGTTTCGCTGCGTTTTCCTCGAACTCATCCAAATCTAAAATTTGATAACCGAAATCCGGCGCGACCAAAACGTCTATATCCAAATCAACGTAGGTCAAAACGTTTCCGCGCAGAACGGGCGGCAGATTGACGTTGCAATAAAAATTTCGCAGCTCACCCTCCGGCTGATGAAACCGAAAAACATTGTACCAGCGATTTTTCCAATAAAACTCGTAAGAAACTGTATTGGGTCTGATAACGCCAAGAAGCGGATGCTTTATTTCATTCGGGAAAATTCCGACAAACTCCCACAAATGGTCGTTCTCGCCAATTAGAGAGCAATCCCAACTGCGATGAATCGAATTATCGTATTTAAGTGCTTCGACTCTGATTTTTCGATTTTTCATTAACTATAAAATAGAGGAAACCCTTTATTTTTGACTTATTAGACCGCAAACAGTTTTCAGCATTTCTAATTTTCCTCGTTTTCGGTCAACTGCAAAAAAACGTCTTCCAGATTTGAAGGTCGAACGATCATTTGCCGCGCATTGTAAAAAGACATTAAAGGCAGCAGCTTTTCAGCAGTTTCGGCAAAATATAAATGAGTCGAGCCGCGCGCAACAGCGCGGATGCCGTTTTCGGTTGAGAGCAAAGGAAAAGCGGCGGCTTCGCGCACTTCGAGCGCGTATTTCGACGCTTCTTTTTCGATTAACTCCTGGGGAACTCCTTCCGCGACAATGCTGCCCTGCGATAAAACCAGAAGGCGCTGACAGAGCTTTTCCGCTTCGTCCATATAATGAGTCGAAAGCAAGATCGTCAGATTTTCCTCGCGCCGCAATTCTTCGAGCTTTTCCCAAATCTCCTGCCGTACATTAGGGTCAAGCCCGGTCGTCGGCTCATCGAGCAGCAAAATCCGCGGGCGGTGCAGCAGGGCGCGCGCGATCATCAGACGACGTTTCATTCCGCCGGATAATTCGTCAATCCTTGAACCGGAACGATTTCTGAGTCGGATAAAATCGAGCAATTCGTCAATCCGATTTTCGGTTACGACGCTTTCCAAACGATAATAACCGGCGTAAACCCGCAGGTTTTCCCGAACGTTTAAATCCGGGTCGAGATTGTTTTCCTGCGGAACAACGCCAATTAGACGGCGAATCCGGCGGTCTTCGATTTTAGCGTCAAAGCCTTCGATTCGTAATTCGCCGCTCGAAAGCGGCGAACGACAGGCGATCATCCGCATCGTGGTTGATTTTCCCGCCCCATTGGGACCGAGAAGTGCAAACGTTTCTCCAGCCGAAACCGAAAACGAAATGCCGTCAACGGCGCGGCGCTCGCCGAAAAGCTTGGTCAGGTTTTCCGCTTCAATCGCTTTTGCTGCGGGCATTGATTACATAATGATAAAGGCACAGAGCTTATTCTTTATATCTCACTCTCTCTGTGCCTTTATTAATATTTTAGCCGTAATGGCTATAACTTTAACCGCGTCCGCTTTTCTTCCAATCGGACAAAAATTGTTCGACGCCGGCATCTGTCAAAGGATGTTTGACCAGTTGCAGAATCACTTTATACGGAATCGTCGAAACGTGAGCGCCCATCCGCGCGGATTCAACCAGATGCATCGGGCTGCGGATGCTCGCCGCGAGAACCTGTGTTTTCCAACTGTAATTGTTGTAAATCTCGACGATTTCCGCGATGAGCTGCAAACCGTTGTGCGAAATGTCATCGAGTCTGCCGATAAAGGGCGAAATATAAGTCGCCCCGGCTTTCGCCGCCAGAATCGCTTGTGATGCTGAAAAACAAAGCGTGACGTTGACTTTGATGCCTTCGGAATCGAGCGTGCGGGTGGCTTTCAAACCATCGAGCGTGAGCGGGCATTTGACGACCACATTCGGCGCTATTTTCGCGTATTCGCGTCCCTCACGAATCATTCCTTCGGCGTCCAGGCTGGTTACTTCGGCGGAAACGTCGCCGGGCGTGATTTGGCAAATCGCCGCAATATGTTCTTTGAAATCAACGCCCGCTTCTTTAGCAATAAGGCTGGGATTTGTCGTCACGCCGTCAATCAGCCCCATTTCGGCACATTCCCGAATTTCGTTTAAATTAGCCGTGTCTATAAAAAATTTCATAAATCTTCCTCCGTTATTCTTCTGATTTTCTAACAGGATTGCTTAAAACACCAATTCCTTCAATCTCAACTTCGACCGTCTCGCCGTCTTTTAACTGACCGACACCGGAAGGCGTACCCGTTGCAATCAAATCTCCGGGTAAAAGCGTCATCTGATGCGAGATATAACGTATCAATTCGGGGACGGGAAACACCATTTGATCTGTGTTGCCGCTTTGTCTGAGCGAGCCGTTGACGCGCACCTGTAGATTGATATTCGAGGGATTTAAATCGGTTTCCACAAAAGTACCGACCGGACAAAATGTGTCGAAAGATTTGGCGCGGGTGAATTGAACATCTTTTCGCTGTAAATCTCTGGCGGTTACATCATTCAAACAAGCGTAACCGAAAATGTAATCAAACGGATTTTCATTTCCGCCGAGATTTTTGGCAATGCGTCCGATAACGACTGTGAGTTCGCCTTCATGTTCAACCTGTTGGGATTGAGGCGGAATAATAATCGGCTCTCCGCCGACAATGAGCGAAGACGGCGCTTTGAGAAATAAAAGCGGTTCTTTCGGGACTTCGTTGCCTAGCTCACGAGCGTGTTCGGCGTAGTTCCGCCCGACGCAAACAATTTTTGAAGGCGCGACCGGCGGCAAAAGACGTGCATCTGACAAACCAATCGGCTCACCAACCTGAAAATTACCGGCGAAAACGTCGCCCGCAAAAATCGGCTCAATCAGTTCATCGGACAGAACGCCGAATTGCGGATTTTTTGAATCTTTGGAAATAAAACGACATATTTTCATAAGTTTAAGGTACCAATTCGGAAACAATTTCAGAAGGCTGGCTCTGGTTTCCGGCTGAATCAACCGCCACAACGTAATAATAATATCTTTGCCCCGACTCGACCTTTGTATCCTGATAGCTGGTCGCTGAAACGGAAGCGTCGTTTAATTTTTGCCAACCCTCAGGCGGCGTCTCCGGCGCAGTCGTTCTAAAAATATTGTAACCGACAACATCCGGTTCCACGCTCGCCGCAAAAAATACTGATAAATTTCCCGGTGCCGCGGCAATCGTCAAACCTTCGGGCGCGCGCGGCGGAAAAACGTCTTTTGGGGCGATTCTTGCTGTGTTTGAATCGCCGCTCTCGACTTGAATTCCATTGACACCGGCGGAAACAGCCCGGACAAAATATTGGTATTCCTCACCGAATTTAAAATTTTTATCTTCAAAATCAGATGTGGAGAGCAGGGAAGCGTTAAGCTGCGACGGTTTTTCGGTTTTATTCGATTTACGGTAAAGATTATAACCCAGGACATTGGCTGGTTTTGTGTTGTCAACATTTTCCAGCGGCACCTGCCAGCGTAAATTGATTGATGTTTGTGAAACGATTGGTTCGACGAGCAGCGGGGGTTTGGCGGCGTTTGAGACAGGCTCGAAAAATATAAAATTTGAAAACGGCGATTTTTGATTTTCTTGATTAACGAAACGCACCGCATAGCGCAAGCGCCTCGTCTGAGCAGTGGGCGTGATAACGTCAAAAAAGACTGCTTCGGTTTCCGTCGGAACGTCGGATAATTGAATTGACCCGACCTGTGTGCTGCGCGAGGCAAATTCATCTTCGGTCAAAAACAACGGCGAGTTGGTTGACTCGGCTAGTCTGAAAATGTCTATCTGCCGCGGTCTCGAACCGGCGTTACTATATTTGAGCGGAATCGAAAGAGCGATTCTTGTTCCCTGCTGAGAAACAGTAAAACCCGTTTGATTAATTGGGCGCGTAGCGGCGGGCGGAAGCGGCGGGCGCCGTTTCCCGCACCCGTAATTTATCGGAAGCGTCAATGCAATTAAAACGAGACACAAAAAGGAGGCGAAACCGGAATTTCCAAATCGCGTTTTTTTGTTTAAAGAATCGTTTGTTTTTAAGCGGTTAAGATTAAGCGATGTCTTAACGCTTTTGGTTGCTTTTAATAATAGATTGATTTCCATTGGACTTTGCGCGGTTCGGTAAATTGCCTTAAACTTTATTTGATGGTAATTCACAATTGCTGAATTTAAAACTTCGTTCAGCCAGGTTCCTTTATGAATCACAAAAATACCACAAATAAAAAGCCGTTGATTGGTATTTCAATGCGTTTCGGCATTTCCAACCGGCATCTGCATCTGCCTTCCGATTACGCCGAAGCGATTGATTGCGCCGGCGGCGTCCCGGTTCATTTAAGTTTATTGCCTAGCAAAGATTATCTTAAAAATATTTTGAATTTGCTTGACGGAATTTTATTGCCCGGCGGCGGGGACATAGACCCGCTCAGATATGGAGAAGAACCGAAACCCGGCTTGGGCGCAGTTTCACCGCTGAGGGACGAAAATGATTTGATTTTATTAAAGCTCGCCGAAGAAATGAACGTTCCGGTGTTGGGGATTTGTTACGGAATGCAGTTATTAAACGTTTTTCGCGGGGGCGGAATCGTCCAGGATATTGAAAGAGAAAGACCGAATTCTCTGAATCATCAGCAAGGCGATCCGCGCGAGAGGCTTTCGCATTGGATTACCATCACGGAAAACAGTTTGCTCTTTGATTCGAAGCGAAAAAATAGAGTTTTAGTCAACAGCCATCACCACCAAGCCGTTTCTCAAATCGGCGAGAACCTTTTCGTCTCGGCAACGGCAACGGACGGCATCATTGAGGCAATCGAAGATTCCCGCCCCGGAAGATTTAATTTGGGAGTTCAGTGGCATCCGGAAATTTGTTTCCAGTTCGATGAAATGTCCAAATCAATCTTCGATAAATTCGTCGCAGCAGCAGGTAAAGAACGCGGAAGAAACGTTTAGTAAAATGAAATCAGGAAAAAAAATACAATTGGGAATCGAGCGTCTTTTGGAAGACGAGTTACTGCTCTTGAAAAATGCCAGAGTCGGGCTTCTTTGCAATCAGGCATCGGTCAATCATAGTTTTCATCATGCCGCAGACCTTTTATACCAAAAGGCGGAAATAAATTTAACCGCTTTGTTCGGACCGCAGCACGGAATCAGAGGCGATGTTCAGGATAATATGATTGAAACCGGACATTCGATGGATTCGGCGACCGATTTGCCGGTTTACTCGCTTTATTCGGAGACGCGCGAGCCGACCGTCGAGATGCTGGAGAACATTGATATTTTAGTGTGCGATTTACAGGATGTCGGGTGCCGGATTTATACGTTCGTTTATACAATGGCGAATTGTATGAAAGTTGCCGCGCGGCTTGGAAAAAAGGTTATCGTCTGTGATCGCCCGAATCCGATTAACGGCATCTCAATTGAAGGAAATGTTCTCGACCCGAATTGGGCTTCATTCGTCGGAATGTATCCGATTCCTGTGCGGCATGGATTGACAATAGGCGAGTTAGCGTTGTTCTTTAAGGAATACTTTAACATCGAGTGTGAGCTTGAAATTGTCCCGATGCGAGGTTGGGAACGGCAATTGTGGCTTGATGAAACCGATGCTCCATGGGTTTTGCCGTCTCCAAATATGCCGACGGTTAATACCGCTGTGGTTTTCCCCGCTACGGTGTTTTTTGAAGGGACGCAGGTTTCGGAAGGGCGCGGAACGACCCGACCGTTTGAGTTTGTCGGAGCGCCTTATATCAATTCGCAGCAATTTGCCGCAAAACTGAATTCTTTAAAGTTGCCGGGTGTTTATTTTAGAGCCGCCGAATTTCAGCCGACGTTTCAAAAACACGCCGGCAAGACCTGCGGCGGAGTTCAGCTTCACGTTTTAGACAGAGAGGCGTTTGAGCCGGTACGAGCGGGGCTGGAAATGGTTAAAGCGATTGTTGAGCTTTATGGAGAAGAGTTTAATTGGAAAAATCCTCCATACGAATATGTTTACGATAAAAATCCTTTTGACGTAATCAGCGGAACGGACGGAATCAGGCGGGCGATTGAAAATAAAACGTCGATTGAACAACTAACCGCTTCCTGGCAGAATGATATTCGAGCGTATGTTGAACGGCGGGAGCCTATTTTGTTGTATTAAAGGTTTTACCTGGTTAATGTAGTTTCTTTATGACGCGAATTAAGTGTTTTTCTTTTAAGGTTTTTGTTTTTGTGTCTCGGTTCTGACAGTTAAAGTAAAATGGGAGAGCAGATGAATTCAAGATTATTTGTTTATTGTGCCGCCGCCTGGATCGTTCCGGGTTTGGGGCATCTATTGTTAAAGCGTTGGGGACGTGGATTATTAATTTGCGGGGCGGTCGTTTCCATGTTAATTGTCGGCTTGGCGCTAAAAGGCGCGTTTTTGTTTCAGACCGGTGCCGAACAGGGGCTTATGATGCACCGTTTTCATCTATTTTCGACTTTGGGGAACGGAGCGTTTTTTCTTTTTCAGTTTCTTTTAGGCGGAGGCGCGACTTTGCTGCAGATTCAAGACGCTCTTAAGACTCCGACTTTTGAATATGGCGTCAGGTTTCTCGCCGCCGCCGGATTGTTAAATTATCTTTCGATTTTGGATGTTGCAGACATCGCGCTGGGGAGAAAAGAATGACTCAATTTTTGCTTTTTATCGCCTTCGCTTTTTTTGTTGCCGGTGTTTTTGGGGCGGTGGCAAACGGCGGCATTAAATCCAGAATCTTATACGCGACAAAAGTTTTTTGTGAATTTGTCGGCATCGGCTTGATTTTGGCTTGGATTTTCTATTTTCTGCCAAACAATTAAGAACTCGGCTCAAAACTGAATTCAGTGCCTCATCGGTGAATATTGTTCCCGACTTTTATTATTTTTCGCAGTGAAGATTCATCAAACGGAATGTTTATTTTTAAGAAGCTATCCGCTTTCGGAAGCGGATAAGATTGTTGCTTGTTTAACCCCGGATTATGGGATGATTAAGCTGGTGGTGAAAGGCGCTCGTAAAATCAAAAGCCGATTTAGCGGCAGCATCGAGCCGTTCAGCGTCGGCGAAATCGCTTTTTATCGGCGTGAAGACGCCGAGCTCGGAATTTTACGAAGCATCGAATTAAAACAATCCTATTTTCATCTCGCCAAAAACGTTAATTTGGTCGCCGCTCTGGCATATTTCGGAGAATTATTGGCGGAGTTTTCGCCGCCGCACGAACCGAACGAAAATCTTTATCGAATGGCTCGCGCTTGTTTTAAAGCCGTTGCCGAAGCCGCAGACGATAAAAATAAAGTCGCCGCGGGCGTTTTGTATTTTGAATTGTGGATTCTGCGGCTTACGGGCTATCTGCCCGCCAGCACTGTCTGCGGAGAATGCAGACGCCGAATCGGGGCAAACGAGGGGGTTATTTGGTCTTCGGAAAACCGATTTTTATGCGATTTGTGCGCCGCAGGAGGGCGCGGAATCGTTTTAACGCCTAACAAAGCCGTTCTGCTGCGCGCGGCACGCAGATTATCACCGCCGGAGTTTATCGCTCAATTCGCTTTTGAGCGTGAATTTTTGTCGCCGCTGTCGGCAATTACGCGTAAATTAATCAAACAGGTTTTACTACGCGAAATCGAATATTGGAGCGAAAAGAATTGGGAATCGGGACAGCCGTAATCGAAAGGTACGTTTGGCGAACAATTGTTCCGTATTTTTTCCTCGCCTGGTTTTTGCTGACCGCAATTTTGCTGCTCCAGCAAGCCAGCCGCTTCTCTGATGTTTTATTCGGCGCTCAAATACCTTCAAGCCTGATTTCGGAGCTGCTCGTCGCTCTTCTGCCGAACATTTTGGCTTTTACCAGCCCGATGGCTCTTTTTACGGGAGTAATGATCGGACTCGGGCAAATGCAGGGCGAGAGCGAATTGATCGCCATGCGCGCCGCCGGTGTCTCGAATTTTAAAATCCTCACGCCCGCTCTTTTGCTCGGATTCTTTCTGACGATTTTAACTCTTTATATCAACTTCGAGGGCGTTCCGAAATCCGCGCAGCTCGTTCGCCAGGTGGGCGTCAAGGCGGCTCTGGCAAAGCTCGAATCGCCGCTCGAACCCGGCGTTTTTAACAATGAAATTCCCAAATACGTAATTTACACGCGCGAAGGAAACCGCGAAAAGGGCGTTTGGGAGCGCGTCTTTATTCACGCACGCGAAAAAAACGGGCAGGTTCGTTTAATCACCGCCAAAAGCGGAAAGATTGATTCGGCGGGCGAGCAATCGGAGCTTGTTTTGCAGGATGCGGTCGTCACAACTTTGGGCGGCGGCAAACAGGTTGCACTGGAGCGTGTGAACACGCTGCGTGTAGCGCTGGAGATGGGACGGCGGCAGCTTTTGGATAAGCTTCAGAAAGCGGAGCGCGCGCCGGAAGAAATGGGACTAAATGAACTGGCTGCTTTTGCGGGGCAAAAAAACGGTAAAGAAAAACGCGACGCCGAAGTTTTATGGCATCGCCGCGTTTCTTTGGCGGGCGCGCCGCTGGTCTTTGCTTTTTTGGGGGTCGCTTTAAGTTTGCGATACGCGCGTGGAGGGCGCGGGTTTAATGGAATTCTGGCGTTGCTGGTGCTGGTTTGTTATTACCTGATCTCGCTTTTCTTCGAGCAGATGTCCAGGACAGGGAGCGTTCCGGTTTTTCTGGGAAGCTGGACAGCCCCGGCTCTGGCTTTTTTGTTTTCGTTACGGCTGCTTTCAAAAGGCTTTTGGAAAAGTCGTTTTGCCTTTCTCGGTTTTAGGGCGATTGGCTTGCCGTTTTTCCCGGGATTGTTTTTGCGGCTAAATACCGGCGGCTTCAAAAACAAGCCAAATATGAGTTTGCGCTTTGCCCTTTCGGGCTTGTTGAACCGGGATATGATTGTTGATTTGTTGAAATATTTCGTTTTCGCAACAGGGGGACTGTTATTTCTTTATTTGATTTTTACTTCTTTTGAGTTGTGGCGTTTTGCCGCCGCAGCTCCTTCGGGGTTTCAGATTTTAGGCAAGTATCTGCTTTATATCTCGCCGATTGTCGTTTTTCAGGTCACACCTTCGGCGCTCCTTCTGGCGGTTTTGTTTGCTTACGGAATCAGAGCCAAAAGAAGCGAAGTTATTGCCTGGAGCGCCGCCGGTCAAAACGTATTTCGTTTGTTGATTCCGGCTTTTTTTATAAGCGGATTAATCGGTTGGGGGGCTTGGACGCTACAGGAAAATGTTCTGCCGCAGACGAATAAGCGGCAGGACATGTTGCGAGCACAGTTAAAAGGCGGAGCGGCAACTGTTTTGCAGGAGGGAAGATTTTGGTTTGCCGCGCCCGAGAAAATATATTCGTTCGTGACCGATAAAAATAACCAAACGAATCAGACCGCAGAACTCAGGGAAGTCGAGATTTATGATTTCGGAGACGGTGGTTTTCATTTAAAGCGTTTGGTGCGTTCCGATCAGGGAAACTGGGCGAACGGCGATATTCAATTGAACAAAACACAGCGAGTTAAGTGGGAAAATAATTTGGTTGAGGTGGAAAATAAAGATGAGGTTCAAATTGAAGCCGTGGAAGAAGGGGTCGGCGAGCTGAGCCTGAGCGGTTCAAAATTTTTTTATGCGTCGTTGAGCGATTTGAAAGAGCGCTTGAAAACGGCTGATTCCATTAGCGAGAAGCGGCGCTTGAGAGTTGCTTTGCAAAAGCATTTTACGTCGATTGTTTTACCGGTCATCATTGTTTTATTCAGCGCGCCTTTTGCGGTGACTTTCGGAAGAAGAGGGAACGGCGGGAAAGCCAATCTTTCGCTGGTTAATGTTTTCGGAATCTGGCTGGGGTTTATGGCTTTATCCGCTTTTTTTGAACAACTCGGATATTCGGGTTTTTTGACCGATTATATAGCTGTCTGGGCACCGATATTAATATTAACAAGCATCGGCAGTTATTTTCTGGCAAAAACCCCGAACTGATAGAAGATTTCCGCGTCCGATAACGTTTTCATTTTTAGTGATTGCTAAATAAAAAAAGGCGGCTGAAAAATAAGCCGCCTTTTTAGTTTTCGTTTTTTTTGCTTGTTGTGTTTAAGTACCTGTTTCCCAACTGGTCATATATTCGATCTGCTCCGGGGTGAGCGTATCAATCGAAATTCCCATTGCCATTAATTTAAGACCGGCAATTTCAGTATCTACTTCCGCCGGAAGTGTATGGACGCCGGGGGGGAGCTTGCCTTTGTTAACAACCAGATATTCAGCCGAGAGCGCTTGATTGGCGAAGCTCATATCCATCACGCTAGCCGGATGACCTTCGGCGGCGGCGAGGTTAATTAATCTGCCTTCGCCGAGAACAATGATCCGCTTGCCGGAATCGGAAAGTCTGTACTCCTGAACAAACGGGCGAACGTTGAGCGGCTCGCTGGCGCTCATTTCTGCGAGCGCCGATAGATTTATTTCTAAGTCAAAGTGTCCGCTATTGCAGACAATCGCCCCATCTTTCATCAAAGGGAAGTGTTTGCGGTCGATCACATCCCGATTGCCTGTAACGGTAATAAAAATGTCTCCGACGGCTGCCGCGTCG